>JALOQM010000005.1 GCA_025453495.1 Minisyncoccota bacterium | reverse complement strand
TGCCAAACAACCGAAGCGCAATCACAGCGAGTACCACAAATCCCGCTAATCCAAGAAGCCATGACCAAAGTGGAGTATTTGCATTAATAGCCGTAGTAGTCTGCGAAACACTTGAACTCTCGGACATGGTGTTATTGATTTCTCCTTCTGTAACTACCACCGGTGTTATCAGATCACTACTATCGAGAGATCGTACTTCTGCTACAGAAGCAGTGTTGTGTATGGGTGTTGTAATCGTCTCTGTGAGCGCCCTTCTTTCAGTAATAGTAATCACAAGACGTGCATATGGTGAAACCGGAGCTTTGTCACCGCATTCAACAACAACAGCATAGGTACCGGCAAAATCAAAGATATGCTCTGTTTGAGCATCTAGAGTACCTAGTACCGTTGTACCATCTCCGAAATTCCAAACACACTTATCTCCGACAGTATGTTGTACATTAGCTGTAAATGTAAGCACCTCACCAGCAATAGGATCACCGGCAACTGAAATAATTCCGTTCAATACTTCTGGAGAAGTTACTGAAGCAGTATCTTTTGCTAATGCAGGTTCATTTGTCCGGCCAGGCGTCGGTGGTGCCACACTCCATGTGTCATGTAATTTCTGGAGACTAGTACCGTCACCTGATGCACCGGCTGTACTCTCATAGGAGACTTGATGGACGATATTGAGACTACTATCCTTTAGCCCGATAATTCCCCCGTCATTAGAAAGTGAAAAACTGCTTGTAAAAAGAATACCTGCGTATTGAGGATACTCAATCATAAACTGCTCACCATTTGCTGCTATAACTGCAAACTCACCAGGAGAGAGCACAGTACTGCCCTTGAATTGCTTGATGCCGTGATTAGTCTCTTTTTTAAAAAGCTTCCATTTCGTAAAGTCGAGTGTTGTATCACCACTATTGTATACTTCTATCCATTCACGTTTACTGTCTGACCCTGGTAGGTCATACATGACTTCACTGACAAGTACTTGCGAGTATGCGCTAGTACTGTGAGCACACAATATAAGCAGCATACAAAAAACAAAACGGCATATATGTTTCATATGCCGAAATGTAACAGATTAAGAATAAAAGAAATTTAAAATATAGCTAACCAAAAGATCACTACTCCAAAATCTTTCGAAGGACATCTTCCGAGACTTCTTTTCTTTGCTGTTGTATCGAAGGAACGGTAGCAGATCTAGGTACTTCTTGTTGTTTTGGAAGAGGCGCGGGTGTTGAAACAGGAGCTTCGGTTGCCTTTGTCACTGATGCAAGTACGTCTCTGAGTGCAGAGAGATTTTGTGATTGTACTGGTGGTTGTTTCAATGACGAAAGTGGAATTGTACGAGGAGTTGACTGCACTGGTGCTCGTGTGGCTGATCGCTCATGTTGTGGGTGTCTCATAGGACGACTATTCTCAGATCGTGTCGGCACAGGAGATCTTGGTGGATGTGTTTGCGGAGGAATAGAAGGTACTTCTTTGACTTCTTTCACTTCACCACTCTCAAGCATAGCAAGCATGTCTTTGAGACTTGCAAACGGCTTCTTTTCTTCCGCCTTCTGGTGTTGTAGTCTCTGTGGTCTATCTTCGGTAAATGAATGAGGGCGTGGCTGACGAGTATGTACTTCTCCATCTCCAGCAGGACGCGGGCGAGATGGTCCATCACGATTATATTCAGGTCGTGGCTTTTCAAATCGATCAGCAGAACGTGGTGCCCTTTCTTCGATAAATGAGCGCGGACGCCCAGTGTTTCCTTCTCCTTCTCCTTGCGGACGAGGGCGCTGTGGCGGTGTGATTGGCGCAAACCATGCATTGATTTCTTCTTCAACTATCTTCCTTGGCCGACCAAATAATTCTTGTGAGCTTCGGATTACTCGTTCTTTGTTGGAATCTTCACGAAGAGGTATAGCATCAAGCGTCGCTGCTGAGAAAGGTCGTGAGCCAATCCCGTCCACCATAAGCGTCAAATAGATCTGGTACTTACTGATATTCACGAGGTCTTCACGTGAAAAGGTCGGCGCAAAAATTTTCTCAAGCACTTCAGCGTCAAAAGGACCAACGCGAAAAGCAATAGTGGTACCGACGTTCCCAAACACCGCATCGCGCACTTCTTCCTCCATTTGCTCGATATATTGATGCGCGATCGTCAGATTGAGTTTATATTTTCTCGCTTCTGACAAAATGTCTGCAAAGGTCGCATTTGCAAACGACTGAAATTCGTCGACGTAAAAGTAAAAATTCGGAAGTTTTTTAAGTTCAAATCCGCTCATGTCAGCGCGTGACATGGCAGCAAGATAAATCTTCGTGATAAGCATACCGCCCAAAAGTGATGCATTCTGTTCACCAATCTGTCCTTTAGAGAGGTTCATGATGAGAATTTTCTTCTCATCCATGAGTTTACGAATATCAAAACTCGACTTGGGTTGGCCGATGATATTTCTAATAATTGGATTGGCAGTGAATTGTCCAATCTTATTTTGAATCGCAGCGCCTGCTTCTTGCATATAACTTGCGGAGAACTTTGCGAATTCTTCGGTCCAAAATGACTTCACTGAAGGATCTTTCACATTTGCAACAACAGCATTTCTGAAGTCTTTTTCTGCAAGCATGCGGTTGACACCAAGCAGCGTCGAGTTTGGATATTCAAGTAATGCGAGAAGTGTGTTGTTCAATATGTACTCCATGCGAGCACTCCAGGCATCAACCCAGATTTTCTTAAAAGTACTCATGAGACCACTTGCAACGAGATGACGCTTGTCAAAGCCGATATCTTCAAGCACATTAAATGAGACTGGATTCTCAAGATCAAATGGCGCGAAATAGACAACGTCTTTGATGCGCTCTTCAGGGATATATTCGAGTAGTTTATCGGCCGTGCCACCGTGTGGATCAATAAATGCCATGCCTTCCCCGCTCAAAATATCTTGTACGGCCATGTTTTCAAGTAGGGTCGACTTACCCATACCAGTCTTACCGATGACATACACATGGCGAGCTCGATCCTTGGCTTTGATGCCAAATTTAGTTTTTTTGCCACGATAATCGGCCGCGCCAAAATAAGTTACTGTATCTTCAGAATTCATTTACTATCAGTATAGTACACACTGCCGCTATTTTAAAAGTAAGGCACTGTAATACAAGCCACGGTAGTGATATATCCACATGAAGGAATATAGTATAGTAAACGCATGTTTTTATTCTGATGAATAATCAATATTAAAACCTACAAAAGAATCCTTGTCGATAATGATGTGATTGATCAAATTTATGCCAAGCATTTTACCGACCTCGACAAGTTGACGCGTACCATCTATATCTGCCTGACTTGGTTTGGTAATACCCGATGGGTGGTTATGCGCAAGCACCACAGCAGCAGCCCCATACTCCATAGCAGGCTTAAACACCTCTCTCGGGTGAATGATATTAGTATTGATTGTACTAATCGAGATCACCTCATCATGAACAACCCTATAGTGTCTATCAATACAGATGCCACACAAATGCTCTTTCGGGAGCGATTCCACATCTTTGAAATACCGATATGCATCTTTTGCTGTGCGCACAACCAGTAGTCCACCCTGACGTGTTTTGAAGAATCTTCGACCAAGTTCTGTGCATGCCACAAACTGTAGTGCTTTGCCGACTAGGATATCAAGTTCTTTTACAAACTGAGTAGGATTTGTTGCTCCAGCAAGTGTGCGTTCACGAGGCTTTGACTCTTTCGGCAAGTCCTGAATCTTTAGAACACGTTTTTTCCTTCATTTGAAGTATTAAGAAAAAGATCATTGTCTCGCAGTGTATACATAGTTATCATGAGAAAAGTATTTCATTATGAAAAGTTAACAAAGCAAAAAGAAAAGTGTGGATTTATTTTTTCTTTATCTTTTTTTTATTTACAGTTCTCTCTTCTTTATTACAATACAGTCCATACTTTTCTAATTTAGTATAATGTTGTAGAAAAATACTCTAAATAATTAGGAAATCAAAAGTAATTATTACAATACAGTGATATACATCATTTATGCGAATTTTGATTATCGAAGACGACACAGACACTCTTGAATCACTCACCAAAGGCTTGAGAGAAAAAGGGTTTTCTGTTGATGGAACAGAAAACGGAGAACATGGCAGTTATCTAGCACGAACCAATGATTATGATCTAGTTATACTTGATTACGGACTTCCGAAGAAAAATGGTTTCGTTGTTTGCCAAGATATCAGAGTGCAAGAGCACGAGAGTCGCAAACATGTACCAATCGTTATGCTTTCCATTACTGGAGATGTTCCGTACAAGATCGAAGGATTGTCACATGGCGCTGACGATTACATAACTAAACCGTTCTTCTTTGAGGAAGTACTCGCGCGCATACAAGCCATACTTCGTCGGCCAAGAATCAGAGAAAGTGCCCGCATGAGCATAGACAATCTGATCATCGACTCGGATCGCCAAGAAGTGATCCGCGGCAAAGAGTCCATCTACCTCACCAGAAAAGAGTTCGCTCTGCTTGAATTCCTGGCGCGAAACTCAGGACGCGTCGTCTCAAGAAGTGCGATTGCCGAGCACGTCTGGGACATCAATGCCGACCCATTTTCAAATACCATCGAAACGCATATCTTGAATCTCCGCAAAAAAATAGACCGAAACACGAAACGCAAACTCATCCATAGCGTCCCAGGTCGTGGATACAAAATTGACCTAAAACGCTAACAATTTGATAAAAAGTTTATCTTTACTTTACTTATTTTTTTCTGCGATTAATATAGCCGACAAGTCAACGGCTATAACAAAGTATAGATATACACATGAGCACTATCGCACAGCAGCTAGTTGCAAACGCGGATGCGCGAAGTAAAACGACCACAAAGATAGTGTTATTCTCGCAGGACGAGTGCACACCGTGGCCATAAGCCAATAAAATAAAATGAATACTGATTCTAGAACCCTATTTCAAAAACTGAGTACCCTTGTTCTGAGTGGTATTCATTTTATATACAGCCGATGTATTAGACCGAAAGCATCTGATGAAGATAGTAGGCGCCAAGAATTCATACTCAATATCATTCTCTTCGGATCAGTCGTACTTGTCGGAATACTCGATCTTTTTATCTTATTCCTATCATTTCAACACGGTAATGCCTATCAAGGCATATCATTTCTAGGGTACAGTAGTATTCTCGTGTTGTTTATTTTGTTACTTGTGCTTTCACGAGTTGGTTATTTTAAAATTGCAACAGCAATATTACTTGCACTCTATTACACCTCAGCAACGTACTCTGCTATCCGATGGGGAGTTGAATTACCACTCGCTGGTTTTACGTATGTACTTACAATCATTATCGCAAGCGTACTTGTGGGTACTGGATTCGGATTTTTCTTCACTACTATTATCGCACTAACACTTGTCGGTATTGGATGGGCGCAAGTGCATGGATTCACTCCCGTTATGCTTTCCTGGAAATACCAACCAATCGGACTTGAAGATCCTATTGAGTTTTCGATTCTCCTCTTTCTCATCATGACTGTTTCTTGGCTTTCTAATCGCGAAGTCGAAAGGTCTTTGGTGCGAGCTCGAAAGAGTGAACACGCACTCAAAATAGAAAGAGGTTCTCTTGAGCTAAAGGTTGAGGAACGGACAAAAGCACTCCGCGCAGCAGAACATGAGAAGCTTACGCAATTGTACCGATTCGCTGAATTCGGGAAAATTTCATCAGGAATATTTCATGACCTCATGAATCCACTCAACGCGCTTATCGCAAATATCAATAGCTTTGAGAAATCTCTAGATGGTGGAGCACAGTCCAAGCAGTACATCGTACGTGCAGTCAATGCCAGTCGCCGCATGGGAGCACTTCTTGGATCCATTAGAAAGCAAATGGGTACACCAGAAATCTTTACCTCTTTCCCTGTCAAACAGGAACTTGATGAAGCGATTGCAATGCTCGAACACCGCATACTGCGCACAGGTATCACACTCAATACAAGCATAGAAGAAACTATCTATGTATATGGCAATCCACTTAAGTTTCACCAAATAGCCATAAATCTTATCGCAAATGCCATTGATGCAATCGAGGAAAAAACAGAAGGTGAAAAACAGATCACTATCTCACTTACCAAGAATGATAGATTTGTCACGTTTGCTATTTCAGATACTGGAGGTGGGATTGATTCCCGCATCAAAGATAAGATATTTACCCCATTCTTTACGACAAAAACTCAGATACATGGCCTTGGACTTGGACTTTCAACGACCAAAGAAATTATCAAAAAAGATTTCCTCGGTACAATAACTGTCTCAACTGAGCCTGGTCGTAGTACCACATTTACTGTAGTACTACCTATATCTCATGAAAAAACAAAAGAAGACCCAGAAAATAGTATTTCCAAGAGATGAAGAAATACTCAAAGAGATTTTCTGGGAAAAAGCGATCGATCATGTCAGTGCCACAATGCTCTCACATTGCATGCGTGCGCACGCATTGCTCCGTCGTATGACGATGCAATAAGGAATAATCCTGGCATCGCTACGTTGCGGTAAAAATCTTTTAAAAATGAATACTATTGCAAGAGGCGGAAAAACAGTACTCAAAACCTTGTTTTTAAAAATGAACATTTTTGGAGATGTCAAAATTGACATTGAGAACAGAAGTGTTACTTACCCCAAGCTTCCAGAAAAAAGAGAGGTTATCGTATCAAAACATAGCCCTGAAATGGAAGAAGGAGGCTACAAAGAATATCAAGGCAAAATTAGAGGATGCACCAAACGAGAAGACCGCTGTAAGGTTTTCACTTGGAGTGCTGTTATAGGATTGATTGAAATACCATGGGTCAATTCAAAAGAGAAGATACCCTACTTGCTATCATTTGCACAATTCACTTGCGACTCAGACCTCGTGAACACAACATGATGTTCAAGACACCTACCCATATTGTTATTGCCAAAAACAATAAATGGTTCAAATATGATGATACGGATGGTCCAACATTAGGAAACATACTTGAACAAAATGAGTCAGAAACAATAACTATCTATTCGATAGAACAGGTATGGCAACAAATGATTTGGGATTATGTAGCAATCAATGAATCCTATTACGCACAACCATAGAGTACTGAATAGTTCGACCACACAAAGCCAAGCCCCGCCAAAATAGATAAACTATTTGGTGGGTTTTTTATTTAGCCTACACTACGCACCACTATATCTAGGAGTTTTCCGACATTATAGAAGGGCTAGTTTTCTCTGTTATTCCTATTGATTTCGGAGAGATTTTTTGTTAGTGTAAAAATGAAATTGCACCTTACTAGAAAGTGCTTTGGGGGACAACAGCGAAAGCAAGTCTTAACAGGCGCAAAAATCGTCCTTGTACACACCGCCCAAAGAAGTTCACCTGTGCCGTGAGGCAGTGATTAAGTTCACAAGATAGGTTAATTCCTATTCTTTGTAAAAGAGAAATCTGATTATCAAAGAAACTGCCACAAATGTGTGAGGAAGGAAGAAAGAACAAGAACCACTTTCAATTAAGTGAGCCAGTAGAAACTGGGACCGTGCGCCAATGGTTTCTAAGAGAAAGTCAGTGTCAAATTGACGTGACATCCGACGTGGTTAAACGTCCACTGATGGGCTTACGCATTTTCACCCCTGCCTGTAATTCGGCAGGGGTTCTTTTTTTACAGAGCATTAATCATCTCAAAAAGCTCACACTTTAGTTCTTGCAATGGTTCCAATTTCCATCAGGATTGGTCTATCAAAATAATTTTTTTGGAACCACCGAAATGTGTAGCTTTTTCAAAGTAAAAGACCTCACTTTGGAAGCGAAGTCTTCTAATGTGGACCTGAGGAGATTCGAACTCCTGACCTTTGCTTTGCAAAAGCACTGCTCTACCAACTGAGCTACAGGCCCATATTCTATTTATATTTTACCTATATGCTCTCATTTACCAAAAAAGCTACAGGTCTATATTCATTAAGCTTTCTTATTCTACCTATTTTCAAACAGAATGCAAACTGTATTCTTCCATAGAAGTAGTGTATTTTGCAGACAAACAATACTAATGTACTTATTCAAATAATTGAAAATTAGATTATTTCCCAAACAGCCCTTTTCTTCTTTTTTCTCTATGGAAACCGATTGCAAAGCGATGTGCTTCACTATTGGCGAGTAAAATCTGCTTTTCATATTTCTGAGCCATTTTCTCGTCACCGAGTATGCCGCGTGGACGATGCAACTCGTCTTTCACCACGGAAACAATAGGAATTCTGACACCATACCGACCAAGAGTACTTTCTGTAATATTGATCTGTGGTTTCGCACCATCTACAACTATAAGCGCCGGCATCGGCCACTCTGGATGCCCAAGACGCCGCTCAATCATCTGACCAAGCGCACCGGTATCATTTGACGCATCGAAACCTTTGATATTAAATTTTCGGTATTCTTTTTTCTCAACTTCTCCATCAACAACTACTGTCATGACGCCCACCATATTCTTGCCGCTTGTATGCGCGACATCGTACGCTTCGATACGAAATACACGCTCACCGGACTTCTCGACAAGATTCTCTTCCTTGATAAGCGATACGTCACGAATATGCGTGAGCGCGAAGATCATGCGCTTGGTGGCATCGGCACGCTCAAACTCCTGCTTCTTCGCGTACGCTTTCATCTCCTTCTCGAGCGTTTTGATAAGATCACGCTTTTTACCGTCGAAGAACAGTCTGAGATGACGAATCATCTTCTTATACTCGATCACACCCTCCTCATGTGATATATCCGGCACAAGCCCGAGCTGGCGATAAAATTCATAACGACCCTTTACGCGCGATTTCTCATCGAGATACCGAAATATCTTACGAATGATATTGAGCGCTTCGCGGAGCGCACCACCCGAAGTGTATGGGCCATAACAGACAGAAAACTTGGTCCCCGTCGTGTCGGTAAGGTTTTCAAAATCAAGCTCTTTGCCGCGACGCGTTGTGAGCTTAGGCAGCTCGTCTTTTGTCAGACAGACATAATTGAAGCTTTTGTCGTCCTTTTCCTTGGTGTTGTAGTACGGCTTGTACTTCTTGATGAGGTTCGCCTCAAGGATCAGTGCTTCAAGCACACTGTCCGTCTCCTGCCACTTGATATCGCACGCCTTTACCGTCATATCGAGAATATGTGGCCCGCGAGTAACGATCAGATCTTTTGCAAAATAACTCTTCACGCGGTCGCGCAGGGATGTTGCCTTGCCAATATAGATCGGTTTTTTCTTGTCATCCAGAAAATAATACACACCGGGTGTATCAGGCAGTTTCTTTTTTGTAAGATATTGACTTTGCATTCTTTTAATGATATAAAATACACAGCAAAAATCAACTGATTGTTCCACTTAATACTATACAGAATGAAAACAATAACAGCTTATGTCTTTGCTTCTATTGATTACACTAACAATAGAACGCTTTATCACGTCTATACTATTTCTGATTCTAAAGAAGCAGTAAAGCCAACGAGTGTTTACAGCAAGCCAGTTGAAACGGGCTTGTGGGATGATGTGCTTCATTCCAAGGTAGTTTGGGCAGATGACGGTTATAAATCGATGGATGAACTGGTCGAAGAAATCAGAGAAGGAGTATCAAAATACGAGATTTATGATTTCGTATTTTCATTTGATTATCCTGATCATCTTACTGCCTGTTTTACTCGTTCGAAAACTCCTACTTTGCCCACTGTCGTAGATAACATTTTAGTTTGTGAGCGCCCACTCAATGAGAACGAACGTGAACAATTTGCGCGTGCTTTTGCAGCTCTCCCAAACGAAAAAGAATCCTGAACTGTCTAATTAACCTAATGGGGCTTCCAAACGAAGCTCCATTATTTTTTTAATACTTTTTTGAGATACTTCCCCGTATGCGACTTTGAATTATTCGCTACCTCCTCCGGCGTTCCCTTTGCCACGAGTGTACCACCGCCGACGCCTCCTTCGGGGCCGATATCGAGGAGATAGTCCGCGCATTTGATGAGATCCATATTGTGCTCGATCACGACGACAGTATTCCCTTTCGCGACCAGCCGATCAAGAACGCCGATGAGATTTGCGACGTCGTCGTAGTGGAGACCGACGGTCGGTTCGTCAAGGAGATACATGGTCTTCTCGACATGCGGACGGTAGAGCTCTGATGCAATTTTCACGCGTTGCGCCTCACCCCCGGAGAGCGTTGTCGCCGACTGGCCGAGCGCGACATACCCAAGACCGACATCCATGAGCGTCTTCAGTCTGTCATAAATTGCTGGAATTTCTTCATAGAATTTGATTGCCTCCTCGACGGTCAGATTGAGCACTTCGTAGATATTCTTCTTCTTGTACTTCACCTTGAGCGTTTCTTTGTCAAAGCGCTTACCATTACAGACATCACACGTCACATACACTGTCGGAAGAAAATGCATCTCAACAGCGATCTCGCCATTACCCTGACATGCCTCACAGCGACCGCCGGGTACGTTGAAGGAGAAACGATTGGCTTTCCAGCCGCGCAGACGTGCTTCTTCGGACTCAGCAAAGAGATCACGGATAAAGGTAAATGCACCAGTATAGGTCGCAATATTTGAACGTGGTGTGCGACCGATTGGCGACTGATCGATAAGAATCGCTCGGGAAATATACTCTGTACCAGAAAATGATGCACAATTAAACACCTGATTGCTTCGATATTTGCGCTCAAGTCGCGCTTGTAGATTCTTGTGCAATATCTCATACATAAACGACGACTTGCCCGAACCGGACACGCCGGTAATGCACACCATCTTGCCAAGCGGCACTTCCGCATTCATATTCTTGATGTTAAACACTTTGCCGCCGAAGATCTTGATCGCGCCCTTGTCCGCCTCACGGCGCTTTTCCGGCACGGCAATCTTCTCTTCTTCACGCAGATATGCAAGCGTACGTGAACCGGAATCGTTCTTCTTTGCAGAGAGCAACTTGTCGAGATAGCCAGATACGACAACATCGCCACCATGCACGCCCGCCTTTGGTCCGATATCGATGATATAGTCTGATGAATAGATAGTATCTTCATCGTGCTCAACAACAAGTATTGTATTGCCAAGATCACGAAGGTCCTGCAGTGTCTTGATGAGCTTTTCATTGTCGCGTTGATGCAGGCCGATCGTCGGCTCATCGAGCACGTAGAGGGCGCCCACAAGACGCGAGCCAAGCTGTGACGCGAGCCGGATGCGCTGTGCTTCCCCACCCGACAAGGTGTTTGCACGACGATTGAGCGAGAGATATTCGAGGCCGACATTGAGCATAAATTGCAGACGCGCTTCGATCTCACGGATGACAGGCGCGGAAATGCTTTTCTCTTTTGCAGTGAGCTTCAGACTTTTGAAAAATGCAAATGCATCTTCAATAGACTGCCCAGTTAGTTCAACAATATTTTTCCTACCTTTTTGGTTGTCTGGTCCGATGAATACATTTAGTGCTTCAGGTCGCAAACGGAGTCCTTTACAGCTATCACAAGAATCATCACCAAACATGTGTTTGGTTCCCAAGCCGTGGCATTCTTGGCAGGCGCCGTGAGGAGAGTTAAAAGAAAAGAGGCGTGGCTCAATTTCCGGGAACGAGAAGCCATCTCGCGGGCAGGCAAATTTCGCTGAAAGCAAAAATTCGGTCTCGCCGAGTTTTAGCTCTTTGTCAATATCAAAACTGATTCGTACAAGTCCGTCGGATTCGAGCAAGGCACGCTCAATACCTTCGGAAAGGCGCATGCCGGCGTCTTTTGGTGCGTCTTTGAATTCATGCAATGCAATCTCATCAACAAGAAAATCAATATCATGTTGCTTATTTTTTGAGAGGATAATTTGATCACGTAGATTACGGAGCACGCCATCAATACGTGCTTTTGAGAAACCACGACCAAGCATATCGTAGAGCAATTGATAGTACTCACCTTTTCTCCCACGGACGACCGGTGAGAAAATCTGAAGGCGGATATCATTGAATGCTACACCCATGACTTTCTTTTCATTGCCTTTGGTATCAAAACTTTTTACCTTCGCCATCGCAAGCGCGACAATCTCTTCGTTTGAGAGCTTCTTGATCTCATCGCCACAGAGAATACAGTGCGGTCTACCGACACGTGCGTAGAGCACACGCAAGTAATCGTATATCTCGGTGATCGTAGCCACAGTCGAACGCGGATTGTTTGAACGAGATTTCTGATCAATTGAGATTGCAGGAGACAGCCCAGTGATCTCGTCAACATCAGGCTTACCCATTTGTTTCAAAAACTGTCGCGCATACGAAGAAAGCGATTCGACATAGCGACGCTGACCCTCAGCAAAGATGGTGTCAAAGGCAAGCGATGACTTGCCCGAACCTGACATACCGGTAATGACCACCATTGCATTGCGCGGCATCTCAACATCGATGTTTTTGAGATTATGTGTTCGCGCGCCACGAACAACGATCGACTCGGCACCAGTATTGAATTTTTTTATTTTTTCGGTACTCATGTGTGTGTTTTGAAAATAGAAACGCACCCGCGGCTCGCCCGTATGGGTGTATATCTCTTTTATTACTTAGCTAGTGTAACACAAAGTAGTAATTTGACAAAGATATATTACTTACGTATTGTAATAAAACATACAAACATAAAATACATCCAGATATATCTTTTATGCGCGAACTGCAAAAAAATTAATACTGCAAAATGTTGCCTTAAGATAAAAATACGCGATGCGTCAAAATGAGATACTTAATTGTCAGCTAGTAATGAGGAGCAATTCCTAATAGAACGTGTAAAAAGGTTCTGCTTGCTCTCTGGAAGCTATCGTGCTTTTTCATTAAATAAAAAGTGGTCTAATTGACCACTTTTTATTTAATATTACTAAACCAATTGTTTAAACATCTTTACGATCTTTTCATTCACTCTACTCTTGCGTTTCTCATCACAAAGACGTATAAGTTTCTTTTATTCCTATTTATTGAGTTTTAATACCTAAATACCTTGCTGAGAAAAAGTGTCGATTTCTTTTTTATATATCTCAGCTGCCAGTTCTTGCTTCTTGGTCCAATAAGCTTTTACCATGGTAACTACTTCTTGAGCAGTCAAAATCTTATTTAGATACTGCTCATTACTTGGATCGGTCATAGTTGATTCAAGTTGAAATGGATTGAGTGAATAATCGTGAGAACGAACCTGGTCAAATAGCATTGATTTCGTCTCTGTAGCTTCTCGTATTTGCCCTAGCTCATTTAGCTCAAATCTTTTTTTACCATATATCGAATCTCCTATTTTCATTTCATCAATCTTTGAAAGTACTGCATTTATAGCCTCAAGTGAGTTACGAGCCTCCGCTAACTTTTCTATTGGTTTGATTTTATTTACACTATCTTCATAATCAGCTTTTGCTAATTGATATAATTCAATTTCTTTTTGCACTTCGGGTGGCATTGAAACAATAGTTTCTTTTGAAGCACTCCTAAGAAAGTTTTTTAAAACATTTTGTATTTGAAAACCAGCTGCAGTAGCACCAAGACTAGCATCAAACTCCTGCAATTTAGCATATAGAGTATCATCTGCGATGAATGCTTTGTATAATCTAGTTTCAGAATCACTTATTTCAGAAAAGCGTTTTTTAGACTTTTCTTTTTCTTCATCATATGTTTCAAGAGTCGCGAACTGTATTTGTTCTTTTTTTGCTACATCAATCTGATGTTGAATAGTCTCAGTCGCTCTTCCTTCTGTATCTTCTATTTCAGCATCAACTTCAGCAGTCATCTGATCCACTACTTCAACAGAACCACCGGCATTTGTTATTTCTTCGACTACAGCTGGTTCAATTCTTTGTGCTGACACGCTTGCTGCTTCAATTTCATTGATTTTTTCTTGTGCCATCGCTATCAAGTCTTCATACCCTCCGAGCAACTCAACGTCCTCAACAAACCTACGTATACCCTCAGTATCATTTTCGTGTCCAAGCCTTGCCAAGTCATTTTCAAGTGACTGTTTTTCGTTATTATTGAAACTCATTTTGAAAATTTATTAATGATAATATTTTTAATTGATGCGATTTTTTTACCTACTAAAACATCTATGTATGACCGAATAATTGTTTTCTTTTTGTTTTTTAGCGTATGTATTTGCTCAAGAGCATTGTCATACACAGCCTCTATGCTCTTCTCTTCTTTTTTTATGTCCATAAAATAATTAATAATCGATAAATATCTAAGCATAGTATATCAAAAAATGAGAATATAATTAAGTAGTAGCACTATAGTAAATACTTGACAAGAGACATAAATATGATAAAATATCCTGAGATAAATAACCTGTTATTTTAAACCAGAGGAAAGCACTAGAAAACTAGCGGCCATAGTGCCCCTGCTTGACTCGTGCTTAACTCACAAAAACATAATCATGAATACTGAAGAAACTATCCAACGCCATCAAAGCAACGGTATTGCAGAAAATTTGAATGGAAGAAATTCAAATCAAAAGCACACTATCAATATTGATAAAAATACATCATTTATCGATGAATTGACGGATGAAGAAATAGTAACAGTAAACAGATCGACAGAAAAAGAAGGGGCTGCCTATATCCTTGCTGGAATGGACTTACAGTGGATTTTCGTTATTCCTATGGCAATTCTTATAATAACTGTGGCTTTCTTTTTTGATAAATTCGATATCGATCCTCGCCCGGAAATCATGGAAGTGGGTTCAAGTCTCGTGATATTTGTACTTTCGACTATTCCTAGTTCTATTGCTTTTTATTATATAGGAAAAGGTATCGGAAAAGATATTGCACAAAAAAAATGGAACTCGAAAAAGAGCACTGTGCTTTATAAAAATCTTTATGATTTTTACCTTAAAAAGAAGCAAGGAGAGAATAGTAAAAAAGATGCTCTTGAAGTTGGAGAAAGTGTAGTAAATCGAATTAGAAATGGTTGGTTTTAGTGAGACCAAATCCCTCAACACATACACTGTGTCGAGGGATTTTTTATAAATATTACTTAATATACATTACAGACGGAATAAATCTTAAACTATCTTAACAAAAGAAATAAATTAGTCTGTCTTGAAAAGACTATTTTATTTCTTCATTCTCTCTACCAACACCTTAATCTCATCTCGCAAAATCGCCGCAGTCTCAAAGTCGAGTTCTTTGACTGCCTTATTCATTTCCTTCTCTTTAATCTTGATGATCTTTTCATACACTGCACTCTTGCGTTCCTCATCAGAAAGACGAGTCAATTTTTTCTCTTCCTTTTTTGTCAGTGCTTTCAGGTTCTTGCTAAACATCGCTACATCAAGCGCAAGGTTATATGCGACCGCCTTATCATGTTCTTTTTCGAGTTCTTGTGTAATATCTTTGATCTTCTTTATGATTGTTTTTGGGGTAATGCCGTGCTCTTTGTTATAAGCGATCTGCAGCGCTCGACGACGATTTGTCTCAGTGATGGCTCGATCCATTGAGCCAGTCATTGTATCTGCATAGAGAATAACGCGACCGTCGACGTTTCTTGCTGCACGACCGATGGTCTGGATAAGTGACGTATCACTACGTAGAAATCCTTCCTTGTCGGCATCGAGCACGCCTATAAATGACACTTCAGGCATGTCGAGTCCTTCACGAAGGAGGTTTACACCAACAAGGCAATCAAATTCACCACGCCGAAAACTGGTGAGAATCTTGATACGATCAAGTGTAGTAATCTCGCTATGCAAGTACTCGGCTTTGAGACCTTGCTCTTTGAGATAGACCGATAAATCTTCTGCCATTTTTTTGGTCAACGTGGTTGCAAGTACTCGCCCACCTTTCTGTACCTCCTTAACTGTCTCATCAATAAAATCACCAACTTGACCTTTATAAACACCACTTGGGACAATCGGCCGGACAGTCAATAGCGGATCGACAAGACCAGTCGGGCGGACGATCTGTTCGACAATTTGTTGACTTACCTCACGTTCATACTCAGAAGGTGTCGCAGTTGTATAGACTACCTGACCGACTCGAGGCTCAAATTCATCATATGTAAGCGGTCGGTTATCCTTTGCTGAAGGTAATCTGAAGCCGTGCTCAACAAGTGTATTTTTGCGTGAGGCATCACCAGCATACATGCCACGCAGTTGTGAGATGGTGACGTGCGATTCGTCGATAACCGTCAAGAAATCGGGACTCCCATCTGCTTTGTGTGGAAAATAGGAAAGAAGCGTTTCAGGCGGTTCGCCTTCTTTTTTGCCCGACAAGTGGCGAGAATAATTCTCGACTCCAGAGCAATACCCTACTTCTTTTATCATCGCAAGATCATAGTTCGTGCGACGTTTGATACGTTCTGCTTCAAGTAACTTCCCTTCTGTATCAAATTTTTTGAGCTGGACGGCAAGTTCGTCTTTGATAGCTTTGATTGCTTTATCGATTTTTTTCTTGTCAGTTAAGAAGTGTTTTGCAGGAAAAATAAAAATTTCTTTTGGTTCTTCGATAATGACTGACGATACTGGATTGATCTTTAGTATGTTTGAAATAGTATCGCTTACAAATTCGATATGCCAGACAAATGTTTCTGAAACTGGCATGATTTCAATCTTGTTGCCAAGTGCGCGAAATTGCGCAGGCGAAAGGTCAGCGGTAGTGCGCTCAAAATGAAGCGTTACAAGTTTCTTCATGAAATCAGTACGAGAGACCTTCTGCCCGACACTGATACTCATATTCTCTTCGCGATATTCTTCTGGTGAACCGAGACCGTAAATGCACGACACAGACGCAACAATGATAACATCACGTCGCGTCAGCAATGCTTGCGTGGACGCGTGGCGTAGGCGGTCGATTTCTTTGTTGATCTGTGCATCCTTCTCGATATAGGTGTCTGTTACTGGGAGATACGCCTCTGGCTGATAGTAGTCATAGTACGAGACGAAATAGTGTACCGCTGCGTCAGGGAAAAATTCTTTGTACTCCTGGGCAAGTTGAGCGGCAAGCGTCTTGTTGTGTGCGATAACAAGCGTCGGCTTACCGATTGCGGCAATGACATTTGCCATAGTAAATGTCTTACCAGAGCCGGTCACACCAAGGAGTGTCTGTTTGCGCATCCCCTTTTCGAGTCCATCCACAAGCGCCGCAATAGCCTTCGGCTGGTCACCGGCGGGCTTCATATGAGTACTTAATTTGAATGGGTTCGATAACATAGACTGTAACAGTATCTATTATACAGGGTGTGTCAAATAAAAAAGGAGAACCACTGCCTGGCAGTTGATTCTCCTTTACTTTCTCCCGCCGTGCGGGTGTACCGGATGTACCCCGGGGCTTCTCGCAAGAACTACAATCCCGGCATTCGGCTTCCAAGGCACAGCGTATGCTGCGTGTCGGATGTCGGTTTTCCCGGCACTCTTGACGCACTTGTCACGGTGCCCATAACCAATCTACGAGCAAGGATACATCTCATCGCGCATCTTTGCAAGTTCCGCAATGCGTTCCGGATCAGTGATTTTAATGAAGCGCTCACCTTTGTATTCCTCCTCATTGACTACTTCCATGAAGATGTCGAGAGGCCGAATATCCCACAACTTTCCTTCACGATACACTTTTGCTTCAGGAAACAACGGACGGTACACGACAAACATGCCTTCGTTCCACTCCATTTCGGTGTGGGAGCCAATGTTTAATACTTCATAGGCGAAATTACCCACCGTTCCGTCCGGATTGTGCTTGTAATGATAGTAAAAACCTGGTTCTGGATATTTGTTCTCCATGAGTTTATGTTTTGATTCTGGCAACACTATACACCTTTCTTGTTGGTTTTGTAAGTCGTAAGAAACTGTTCTTTCACTTCACTAAAATTGCTATCAATAATTGACTGTCTGATTTTTTTCACAAGATTCACCAAAAAATAGATGTTGTGAATTGAACCAAGCGTACCAGCAAACATTTCATCCGCACGGAAAAGGTGTGTAATATACGCACGAGTATAGTTTTTGCACGCATAACAGCCGCAGTCGTCGTCAACCGGCGAGAAATCGTCGCGATATTTTGCATTGGTGATATTGATCTTACCGAATTTTGTATAGAGTGTGCCATTCCTGCCAAGACGCGTCGGAAGCACGCAGTCAAAGAGGTCGACGCCGTTTTCACATCCCATAAAAAGGTCTTCTGGCTCGCCAATGCCAAGCAGGTGACGCGGCCTATCTTCCGGCAACACCTCATTCACCCAGCGAACAGCAGTCGACATGTCTTCTTTGGCGAATGAGCCGCCAATACCGAAGCCGTCGAATCCATGTCCGTCGACTTCCATCTCAGCGATAGTTTTTGCCGAGCGCTTGCGGAGTATTTCATCGCGACCTCCCTGTACGATGCCAAAAAGCGCAATTTCCTTTTTGTCTTCCTCTTTTAGTTTCAAATGCTCCTTCAAGCTACGATGCGCCCACGCATGCGTGCGCTCAAGCGCTTCCTCCTGATAGCGCAAATCCTCGGCTGGAGACGTGCACTCATCAAATGCGAAGATGATATCCGCGCCGAGATTGTGCTGAATCTGAATCGATTTCTCAGGAGTAATATAGTGAATCGAACCATCGAGATGCGATTTGAATGAGACCCCGTCATTCCCAATATTTGCAAGACGCGGCGCATCAGAATCATCAAAGCGCTCAGGAATCATGAGCGACGGGTCAGTAATCTTGACCACTTTTGAAATTTCTTTGCCGTACGCCGCACCAAGCGAAAATACCTGAAAGCCACCGGAATCAGTCATCGTTGGTCCCTCCCAATGCATAAATTTCCCCATACCACCTGCTTTTGCGACAAGCTCATCACCTGGTTGTAAATAGAGATGATACGTATTACCAAGCACAACCGCAGCACCAAGGTCGCGAAGTTGCTCTGGAGACACTCCTTTTATTGTTGCTTTCGTTCCGACGGTGACAAATGCCGGCGTCTCGATCGTGCCATGTGGTGTTGTGATCACACCAGCACGTCCAAGAGCACCATCGAGCTTTTTTGTAATTTTAAAATTAAACTTTTCCATTGATGACTTTCTAAAGTGCAAAGGTTTTTTGAAATACCTTACAAGCTGATAGCTTCTCTACACTACTCATTCAAAAATAAGAGGCGGTGTTTTACAAATAGCCAGACAATCACTTTTCTACTTCTACAAATTTCAACTCCTGAATATTCACTGGAGATGTCGCAAGAATAGTCTGAAATGGATCACGTGAATCAGAAACGATTTTTTTCACCACTGCGACAATCTGCGGCGTAAGCAATGGAAGTGTGAGTATATCACCTTCTACAATAGTGATATCACGTGGTAGTGTCGCTTTAAAACTACCGCCACCAGTCCCGACAATGTCTATCTGGATACCATTCTTTAAAGTGACTTGAGTGCTCTCTTTTGGAGTAGAAAAAAGGCGGACACGTGCATTTCGTCTGTATACCTCATCAATCATGCCGATAGGTACTGACCCACGTGCAAAGACAGTAGCACCAGGAGTAATACCAGTATCTGTCCCAATATCGATAACAAGCGTGTCATACGGAGATTTATTTGGCTTAGACAAGATTGTTGCGACTAAACGCTCTCCTTCAGTTTGAGGACGCTCTAATGCGGCGCGGAGTGCGACATTGTCTGCAAAGAGAATGTCGCGCTCAAGATTTGCAAGCTTCGCTTCCTCAAGTTCTTGAAGAAGTGCTTCGTTTTGAGCAACAAGTGTCTCTTTTGTTTGAAAAGTAATTTGTACTACAGAGAAGACTTCAGAAATCGACTGTTTGAGCTCAAGAAATGGCCATGCAACACCATGCGCTACTTTTGAAAAAGCAGTGCCAAGCGGCGCACGAAATACAACAGCAAGCACCACTGCACAGATAGTCAGTGCGAGGTGAAAGATTTTTCTCTGCCGGAGTGCTTTATTGCGGAGGTAACTCATCGTGAGCTGGAAGAAGCACTTCCTGATAAAATACAAGATCTTCAAGAATGATACCCGTGCCACGCGCCACTGCAGTCAATGGATCATCAGCGACAAATACTGGAATTTTAAGCACCGTTCCAAGTACTGCATCAAAACCTTTTATGAGCGCACCCCCACCGACAAGGACGATACCACCACGCATAACATCAGAGAGAATCTCAGGTGGCGTCTTTTCAAGTACTTCTTTTATTCCATCAATAAGATTTCCTATCGAACCTGACATCGCTTCGCGCAAATCTGCAGAGGTGACGATAACTTGTCTCGGTAAGCCAGTCACAAGATCCCGACCACGAACTTCTGCTTCAAGATTCTCACCTTCGGAAACAGTGCCAATAGCGATTTTTACTTGCTCTGCAGTCTTCTCACCGATAAGCATTTTGAACTCATCGCGCATATACGTCATGATGTCTTGATTGAGTCGGTCTCCTGCTATTTTTATACTCTTTGCCATGACGATACCGCCAAGTGAAATAACTGCTATATCTGTAGTACCACCGCCAATATCGATTACCATAGAGCCCACAGGTTCTTTGACTGCAATCTTGATACCGATAGCCGCAGCCATTGGTTCCTCTACAATATGTACTTCACGCGCACCAGCATTTCTTGCAGCATCATAGACAGCGCGTGTCTCGACATTGGTGATACCTGATGGTACTCCGATAACCACTCGCGGACGAAAAAATTTCTTGGATATTTTTTCTGCTTTGTTTATGAGATAAGAAAGCATCTCTTCTGTGACATCAAAATCTGAGATGACGCCATCAACAAGTGGACGAACTGCCTTGATATGTGGCGGTGTTCTACCAAGCATTTCCTTCGCTGCTGTACCAACTGCGACTATCTGTCCTGTCTTCTGATTGAGAGCAACAACTGATGGTTCGTTGATGATAATGCCGTGCCCTTTGAGATACACGAGTGTGTACGCAGTACCAAGGTCGATACCGATATCATTTGAAAATAGCTCAAAGAGTTTCTTGATCATATAGTATTTCTAGTTTCGAGCAGTTAGCATATCAACTAATTCCGAAAGTGGTACGACCATCCCTTTCTCTTCGATACGCTTCTTGAGTTCGATCCCGCCAGCTTCAATACTGCGTTCAGAGACCACAAGACGATACGGAATGCCGATAAGATCAGCATCAGCAAACTTCTCTCCAGCGCTCATACCAACACGATCATCAAACAATACTTCTACTCCTTTTTCTGTAAGCTCGGCATACACTCTGTCTGCTTCTGATTTTACTGCTGCAGAATCGCCAAGTACAAGTAAGTGTGTGCGAAATGGCGCAATGGATTCTGGCCAGACAATACCTTTGTCATCAGAGAGTGTCTCAGCAACGGTACCCATCAAGCGACCAAGTCCAATGCCATAACTTCCCATTATCACTAAGTGTCGCACACCAGTTTCATCTGCATAGGCAAGATCAAATGGCTCTGAGAACTTAGTACCAAGTGAAAAAATATTTCCAGTCTCGACCGCACGCTGCTCGATTAAGTGCTCCTTTACGAGACCAAGCTCAGCGAGCACCTCATCGGTATAGACTTCTTTGTTTACCGCTATACCCTTTGACTCATCAATATAAATGGTATCTTCACCTGCTGCAGTAATAGTCTGAAATTCATGAGAGAATTGGGAAAATGTCCCACCTGAAGCAAACGTCACGTAGGTAATATGTCCGATACCGACTTTTTGAAATATTGCCTTATATGCCTGTTTTGCTTTCTCATAGAACACATCGTGCTCAGCTATATCTTTTGAAAAGGAATAGAGTGCCTTCCAATAGAATTCTCTTCCGCGCAGCATCCCTGACTTAGCTCGCGTCTCATTACGAAAAATAGTTTTGAAATCATAGGGATATATAGGGAGATCTTTGTATGAATGAATATACTGCTTGAGAATAGTTGAGTACGCCTCTTCATTTGTAAATGAAAGACCGATCTCGCCACCACTTTTGAGTGTCGTCTTGAACCAATTATCGACAACATCATCACTCCAGCGATCTGTTTTTTCCCACACCTCTTTTGTCTGTATAGCTGATGTACGCATCTCGATACCACCAATCTTGTTCATCTCGTCACGAATAATAGCTTCAATCTTTTGTAAAACGCGAAGCCCAAGTGGCAAAAAAGAGTAGACGCCTGCCATCTCTTTGTGGATGAAGCCAGCCTTGATAAGAAGCTCGGCGTTTTTTGACATCTCGTCAGCAGGTGCCTCTTTGCGTGTTTTTGTAAATAGGTGAGATTGGCGCATGTGCCCACATACTATAGTAAATAAAGGCCCAAGTCAAAAAATAGACATATTAAGATTGCTTATCTTCAAAATGATTCAAAAAACTCAAGTAGCCTGTATAAACCCATTCAACACTTTTGTTTCTGACTGTCCTTCAACTCGGCACTACCCTCGCTCAGGGCCATTCACCACTGCTCCGTGCATACCAGATCCTTCGATTGACTCATGACACTTCGTCTCGATCTTTAATTTTTAATAGCTTGCACTGAGCGAGCAGAGCGAGTCGAAGTGTTGCGAGAATCACCCTTTTCTGCTAGGATAGTCCGGTATGAATACGAAAGAAGCTAAAACAGCAGGACTCGTTGACGACATGTTTAAAGCCGGCGCGCATTTCGGCTATTCGAAGACTCGACGTCACCCGTCAGTCGCTCCTCTGATCTTCACCACGAAGAACAGGACCGACATCATTGATCTTGAAAAGACTGATACTCAGCTCGCTGAGGTGCTTGCATTTGTCGCAGATCTTGCAAAAACAGGGAAAAAGATACTCTTTGTCGGCGTAAAACCAGAAGCAAAGAAAGCAATTGAAGCAGGAGCTACTTCACTTGATATGCCCTATGTCATCGAGCGCTGGATCGGTGGCACGCTCACCAACTTCTCTGAGATCAAAAAGCGCATTAGTAAGCTTACTGATCTACAAGCAAAACGAGCAAACGGTGAACTAGGCGTCTACACAAAAAAAGAAAAGCTTATGATTGAGCGCGAAATCGAGCGATTGCACAAGCTTTTCTCCGGTGTTGTAAACGTCGTCAAAACACCAGAAGCACTCTTTGTGGTAGACGCCAAAAAAGAGCACATCGCGGTCACTGAAGCCAAGAAAGCAGGTGTGCCAGTTATTGCTCTTGCAAACTCAGACACCAATATTCGCGACATCGACTACCCTATCGTCGCAAATGATGCAGCTGCATCAAGTATCGCTTTCTTTGTGGAAGCGATCGTAAAGGCGTATAAAGAAGCTACATTTGCGGCGAAATAATCACCACAGTTACTAGTAGCTAGTTTCCTAGCTGTTAGTAAATCGTTTTTTTACTAAAATCTAATCACTAGAAACTATAACCTATGATTACCACAGAACAAGTCAAAGAATTGCGTGACGCTACAGGTGTCTCAGTTATGCAGTGCAGAAAGGCACTCGAAGAAGCAGGTGGCGACATGCAAAAAGCACTTATGATTCTCAAGAAGAAATCAAGTGAAATTGCAGCAAAGAAATCTGATCGTGAAGCAAAAGATGGAGTTGTGGTGATCAAAAAAGAAGGGACAAAGGCAGTTGCGGTAATCTTAAATTGCGAGACGGACTTCGTCGCAAAAAATGAAGACTTTACAAGTCTTGCTAATACTATCGCTGAAAAAGCACTCGCTGATGGCGTAGAAGCTACACAGACAGCTGCGCCAGAGATGATAAGTGCAATTGTTCAGAAAGTTGGAGAAAACATCCAGCTTGGAGATATAAGAGAATTTACTGGCGAAACACTTGGACTCTATGTGCACAATGGTAAATCAGGAGTTGTTACCAATCTCACTGGCGGCACAACTGATCTTGCAAAAGATATTGCCATGCACATCGCAGCGATGAAGCCAGCATACATGAGCGCAAATGACGTTCCTGAAGATGCAAAACGTATGGCAACTGAACTGTTTGCAAAAGAAGTCGCGGAATCTGAAAAACCAGAAGATATACAGAAAAAAATACTTGAAGGAAAAATCAGCTCATACTTCAAAGAACAAACACTACTTGACCAGCCATTCATCAAAAATCCTGATGTGACCGTTGGAAAACTTCTCGAATCAAGCGGTGCTACTCTCACCGAATACGCTGTCTTTAGTATCTAATACAAGGACCCACTCGTAGTATGATCCTCTATCTTATCTTTATTGCATCGCTCCTTGCGATCATAGTTATGATCGGGATACGGATACGGCAATTGCGACTTGGTCGCACATATACTTTTAATTCAGAAAATTTACATTTTCCCGATGTGAATTTCGCTGCCCTCAAAAACACTGTACTGTTCTATAGCAAATATCTCGGACACCGCTTTGTTCTTATTCTTCTGCGTCTGTGGATCAAAGGAACCTATTTTCTCAAGCGTAAAGCAAGAGTACTTGAGCCAAAGATACGCACACTTCTCACTCCCAAAAGACGGCGCCATCTTCCTGCGCGCGAAAGTGCTGTATCTCATTTTCTCCACAATATTTCTGAATATAAAAAAAGGATTCAGAGAGCTCATGCATACATGAAGCGTCAGGAGGAAGCAAAAGAGAAAGAGACTGGTACTTTGTAAAAAATATGCTATAGTAAATAGGCAAAGTTGTGCCTATATGACGCTTTGGCTGTCTTGGTAACTAACAACAGCGAAAATTGAGGTAAGTAGAAGAATAAAAAAGTATTGCCGCTTTAGCTCAGTTGGTAGAGCAACGCTTTTGTAAAGCGAAGGTCCTCGGTTCAAGTCCGAGAAGCGGCTCCAAAAAACATGTTTTCAAATAAACATATTGAGTGCAAGAAGTATACTGTACACGAACAATTGAAGAAGAATTTTCTCAAAAATTTACAAACTCGAAGCTCTGTTTTATACAAAGAAGATTGCACTAAATACATACTAGCTTTCTAATACATTCTTTTTAACCAATAGTAAGTGTCCCCTCGCCTGCTCCAGCGATAATCGCATCAGCAACTTTGTTTTCAATAAGTTCTTCAATTGCACGCTTGATCGGTCTCGCACCAAATTGTGGATCAAACCCAACTGCGGCGACCTGATCCATGACTGCATCTTGTACTTGCAGTATAATTTTCTTGTCAGCAAGCAGTCGTGCAGCAACGTCTGCGAGCATAAGTTCGGCAATCTGTCTGGTCTCTTTTGGATCAAGTGGAGAAAAAAGTACCACCGAACTAAAACGATTAAGGAATTCTGGTGCATAGATACCACGTTCTATCAGTAGCGCAATAAGACTCGTTTTAGAAATCTCTGGGTTTGCGATAATATCAGCACTTCCAGCATTTGAGGTAGCAATAATAATCGCATTTTTGAGGTTTACAGTCTGTCCATTATTTTCTGTCAAACGTCCTTCATCAAGCACTTGCAAAAGGAGGTTATGTATTGATGAGTGTGCTTTCTCGAGTTCATCAAAAAAAACAAGTGAGAGTGGGGTAAGTTCAATAGCTCGAGCGATACGTTGTTTGAGAACTTCAATACTTCCCTCAAGAGCAAATTCACTCATATCAAAACGTATCATTGCATTTGAATGTCCAAAATAGTTTTCGGCAAGTACTTTTGCAGTCTGCGTCTTTCCCACGCCAGTTGGTCCAAGAAAGAGAAAACTACCAGCAGGTTTCTTGGGATCAGCGATACCAGCGCGCAGACGCCGGATCGCTGCAGTGACATCTTTGACCGCTTCGTCTTGACCTATAATCTTCTTGCGCATACGCTCGCCCAGTGTCTGCAAGACTTCTGTCTCATTAGCAGAAAGCGCACCGAGTGGTATATTTGTTTTTTGTGATACTATCTGCTGGACATCAACAAGAGTGATCTGTGTACCTAGTGCGCGGAGTTCTTCAAGTATATCAAGTGATCGTGCTGGTTCAGGAGCATTTGGCATGTAGCGTCCTGTAAGACGAATAATTTCTTGAATTGCATTCTCATCAATATGCATGCCATGAGCACGGATAACATCTTTTAGAATGAGTATAGTATCCTCAGCTGAAGCAGACGCTAGATTGACTTGTTCAAACATTCTTGCGAATTCAGTGTGCTCAGAATTGAGTGCTGCCGCATGACCATCGGTGGTACCAATTATGGCAATATCTTCTGACTGCAGATATGGCAGGAGGATACTACTTGCATCGGTATAGAGATGGATATTTTCAATAACGAGAATTACATTTTTTGCTTGCTTTGCTTCTTCGAGCATTCTCGAAAGATCATCCATACTAATGCCCTCCATCATAAGCTCAATGACACGATGATAGCGAATTTTTTTGGGAGCAAGACCTGAACTTGCAATTTGAGAAAGATAACCAAGAATTGTGGATTTACCGACACCTGGAACACCTGCAAGCAATACATTATTATTGCCATCTCTCGTCAGGCCACGAACAATCATACTTACTACAACATCACGACCATACAATTTTTGCGCATATGAAAATGAAAGTCTCCGACTATGTGTATCTAGGAAATACGTAGTACTAAACGAAAGCTCCATACCGAAACTTCCTTTGCGCATCAGTACATCTCTGTTAAGCGACACTGGAAGGAAAAAAATCGGCAGCGACAGGAGAGCAAAGAAAGTAAAAATAAGTCCGAGCGTAATACAGGCAACACGAAGAACAAAGCCGATAACCCGCGAGAGAAAGAAGAATGCAATACTCTCGATAAGATCCATATTCCCTGCATTGCCTTCGCGTCGGAGTGGAGAAAGTAATGTACCAAAAAGTAGTGGAATCGAAAAGAAAGAAAAAGCGAATTCGACAAACAGCGGCCATGCGGCAATACCTTTTTTCATATGCAATCAGTGTAGCAGAAAAGAAATTGCAAGACGAGAGTTATTTCTTGCCTAGCTCTTCTTTCGTTTTTTCGACAATCAACAATGTCTCAAGTTCAGGAAATTGCTCTTCGATATCTTCCACACTCTTAAAGCCAGTGACTACTTCTTTGTTTATGATGAGCGCCGGAAGGTTTCTGTCATCGATTTTGTAGATTGATTTGAGTGCGCGCACTGCTGAGAGATCAAGACTATAATCAAAAGAATACACACGAAGCGATGGGTACTTCTCTCGCAGAGCCGTCAACACATACCCTTGCTTCACACACTCACTACAATTTTCTTTATCAGTATAAAAATAGAGAATAAAGAATGCTTTTTCGCCGCATCGTTCTGTCACTTTCTGCATGAGCAGATAATCTTTTATTTCAAGTAATGAGTAATATCGTTTGAGATCAACAAGATCAGCTGCATTTCCTGCAGAACTATTTGATTCTTGATAATCTATTTTGTCGCCAAGTGAATTGAGCTCCTGGGAAAGCATTGAGTTTGAGACATCTTTGCATGAGAGATCTTCAAGCAATGCATATTGTGTCTCTGAAGAGAGTATGTCGATAGCAATTTTGCTTTGGATTGACTTGATCTCTTCTGCTCTACTGCGATGAAAGAAATTAGAAAGATAGACTGCTGTCAGAAACAGTGAAAGAGTAATGAAAAATACGAGTATATATTTTTTCCAGTCGATTTTTTGATTCATCCTTTGATTTCTACTATAAGATACATAACATATTAACGCCAAGTTGGCATCTTTTTGGCAACAGTTGTATTATACACGGCTTTTGCAAGCCAAAACGGTGCCACCACGCTATAGATCACTATAAAATAAAGGAAATCGAGCGAGAGTTTCTTGCGATCCTGAGACATTTTACGACCAAGCATAATTGCCAAAATAACGAGACCATACAAGAGAATAGAGAGAAAAATAGTTGATTCTGTGCTGACATAGAACCAATCAAATGGTCTCAATGAAAACTGCCACCCGACAATGCGTATCTGTTCAACTTTATCTGCAATATATATACCAAATCGATACAGAATATAGCCAAAACCAAACATAGCCGTCACGATTGAGATCAAACCTGATGGTAGTGTAAACAATGCGACATTTCCGTATTTCTTGCGAAAGAGCAAATGGCGATAATCAATCAAATTATTGAGAAAACCATAAATCCAACGGAGACGCTGCTTGTAGAGCTTCTTCACCGTATTTGGACTTACGGTATACACATATGCATCCGGACAATGCTCAATCTTATATCCATATGACTGCATACGAAGTGCAATCTCTTGATCTTCGGTATT
Source organism: Minisyncoccota bacterium (assembly GCA_025453495.1). Classification (GTDB taxonomy): domain Bacteria; phylum Patescibacteriota; class Minisyncoccia; order Phycocordibacterales; family UBA9973; genus JALOQM01. Next base: position 11,919 of record JALOQM010000005.1, on the reverse strand, counting down.
GTGTGCTTTACGATAGTTACCAAGATCATCAAACACTTTCTTGCGAAAAATAGAAAACGGCCCAGGAGTGACATGAATGCCACCTATGAATGCGAGCATCTTTTTGACATACACTGCCATATCATACTCGACGCGCTGGGCGATCTGAATTGGATTCTTTGACTTCTCTATCATGATTGATGGTGCTACTGCCATAATCTCAGGATCCGCGAAATACGTCATGATGCGCTTAAGCGCCTCAGGATGCACCGCCGAATCAGCATCGAGACAACCAGTAAATGGCGTCGTCGTCTGTGCAAGCGCGTAGTTCATCGCAGTATGCTTGCCGCCGTTTTCTTTTTTGTAGAGATGAATATTTGGAGTATGTGCATACTTCTGAAGTACACCCCATGTGTTGTCTGTACTGCCATCATCGACAATCGTGATATGTAATTTGTCTTTGGGATATTCAAGTGCAAGGAGTGATGCCACTGTCTTCTCGACAGTCTTTTCTTCATTCCAGCACGGGACGATAATTGTGACCCCTGGATACTCTGGGAGTGAAATCGAATCCTTGCGGATGACGATATGTCGTCGTTTCTCGAGAAATGTAACCAAGAAAAAGACCTGTACATACACAGAGAGAAACACTGCTGTATAAAATATAGCTGTTCCAACACCGATCATAAGATATATAAAAGCGCTACTATACTACCATTAAAACGACTGTTTATCAATAAAAGTGCACAGTCTCAATATATCAAATATGCCCAAGGTGTAACCTTGGAATTTATAGAAAAAAGATTGACATAAAACCAATCCTTAATGAATAGTTGAGGGTATAACCTCCGATTATTCAGCAAGCAATTCTGTAAGCAGAAACGATTGCTCTTTAAGAAAATCAAGAGAAAAAAGACATATAAATATTTATACACGACCGCATATAAATATTATATTAGAATAAATCGGCATAAATAAAAAAACACTCTATCTCAAGAGTGGTGAAGTTTTTGAGCTACTTCGAGCTTAGTTTTTCTTGCTAAAGTCTGTAAAATTTACAGGCTCAGAAAGAATGATTTCAATAGCAAGCTCACCTTTCCTGAATCTATCCGCCTCGAGGGCGCGATTCTGTCTCTGTAAAATTCTGACAATTGAGTCATGCTCTCTGGCAGAGAGGTCATCGGCCATTATTTTCTTCATATTGTAACGTTTTGGTTTATGAATGATTTCCGTTATTGAGATAACATTTTTTATATAAATGTCAATAACACAAAAAACACCTCATAGGGTGCTTTTTGAATAGTTGCTATTTAGTCGAAGTAGTTCTTGAGTCGCATAATCTTTTCGTTGTTTCTGAGCTTGTCATGCACTTTTGCCTCAATCTGACGGATACGCTCACGGGTCACGCCAAATTCTTGGCCTACTTCTTCAAGTGTATGTTGAACACCATCGAGGAGTCCATAACGCATCTCAAGAATCTTACGCTCTTTTGGCGAGAGATCATTGAGTACTTCCCGTACTTGGTCACCAAGGATACGACGTGATGCGTCCTCGTCCGGACGGAGAATCTTGTCATCAGGGATGAATTCGCCAAGCGTCGACTTCTCATCATCATCGCCGATTGGCTGCTCAAGCGAGCGCGTATCTTGATTGATATTTTCGATTACATGCACTTTCTCAACATCGATACCCATTTCTGTGGCTATCTCTTCGGCAAGTGGGTCGCGACCAAGATCCTGTGAGAGACGACGAAATACCTGCTTGTACTTGGAAATTGTCTCCACCATGTGCACAGGGATACGAATAGTGCGTGACTGATCAGCAAGTGCGCGAGTGATCGACTGGCGGATCCACCAGGTCGCGTAGGTTGAGAACTTGTACCCCTTCGTCCAGTCGAATTTCTCAACCGCTTTGAAGAGGCCGAGGTTGCCTTCCTGGATGAGGTCAAGGAGTGTCAGATCACTTGAACGGCCAACGTATTTCTTCGCGATCGAGACGACAAGGCGGAGGTTGGCACGAGCAAGAAGATTCTTTGCTTCAAAATCCCCTTTTTCAATACGCTTGGCAAGCTCCTTTTCTTCGGCTGCCATGATGAGTGGATATTGGCCAATCTCTTTGAGATACATCTGGACCGAGTCATATGCAGGACCATCTTTTACAAACTTCTTGAGATCTTTCTCAGGAGCGTCAATATCGAGCAAGTTTCCTCCTTCAAGCACATCTATACCAGCAACAGATAGTTTCTCGTAGAGCTCTTCGAGAAAAAAGACATTGCTTTCGATATCTGGAAACGTCTTTAGTATCTCATCATAAGTGATAAATCCACGCTTCTTGCCTTTGGTGACAAGATCATTTGCTTTGTGATTCCAAAGTTCTACTTTTTTCTCTGAGGGAGAGAGTTTCTTTTTTGACTTTGGCTCAGCAGGGCTTGCTTTGGGCTGTGGTGCCTTTTTGATTGAAGTCGGCTTCTTTGCAACCGGTTTTTTTACGACTTTCTTTTTTTGAATCGGCTTGGTTTTAGCCACCTTTTTAGCTGGCTTTTTTACCTTCACCGTATGCGTTTTTTTTGTTTTTTTCTTCATAAAATGACAATGTGTAGCTTAGCATGAGTTTATCTTCATACCAAACGAATACCTGTGCTTGTAAATATATACTGCTCTAGATACATAAATTATTTTTCAGAAAATCGACTTCTCTTCATCTCATCGCGACGACGTTGGATATCATATACCTTCTTGGTGATAGCTGGATCTTCATGAGCAGATTCGGCAAGTGTACCGAGAAGGTCGACAAGTTCACGAGCAAGAAGTGTATCCTCAAAAGAGAGTAGTAATTCTCCAAGCTCAACCTCAAGACGCTCATGTCCTGCATAGTAGACTTCTGCCTGGAGGATGAGATCTTGTCGTTTGTTCTCAGACAAAAGAGCAAGATCGGAAGTAATATCAGAATGAGAAATACGAGCATATTCGCTTGCAGCACCTGTCAGCGATATCGCAGGAGACGGACAACTAGACTGCCAGAGATAGATACCAAATAATCGTTCTCTAACTGGATCATCTGAAAGGGTTTTGATTTCTGTTGCTGTGTCGCTTTTTGAGACACTGCTCCCGACACGCTCGGCTACTACCTTTGCCAATTCTTCACGCACTGCCTCCTCACCCATACCAAGCTCACGAGAAATTTCTTTAATGAAATGTTCTTGATCGATGCGATTTGTAATTTCAGCAACAAGCGGTAAAACTTCTCGAGAAACTTCTTTTATAAAGTCGCGCTTTGGAAGCTCTCGTACAGCAAGATGCTTGAGATAAAACGGTACAATATGCTCTGCTTGAGAAAGTGCCAAACGCCACACATCTGAATCTTTGGCAATAAGATCAGCAGGATCCATGCCAACTGGAAGTGCAGCAACTTTGACATCCATACCAAGTCCGAGAGCAAGTAAGACGCCGCGTTTGGCTGCCAAAAGTCCTGCACTATCGCCATCAAAAGAAATCACGAGATTATCGGTAAATCGCTTGATAAGACCAAGGTGTTCACTCGTCAGTGCAGTGCCTGATACCGCGACTGCATTGGTGGTACCTACTTGGTGTGCCATCACAAGATCAACTTGCCCTTCTACAAGCACACATATATTTTCCTTCAGCATTCCAAGCTTTGCTTTGTCGTAGCCGTATAGAATCTTTGATTTATTATAAAGTACTGTTTCCGGTGAATTAACGTATTTTGCAATGTCATCTTTCTGCTTGCCAGTGAGATCAAATATACGCCCCGAAAATGCTACTACTCTTCCCTGCGCGTCAAAGATAGGAAACATAATGCGCCCCCTGAAACGGTCATATAAATCTTTATGGCTTCCGCCTACTCCTGAAGGACGGGTAGGTTTGATCGCCATACCGACTTTTTCAATCACTTCTTCAGACATTTTTTTCTCGCGAAGAAATGTAGTGAGCTTCCGCCAATCAGCAGGAGCATAGCCAATCCGCCATGTACTGATTGATTCCTCCGTTAGTCCACGCGACTTCAAATACTCTAACGCTTTGGGTGTACGCTTCAAGACAAATTCAAAGAAGCGAGCTGAAAGTTCCATACAGTCATAGAGTGCCTTCTGTTTGGAGAGCTCCTTTGGATCGATATACTTGAGCGCGACACCGGCACGCGAAGCGAGCTTCTCAAGTGCATCACGAAACTCAATACCTTCTATATCTTGGACGAAACTAAATATGTCACCACCTTTGTTGCAACCGAAGCAGTGATACGTGCCACGCGCCGGCGAAACGACAAACGATGGCGTCTTTTCAGAATGAAATGGGCAACGTGCCTTGTAATTGCCTCCCGCTTTTTCAAGCTTGATGTACGAAGACACGACATCAATAATATGCAACCGTTCTTTTATTTCTTGTGCTGGAGAAAGCATATATAACTTTGACTCTTATTTTCTCACGTATATGTATAGTAACTATCGCACATCTCTCAAACAAGTCAGAAAACGAATCAGCGCCCGTAGTTTTGGGCGCTGATCGGGAGTTTATTCTGCTGTTTCTTCTACTTGCTTTTCTTTCTTTGCTAATCGCTCGCGGAATCCAGTACCAGCTGGGATAAGTCTACCAATAATGACGTTCTCCTTAAGACCACGTAAACGATCGACACCACCGCGTACGGCATTGTTGATAAGGACGCGGTTTGTGTTCTGGAACGACGCAGCGGAGAGCCAGCTTTTTGTCGTGAGCGATACTTCGGTGATACCAAGCACGATCTGCTCTGCTTTTGCTTCTTCTTTTGCTTGTGCTCTCATCTTTTTGTTTTCACGTGCAAGCTCGCGACCTTCGACGATTTCACCTGGAGAGAGAAGCGTCTCACCGGCATGCTTGACGCGTCGACGTGAGAACATCTGACGGATGATAATCTCGACGTGCTTGCGCGAGATCGAAGCACCTTGCAATTCATACACTTTGTTGATTTCTCTGATGATATATTCTTCAGCCATTTCTTTACTACCGTACTGGAAGATTTCGGTAATATCTGCTGAACCATCTGTTAAAAGCTCGCCTGCACTGACACTCTGGCCATTTTTGACAATCGGATTCCGACGATACGCGACCGTGTATTCAATCTGATTAGACTTACCATCTACTTTGGTATCAGACAAGACAGTGATAACTTTTTCCTTTCCGAGATCTTTGACTTCGATAACAGTACCATTTGTCTGTGAGACCACTGCTGGATTTTTTGGATTTCTACGCTCAAAGATTTCTTCAACACGCGGCAGACCAGCGACAATGTCAGTACCTGCAGCACCACCGGCGTGAAAGGTACGGAGTGTCAACTGAGTACCCGGCTCACCGATCGCTTGTGCGGCGACAATACCAACCGCTTCACCAAGCTTCACTAGGTGGTTTCTACCAAGATCAAGACCATAACACATCGCACAGATACCATCTGTAGTCTTACAAGTAAGTGGTGATCTGACCATAACCTCCTTGATACCAAGCGCTTCGATCTTCATAGCGTCATCCTTCATAACAAGGAAACCACGCTTGTAGAGCACTGTTCCCTTTTCGTCTTTGATATCAGCAGCGAGCACGCGACCCTTCAGATTTTTTGTAAGTGTAATTTCGATGCCAGAAATATTTTCCTTTGCGACCATCTTTCCTTCCTTAGTACCACAATCTTCCTCAGTAATCATGACATCCTGTGCGACGTCGACAAGGCGACGTGTCAAGTAGCCAGCCTTTGCGGTGTTGAGCGCTGTATCGGCAAGACCTTTACGTGAACCGTGTGTGGTAATGAAGTATTCAACCGGTGACAAACCTTCTTTGTATGAAGTTGTAATTGGGAAGTCAATCGTGCGACCAGTTGGACCTTGAATGAGACCCTTAATACCGGCCATCATAGTGATATTACCCATCGAGCCACGAGCGCCTGACATAACCATATCGTGTGTCGAACCATTTTTATCAAGTGTTCCAGGGATATGCTTTTCAACTTCCATTTTGATCTGCTCCCAGATTTCGATTGTCTTTAGATATTTTTCTTCTTCAGAAAGGAGACCTTCGTTAAATTGTACAACAACTTCAGCTTCTTGTGCTTCACCTTTTGCGATAATTGCCTTCTTCTCCTCAGGAACTATGACATTGTCGATGCTCCAAGTGACACCAGAAACAGTTGCATAGCGATAGCCAAACTCTTTGAGCTTATCGAGTATATCTGGTGTCGCATCAACGCCATAACGCATAATGACTTGATCGATAATGACAGACATTTTTTTCTGTGTAATTTCTTCGTTTATATACTCAAAATCAGACGGGAGCACGCTATTGAAAAGGAGTCGTCCAACAGTTGTCTCAAACGGTTTATTTTCAAATTTTGCATACTTCTCTGAATCAGTGCCGAGTACTTTGATCTTGGCACGGAATGACACACCACCGAAGTCATACATCGTGATAGCTTGGTTTGGACTAGCGAAGAATTTTCCTTCGCCAGTCTCACCATCGATTGCTTTAGTCATCCAATAACAACCAAGGACAATATCAAGCAATTTAGATGAGACAATTGGATCACCATTCTGAGGCTTCAAGAGATTCTTGTTTGCAGCCATGAGATCACGAGCTTCGTCTTGTGCAGCATCAGAGAGCGGTACGTAAACTGCCATTTGGTCGCCGTCGAAGTCAGCATTAAATGCAGCACACACGAGCGGGTGTAATTGAATAGCATTACCTTCAATAAGAACTGGCATGAATGCTTGAATACCGAGACGGTGGAGTGTTGGCGCACGGTTCAAAAGTACCCGCTTGCCGTCGATCACTTCTTCAAGAATTGCCCATACTTCTGGTACTCCTTCCTCAATCAAACGATTCGCACCGCGAATATTGAACGCAAGTTCACGTTCGATGAGCTTGGAGATGACGAATGGTTTGAAAAGCTCAAGTGCCATATGCTTTGGAAGACCACACTGTGAGAGCTTGAGCTGTGGACCCACCACGATCACGGAGCGACCAGAGTAGTCTACGCGCTTACCAAGGAGATTCTGACGGAAGAGACCTTGTTTGGACTTCAAGTTGTCAGAAAGTGATTTGAGCGCACGCTTCTGTGCTTGACTCATCGCTGCGTTATCACCTGCTGAAATAGAGTTGTCAATAAGCGCATCGACAGCTTCCTGGAGAATGCGCTTTTCGTTACGCAAAATGACATCTGGAGCACCAATTTCTTTGAGTTTCTTCAGGCGATTATTGCGGTTTATGACGCGACGATAGAGATCGTTCAAATCAGATGTCGCGTGACGACCGCCTTCGAGAGCAACCATCGGGCGAAGCGCTGGTGGGATAACTGGGATGACTGTGAGAAACATCCATTCAGGACGCACTTTTGCGTTTTGCATAGAACGGATGAGTGAGAGTCGACGCTCGAGCTTTTCTTTATCGATACGGCTTGCCTTCTCAATCATTGCTTCAGTCTGCTGACGCAATTTCTCAAGATCAAGGTTTTTGAAAAGAGTATAGATCGCTTCAGCACCGATTGCCGCTTCAAACGCAGTACCGTATTTGAGACTGTAGTGATGATATGCAATTTCATTGAGCACCTTTCCTTCGTATATCTCGGCGATTTCTTTTTTTGTACTTGAGAGCACATCTTTGAGTTTCTGCTTGGTCTCATCGTCATTTGTCATCTTCACCTTCGTTTTGAATTCCGAATCGAGGTCTTTGAGAATGGTTTCCTTTTCTCCTTCGTTGACCTTGGTAATAATGTATCCTGCGAAATAAATTACCTTCTCAAGATCAGTAATTGGTACATTGAGCAGTATAGACATACGAGATGGCACACCCTTCAAGAACCAAATATGCGCGATTGGTGTTGCAAGCTCGATGTGTCCCATGCGTTCACGGCGCACGATAGAGCGAGTAACTTCTACACCACACTTCTCACAGACAATATCCTTGTAGCGGATTCTGCGATACTTTCCGCAATAACATTCGTAATCTTTTTCAGGACCAAACACACGCTCATCAAAGAGCCCACCACGTTCACTGCGACCGGTACGATAGTTGATAGTTTCTGGCTTGGTTACTTCGCCGAATGACCACTCACGAATACGCTCAGGAGACGCGAGTGAGAGCGAGATCAGTTCAAAGTCTTTTGTATCAATTGTTTTAGACATAGATGTATTGATGAATGGATTAATCGTTTATTTCTGGATCTTGTGCATCGTCTTTCTTGAGTTCAACATCAAGCGCGAGTCCGCGGAGATAGTTGAGCATTACATTGAACGATGCTGGAGCATTTGGTTCCTGAATTTCTTGTCCTTTGATAATTGCGTCAAACGTCGCGCTTCGACCCATAATGTCGTCTGACTTGATTGTGATCATCTCACGGAGTGTGTGTGCCGCGCCATACCCTTCGAGTGCCCACACTTCCATTTCGCCGAAGCGCTGACCACCACCTTGTGCTTTACCGCCAAGTGGCTGCTGAGTAATAAGTGAGTACGGACCAATTGAACGCATGTGGATCTTGTCTTCGACCATGTGGTGTAGTTTCAAGATATACATGTAGCCGACAGCAATATCTTGGTTAAATGCCTCACCAGTGCGACCATCGTAGAGCTTCATTTTTCCTGTTTCTGCAAGACCTGCTTTCTTGAGTTCAGCCTTGATCTCGATATCTGTCGCACCAGAAAATGGTGGCACAATTGCCTGATAGCCAAGCGTATGCGCTGCCATACCAAGATGCATTTCAAGAATCTGTCCGAGGTTCATACGAGATGGGACACCAAGCGGTGTGAGAATAACGTCGATAGGTGTGCCATCAGCCATGTATGGCATTTCTTCTTCAGGAAGAATACGAGAGATGACACCCTTGTTTCCATGACGGCCAGCGAGTTTGTCACCAACTGAGATATTGCGCACTTGTGCGACTTCGATAACAATCTTCTTGATGATACCGGATTCGAGTGAGTGTCCTTGATCACGTGAAAAGATCTTTACACCGATAACACGACCGCGTGCGCCGTGATCCATACGGAGTGATGTATCCTTCACATCGCGCGCCTTCTCGGCAAAGATAGAGCGAAGAAGTCTTTCTTCCGGAGTAAGTTCAGTCTCACCCTTTGGAGTAATTTTACCCACGAGAATATCGTTTTCACGGAGTTCCGCGCCGATACGAATGACGCCATCCTCATCAAGATCTTTGAGTTTTGCCTCACCGACATTTGGTATGTCACGAGTAGTGACTTCAGGTCCAAGTTTTGTATCACGGACAAGACAGATAAACTCCTCAATATGAATCGAAGTGAATTTACTATTTTTAACAACACGCTCTGAGAGAATAATCGCGTCTTCGTAGTTTGCACCACTCCATGACATGAAGGCAACAAGCATGTTTTGTCCAAGGGCGATTTGACCACGATCTGATGAAGAGGTATCAGCAAGCACATCACCTTTTGCTACTTTTTGATTCAGATTGACTACCGGGCGCTGATGGAAGGAAGTGAAATTGTTAGTACGAGAAAAATTAACAAGATCGTATGTTTTTTCCTTACCTTTAACGTTTTTGACAACAATCTTTTTAGCATCAACCTTGATAACTGTCCCCTCTTCTTCCGCAACAATCACGCGACCAGAATCCTTTGCCGAAAGCTCTTCAATACCAGTCGCAACAAGCGGTGCTTCAGGAAGAACACACGGCGTTGCCTGTTTTTGCATGTTCGATCCCATCAATGCACGATTCGCGTCATCGTGCTCAAGAAACGGAATCATCGAAGTTGCAATAGAGAATGCTTGGTTTGGCGAGATATCAATAAAATCAACTTCCTCGCGTGGTGCAAAACCTGGCTCTGTCTTGATACGAGCTTCAACTTTTTCATCAGTAAGCTTCCCACTCGCGTCATACTGTACTGCCGCGTGTGCGATGACATACTTTTCTTCTTCAAGTGCATTCAAATAGACAATTTCTCCGGTGATCTTGCCGTTTTTAACTTTCACATATGGTGTCTCGATGATACCGAAATCATTGACCTTCGCATACATCGACAAGTGAAGGATGAGACCGATATTTGGACCTTCTGGAGTATGGATCGGGCAGACACGTCCATAGTGTGAAGTGTGCACGTCACGCACCTCAAGACCTGCACGCTCGCGAGTCAAACCACCCGGTCCGAGTGAAGAGAGTGTACGCAAGTGCTCAAGCTCAGAGAGCACGTTTTCTTGGTTCATAAACTGCGACAGCTGGTTTGTAGTGAAAAATTCCTTAATACGCGCCTGCAGCGGTCTCTGATTGATAATCGCAATCGGGAGAGTTGTGGAGGTATCAATCGTAGACATACGGTCTTGAATGTTTCTCTTGATCTGCGCCATACCCATACGAATCTTCTGTTGAAAAAGTTCACCGATATAGCGGACGCGACGCTGTCCAAGATGGTCGATATCATCGGCTTTTGCATAGGGATCAGTATTGAGCAAAAGGATATGCATAATGATAGTCGCGACATCTTCTGCAGATATGGTGCGGCGCTCCATTTCCTTATCACTCATATCTTTTTCGAAGCGCTTATTGAAACGGAAACGACCAACAGCAGACAAGTCGTATCGCTCTGTAGAAAAAAGTGCATCGATAAATTCCTTTGCATTTTCAGCTGTTGCAAGATCGCCATCACGAAGACGCTTGTAAATTTCTATATATGCATCACTTTGCGTCTTTGCAGGATCTTTCTCAAGTATCAATTTGAGTGTCTTTACTTGCTCTTCATCTTTAAAGTGCTTGAGTAACGCCTCATCGGTCGTAAGACCAAGGACGCGCAAAAGCGAGGTGACAGGAAACTTGCGCTTCTTGTCGATGCGCACATATATGATGCCATCAGCATCAGATTCAATTTCGATCCACACACCACGCGCAGGGATGATCTTGGCACCAAAGTATGTCTTACCTTTCACTTCCATATCGGTGAAAAAGACACCAAATGAACGTGCGAGCTGTGGCACAACGACACGTTCAACACCGTTTATAACGAAGGTACCATGATTGGTCATGAGCGGAAGATCCGACATGAAAATTTCCTGCTCTTTGGAAACACCAATTGTTTTGTTGGTCAATTTCACAACCGCCTTGAGCTGTCCTTCATAGGAGAGTTTATTTGCTTTGGCATGTTGCTCGTCGCATTTTGGTTCGCCAAGCGAAAAAGAGGTAAATTCAAGAACAAACTTTTTTCCTGAATAGTCCTGGATCGGAGAGAATTCTTTGAAGACTTCCTTAAGACCCTTTTGAACGAGCCACTCAAATGAATGGATCTGGTTTTCCAAAAGATTTGGAAGTATTGCCAGTGGCTTTTTGTATCGTGAGAAATATTTTTTCTCGTGCGTAGTTTTACTCATAGATGCTGCTACTTATAAAAAAGAAAAAAACAGGGTGACCGATGTCCCGTTTTGTGCGTGCCGTATTATAGTGCGCTGTTATGTGGCAAGATAATCGACGAGATTATGCGTTGATAAGCCTTCCTCGCACCAGTAACTCAATCAGAGTGAAGTGGGTTCATTCTACTTATTTTCTTCTGTGCGTCAATAGTACTACCGTAACTACTTATACCTATATGTGTCTTTCAAAAAACCTCTAGCTCACGGCACAAGACAAAAATAGACGAGGTGTTTTCCTAGAAATCAGCAGCCTACATCACAAGTATTAATGTCTATGGTAGTAGTGTGCACTACTCACCATTCAAGACAAAAACCAGTAATTACTGGTTTTTGTCTTGAATCATATAAAAAGTACACTTATCATCAATTATTTTTTGCCTCTTTTCAGGAATTTACATTTCTCTAGCTACCCCCTCGCCCGGTGGTGTAAGTACACTCCAAACACTCCCTGTACTTGGCGCTACAAGGCGTGGTGTCTGTGCTGGTGTAGATACCGGAGTTCTAGGAAGATAGTCAGCAAGGGCATTGATACGGGCAATGGTCT
>JALOQM010000002.1 GCA_025453495.1 Minisyncoccota bacterium | reverse complement strand
ACTGCCTGCGCAATATCAGCCGGAGCACTTGCATGCTCATAAAAGTACCAGCTGATTTGGTTTAACAGCAAAGCATCATTCCAATAAGCGGAAATATCTTTTTTTGCTGTGGCAATATATTGATTCCAGTCCTCTTTCATCTGATAATATATCAGATCCATTTTTAATACGAGCTTATCAGAGAAATCAGCTCCAAGAGCAATAACAGTAGTTCTGAGACGTAAGTATTCGACTGAGTCAATATAACGATTTCCCAGTGAATCTGTCGCTCGAAATGCTTCAAACATCGCTCTTGCGTACTTTAATTCAATTACTCCATTTACTGAATCAGGAGTATAGCGCGAATTAAATATATCGCGATTACTTACAAGATACCGAAATGCATTCGATTTCTCTCCTGCATATCGTTTTATTACGTGCCACGAAAGTGAATCTGTTGGATCGCTTTGTCGAGTGAAAAAAGTATCTACCTCACTATTCGTACTCATGAGCATCATGGAGCGCCGCTCCATATACTCGACAAGCTCTTGCTGTGATATAGAACTATTTTCATACTTATCTGAAAGCAAATAAAACGTCGATTCTCTCTCATCAAATGCTCTTTTGCCAAACATGATGAATTCTTTTGTAAGCGGTTCACCATTTTTGATAAACGCGCCTGATACACGATCGATTGGCTTACCATCCCATCCGATCAAAAAGTATGTCGGATAGGCTTTTACTTCGAGTTGTTTCTTAAGTGTTGACCCCTCACCTTCTTTTTCCATGTCTATACGAGCACAGACAAAATGAGTATTGTAGAAATGGGTTACTGAGTCGACAGTAAACATGTGTGTATCCATCCACTTGCATGGACCACACCAAGACGTGTAACAATCGAGGAAGAGAGGTTTACCTTCCTGCTTCGCTTTCGCAAGCAGTGAGTCATAGGGAGTATCCTCTATAAAGTGAATACTGTCTTTTTGTTGTGCCTGTACTGCGTAGGCAGCAAAAAGCGCAACCAATAAGAGAAGAATGGTTTTAGTTCTCATTATTTAGTTTTTTTGTGAATGAACTTATTTGAAAGTATTTAATACTGATGCACAGCAGAAAATACTAATATCATTCTATAACATATTATATAAATGTCAAACTATCTACTTACAAGTTGCCGATTTCTCGTACCCTGCTTCCCTTGCCTCAGCTTCCGAACCAAAGAAAATCTTATTTTCTTCTTTTATTCTCAACGCTCCAGAACAAGCATTGGTATAGTATTTTGTGCCATTCTTTGAAGCAAATAAAGCACTGGTATGCATTGCAGAAGAAATATTTTGCCTGTTTTCCTTAGATTGAGTAGTATCCCATGTCTCTACTGTATTCTGTATTTTCTCATCTGAGTACCGCAAAAGTATGCCATTACCTTCCGAGCTTGTTTTTGACAGGCGACCGAGTCCAAATGCACCGATTGCAAGTACAAGTATTATACAAACGGACAATCCCCTGCCTTCTGTGGTATATATTGCCATATGCTTGATTTTTTGGCGTATATTATCTATAATCATTTGCGTTATTCGTCTACGGATATCACGTCTTAGAAACTAATTGTAGCAGATAAAAGCGATCTATGGCACATAAAAAAGCCGGCGGTTCAGCCAAAAACTTAAGAGATTCTAATCCAAAATACCTTGGAACAAAGCTTTATGACGGAGAAAAAGCTGGCGCAGGTTCTGTCATTGTCAGACAGCGTGGCACAAAGATACTGCCAGGGACTGGTGTTGGTATTGGCAAGGATCATACTCTTTTCGCACTCAAAAACGGTACAGTTAAATTTGGTGCAAAACGTCATGTACGTTTCAATGGCAAAACAACTGTCAAAAAAACAGTGAACATTATCTAATTAACATAGATACAAAAACACCCCCAGTGGTACGCATTGGGGGTGTTTTTGTTAGTGCTCGGACTGTATGACAAGAGTAAACTGTGACTTCTTATTCTTCATCTCGACTGAGATTATATGTTCGCCGAGTTCTTTGATTGGTCGTGCAAGAACTATTGCTTCTGGTGGCAGTGTGATCTGTTGTTTCGCAAGTTCTTTGGATAGATCCTCTGCTTTGATACCAGAGAAAAGATGACCGTTTTCATTTGTCTTTGCAACCATTCTCAGAGTAACATCTTTGAGTGCAAGCATATGCTTTGTCAGGAGGTCGTCTTTAATTTCTTTTTCAACTCGGATATTTTGTTTTACTTTTTCAACTTGGGCGATTCGGCGAGGAGTTGCAGGTTCTGCGAGACCTTTCGGGAAAAGAAAATTAATAGCATAGCCATCATTTACTTCTTTTATTTCATGCCGTCTGCCAATCTTTGGTACATCCTTCAAAAAAACTATTTTCATGGGTGATTATTGCTTATTTTTGAGTATTTCTACTGCTTTGGTAAATTGTGGATCTTTCTCATTTTCTATATCATCTCGTGTAATTGAAACTACAATCTCAGGCTCTATTCCTTTCTCAGATATTGAAACTCGTTCTGGAGTGAGCCACTTTGCGATAGTTATTTTGAGTGCTGAGTCTCGCGTCACCTGTATGAGTTCTTGGACTGAGCCTTTCCCATAGGTTTTCTCTCCAACCAAAATAGCGACGCCATGTTCTGAGAGTGCTCCAGCTAAAATTTCAGAAGCTGAAGCTGAGCCACCATCAATAAGTATGACCATATCGAGATTTTTGCCAAAGGCGTTGTATCCTTTGCTCCGGTGTATTTGCTCAACTTGTTTCTCACCAAAATCTTCAATTACAACTGGCTTTCCCGCAGGAAGAAACCAACTTGCCATATCAATGGCAGCATCAAGATAGCCGCCAGGATTGCCTCGTAGATCAAGTAGCAGTTTATCTGAGCCAGATGCTTTAAATTCTTTTATAGCATCAGCAAAAAGATCACTCGCATTCGCAGAAAAATTATAGAGACTTATGACAAATATACCATCTGATCTAAGTTCTGTATCGATTGTCGGGATAGTTATTTTTTCGCGGACAAGTTGTATTTCAGTCGGAGCACTTTCTCCTTCATGTAGAAGCGTAAGTGTAACTGTAGTCCCAGCTTCACCGCGTATAAGATCTACTGCTTCATCAAGTGTCATATCAGCGACAATCCTATCATCAATCTTAAGCAAGACATCACCAGGTTGTATACCACCACGGTAGGCTGGGGTGTCCTTAAGCGGTGCAATGACAATGATCATTTTTTCTTTTACCCCAAGTTCCATACCAACACCATAAAAACCACCACTCAAAGTATCAGCAAACTCTTTTGCTTCACTCGGCGGGAAAAATACAGTATATGGGTCATCAAGTGAGGCAGCGAGACCAGATATTGCGCCCCAAATTTTGTCTTGATTTGAAACTTTTTCAGGAATCGGATATTTCTCATTGATAATATTCCATGCTTTCCAGAATGATGCGAAGTCTGCATCAGAAACAATCGCACCACCATCTTTATTTGTCACACCTACTACTTTGTCCACTTCGCGCTGCCTTTCGTATCCGATATAGATACCAAGGAAAAAGATTGCTATAAACGCCACCACTACAATGAGGTGATAATAGATTTTTTTATTTTCTTTAACTTTTTCTTCCATGAACTCTGCTTTTTAACTTTTCGAGGTAGCTAGTTTACTGCGTCTTCATGCTGTATTGCAGTTTCTGTCTCGGATACTAATTGCACCTCTTTTTTTCTTACTGAGCGCTGCTTATTTATAGTATATGCAATATATGCAATGACTATGCCTGAAATAACAGCAAGAACACGCTTCCATGCTGCAGGAAAACCGAGAAATGGAAGAATAGCGACCCAAATACCTAAAAAAAATACTGCTTTTTGCTTTGTCATACATCTAGTATAGCTGTATTGATGTAATTTTGAAAGCGCTATTTCATGTTTTTCGCAGATACAATAACAACAAATTCTCCTTTTACTTTAATCTTATTTTTTTTGAAGTATTCGGCTACTGTCACAGCGTCACCCGAGACGAATTCTTCAAACACCTTGGTGAGTTCTCTAGCAATTACAACTGTCCTATCCAAAGAAAGATGTATTACAAGAGATGCCAGCGTTTTTTCTATACGATGTGGCGATTCATAAAATACTACCGTACGAGATGCAGTGGCAATTTCACTAAACAATGTCTCGCGTCCCTTCTTGTGTGGTAAAAATCCGAGAAATACGAATTCTGATGCTGGAATACCACTTCCCGATAGTGCAGTCACTAGAGCGGATGCGCCTGGAATAGGTACGATCTTAACCGTATCGCCAAACCGTGCACGCACCTGACTAACAATCAACACCCCAGGATCTGAAATACACGGCGTACCTGCATCAGATACTAGTGCGATATCCTTCCCTTCTTCAAGAAGAGAGAAAATGAGCTCTCGTTTCCCTTCTGTGCTTCGACTATTGTAGCTTGCGGTATGAGTAGGTATTGCATATGTTGTAAGCAATTTTTTTGTTGTACGTGTATCTTCACAAAGAATCAAATCAACATTTTTGAGTATAGAAACAGAGCGGAATGTAATATCCTCAAGATTACCTATAGGGGTTGCGACAATATAAAGTGTTGCCATTACTATTTTTTACTACATGCCTTTGCAAATACTGTTTTGAAGTACTTACTTGCTTTTATCTGCATCAAGCGGACGTAAATGAGCAGCGATTCCCATCGCTAGTGCGATAATTGCAAGGTTTTTGATAATATATTGCCCCTCTAGAGTCGGAACAAATGACTGAGACCATGCAATCTCGGGAAGTAGCACAAGTGGACCAAATGTCATAAGCATATGTGGCACAAGAAGTGCAATCGAAAATCGCTCAAGACCCTTAAAAAGAAATGTAAGACCGATAAGGCATTCAAATATTCCGAACCACACAATAAATGAGTCGAATGACAAAAACGGTAGTGCGCGCTCAAGTAGTTCGCCGACGAGTGGACTTGCAGGACTTACTTCCAATACCTTGAGAACTCCAAACCAAAAAAAGACAACGAATAGCGCAATCCTGCTTACAAGTGGGAATACACGCTTCATGTAGCGAATAATACTGTCATCAGCTTTTTCAATCCATATACGAGACATAGTAAAAAAATAAAATGAGTAATGTCTGTATTGTAGCAAATACTTCGGAAATGAGGATTAGTATGTACTCACGTGGAAAGAATCGAACTTTCGGCCTCTGTCTTATAAGTGGTAGCGAGTGAGAAATAGTGCGGTTTACCGCCCTCCGTGCGCGTGGAAAGAATCGAACTTTCGGCCTCTGTCTTATCAGGACAGCGTTCTACCACTGAACTACACGCGCACGCAAGGAATTAAACCGTATACTATTTCGAACGAGCGAACCACTTATATTTGCCAATATTAGTGACTCAATTCTACCACTGAACTACACGCGCAAAATGACTACTGGAATATACCAAAAAAGACCAGTATACGCAAACAAAAAACACCTTTTCAGGTGCTTTTTTGTTTTAAGCGTATTAGAAGCTTCTGCGCGATCCGTAGCCACCGCCATCATTTGAGCGGCGTGGAGGTCTCTCCTCCATCGGGCGTGCTTCGTTGACGATGATTGTGCGTCCTTCGAAATCTTTGTCGTTGAACATATTGATTGCTTTTTGTGCATCGTCGTCATTCGCCATTTCGACGAATCCGAAGCCTTTTGAGCGACCTGTCATCTTGTCCATAATAACGACAGCTGAAGTAATTTCGCCCGCTGCCTCAAAGTGTGACTTGAGATCAGCATCTGTGATCTTGTAAGGAAGACCTCCTACATACAATTTCTTTGCCATAGCAAAAATAAATAAACTAATCCCGAGATATATCTCGAGACCCCAAATTCTGGGGCTAATAAACGTAATTGTCCGTAGGCTCTCAACAATACTCACCGCACACGCAAAACGCTAGCTTAAGAGAAAATGCCAAAACGTATGGAAACTACAAAGAAAAGTATACCATGTATTAAAACAAAGGCAATACTACAGTTATTCGTCAGAATCCTCACCATCACCTTCCCCGACGACTCCAGACGCCATTGCGTCCATGATAGCACTGAGTTCTCCTCTAAATATCGCTGGTAAATTATGCCATGACTGCTTGATGCGATGATCAGTCACACGATCTTGTGGTTCATTGTAGGTACGTATTTTTTCTGAACGATCCGCGCTCCCTATCTGGTTTTTTCTTTCAGAAGCATATTTTTTCACTTCTTCTTCTTCGCGAAGCATGTCGAGTTTGGCGGTGAGAAGCGCCATCGCTTTTTCTCTATTCTTCAACTGACTACGCTCTGAAGTCGAGCGTACATCAATACCTGATGGCTTGTGGATTATTCGTACCGCTGTCTCGACTTTGTTGACGTTTTGCCCGCCAGCGCCTCCAGAGCGAGAAAATTCAATTTCAAGATCAGCTGGATTGATAACGATTTTGCTCTTCTTGCGAATTGGAAGTATTGCTATCGAAGCTGTCGAAGTATGGATACGCCCGGATTTTTCTGTAGCAGGAATACGCTGTATACGATGCACACCTGTTTCATAGCGAAGTGTACGATAGATGTCTCTCCCATGGATTTCGATTGCTGCCTCCTTATATCCACCGACTGCCGAGCGCGATTCATGCAAAGTTGTGTGCTGCCAGCCTTGCATATCTGCATAATGCTGATACATCTCAGCAAGATCAAGTGCAAAGAGTGATGCTTCATCACCACCCACCCCAGCACGCACTTCAAGGATAATTTCATTCGGAAACTCCTCTTCCTCTTCTTCAGCAGCTATAATAGCTTTCATCTGATCTGCGAGAGCACTTTTTTGTACTTCGATCGAGGCAAGCTCATCCTTGCCTATCTCGATAAGTGATGCGTCAGCTTCCATCATGTTGCGGATATTCTCTTCTTCATGCAGCAGCTTATCATACAACTCAGCGAGATGTGCTGTCTTGTAATTCTTTTTAAGTTCGTCTATACGTCCTGTTATATCCATATACACATTGAGTATACAATTCAAAAGCCGCTCCGCATACTCATGGAACGGCTTTTGAATTGTGTTTAGTTACTTACTGTCTTTTTTTGGCTTTGCAACTTTTGCTGCTGCTTCCATTTTTTTCTTGAATTTGTCGACCCGACCGGCAGTATCAAGTACTTTTTCGTTACCAGTATAGAATGGGTGACAATCTGCGCAGATTTCAACGCGAATTTCCTCCTTGGTGGAACCGACGTCATACACAGCCCCACACACACAAGAAGCCTTGGTATTTGTCTGATATTTCGGGTGGATGTCCTTTTTCATAAGAAAGACTTTATCACAATACTAGAGGTTTTGCAACGGATCAATCATGTTTTCCTGGATATTCTGAGCATGTCGTGCCACTGAGCGTGCATACTCACCTCCCCGTGTCTGCCAGCGACTACCAGCATAATATCTTGCTGCTGCTTCAAATTCTGCACTATACCCGCCCTTTGCTGCCCCTAAATCAGCAAGATATACGCCACTTGCGAAAAACGCATCACTCGCCACCCATGGATTCGGAACTCGAGAGCCTGAAGCAGCAGCAATGCGTCGTTCAAGTCCAGCCCATGTCGATGGTATAAATTGTGACGGTCCCATTGCACCGCCATACCCACCTGGCTGCGGACATGATACAGGGCGAGTTTTCGGATCAAACCCCAAGCGGTTGGCAATATCGAGAAATGGAGCTATGTCCCGGTCTGGCTTCATAATACCAGCAAAAGGTCTTCCCGTATTTCTACCGACACCATCTCCAGTGATGAAATCAGTCACAAGGCACTGTCCTACATTTTGTCCGAGATTGCTCTCTTGTGTCAAAATAGCAAGAAGGAATGCTGGTCTGACACCAGTGCGCTTCTCCACCTCAAGAGCAAAATTATACGCATCTCCAAACGGGATAGCACCAGTATCACGAAGACTAAAAAGTGCGCTTCTAATCTGAGAAGCCCTACGTGCACGATCATTGAGAATTTTTTGATATTCTTGTTCTTTGTTTTTGCTGACAGAAAGCAACGATTTTTGCTCTGTCTCATTTCTTTGGATAGCACGTCTGTTGGTTTCAAGTGCGACACGAGCATCAGTTTCCTCGTTTTGCTTCTGTTTGAGTGCTTCTTTCTGTGTCTCGTTTTCTTTTTTTGTTGATTGTATTTGATCGACATTATCGCGCACGGCAGCTTTAATAGATTCAAATGATTCCACATCAGAATAAAACTCAGAAAGTGTCGCACTCGAAAGCACGAGACTCACCACAGACGCTCGATCAAGCTCATTTGTTTTTCTGATAAGCTGAGCAAGCGATTCACGTTGTTTTTCTATTTTTTGACTAAGTGACTGTATTGTTCTGTTTTTGGTTTGAATTTCATCACCAAGTTTCTGGATAACAATATTTTTAGCCTTAATATCAAGCTGTGTTTTTTGTATTTTTGTGGTCAAAATGTTGATATCACGCTGAATGGATGCAGACTGCCCTCTTTGTCCATTTAATTCATTTTGTTTTTGTTTTATTTCCGCCTCGAGTGCAGCAAGCTCAGTCTCAAGTTTCGCTCTTTGTTCTCTTGCAAGTTGCTGACCAGTACTTTGTGCTGATACAAAAGAGATTGGAATAGCACTCAAAACAAGCCCGAAAAAGATACCAGCGATAGCAATGTGTCTAAATATACTCTTGAACATACGCTGTCTATTATAACATGAAGAGCACAAGAAAACCGCCGTATGGGCGGTTTTCTTGTGTATATTTTAGTAATTCTGGAAGAGTTACTCAGCAGAAGATTCTTCTTCTTTCTTGCCTTTCTTCTCGACTTCTATTGCCGAGAGGTCAACTGGACTAGTATTTTCATTTTCTTCTTGTGCGTGTGTAATTGACGCGACTATTTCATCAGCCTCTGTCACTGCTTTTACACCCACTGGCAGAGCAATATCTTTGACTGCAATATGGGCATCAGCAGAAATAAGTACTGAAACATCAACAGTAATCTCGTGTGGAAGGTCTTTTGGCAGTGCCTCGATTTCGATCTCATGAAGAACTTTTACAAGAATACCACCTGCTTTGACTGCTGGTGCGTCACCAACAAACACAAGCGGTACTGCGATCTGGATTGTTTTCTTTGTGTCAATTGCAAGGAAGTCAACATGCTGTGGCAAACCTGAGACAGGATCACATTTTACTTCATGGATAAGTGTCTCCACTTTACCTGATGGTGTTTCTAAAGTAACTGTAGAAGTCTCGCCTGCCTTTTTCCAGACTTTTTTGAATTCTGCGTCATTTACAAAAATGGAGATTGATTCTTTACCAAGACCGTAGAATACCGCGGGTAATTTTCCCTTTGCGCGAAAAAAACCAAGACTGTCTTTATTTGTACGTGCTGTTGCTTCAAGTGTAAACATGTCGGGTATTATATATA
This sequence comes from Minisyncoccota bacterium, assembly GCA_025453495.1. GTDB lineage: Bacteria > Patescibacteriota > Minisyncoccia > Phycocordibacterales > UBA9973 > JALOQM01. The sequence continues at coordinate 100,330 of JALOQM010000002.1, read as the reverse complement.
TATCCTATAAAAAGTAAAGAAAAAAAGCCATCCAGAAGAAAATAGATGGCTTTTTCACAATAAAGCCCTTAATGTACTGCAGTCGCGGTGCAAAAACTGTTCACGATCTGATTGTGCAACATATCCACTCTCGTATCTCCTTCAAAATCTCTAACCATGAATCTATCTGATGAGCGCAGATACTCAATTGCAGGAACTACTTCCGGAAGATACCAAGCCAATTTGCGGCGAATATTCTCCGCAGTTTTAGTTTCAGGACGCTCTCGCCTGCTTGCATCCTTCATTAATCGATCAAACGCAAGTTCATTATCAATCTTTATGTGCGCGACATACGCAGGTAAATTGTAAAAGCGAACCGCTTCATCAAGTTGCGCAGCCTCTTTCTGAAAACGAGGTGCGCCATTGAAAAAGATTATTTCTTCATTGTTAAAATTTTTTTCCAGAAATTGCCCAAAAAACATAGTGGAAATATGCGACGATGTCAGCTCTCCACGATTGTTTTTTTCTTGCATTAATCGTGCTGTATACGATCCAGATTCTGACAAAGCACGAAAGTAATCTCCGGAAGAATAAACAATTTGCCTCCTGGTTGAATACTGAGAAACAAAACTTTGCAAAAGTTTTAGCTGCGTATCTTTACCTGCGCCTGACTGACCGGTAAAAATAAAAAGAAATGGCGTGTCACTAAGGAAAAGCAGTTTTTGATTCATGGTTGAAAGTATTGGTTTTTGTTCCGTGATTTTCTCAAAAAACAATAGCCTAAAAATATCTTTTTGTCAAAAAAAAATCAGGAACCATGTACATGCTCCGGCTTCAACAAATGCTCTCGTATGTATTCTTTTGTTCCACCCACTTTCTTGCCAGGATTAAAGATATTGTGTGGGTCACATATATGCTTCGTGTCTTCAAAAAGTTTCATTATAGTAAGTCCATACATCTTGAGGAGGTATGGCGTACGAATAATACCGTCATTGTGTTCTGCAGTAATTGAACCGTGATATGAAAGCACAAGATCATATACCTTATCAGAAAGTTCGTATATGATTTCAGCAGTTTTTGGATCGTTGAAATCCATAAGCGGAATAATGTGGAAATTTCCATCTCCAGCATGCCCTGCAATCGTGTATTCGATAGGATACTGCGCAAGTACTGCATTGAGCTTCGGCAAAAATTCTGGTAAGTATTCCGGTCGTACAATAATATCTTCGATGAATGGTGCCGTGTGCTTACCTTTTACCTTTTCACGTAGGAGAGCAAAACTATCTCTTCGAATGCTCCAATATTTTTCTGCATCAGCAATACTTTTCGCTTCTTTCATTGGTATGCCGAATTTCAGAAGTGCAGACTGTAGATCAGTAATTTGTTTGGAAAGCACTAGTTCATCATCACCGGCGAACTCCACCATAAGCACTAGCTTTGGTATTCCTTTACGGAGAAGCATGAAAAACTCAGGAAGAAATGATAGTCCCATTTTGATAAATCCAAAAAAACCACGCTTTCTTATAAACCCTCGCCAGAAACGAATCGCAAGTCGCAATGTCTTATCGTCATATGATTCAATCGATTCAGGATCAAATGGCAAGATAGTATCGACAATCGTGCCGAGATTCTTGAGATCTTTCATAAAAAGAATGAGCATCTTCGAGTGCTTCTTGATCGGTACAAGTTTCATGCATATTTCTGTTACGATCCCGAGTGTACCTTGTGAACCAACGATAAGCTTCGTCAGATCAAAAATCTCTGTTTGTCCATTCCAGACATTCCAGAGATAATAGCCCGCGGAATTCTTGGAAACATTTGGTTTTGCTGCGGTAATCGCTTCAGTATTGTTTTGTAGCAAGTTCCAAATTCGCTTATATATATTCCCTTCAAAATCATTTTGAGTAATCTTCGCTTCAAACTCTGTTTTGGTAAGCGGTTTTACGAGATACTCTTTACCATCAGAAAAAACGACCTTAAGCCATTTAATATAGTTTTCTGCTTTACCATAATGCAATGTCTTTTCTCCAGCACCATTGTTGCCAATAATTCCACCCATGGCACAAATGCTTTTTGACGCTGGATATGCAGGATAGATAAGGCCCTTTTTGAGTGTTGCTACTTCAAAGTCACGATAAAAAGTACCTGGCAGTGTGACGGCATAGTCGTCACCGATCTCCCCCATTCCTTGCATGTGCTTCGTAAAATCGATGATGATCGATTCGCCGACTGCCCCGCCAGACATGTCAGTACCTGCGGAACGTGCGGTGATTGAGAGTTTTGCTTGTGGGTGCGCGTTTACTATCTGTACAAGGTTCTGCACATCTTCTGAGTGCCTCGGAAACACCACAAGCTGCGGCCTGATCTCAAACAAGCTTGCATCACGACTGTATTTGGCGAGTGTCGCATCATCATCAAGCGCATTTTCGCCGAATTGCGATTTAATTACAGCTATTGCTTTTTGGAGTTCTAAATTATCTCGGGTCATAGGTTGCGAGGTCAATATTGTTAGCGTCGTAAAGTTTTTTATCTTTCAAATCATACGTTGGGCAATTTTCATATGGATTTTTCGGGTTAGATAATTTGAGTGGATTCAGTTGAAAAAGATACACCATTCCCTTTGGTGGTTTACCTGGATAACAAGAAAGAATCCATTGTTCTCTTCCTAGAATATATTCATTAGGAAGTTTTATTTGTCCTTTTGTAAGAAGATAAGTCATCAAATGTTCTTCCAAAAAGAAATTAATCTGATTTTGAGAAATTCTTTTCTTAAAGGCAGCACAATCTTCTTTTAGATATTTCTGGAATAACTTATCTTTGTTGTATATTTTTTTAATCTTATCAAACAATTCAGGAAAACTTGTTATGCCAAAATAAAGATCGCCCCAATTCATATAAGAAAATCCATGCTGAATCTGAAAATCTATTCTATTTTTGAAAATCAATTTCTGTAACGCATTCTTGTGATTCACAACTTGATGCATAAATGTATTCTTCAAAATTGCAGCTTTCTCACTTGAATGAAGATAGAGATAATCTCCGTAGAGAATATTGACTCCAATTTTTGGAGCTGAGATTTTTTTCAAGAAACCTTTTAAAAATTCAATATAGATAGGAGCGGTTTGAGAATTACTAATCCGAGACATTGAAATAGGAAACAGTAAAATACCTTCCTCTTTTGGAAATTTATTTATATCAAAAAATTGATTTTTTAAATGTTCTGGCTTCTTGCTTTGCATATTATTTATTAAATAATTTCAATTTTTCTTCCACTATTTTTTGCATAGCACTACGAGCTGGCATAGTGATCTTGTAGGGAGTGATTTCAGTCGGATGTTCAGCGAGCGATGACTTGAGTGCCTCAGTGTATGCTTCCCGCAGTTCGGTACTAATATGGATAATCGCAAGACCGGCGTCGATACCATCAATAAAATCCTCCGCTGGGAGTCCCGAGCCACCATGGAGTACAAGCGGTACTCCGCAGGACTTACGGATATGTCGAACAAGTGGTATATCTATTCGCTCCTCATAAGTACCCTCTACTGGGCGAATGATGCCATGGATATTCCCCACGGCAGGTGCAAAAAGATCGACTCCTGTTTTTTCTACAAACTGCCGCGCCACTTCTGGGTCGGTTTTCATCACCGCACCAACTGGAATTTCTTTTTTTATATCGGACCCACTACCGATAAACCCGAGCTCAGCTTCGACAAGCACATCGCGACCACTTGCTCGGGCGTACTCGACACACTGCTTGGTAATACGAATATTTTCCTCATCTGGTAATTTAGCGCCGTCGAAGATCACCATGTCAAATCCCGCGTCAATAGCAGTACGCGCGCGCTCAAACGAATACGTATGGTCTGCATTGAGATAGACGAGTTGACCTGTCTCCTCCCGCACTGATTTGACCAGTGCCACGATTTGCAAAAGGCCAATAAAATCACGTTCACCTTCAGAGACACCGATAATGACCGGCACATTCACTACCTTTGCTGCTTCGACAACCGCCCAAAACCCTTCGATGTTTGAGATATTAAAATGACCAAGAGCAACCTGATTGTTGACCGCGTCATGTATACATTCGCGCAATGTTTTCATGCAAGAAGTATAGCATAGTAAGCTCTCATGTTATGCTAAAATAATGGTATGGAAAACAAGATTGATTTTCTCGCAATAGGCGATATTACGACTGATGCATTTATCCGGATTGAAGACGCATCTGTGCATTGCAATATAGACAATACTAACTGCGAAATTTGCATGCGTTTTGGTGACAAGATCCCCTATGAATCAGTAGAGATACTTCGTGCTGTCGGCAACAGTCCAAATGCATCAGTAAGTGCGGCGCGCCTTGGCTTGAAAGCAGCAATCATCACGCACATCGGCAATGACCTAAATGGCAAAGAATGTATCGAAACACTCCAGTCTGAGCATGTTGCAACTGCTTATGTGTCTACACAAGACGGAAAACTGACAAATTATCATTATGTGCTCTGGTACGAAACAGATCGTACAATTCTCATCAAGCACACTGAGTTTGAGTACATACTACCCAAAATTACTACTGCGCCCGCATGGATCTATCTGAGTTCACTTGGCAGTAATTCACTTCCCTATCATCATGAAATCAGTGCATATCTCAAAGCGCACCCAGAGACAAAACTTGCTTTTCAACCTGGCACCTTCCAGATGAAACTTGGCACCGAAACACTCAAAGAGCTCTACGCACAGACACATGTGTTCTTTTGCAATGTCGAAGAAGCGGAGCGTATTCTCAACATACCATCAAAAGAGCCCACCTTGAGCAGAGCAGAGTGGGTGAAAATTCTTATGCAAAAAATTCATGCGCTCGGGCCGAAAATTGTTTCTATCACTGATGGCCCTGCGGGCGCATATGCTTCTGATGGTATTACTATGTGGTATATGCCAATCTATCCTGATATAGCACCACCACGCGAGCGCACTGGTGCAGGAGATGCGTATGCATCGACATTTACAGCAGCACTTGCACTTAGTAAATCAGTTTCCGAAGCACTTGCCTGGGGTCCAATTAATTCAATGAATGTTGTCCAGCATATTGGCGCACAAAAGGGCTTACTCTCAAGGGAAAAATTAGAAGAGTATATAACAAAAGCACCGACAGAGTATAAAGCAAAGGTAATCTAATTATGGAATACGGGGAGTACACCCCATAACAAATATAAAAGATAGATCCGAGACCATAAATGAATCAGTTATAGCTCTCGAAAAAGAGATTTCAGTACATGAGGATACACTACAGACACTTGAAACTGAATTTCTGATAGAAACAAAATGCCTGGAATTGAAACAGGAGGGCACAAAAACTAAGTTCAGATTGAAGTGAAAAATTATATAGGTGCAATTAAAAAACTCCGCCGGTTGTAGCAGATGGAGTTTTTATATGTTGATCTTTCTGGTTGTTTTATTTTACGTACAGACATACTTGTTTTTAAGACTAAGTTGTCAACAAGTTAAAAAATATACGGATCAGTATCTTGAAAAACAAACGCATCACTATCAAGTCTTTTGCCAATAATTTCACGACGGAGATAGCTCACTGCATTAGCTACTGATTCGGAGTTGAACTTGCAGAACATTTTTTCTGAAAACATTCCTCTTTGATCATAAGAAAAACACAAACTATTTCTGGAGAAAATCAAGTAAGGCTTTTTTTGTTCCTTCTGTATCAAGCCCGTATTTACCCCATAAATCCTTCGCAGAACCAGATTCGGTAAATATATCGTACACACCATGAGACTTGACCGGCACTGGTACATGTTCAGCAAGTGCAGAGGCGATAATACTCCCCAAACCACCAACGATATTGTGATCTTCAGCGACAAATACTTTCCCTGTCTTTTTTGCTGAGGCGACTATTGTTTCTATGTCGAGTGGTTTAATTGTGTGGACATTTATAACTTCAATAGAAAGCTCTTTGAGTTCTTCTGCAATCTGGAGCAATCGGTATGTCATGTAGCCATGCCCAATCACGGTCGCATCTGTACCTTCTCTTAGTATCTGTACTTTCCCTACTACAAATGGTGTTTCTGGAGTAGTAAAGACTGGTGTCGCTTCTCGTGCACAGCGGATATAAACTGGCCCTTTCAAATCATATGCAGCTTTAACTGCAAGACGTGCCTGCTCGTGATCGCATGGCGCAAGTACAGTAAATCCTGGGAGGCACGCGGTCAGGGCGATATCTTCTGTCATTTGATGCGTCGGGCCATCTGTCCCAGTCGCGATACCTGCATGCGATGCAAGCAAGATCACATGATTACTCGGATATGCTATTGTCGTCCGGATCGGCTCCCATGCACGACCAATAAGAAATGGCGCATACGTGATACCAAACGGTACTTTGCCTTCGTACGCAAGACCTGCGCAAACACCAATGAGATTTTGCTCTGCGACACCTACTTGTATGGTGCGATCTGGGAATTTTTCGGTAAAGTGATGCGCACGACAAGACTCGAGCGTATCTGCTCCAACGACTATGACATCAGCATGTAGAGCACCAAGCTCAGCAAGTCCAAGACCTGCACCCTCGCGCATAGGGCTCATTTTTACTTTTGTTTCATCAAGATAGTTGTCTGCGAATATAAAATTCATTTCTTTTTATTTACTATATAGTACTACTCTCTGCGTAGTGCGTCCTCTATACGCGCCAATTGTGCAAGTGCTTCTTCTGCTTGCGTCTTGTTTGGTGGGACGCCATGCCATTTATAATTATTTTCCATAAAATCTACTCCTTTACCTGGAGTCGTTCGCGCAACAATGCATGTCGGTTTGCCTTTCGCTGATTTTGCTTTCTCAAATGCGCCAAGTATGTCCGCAAAATCATGACCACCGATCTCAAGCACATTCCAACCAAATGCTTTGTATTTATCTGCAAGTGAAACACCAAGATCAAGCGGCATAACATCCTCGGTAAAACCGTCGATTTGTATATAATTGCGATCAATTATGACACACAGATTATCAAGCTTGTACTTTGCGGCAAGCATCACTGCTTCCCATGTCATACCTTCAGCGTGCTCGCCGTCGGATGCCAGACACCAGATGTGATGCGGTTTGTGATCCATTTTTGCTGCAAACGCGAAACCGCACGCTTCAGAAAGTCCTTCACCGAGTGGACCAGATGAGGTTTCAACACCCGGTAATCGGTGAAAAGCAGGATGACCTTCAAGACGCGAATCAATTTTTCGAAATGTCGAAAGTTCTTCTTTTTGTATTTGATAGCCTGCATGATACATCGCCGCATAGCGCACTGGACAAATATGACCGTTTGAAAGTATAACTCTGTCTCGTTCTGACCAAGATGGATTCTTTGGGTCATGCTTGAGTTCATGGAAATACAATGCGGTAAAAATATCCGCCATACCAAGTGGTCCTGCAGTGTGCCCTGCCCCAGCATCCATGAGCATCCGGATTATAGTCTGACGAATGGTATTTGCAGTCAGTTGTAGTTGTTGTATTTCTTTTTCAGTAACAATAGTAGACATTTATAATGATTTAAATTCAAATATTTTTTCTTCGATGTCGTCACTCTTCCAGAGGACAGAACCAATGACAAGTCGATCAGCCCCAGCAGCAATAAGTCGCGGTGCGGTATCTTCATTGACAGCACCATCGACACTTAGTATACAACCTGGAAAGTGTTCTCTCAAAGCGCGAATCTGGTCAAGCACTCGCTCATCAAAGAGCTGCCCTTGGTAACCAATTTTTTCTATGCCCATACACTGCACGAAGTCAACGAGTCTCACAGTATCTGCGATAGTAGAAATCGGTGTCGTTGTATTGATAGCAATACCAAATTCAATGTTTTCACGATAGTAGGGATCAAGATTTTCAAGAAACTCTTTTACCTGTGGCATGGCTTCTACATGGAAAACAATTCGCTTGGGACCAAGTTTTATAAATTTTTCAAATTCTTTGTCGGCATCCATGATCATAAGATCAAGTTCATATTCTATACTCTCCCAGGCTGGCATTCCCTGCTCTTCTTTCTCGATACGATCGAATTCTCCAGTATCACCTACGTAAGGCCACGAGGTATTCTTCACAAATTTCCCATCCATAATATCGAGTTGCACGACCTTTACCATGCCGTTTACTTTGGCAACACTCCACTCGATATCACTGAATTTTTTCGGCATGATTGCCGGAATGATTTGTGGCATAACTTTTTACAACTAGATTCTCAATAACAAAATACTAGTTATCCGAAGATAGTAGTTCTATTTTTTTTATTCTTCTTACGTGCCGCTCATCACCAGTATATTTCGTTGTAAGGAAAAGATTGACCGCATACTGCGCCTCGTCTTCCATAAGGAAGCGTGCGCCGAGCGCGAGCACATTGGCGTCATTGTGCTCGCGCGTGATGCGAATAATATCGAGTGTGCCGCCATAGTAAACAGCCGCACGGACACCATGGATGCGATTTGCGACAATCCCTTCACCTTGTCCTGAGCCACCAATGATAATGGCACAAGTGCCAGGATTGGCTACCACTGCTCTTGCTGCTGGCAGGCAGGTGTCTGGATAGTCATCAGTCTCGATGTACCTATCTGGTCCAAGATCTTCGACTTCATATCCAAGGTTTATCACAAACGGCTTCAACCGCTCTTTGAGCTCATATCCTGCGTGATCTGAAGCGAAGTAGATTTTCATAAATTAAATATATCATAGAATTCAAGAATAAATTCTTATCTTTTTCTAGATACTTGACAAGTATATAATACAAGCTGAAATAATTTTTTGAGCGTCAAAAATAACGGTGGAAAGCAGCCAGACAAGCATTACACTGGTCAAAAGGTCAGAGTTAGCTAGCTCTCGACATGACGCTAAGCGAGAGTGCTGTGTCTCGTGCTTCCACCGCTTTCATTTTTAAAAACCAATAGCCATGAAAAAATATGCCATGCGCGTTATGCACTTTCCAACACAGGAAGAACAGAGTATGGCATACAAAATATTGCCATACTCATAGATGAATCACAAATGATAACAGTCATTTCTGGTCGAGCACACCACAATAATTTCCGTATTTTGGAAATTTCTCACGAAGTCAGTAGTTTTCCATGGGAAATAATTGACTGCAGCAAAAACTTTTCTACACGTTACTGCTGGAAAAAGAATCACAAAGATCAGAAAATTCCTGCAGACTCTTCTTTACTAGAGAGTGAAGTCTTCCGACCTATTTTTTCTTATCTTCTCGAAACAAAGCTCCCAAAAGAAATCCAATCAAGAAAGGACTATCAAATAAGAGCAAGGAAGGAAGGGGAAGAATGGGAAAGGATCAGAAGCCAAACTGAAAAAGTTCTTGAAGCTGTTACGCAGGAATATCGAGTATGGATTAAATTGAGAACTGGACGCAAGGCAGTTGTAGACCAGAAAAAATTGATGGTTTACAATGCCAACACCTTACCATACTCATTGAAAAAAAATATGTAGGGAAAATTATGTATAATGACGACGAAAATCATCCTCGACCCCTGTATAGAGAAAGAAGGATTTTACCACCAGAATACTTACTCCAAAACTTAAAACATTTTGGAGTAAGTAAACGACTTTTTCAAAAAAAGATAGGAAAAGGCAAAAACCAGCAGCTTTAGAACATTTCTAAAGCTGCTTTTTTATTTTTGTTTAAATCATCTCTCCCGCCTTAACGACATGATCCACGAGGGTTCTTGTATACCCCATTTCGTTGTCGTACCATGCAAGCACTTTTACAAGTGTCCCGCCGACAACTCGTGTCATTTCTAGATCAGCAATTGATGCATATTGGCTGCCGAGAATATCTGAAGAGACTATCTGATCTTCAGTAACTGTAAAAATATTTTTCCAACGCGGATCCATGCTCGCCTGTTTGAGAAGCTCATTTACTTCTTCTTTTGTCGTCGGGCGCTTGGCAATAAATGTAATGTCGGCGATTGAACCTGCGGGTACTGGTACACGTATAGAAACACCGTCAAAAAGTCCTGTCAGAGCTGGAAATGCTTTTGTCACAGCGATCGCCGCGCCAGTTGATGAAGGGATTATATTTTCGGCAGCTGCTCGGCCTTCACGATACCCCTTTTTCCCTGCTGGACTATCTACAAGTGCTTGCGTCGCAGTATAACCGTGCACTGTATTCAAAATCGCTTTCTCGATACCGATTGATTCATGCAAAATGGCAATTACTGGAGATGCAGCATTTGTCGTACATGACGCATTTGAAGTGATGATAGAGCCTTTGAATTTTTCTTCATTTACACCAAGAAGAATTGTGGCGCCAGCAATAGCTTCTGTTGGTTCGTCTTTCGTCGGTGCAGTGATGACGACTTTTTTTGCGCCAGCTTGTATATGTGCTTCGGAACCCGTATAGCTTGCAAAAAAACCACTTGATTCGACAACAACATCAATAGCCAAATCTTTCCAAGGAAGTTGTGCAGGATCTTTTTGACTCAGATACAGCACCTTATTTCCATCAACGATAAAAGCAGGCTCAGGTGAGACTGAGGTGCTAACTTTCAGGTTGCTAGTACGATACACTGTGTCGTACTTGAGAAGGTACGCGAGATTATCGAGATCACCAAGATCATTGACTGCCACTATTTCTATTTCTGGACGTTCAAACGCAAGTTTGAAGAATGCTCTGCCGATTCTACCGAATCCATTTATTGCTACTCTGATTTTTTTCATAGTATTAGTATAGCAAATATTTTTATCTAGTTCAGATATTTGACATATATATATTATATGCTATTATAAATAGTAGTTTGAACATAAAAAAACTCAAAACATGAATGCAAAACTAAAGCGCAAAGTGACAGGAGCTGTCCTGCTACTCATTGCTGCAGGTGCGAACTGCGCAATCATTTTAATTTTCAAAGGACAAATCCCTGAACAGATGCTCAGTAAAACAGGTTCAGAAATCACTACAGCAATCTGTGGATTGATAAGTCTTTTATCCATATCCATACCTTGGGATATGCTTGAAAAAGAAGTAAAGCCCTCACGCCGACCGGCGCCGAAAAATCATCCGGTATGGAGCAAGCGCACTGCTGGAAATCCGAAATACGGCACCATTAAACAGGAAGAGCCGAGTGCCATTCTCCGGAAAGTTGCATAAAAAGCCGAGCATCTATCGCTCGAAAAATCTCCTATGTTCAAGACAACGAATATAGGGGATTTATTTTGCCAAAATATCCCGTATCAATTTTTGTGTTACCGCCGGATTGGCTGCTCCTTTTGTTTCGCGCATGACCTGCCCGACAAAGAATTGCATCGCCGACTCCTTCCCCGCCTTGTACTCGGCGACTACTTTTTCGTTACCTAAAACTATCCTCTGAACCAAACCTCTAAGATCATCTTCATTACTTATTTGCAATAAACCTTTTTTCTTTGCAATATTCATTGGAGTATCATCGCTGATCACCATTTCTCCTAAAATATCTTTTACTCCTCTAGATGAAACCAAACCCTGACTTCCCATTTCAATAAGCTTAGCAAAACCTTGAGGGGTAGGTATCCTTGCATTAGGAGTATTTTTTAAATAACCCACGAGATCTGATGTTATGTAATTAGAAGCAATTTTTATTTTTTCCTGATTATTTTGAAGCAAAGCAGCTACAGCTTCAAAAAATTTTGAGAGCACTAAATTGCCAACGTATATCTCGATATCCTCCACCTTGATGCCAAACTCTTTCGCATAGCGCGCGCGCTTCGCTTCCGGCAATTCAGGCAATTCACTCCGAAGCGCTGCAAGATCAAACACTTCCGAGAGCTTGAGCTTCGGCAAATCCGGATCCGGGAAATAACGATAGTCATGCGAATCCTCCTTGCGCCGCTGAGAAAATGTTTTTTGCTTCGTCTCATCCCAGCCACGTGTTTCTTTGACGATTTCATCTTGTCTTCCTGCGTCCCAAAGCTCAGTCATGCGCTCTATTTCATACTCTGCCGCACGCTTTGCAGACTGAAATGAATTGATATTCTTGAGCTCGACATATGTTTTACTTGGCTTTGTCGGATCTGGAGAAATTGAGACATTAACTTCAACACGCATCTGCCCCTTCTCCATATCTGCGTCAGACACACCAAGATACCGCAGGAGTAGTTGCAACTCTTTGCCGAAGCGAACAATACTTTCTGTGTCATGGATAACTGGCTCTGTCACAAGTTCCATAAGTGGCACACCAGCCCGGTTGAAATCAATAAGTGAATATTCTCCGCGGTCGTGCTTACTTGTCGCGGTGTCTTCTTCAAGATGTACGCGAGTAATCGCAACACCAGCAAGTGAACCACCAGAAACGATTGGGTACTTGTACTGACTAATCTGATAGCCCTTTGGAATATCAGGATAAAAGTAATTTTTTCGATCGAATTCTGTAAAGTCAGCTATCTTTGAGTCAAGCGCAAGACCGACCATGATGACGTTTTCGACAGCTTGCTTGTTTATGACTGGCAAAGTACCAGGATGCGCCATACACACCGGACAAATATTTCTATTCGGAGTTTTTTCTTCTGGATCATTCTTGCAATTGCAAAACATTTTGGTCGATGTCTTGAGTTCAACGTGAATTTCGAGACCGACAGTAAGTGTATATTTGGGAGTCATTATCTTGAATTATATAGAAATGACAGTGTTTTGTATGCTTGACATATATATTGTAATAGTGTATAATAAGACTAGAAATCCTTAAAAAAACTCACATATCCACAAAAGGGGGCGCCCTCACGTCAGCACCATGAAAAAAACTGCTCTATTTTCAATACTCTGCGTATTGGCTACGTTCATCTGTATGTTCAGTTTTATTGGCTGGAATACTCACCGCGCGTCACTCGGTGACACCACTGAATGGTATACTCGTTTCCAAGCGACAGACGATTCGGGTACACAGTTTAATCCATGGGGGCTACTCTCCCCGATGCAGGCAGAAGTGCAAAGTATTGTCAAAGATACTGAGCACTACAAATTTAAGGTACAGTATCCCTGTGCCAAAAAATTCGTTTTGGTTCCACCAACTGATGCAACAGCAGAAGAGAATGTCGCCAAAAAAATTGCTTACGAAATAAGCAAAATTTTAGACAATCCAAACATTAACTATGCTTTAGATTATGATGGTACATCAGCTGCTGTTCGCAAAGCGGCAAACCCAAAGATGCGCCAAACTGCAAAACCGACTGCACGCGTCACATTACTGTTCGCTACTGCTTCACCTGAAGCAGCAAAGTATGGATTTAAAAATTCTGTACAACCTGGTGTATTTGAATCAGAAAATGAGCAAATAGCACAAGAGCGAGCGAATCGTGTTGGCGCATATCTCATGAAGTACAACATACCAGTTGATTCAATCAGATCAGAGGAAATACAATTCCCTGACACAGTTGAAGCAAATGATGCGGTACTGCATCCTGAAAAATTGAATGCTATGCGTTACGTAGTGGCAAACGTTACCACCATCAGTGAACGTGTTGTGATTCAAACCACGACTGCTCCGGTAATATTTCCTCTTTGGCTTTCTCTTCTCACTTTTGGGATTATTGGCCTCTGGAAGTTAGCCAATCTGCTGTATTTGCTGCGTAAAGGGAATACTGATCCGAAGTCAGTGAAAAGGTCCCTTCGGTATTTCTTTATTGCGGTTCGGGGTGTTTGTCTGGTACTTATTGCTGGAGTAGTGCTCTATTTTGTGCGTGATCTGTTAGCTGCACTCCTAATTATTGCAGTAATATACTTTGTTCTCTTTAGAGCCTATTACATGGCTTCAAGAAGCAGTACAGTATTTTCTGTTATCGTACTTTTCTGGGTACGGATATGGGAAAAAATTATTTCATTGTGCAAAAAAATCTGCACATTTTTCAAAAGCAAGTACGAAACTTTTTGTGCTTGCTGGAAAGCGTTTGATGCTCTTCCTTGTTGGAAGAGACAATTTAAGACGCTCTTTGCGGTATGTATTGGACTTTTAGCAACAGTAATCATATTGGTTATCCTTTTGCTGAAGTAACTAGATACGTATCAAAAATCAAAGCCCGCACCTATGTGTGGGCTTTTTACTACCCCAGAATCTATTGACAAAATATACATTTAGTGAATAATCACGAAAGAATACATAAATTCAATATAAGTACCATTTCACAACCAAAAAACAGCAAAGATGAAAAAAATCTTCGTCACAACCATCTCGTTCATCATGATGAGCGTCACAACCTTTGCACAACTTGCAAACGGAAGTATCGCACCGAACTTCACTTTTAGTGATATCAACAGCAACACTGTTGACCTGTACACATTGACGGGCCAGGGTAAAACCGTTTTTATCAACATTTCGGCTACTTGGTCATTGCCGGCATGGAATTATTACAACTCCCTGTCGCTCGACAGCATGTATATTGAACACGGACCATCAGGTACCGTCGACAGTATTTGTACAGTACTTCATATTGAAGCAGACGGTGCGACAACACTTGCTGACCTCCAAGGTACTGGAATCAGTACACTTGGTGATTGGGTAACGGGAGTTTCCTTTCCGATAATTGATGTACCTCCGGCGCAGGCACTCGCATTTCAGACAAGTTGGGCGGTAAACTATTTTTCTATCGTATACATGGTATGCCCTAACAACCTCATATATGAGGTCGGACAGGTAACTATGGGAGAGATGCTTGCGGCACTCAGTACTTGTCCGTATCCACTCGATGTGAGTCCGGTAAACGCACAAGCACTCTACTGCGGCACTACGATATTCCCTGTAGTCAATCTCAAGAACAATAGCGTAAGTACCATGTTGATGTCTTGTGACATTACCTTTGATATCGATGGTGGTACTCCTCAGTTCTACAACTGGAACGGTACACTTTCGGCAGGTGGGACAACAGCGATCACGCTGTCACCACAGACTGTGACCGCTGGCGCACATACGCTCACTGTCACCACAACCAATCCAAATGGTAGCACTGACGGCAATCCGTACAACAATACTGCCTCTTATCCGCTATTTGTAAGCCAAGTGACCCCGGTGGTAATGCCACCAATAATGGAAGATTTTACCCCTGTGGCCTACCCGCCGACTGATTGGGGGCTCATTAATTCTGATGCAGGAATCACGCTCTCACGTGTGACCACAGCTGGTAACCCGACCCCATGCATCAAGTTTGATGCCTTCAATTACGAGGACATCGGGGCAACCGATGAGCTCATCATGGCACCATTGAATCTAACGAATCCAATGA
This sequence comes from Minisyncoccota bacterium, assembly GCA_025453495.1. Taxonomy (GTDB): domain Bacteria; phylum Patescibacteriota; class Minisyncoccia; order Phycocordibacterales; family UBA9973; genus JALOQM01. The sequence continues at coordinate 85,120 of JALOQM010000002.1, read as the reverse complement.
GTACTATGTTGACATTTGACGTTGCCTATCGACCCTATGATGCACAATATTACGAGCGTTTGCAGATATTTGTTTCGACGAATTGCGGCGCAAGTTGGGTACAGCTATACAACAAAGCTGGTACAACTCTTGCAACTGGGATAGCAACAACAGTTGACTGGACACCGACGAATTCGAGCGATTGGCGCAACGAAAATGTATCGCTCAATGCCTTTGTAGGAATAAACAATGTGTACGTGAAGTTCGTGACTACAAACGGTTTTGGTAACAACCTGTACATCGACAACATCACCGTCACACAGACAACAGACGTTACCGGTGCGATCACACTTTCTGGTTTTTCCCTCTTTCCCAATCCGACCCAGGATGTAACAACAATTGTGTTTGATCATCTAGTAAGTGGCGATGTCATCGTCAACATATATGACATAACAGGAAAACTGGTGAAGACGGAAAATGAAGGAACGCTGCCTTATGGTACACAAACAGTAACACTATCGGTAGCAGACCTGGCGACAGGACTCTACTCCGTAGAACTCATCGCATGCGATACTCGCAAGATCGCCCGCATGAGTGTAATAAAATAATCATCTTTTTACTTGCGAAAATGCCGCTTTGAAAACCAAAGCGGCATTTTTTATTGACAAATACGGATACAATCAGTACTATTTCAAAGAAACGTACATTCGACATAAGTCTCACCACTAAAAAAATCAGCATGAATATCACTCTCGCAATTGAGCCGGAAAAGAACTGACAACAGAGAATCATCTGCGCTCTTTCGATTGAGGAGCTAAGGAAAAAGTCGCGCCACGAAGCAAAATGTAATTATTGTCAGCAAAAAGGTGATTCCGTGATCCCTAAAATTCGCGATCTCATCATCCGCGCCTGCCCAGACTGGAGTACCGCAGATGAAATCAAAAAGCGCCTTAGCCTGCGACTTAAAAAAATATTCGCCAATCGACACGTGTGCAACAATCCCGATTGCAAACGGAAGTTCGACAACGCAACGTATGTGTCCATCGCCAGAAGGAACGGCACGGTGGAAAACGCAGTGGCATGAGCGAAGGTTTGCATCAAAAAGCCCGGATACCACCGGGCTTTATTTTTTGGTTTCTAGAATTCTTGAGAGCTCGTCTGTAAACATTTTTACTGATACATCATCATAGAGCGAGAGTGCAAAGACTTTCTTGCCCAACTTTTCAAATTCTTTTATTTTTTCTGCCACTGTCTTTGCATCAGTTATATCAGTTTTTGTGAGGATAATCACCTCATCTTTTTCTGAAAGTGCCGAGTCATACTGCGCGAGCTCATAACGAATCATCTGATAGGTAGCGAACATATCTTCATTTTCAAACGATACAAGATGCGCAAGCATGCGTGTACGCTTGATATGGCGGAGAAACTTTACACCAAGTCCTTTGCCAAGAGACGCACCCTCAATCAAGCCAGGAATATCAGCAATAATGTGACCATAGAAATCACCAAGATTTGGATCAAGAGTCGTAAATTGATAGGCACCTACTTTTGCTTGTGCCCGAGTCATAGCATTGAGCAAACTTGATTTCCCGGCATTTGGGAGACCAACAAGACCGACTTCAGCAAATAGTCGAAGCTCAACATAGAAATTCCCTTCTGCGCCCGGCTTACCTGGTGTTGATTCTTGTGGAGTGGTATTTGTCGACGCTTTGAAGTGTTCGTTACCAAAACCGCCTCGCCCACCCAAAAGCAAAATTTCTTTCTGTCCTTCTTTCGTAAGTTCGATCTCTGTCTCTGTTTCAAGATTACGTATCACAGAACCAAGTGGCAGATCAATGTACATATCTACGCCATTTGCGCCGTGCATGCTGTTTGACCCACCGTCTTCACCACGACCGGCTTCAAATTTCTTCTCGTGCCGATATTTGGCGAGTATATATACATCACGTGTCCCCCTGACATAGACATTGCCACCCCAGCCACCATCACCGCCAGCTGGACCAGAAAATTCTTTGCCATATTCATGCCTCCAGCGCACTACGCCGTTTCCACCGTCGCCCGCCTTTGCATAAAATTTCATTTCGTCAGTGAATGCCATAGTATGCTGATACTAGCTAGTAAGTGCTTTCTGTGCAAGCGCTAATGCTCCTTCTTTGGAGTGAGCAGTGGCAAGAAATCGTTTGTTATGACAAAATTGTGCATCAGAAACTCCAGTGATTTTCTGCAATGCTTCGTCACGTGCCCCAGCCCATGCAAGCGGAAATGATTTACGTGATTCAAATGAGCCAAACTCTCGAAGCATTGCTACGGCGCTCCATTTTTGCCCTTCTCTGTCTGGATACACAACATATACCGGCTCTGGAAACTCCATAAGCGCAGAAATTATCTGTGCACGACCAATTGGCTTGTCGACGAAGATAATACTCTTTTGTTTTGAGGCGTGATACATAGACACGACATATTCTATAGCTTCCAAATAATCTCGTGTTCGTTGTATTTCACGCAAAAGGAGTTTTTTTGCAAATGCTACTGCACTGAAAAATTGTGTATCAGGATTTCTATTCTCTTTCCATGTGGGTATAAAAGAAGAAATAATCGAGTGTATGCCATACGTATGAATACCCTGAAATAGTGGTTTTGCAATATCAATACCGTTGTCAACTGCATCTATCGGCTGCACAAGGACGCTATCAATCTTGTCGGCAATCTCTTTTGAACCACACAAATCCACGCCATATTTTTTCCACACAAGACCGAATGCTGCATACGGAATACCATTTTCTCTAGTTCCGGCACCATCAATCTGATGATGATCAAAACGTTCTCGTGAGGCATCATATTCACCACCAACATCAACTACGACCGAGGCTTTTTCAATTTTCTTTTGATTACGAGTACGAACGATACGCACACACTTACCATAGACAAGAGTAAGTGCAGCAACAGCAAACACATCGTCTGTATGAAATGAACCATCGTGTACAGCGATGGTCTTTCGTTTATTACATAGGTTCAAAAAGTTTTTGTTGCGAAATGTATACATATATTATTTTTGATTTTCTTTAGCATCTCGTGCAATCTCAACAAAAAATGCTATTGATTTTTCAACCAATATAAAAGCAAGTATAAACAAAAGGATTATGAGCGAGAACTTATGAAATTCTTTGCTATACCCAATCGCGGCAGTACTTGCGAAGTACCCAAGTGAGAGCATGCCAAGCACCCAAAGCACAGAAGAAGAAAGTTCAGCTTTGAGATAGGTCTTGAAATCAAGTCGCATAAAACCAGAGAGCACAAGGGTAAAATGGTTTATGCCGTAGATAAACTTTGAGAAAAAAATCGACCAAAATGGGTGCTCCCTAAGTCGAGGAAAGAGATAGAGGACTCTTTTTTCAAGATACGAAAAGAACTTTTGAGCATATTTTATTTTTTTGAGCAACATACCAAGGTAATACCACAATACTGTCTTCCCTACTGCTCCTGCGTACGCGACACTAAGCACCATAACAAGATCAAGGACACCAATCTGCGCCAGTATGCCTGCAATAATCATTGCAAGCTCACCTTCAATGACTATTGCCAAGAAAAGCAGTACATATACCAACGCAACATATTCATATGCGAACTGTGCAAGTGTAGTGACAGTAAGCATGTAGTGCCTTTAAGAGGAAACTTTATCACTCACCCAGTTTATGACAGAAACAACAAGTGCGCCCCAAAATGCTGCCGTAAGTGTCCCAATTGTAAAACCACTGACAAAAGTACTTATAAAATAAAAGAAGAGCACATTGAGTAAAAGTGAGAAGAGTCCAAACGTGATGAGATTTATCGGTAATGTTAGGATGCCGACTATCGGATGTATGATGAGGTTGATAAACATAAGACACGCACCAACGATAAGTGCGGTGACAATTGTGGCAACAGAAATCGCCGGTATAAAGTACGGCATGACAAATACTGCTGCAGCAAGAATGATCCAATGAAGAATTATTTTCATAAGAGTATAATAGTTATTAGATTACATAAAAGACTCAAGGTCTGACTGAGCTAGTAGTAATACATCTTTTTCAGTGAGACCAATTGTATTTTTCATTTCCACCAACAAAGTATCAAATTCCTCTTTATCATTTTCATCGAGACATGAGCAAGCATGTTTAAAGCGCTCTTCTCGGGCACCAATAGACAAACCAGACTCTCTATACAGGGGGTGTATAGACGGAAGAGAAGCCATTTTTTTGAAAAAATCACGAAAACGCATCCGTACTTCTTTTTCTTTATTCCTTTTCTGTTCTTCACTTAGTGCATACGCCGCTCTCGCTTCCGCAATACTTTCTTTTCCTTTTTCAGTTAAAGTAACAACGTTTTCTCCTCTTTCTTCTACAGCACCTCCCATTTCTATTTGGTTCATAATTAAAAAATAAATTAATTAAATAATGCGTCGACTACCTCTTTGACCATTACCCCATCAGCTTTACCTTTGAGATCTTTCATGAGTGCTGACATGAGCATACCTTTCTTTGTACTATCAATGATACCAAGCTCTATTTTCTTTGCTTCTGCGACTTTCATAACTTCTTCTCGTGAGAGTAGCTCTGGCATATACCGCACGAGATATGCAAGCTGTGCCTCTTCTTCATTTGCCAGATCGGCGCGTCCTCCCGCGAGAAACTGCTCGATTGAGTCCTTGCGTTGCTTGACCGAACGCATGATGACCGCGAGTGCTTCTGCATCTGGAAGTAGTTCTTGCGGCTTTCTCCCTTTTGCAATAAGTTCATTTGTGAAAGCACTTGAGAGTCCACGCAAGACATCAAGTCTTGTCTGCTCTTTGGCAAGCATAGCTTCTTTTATTTCTAGTTTTATTTGTTCGTGGAGCATACTAGTACTATACCACACAATGCTTCTATCTGCGTGAAAGACGCCAATAGGCACGGAAATGCTTTTGCTTAAAAACAAAGAAGGCAACTCGCGGTATATCACTAAAAATCCTACCGAGACGTGCAAAAAAAGAGAAACGTTTACTATTCTTCTTGCCAATCGCAAGTAGTGTAAGAAAATAGCTATTCCACTGCGTATATGGATCATCTCCAAAATACGCAAGCGGTAACCCGCCGATGCCATTGAGCTCAATGAGTTTGAACTCACCCGAGAGTAAGGCAGTAAGATCTCGCGCCTTCAGATCAAACCGTCCCGCATGGAAATCCGCAAGGAGCGGTGTACTTGCAAATAGTGCTTCTAATTTTTCTGTAAATGATTGAATAAGTAGGCTATCAGCAGTATGCAATAACTCACGGAACGTTGCTCCATTTGCAATACTTGCCGTATGTGCATTTCCTGTGACACATTTTTCGGTTAAAAAGACAATAGTAAGCAGACCAGTCTCAGGTGTACGAACGACACTGACACCAAATTCAGTTCCTGTAAATGCTTCCTGTGCGATCCATACTCCCGAAGCAAATAAGTTCGCGTTTTTGAGTACCATGAAATCTGCTTCAGTTTCAATCCGATACACATTCACTGAGCGCTCACCGATTGCAGGTTTGATATAATACGGAAATGATAATTGATGTACAGTAGGAATAGACGAAGCATCAAATACAAGCACTTCACCACGCACTGATGCTGGAAACGCATTTAAGATAAGTGCCTTATCTGCACCAATACAGCCAGAAAGTGGTCTCAGTGTCGGGTTGATAAATGGACCATAGCGCACAACCCTGCCGATGAAAAACGGATTTGCGAAAAATGGCAAAAATTGCTCAATCCAAGGTTTCTTGGCAATTGGCATACGTGGTATGAGCGAAGAAAAATATAATTTCGGCGTATCTTGGCACTTTTTTCTCATAGTAGTATCCTACACTACTACTGGGCAGTATGCTATTGTGTACACATGGAAACATTTCTCTTTTTCGACACTGAAACAACTGGCAATACACCTGAAGACACACTTTGTCAGGTTGCATACAAAAATGGTGAGACTACTTTTTCTGCACTCTACAAACCAGCAAAATCAATTCCACCTGAGGCAAGTGCAGTGCACCACATCACCAATCGTATGGTTTCTAATAAGCCTGTATTTACTGCAAGTGACGAATACAAAAACATACGATCATTGTTTGAGAGTAGTGAAACCATCCCTGTCGCTCATAATGCAAAATTTGATGTCTCCATGCTTGCCAAAGAAGGCATCATAGTTCCTCGCTATATTTGCACACTCCGTCTCGCGCGCCACCTCGATGAAGAAAGTGTAATTCCTCGCTACAATCTCCAATACCTACGCTACTATCTTGATATTGATGTCGAGGCTCCTGCACATGATGCACTTGGTGATGTCATCGTACTTGAGCAACTGTTTGCACGACTATACAAAAAATATATAGAAAAAATGGGTGACAAAGAAAAAGCATTAGCAGAAATGCTTGCGGTCTCAGCGCGACCGTCATTCATCAAGGTTTTTTCTTTTGGTAAATACAATGGCGAAAAAGTTGAAGATGTCGTAAAAAAAGATCCTGGCTACCTTGAATGGCTCTACAAACAGAAAAAAGAAAATGAGTCAGATGAAGAAGACTGGCTGTATACACTTGAGAAGGCGCTCGGGAAATAATAGCTACACACAAGAAAAAGCCGGCGGAAACCGCCGGCCTTTTGTGATTTGTGAGCGCATCATTATTTATGATGCTTTCACATGTGGCTGCTCGGGCAACTCAATGAGCGTAATCTTTTCAACCGGCACGCGGATCATGTTGATCTTGAATGGTTCGAGCGGGACAAGGTCGATACACCCCTCTTCGCCGGATCCCATGTAGATACAAGTCCACATCTTGTGCTGATTCCACTCCTCTTTGTTTTTAGGAGTTATGGATGACATTGCCAGGTACATGCCGTCATCTTTTTTTACCACCTGGTAAAAAAGACGATGAAACACAATCGTAATGACCGATCCTTTCGGGATGGCAGGCATTTCGGTCGGGCGCACCATCTTCTGAAATCTGCGTGCGATATCCTGCACCGCAGGAAGCAGATTTCGCGGAACTTCCATCTTCGGACTGCTCCAATACACCGTTGCCTGACTCCAAGTGCCAGTGTCAGCTGCATCGAGCAATTCGCCTTTTGAGTTCATAAAGAATATGCTCGATCCGCCACAGCAGATGAGCAGATTCTCGTTTTTTGTCTTGCGACAAGCAGGCATTTTCATAGTATGTGATTTTTAGATATGAAAGTTGATTGGCTTATTTTGAACATCCATCAAAGGTCCAAAATAAGCCAGTCAGCCCATCACACACTACATCTGATACTTATATTAACATATAGATATATATATGTCAAGTATAATGCCCGTATAGAATACGCTACAATCAATCACATGGAATCCATCTCCCCCATTCTTATACTCATACTTATACTCCTTGTCATAGCAGTCATTCTACTTTTGACTCGAAAGAAAGAAGTACAAAAAGATGATACCGGCCTCACACTTCTGCTTGAGCAGATGAATGAACTCTCGCGTGTCATGGACACAAAACTCGGCGAGTCACGCAAGGAGATGCAGCAGGCGGTGCAAACGCAATTTTCCGAATCACAAAAGCTCTTGCGCGAGATCAACGAACAGATGAGTCGTTCCCTTGTCGATGTCGCCAAAGAACAAACCAAGACAAACGAAGCAACTACTCGCTTCATGTCGATCGCCGAACAGCTTGCAAGTCTTGAGAAAACATTGAAGCACCAAAAACAGCGCGGTAACTGGGGTGAAGCATCCCTTGAGCTCATACTGCAAAACACACTTGCACCAGGTCAGTACAAAATGCAGTATCAATTTGGAAATAAAGAAACAGTCGATGCAGCAATCGTGACCAAAGAAGGCATCATCCCCATCGACGCGAAGTTCTCACTCGACAACTACAACCGCATCACCCAGGCGATAGACGAACGTCAGCGTGAAGAACTTGAAAAGGAATTTAAAAATGATCTCAAAAAACGCATCGATGAGACCGCAAAATATATCCGTCCAGAAGAAGGCACACTTCCTTTTGCATTTATGTATATCCCTGCAGAAGGTATCTACTACGACCTCTTGGTAAACGAAATCGGTGCTGTCAAAGTAAATACACGCAATCTCATCGACTACGCATACAATGACAAAAAAGTGATTATCGTTTCACCAACGACGTTTATGGCATACCTCCAAAGTGTGCTCTATGGTTTCAAAGCGTTTAAGATCGAGGAAACAGCAAAAGATATTATCAAGCGTGTAGATGAGCTTGGTAAACATCTCAAAGCATATGAGGACTATATGACAAAGCTTGGCAATGCACTTGGCACAACCGTCAATCACTACAACAGTGCATACAAAGAGCTTGGCAAGGTAGACAAAGACGTCACCCGCATCACCGGCAGCTCGCCAGAACTCTCAGCAACACTCCTTGAGAAGCCGAGTGTGGAATAAAAAAAGCCCCTTATTTAAGGGGCTGAATAATTATCCTAATCCAAGCTCAGTTTGAGTCGGTTCCGCATCATCAGCTGAAAGGAGCATGATTTGCTCAAGCATTTCTGTAGGCACATCATCTCTGTGGCATGCTACATAATGAATACACAAAGAATTCGTCAGTACAATCTGCTGATGATCGATATGCAATGATAATACATCACGTGTCAACATCGCATAGTCCTTGTTTGAACTCATGGCGCCACATATGCAAACATGAGATCCTTTCCAGCCACCGCCGTTTTCGTCAAAGAAAGCCTCTGTGTCATATTCTCTTGCAATATTGCTATAATTTGATAATCCAACTTTTGCGGAGCGAAATGCACCGGTAAGCCTTTTGGTGTACTTATCGATGACCGGTGTATGACATTTACCAGCCGGCTCAATGAAGAGTAAAAAATCTCTCTTTTCAAGGATAATAGCCATTATTTATTATTTTTTTGGTGAACTGTTTAAATATATAATATATCAATATTTTTGTCAATATCTAGTTGTGATGTTATTATATTTTCATGCGACCAATATCAAAAACAGACTATCTCACCTATCTTGAGTGTCCCAAAAACGCGTGGATCAAGATACACAAGCGTGAAGTATATAAGCAATTTCCTCTTTCTGAATTTGAGAAGTCTATTATTGAGACTGGTAACGAAGTCGAGGATTATGCGCGTACACTCTTCCCTGCCGGCACTCTTATCGACGGGCGGGATGCATTTTGGCAGAAGAAAACACAAGAATTAATCGATTCAGCTTCGCTCGCTACTAATGTAGGACCTCTTGTCATCTTCCAACCTGTGTTCGTCTCAGATGGTTTCCTTGCAGCGGCGGACATACTCGAATACGATCCTTCGACAAGCTCAGGACAGACAGGAACATGGAACATTTACGAAGTAAAAGCGTCAAATAGCGTGAAGGAAACTGGTGACCGTAACCACGTCGATGACCTCGCATTTCAGCGCGTCGTGCTCATGGACGCGGGTATACAAGTCGGCAGATGCTTCATCCTTCATATGGATCCGACATACGTGCGAAGAGGAGGACTTGAGCTTGAGAAGCTTTTTGTTTCTGATGACATGACAGAACAAGTGACTGAACTCGAACAAGAAACCCGAGAAAAGATGCAACGTGCAAAGGAGTATCTCGGGCAAGAGTATGAACCAGCCGGCTATTGCTCATGTATTTATAAGGGTCGCAGTAAGCACTGTACGACATTCCCCTATTCCAATCCTGATATTCCCGACTACAGTATCCATGACATTGCACGAATCGGCGCGAGTAAAACAAAGCTCAAAGAACTCGTTGATAGAGAAATATGGCAGATTGATGATATTCCTGAAGGCATGGAATTCTCAAAAAACCAACAGGCACAAATCGACGCCTATCGATATGGTCCGCACAAAGATATGCTTGGCATCCGATATGAGCTTGAGAAACTGACCTTCCCGCTCTACTTCCTCGACTACGAAACCTATCCGTCAGCGATTCCTCGCTTTACGGGCTTTTCCCCCTATCAGCAGATACCCTTTCAATTTTCACTGCATGTCCTTCGCACCCCAGATGAAGTGCCTGAACACTACGAGTACTTACACGAAGAATCAGATGATCCGACAGACGCGCTTGCCACAGCGCTGTCACAATGGATCGGTACAGAAGGCAGTATAATCGTCTGGAACAAAAAATTTGAGATTGGGCGGAATGTAGAAATTGCGGCGCGAAATGCCGATTTCGCGCCGCTCATGGCAAACATCAACAACCGTATTTATGACCTTATGGATGTCTTCACCAAACAGCACTATGTCGAGCGAGACTTCATGGGCTCGACATCGATCAAATATGTACTCCCAGTCCTTGCTCCAGAACTCACATACAAAGACCTTGCCATTCGTGAGGGTGGTACCGCAAGTGAAAAATGGAATCAAATGACAGGAGGAACACTTCCTCAAAATGAACGAGAAGAGATCGCGTACAATCTCAAGGTATACTGCAAGCTTGATACCTACGCGATGTATGCGATTTGGAAAAAGCTTTACGAGACAGTATATAAATAAAAAAAACTCACTCCGCTCGCTCATCGTTCAGCAATACTCCTCATTTATGTATATTTTTTCGCCGCCCCATTTTTTTCTAGCTGCGGGTCTGCGTAGACACACTAGTCTGTCTTGCTTCTTTGGGACATGAAGTAAAATAAGCTCATTACTTTATCTTTTGGTGATACCCGCAGACCTGTCCTCACTACGAAAGAAAGCGGGTGTGGCAGGGCTTTTTATATATATCCCACCGATTCAGTTTCAAAATGTCTGGTTGAGCAAGCTTTGTTTGTTTTTGCTTTTGCAAAAACCTCAAAAGCGAAGCGACCCTGAGGACTTTTGAAACAGAACGGTACAAAAGAGAACACTATTTGTTATATGATCACGATGGGGTAAGCGAGTGGATGCGAGTTACCTTTAAAAAACACTCTTATCAGGTGGTTTTTAAAAGATAATAGTATTACTGTGCCATTCCTTCCGTAGGTGCTTGTGGCATCTGGATCGGAGAGAGCGCTCCCTCAAATATGGTAGCGTTTTCCAAGAATACACTGTATACACTACCTTTTGTTGTGCCACTAATTCTCTCAGTGAGCACCTCTGGTGTAGCGAGCATCTGCACACAAACCTCCGCCATATTTATGTCTTTGATCTTAATCGTCGCGCCAGTAGCAGTCTTATCAACAGTGATATCCCAGTCTACACACGGTGTCGAACGCAAAAGCTCACTATCAATCATAGTCGCACCATTCATATAGACAAGGCGTATAACACCAACAGACGTTTCGATTGCGGCGCCAAGCATATTTGTATTTGGATTTAGTTTCGCATTCCGTGCCTTATAGAAATTGAAAACACCGTAGATAAGCAGCATAAGCACTGCAAGTGAGATAATTACAATGATCGGGAACTTTTTTGATTTCATTTTTCCAAGCATATACTTTGAGTATGTTAGACCTCGAGTATAGCAGGTTTTCTCTCATGGGTCACATACCAAAAGAGAACCAATCCTACAACCGAAGCTAGGGCAGCATACCAAAATGCCGCGTGTGAGCCATACACTGTCCAGAGTGTACCACCAATGAGTCCTGCGCCAAGTGACGAGAAACCGATCGCCATATTGAGAAATCCTTGTCCAGTTGCGACAAGCTCTTTACTCATGAGCTTCCCTGCAAGTGCACGCTGTATGCCATCTGTTGCCGCACTATAGAGACCAAGAAGAACAAAGCACAAAATAAGAGCTGGAAGGGATTGTGCTTTGACAAGAAATACATACGCAAGGACAGCCAAGAGAAATCCAGAAGCGATAACTCTGCGCTCCCCTAGTCTATCGGCAAGCTTACCGATAGGTACCGCCACAAGGACAAATGTAAGACTGTAGACAAAATACATAAACGGTACATTAGCGATACTTGCACCAGCAAGCTCTTGAGATCTCAAGAGCACAAGACCGATTGGCAATGTACCAAGGCCAAAGATAAAAATTGAGCCAACAATAGACACAAATGCTGTATGTTCACGAAACAGCGCCCAGTTGAGCTTTGGCTTTGCAGCTGGTGTGAGAGCGTCTTTCTTTTTTTCTTTGACACATACAAAAGAAAGAACAGCAAAGATGCCAAGCACAAATGCTATCCAGAAAATCCGTCTGTACCCATCGTGTGAGAGTGGTATAAGCGCAAATGCAAGGAGTGGCCCAAGCGTCGCGCCAAGTGTATCCATAGCACGATGAAAACCAAATGACTTTGAAAGTTCAGATTTTTCTACAGAATCAACAATCAAAGCGTCGCGCGGCGCACTGCGTAGACCCTTACCCACTCTATCGATAATGCGCAAACCGAACACTTGGCCAAATGTACCAGCACTGGCGAGAAATGCGCGTGTCGCCACCGAAAGGGAGTATCCCCAAATAGCAGGAGCTTTACGCTTCCCTAGTTTGTCTGAGAACCAACCTGAGAAAAGCTTGAGAACACTTGCAAGTGCGTCTGCTACACCTTCGATAAGACCGACTGCGAACACTGGTGCACCAAGCACTGAAGTAATAAAAATAGGCATGACTGACTGGACCATTTCAGACGAAAAATCATTAAAAAAACTAACTAGTCCGAGATAAAAAATATTCTTTTTGAAACCAAGAATACTCTTTTCTTTGCGTGGTGTGTTTTCCATAGAAGCTATTCTAGCAGATGTGGTAGAATCGGTACATATGTTATTCGCAGCATTTCGTATCTATAAAGAAATAAAAGAAGGTGTTGCTAATCCAAAAGATTTCGCTGTTGAAAAGGCCATGGACGCACTCAAGAGCTTTCTAATCCTTGTTTCAATACTAGCTCTACCAGTTATCATTTTCCTCGGCGTACTTGGCTTTTCTAATTGGGTTGTAGATGCAAGTGGTATTGCAAGATTCTTTTTCTGGTTTTTTTCTATCATATACGCAATTTGGTTTCTCATCTCTCGCGCAATGTACAAGCGAATCAAGCGTATTGCTGAGAAAGCAGCACAGAAAATAATAGGCTAAAAAAAATAAAATAACATCATTGATTGTTTTCAAAAAATTTAGACAATCTTTCTCTGAGTCGTATGCATAGTATTTAGTACAAAACTAAGTTATCTCTGCGCATGCTTCAGTATCCATTTTGTATGTTCGTTTTTCGATTTTGACCATTTTGTGATCAATATCTTTGCTTCTTTAGGATTCACTTTACGCCAGTCACGAACATGGTTGGCAACCGACTTTTTTACAAATTTCACCTTGTCTTCTTTGAGTGCTGCAAGAATTCTAAATACCGGTTTTGGTGCATCATTCCATAGATACAGCTTTGGTGCCCATGGAAGCTTAGGGCGGAGACCTTCTGAGGCAAGCCGGCGCAAGTGGAAGTTATTACTCTTTGCCCACCTAGTACAGACTGCAAGTGTCTTTGCTGGGTATGCACGAGCATATGGGCGTATCGCGTACTCACCAGTATTTCTTTTGGTAATTTCTTCGATTGCTTTTATAGACTCGGCGAAATTATCCAACCCGTATTTCTCAACAAATTTACCAACCGGCATGAGCCAGTAGAAGTTAGTAAACATACCTGTTTCTTCTTTATTTTCTGGCCCTAGAATCTGCATGAGGATAGCAAGTGCTTGTGTATATTTTTCTGGTAAATACTCTTTCAAGAGACAGGCAATGATCTCAATCCGCTGTGTATACGTTTTGCCAATAACTGCTTTTTTAGTGGCGCCAACAAAACCTTTTGCATCAAACTTCTTGTATATCGGTGTTATTTTTTCTGCCAAAAGCTGCGCGAGGTTCGCGCCAAAAGCTTCTGTTATTGAAACTCTCCCTGTTTCGGGATTCACTGAATAGTGTTCTTTTTGTGATGGCTTTTTTGTCATAGTTATTTCTGTGGTTGTCGTGGGTAAGCTAACTGTATCAAGACAAACACAGTGTCACCATTGAAGACGTCTTCGGCACTCCGTATTTTTGCTTTGAGTGGCAAAAGATATGACCCTGACCTTTTATCTGGGAATACGGCTGTTTTCCATGTTGATTTCCCGATAGTAACTTGTACTGGAACTGATCCCCACCCGCGTCTTTTGGTAGATTGACCAACACCTCTTATTGTAGATCTTTCTTTGATCTCTTCTGAAAGTGGTTTTGGTACACTGACGAAATGCCATGCTGTCTGCATGCCAGGGTACAGCCACACTTTTGCCTCAAATGAAAACTCGGACTGCATCAATGTACTCATAATGACTGAACGGCATTTCTAAATCAAGCTCCCTAGTATACAAACAAGGAATCAGTATTTTGTGGTACATTTATCATATGAATACAAAACGTGTCTTGAAGTTAAACTCCAAGGATACAAAAGATGGTCCAATTATCTACTGGATGAATCGCGAGATGCGCGTTCGTGACAACTGGTCCTTGCTGTACGCAAAAAGTTTGGCTGACGAGCAAAAAGCACCAGTTGTTGTGGTCTATACCTTGGTGCCAGGATTTTTGGGTGGACGAAACAGACAACTCGCATTTAAAATTTCTGCACTTAAGCAAATAAAGCAAGATCTAGCAGAGAAAAATATTTCATTTTTTGTCTTAGTAGATGCAGATGGAAAACAAAGTGGAAAGCATATTGCAGAATTCACGAAGAACATTTCTGCAGGAGCAGTCATCACCGATTTGTATCCATTACGAATAAGTCGTTCTTGGAGCGACTATGTGCGAAAAAATATAGCGTGCTCTTTTTTTGGCGTAGATGCACATAACATCATTCCAGTATGGATTACCTCAGACAAAAGAGAGTATGGCGCATACACCATACGACCAAAGATTTTTAGACTGCTACCAGAATTTTTGGACACATTTCCCGAAATGACGTCTTCAACATATGCTTTTACAGAAAAAATAAAAGGTGACGATTTCGAAAGTCTCTTGAGTAAAAAAGAGCTGGAGGAATCATTGCAGTCCATCTCTTGGGCGCCACCAGGAGAAGAAGCTGCGCATGGAGCACTGAAGCGATTTCTGAAAGACGGGATTCATCGCTATGGTGCTATACGAAATGATCCAAACGAAGACGGACAATCAAACCTTTCTCCTTATTTACATTATGGAATGATTGCACCACAAAGAGTGGCTCTTGAAACGACAAAAGTAGCCGGAAAAGACATTACACATATACTGCATCATATAAAAAACAAGGCAAAGATAGAAGATGACAAAAAACCAACACTCATAGACCATGCAGGGGCATTCCTCGAAGAGCTTATTGTCCGCCGAGAACTTTCGGATAATTTTTGTTTTTATGAAAAGAAGTACGACAGTACAGAGTGTTTCGCCGATTGGGCAAAAAAATCCCTCGAGAAAGCAGCGAAAGATACGCGAGAATATGTGTATACCAAAAAACAGCTCGAAGAAGCAAAGACACATGACTCCCTCTGGAATGCCGCACAAACACAAATGATACAGACTGGGAAAATGCACGGATATATGCGTATGTATTGGGCAAAAAAGATTCTCGAATGGACACATTCACCAGAAGAAGCACTCGCAATAGCCATCTATCTAAATGATACCTATGAGCTTGATGGGCGTGATCCAAATGGCTACGCAGGTATTGCCTGGTCTATCGGTGGTGTACATGACAGAGCATGGTTCCCACGACCGATTTTTGGCACAATTAGATATATGTCTCGCGGTGGGTGTGAGGGAAAGTTTGATGTACAAAAATATATTACAACTTGGGTACAATAAAATATGAAAAAAATTATTATCACTGGTGGTTCAGGATTTGTTGGGAGCATCTTATCAGAACGGCTTTTGGAAAAAGGCTATGTAGTCTCTGTTATTGACATTGTGCCTAGTAAAAATGAAAAGGTGCACTTTTACACTATCGCGCTTCATAGAGAACTTATCTCCAAAGAAATCTTGGATGGCGTGTATGGAATCATACACCTCGCAGGTGCACCGATTTCTGGTAAATGGACAAAAGAGTACAAGAAACTATTACGAGACAGTCGCATTGAGACAACAAAAAATCTGCGTCTGTCTTTTGAAAAAGCAGCACTCACACCAGAAGTATTTGTATCTGCCTCAGCTGTTGGATTCTATGGAAACGGCAAAGATATAGCCCTAGATGAAAATGCTTCCCCGGGTAATGACTTCCTAGCGCAGATTTGTGTTGATTGGGAAAAAGAAGCTTTTAGTTTTGAAAAAATGGGGACGAGAGTTGTCGCCCTTCGGACTGCGCATGTACTAGGACGAGGTGGCATCTTGTCGGAGATGCTCAAGCTCTTCAAACTTGGCCTCGGCGGCTACTTTGGAAATGGCACGCAATATATGCCATGGGTGCATGTGGAAGATTTGGTTTCTCAATACATCTTTGCACTTGAAAATAAAAAAATGACTGGTGTCTACAATACCGCTACAGGAACTCCGCTGTCACAAAAAACATTTATGCGAAGTATTCAAAAGGTGTTTGGCTTTTTCTGGACTCTACCTATCCCCGCTTTTATCGCACAAATGGTGAAGGGAGAATTTGCACATGCTCTTTTAGGTGGACAGAAAATCGATTCGACGAAAATAAAGAAGGCTGGTTTCACATTCGCATTCGACGATTTACATTCTGCGCTATCGGACATAAAAAAGAAATATTACAGTAAACACTAGTAAAACAGCTTTTACTGTATCTTTGTGCATATCTCTACTAAGAAGCCATTTGGGTCGCGAAGATAGCCGACTGTTTGACCCAGGTGGAGAAATTATAAGCGCATGACGGTGCCCGCGAACCAATCATCACCAAAGAACTTTTTGATCTCGTTCAAGAAAAGATAAAGAGCCAAACGCTAGAGCCAAGATCGTCACAGAAAGAGTTCGCTTTCACCAAGATTATGACCTGCGGACTATGCGGATCAGGCATCACCGCTGATGAGAAATTCAAACATCAGAAGAATGGCAACGTGAACCGCTATGTTTATTACAAATGTACTAGAACGAGAGATCAGGACTGTCCGTGCGGATTCATAAACGAAGAAGACTTGGTGGCACAACTTCAAGACCTCATGGACGATCTGGAAATACAAACTGTACCCATGAGGGAGAAGATCACGGCAGAAGTTCAACGGTTTAAGAAGTTTGAGCAGATGTTGTTAGGAACAAAAACTCCTATTGCGGTGAAAGATATCGACATACGCAACTATGCGAAGTTTATTTTGATTGAGGGGTCGATGTATGAGAAGCGAGAATTTTTACGATGCCTAAAGACCGGAATTGTATTACTGAGCAAAAAAATATTTTTAAAATAAAATTCTCTGAAACACAGTATTATGATACTAGGGTCAGAATTATTTAGGAATAACTATAGATGGTAAGGTGTCTATTTTTTCGTTTACTCGCACCAAAGCATCAATTTTTTCTTGTGTATTTACTCCAACAACTATGGTTCTGTTCTCGTTAATTACTTTAACCGCTGAAGATATCAAAGCTCTACCAAGCAAGGTTCTGCTTTTTTCTGTTGGGTACTTGGACATTATTTCTGTAAACACTTGCTTTATCACATCTACAGATACTGAGTCGTCTATAAGCAATTTGAGTATAAATTGAAATACCAACTTCAGTGCATTATTTGGGTCTACACCGTACTCACTGGAAAGAGTCATTGGCAGATGCAATTTTTTGATGTTTTCTAGTTGCACAATAGTGATTGCACCATCTCCAAATAGGGCTTTTTCTAGGTCCGCAGTGGTAATTTGAAGAAACCTAAACCTATAGGAAGCAAGATACGAGAAGAAATCTAAATACTCCTCGAAACTAATGCGACCTTGTTCATAAAGCACACGCATCAAGACGAAAGATGAGAAATACTGAGGCTTTGGCTTTTTTGTCTCAAGCTCATTCATATGCAGGTACAAGAAATCTTCAGTGAGAACAGGAATATTTTCTCTTTGTGCGAGGATTGTTGCGTCTGTCACAGTTCCTGGGATTTCTCTTTCTGAAAATACATCCTCCTTGCTGGCAGAAGATATGACTCCGATATTGGTTGAATTAGCTTCGAGAAGTGCAATGGTCTCAGAAATTCTTTGTCCAACTCTTTCTCGTGCTTCTGGGTTTAGCTCTGAATATCCGATTTTCCCATTGGAATAGAACATCTGACCAGCTTGCCCTGGCGTGTAGCTCAATTTGTCTTTGATTTCTAAAAGCAAAGTAATAACGGATTGGGGCACCTTAATATTTGGAAAATGCTGATGGAGCTTACTCAAGAGACCTGTCTCTGCGAGGACCCAAGCTGAAGTACCATCCAGATAGAACGGCTCTTTATTGGCAAGAACTCTGATTACAACATCTTTCTGAGCATTAAATTCTGCCATTGTGCCATCGCTCATTCTAATGAAGCCTCGTTGTTCATTTTGTATTCTTCCGATTGCATTTGTGAACCCTCCCTCGCTAACAACAAGGAGAGCAAAAGGTAGATTCTGGTCACAGTAATTGTTAAAGAATTCCTGACCACGCTCCTGCTGAGCTTTCATCAGTGCAATGACATTCTTTAAATCAATCCCTCCATCTTCGGTCTGAGGTACTTCAATTGAAACAGCCGCATCCCACATTCCCTCAAGAGATAGTTTTTGGAAATGATGGTAAGTCTGCCACATAATGTATTTTTCTATAGGCAGTATATTCTCTATAGTCTTTTCTTTTTTATCAGAAGCATATGCATTAGTGAGGGCGATTTTCTCGCCAACTTTCTTTCCAATATAATCACCTTGTTTTGCTGTTGGGATAGGTTGTGCATCTAGGGACTCTCCGTCACCAACAAAATACCAACTCTCTTCTTCTTTGAACTTAACAAACCTCTCTTTCTCAATCTGTCCGTCTGTTTCTAGTTTTATGTCGAGAATATTTCCAATTTTGTTAAAGACCATAAAAAGACCCGCGTACTCTTCAGGGGACGGTCTTCGTGCTAGTGTTGCACCACGAACAACCGCTTCAAGAGCAGTCTTTGCATCGTTGTGTCTCAAGTATACTTCTGATACAAGCAGAGCATTGCTTTCAAAATCAGAGAAATAGTCCTTATATGTCTCAACAAGTTCCTTTGCTTTTTGGTTATCCACATCAGTATTTCTCCGTAGAAGTGCACTGATAGTTTGGCACAACAGGATAGCCCTATTTTTCTCATCCAATAGTGATACATATTCCTTATTTCCAAGTATCTCTTCTCCAATCTTTACCGTCTCAGGCAAGCGTCCAAGTTTGAAGTTTGCTGTAAATAGCTCAAGCTTAATCCGAACTATCTTATCGGCTTCTTTTTCGTAGGTGAGTATCTTTTCACCAAAAATTAGGACAAAGTCCCAGGCTTCTTTTCTTTTTGCAACACCCAGAAATTTTTGGCTGTCTACATATCCAATTTTCGATAAATCCATTTTCTTCAGCACATCAAAAGCTCCGTCAGGATTTCCTGCTTCGTCTTCCAAAAGCAAATAGAGTCTGTCTTTGTGTATTTCTCCAGTATTAGGAAGAGCCTCAATTATTTTCTTTCGCAAATCAGGCTGGTTGATTGCGATACAAGTCATAACGGCAAAGTAATGGTCGTCTTTTACTTTGGCAACAAAGCCGTCATAGTCTTTCTTTTCTAAGTCGTCTATGAGTGCAACGAAATTATCCAGCTTCTTGTTTGTGTAGAATTCTTTACCCTTGGTCTCTAGAGTGCCTTGGTCGAGGAATTGTAAAAACATTCTCTTTGCAAATCCGTCAGATAGTGGTCTTTCTGCCTTATCTAAATAAGTAATAAGTTTTTCAAATACCACTTTCGGTAGACCTGCAAATGCAAGGAGGTCGGTCAGTATGCCGTCAATGACATTATCAAAATGGCAAGAAAGTATTAGCTCAAATGTGTCCTTAACCACCGAAGCGAACTCGTCCAAACGCTCGTTTTGAACAAGAAGCATTGCCTGCTTATAATTCAAGTAGACCTGATTGCGAACACCGATATTGCCTGAAGCCTTAAACTTATCGTTTGTTGCTTTTATTTCCTTAAGGATTTCTTCAGTTTTACTCTTTCTTTTGACCTCATCGGTCTCAGATACAAGATTATTGATATCCATCGCAATCTTTGCATCATAGTTGGATATCTTTTCGGGATTAAAATGCAATGCTCTTTCGATAAAAGCTGTTGCATTTGCACCATCCTCAGACTGCTTCAGGATATTTCCATAAAGCCGATAATAGTCAGACTTAATCTTTGGGTCAGCAGGAAAAGCATCGGTATCTATTTCGTTTATCGAGACTTCCTCCTTAAGAAAACTCTTTCTTACCAGGATTTCGAGCAAATAAAGCCAGTGGGAAGCATCAATTGCTTTCGCTTCATCTAACAGTCTCTGGTTTTCAGGATAGTCGCCAGCTATTGCATAAAGTTCTGCCAAATAAAGTGGTGCTCGGACATCCCTTGGATATCTTTTATACAAATCCTCATATTTCTTTCTTGCCTCAGGCACTTTTTCAAGACGCTGAAGCGTGCGGGCTTCAATAAGCTCAAAATCAAGCAACAATGCTTCGTCTCCTTGTGACGAAACAATGTCACGCATTGTATCTAGAGTTTGAGAAACGAAGTTTGCGTGACCTCTATCTAACTCGGCCTCCAATCCCTTAAGATATTCTCTTGATACTTCTAAGGCTTTTCTTTGGTCTACATCAAAACCCAGTGAGATAAGCTGGTCGCTACTTAGACTCAAGAAAGTTTCTTCAAGCTTCCTAGGTAGAAGAGTGTCGAAAGTAATTCCAGGGTTTTCACTCACTAGCTGTGCCCGTGCTGACTCAAGAACACTATCCAATCCATTGTTCTTATCATTAAAAACAAAGTGATATTCCTTTATGTTTGAAATCTCACTCCAACCACTATTCTTTAACTTATTGAAATCGTCCACCATCTTTTTGGCGGCTTCAGTACTCCTGTCAGAAGGGTTCTCAGGTGCATAAACCTGGTAATAGATGCCCTTGCTAGGTATGTAGCCGTCATTGCCTCCGTCTCCTACATTTCCATAGGGTCTAACTTTTTGGAATTCAGGAACAGCTTTTTCCATCACATCAGAAAACAAGCTCTGAAATTCAGAGCCATTCTTTTCGTGTACTTTCTTCCAAAACTGAAGCGACAGGTATCTCCTGTCAATTTGGCTACTCATAGAGCAATTTTATCATTTTCAGACCACTTTTATACAATTACTCTAAATACAAACCTTCTTTCAAAAGGTCTGTATTTAGATCCCAAGCAAATTCGATTCGAGAAGGATGGAGTTTTTCGTCTGCAAAATCCTCTGAAAATATAACCCTCTCGTGCTAGCTGTTGATGGTGACCCTACGGGGAATCGAACCCCGATTTGAAGCTTGAGAAGCTTCCGTCCTAACCGTTAGACGATAGGGCCATGAAAAGCATTTGGAGTATATAGCAAAAGGAAAAAATCGGCAATAAACATATTGTACTATCAGTACAATATGTTATTCTACTCGCAGTTGCACCAAAAAAAAGAATAAATGAATAACAAACAGATACTACTTTTACAGATCTCCACGTTTGAAGACGTACCACTGTTCATTATTTCTTTTAATTCTAACGAAGAAAAGAAAAATACTTGGCAGGCACAAATAACTCCTGCTAATGAGTATGTTTCATCAAAAGAATTCATGATTCAGTATGACGAAACTGGAAAACAAATCTTCCAAACTACCGATTTGTCTACAGGTAGTGTGATAGTCATCGGAGTGCTCGAAATCATTCGAGAATCAGTACCTAAAAACGCCTCAGGAAGTGAGAAAGCTCCGCAGAGTCTGCCAGTAAAAAAAATGATCTTTACCATTTATTCAGATCAGTATGTTGCTAAGCCGTATGGCATCCCTATCATGCTGATGAAAGCAGCCATGCAAACTGCTTAAATTGAAAAAGCTTAGAAGCAAAAAGCACAGAGATAATGTCTTTGTGCTTTTTTATTTTATCGCTTGCGCCACTCACTATCCTGCCTGACAAGAAGTCGTTCTTTGTCTTCTGGATGTGCCATTATTTCTTCTACCGCACGTTCCATACGCATACCCTGTGAACCTTTGACAAGCACTATATCACCTTTGCTAAGTTCTCCTTCGACAAATTTCCCTGCTACACGAGCATCCTCATATTGAAAAATATTTTTCTCACTCATGCCAGCATTGAGCGCTCCTTCTGCAGTATAGCGTGAACGGATACCGACTGTTACAAGTATGTCGGCGTGACGCGCCGCATATTCCCCTACTTTTTTGTGTGCCTCCTGTGTATACCTGCCAAGTTCGAGCATATCTCCAAGGACTGCGATTTTCCTGCCTTCTACAGCAAGTGAGCCAAGTGTTTCAAGCGCAGTTTCAGTAGCAAGCGGCGCGGCATTGTACGTATCATCTATAACGACGGACTCTTTGACACCAGCGATAACTCGCATGCGACCAGGTGGAAGATCTTGATTTTTGAGTGCTTCTACTGCGGTGAGCATATTGCACTCTCTGTCATATGCGATCGCAAGGGCAGCAAGTGCAGAGTAAACATGATTTCGTCCGAATCCCCCATCAATCTGTACTGGGATACTTGAGCCACCATAATTTATACGAAATACGATCCCAGATGGTGCACCATACATGCCAGCTTGACTATATGCAATAGTATCGTTTGAGGCCTGAATCATCGCTTGTTCATCAAAACCGAAGGTGACTACCTTCGTCCGTGCTTTTGCTTTGAGTGTCATGATGCGCTCATCGTCAGCATTGAGTATGAGTGTGCCATTTGGTTTGAGTGCATCGAGAAGATTACTTTTTTCTCGAAAGAGCTCATCTGGTGTTTTGAAAAATTCGACATGGACCGGTACATTGCCGAAACGGGTATACACTACGATGTCAGATTTGAGCCATTTCGAAACTGCAGCTATATCACCAGGACGATCAGCGCCAACTTCAAGCACGAGCCATTCTGGATACTGCTGCTTTTTGATGATCAGCCAAAAACCATATGCGATATTTTTTACCCAACCTAGAGGATCATTCCACGCATTTGGTATACCGAGTATAGTGAGCGGTAATCCTATCTCACTATTGAAGCTCTTTTCACTTTTCCGTACTGTATAAAAACGAGAAAGCACTGCATGCACGCTATCTTTGGCAGAGGTCTTGCCAATATTGCCTGTAATAGCAACTATGTTTGGTGTATATCGCGCAAGCACCATCCTTGCTTGCCAAGTAAGTATATGTGCGATGGTTTTTTTTGCGAGTTGTTTTAGCATATGAATTTTGTATATAGCATAAGTATAGCATTTATGACAAATTAGCGGTCGGGTGGCACATCATAATAAGACAATAAGAACTTGGAAAGATTGATAAACGGAGTTGTAAGAGTCTTTGAAGCATAGTCGATATTTTTTGGATTGACATTGTAGAGAAATATAAGATAGCGGGGATCATATGATGGGAAGTAGCCAAAAAATGAGTGCAAATATCTATCATCGTAATAGCCACGTCCATCTTCTCGTGCCATTTGCGCGGTACCAGTTTTAGCCGAAATACTATAGTGCTCCATCTTGACTGTACCACCAAGTAGCGCTCTATCGACAACGACAGAGAGCATCCGAGATATTTCTTCTGATGTTTCAGGTGTGAGTACGCGTTGTCCCATAGGATGTTCGAGCTTCTTTTCTGTACCATCCACATACCGAATCTTCGTTGCGATATGCGGTGTCACGAGTGTCCCGCCATTCGCAAGCACCGCAAGTGCGCGTGTCGCTGCCATCGGCGTCAATGCTATACCTTGACCAAAAGATGCAGTTGCATATTCGATAGCGCGCGGTGAATGTAGATTATCGACGAGCCCACTTATCTCATTTGGTAAATCGATACCTGTCTTTTCTCCGATACCATAAGCAAACATGTAGTCTTTGAATTTTTGCTTTCCCATTTTTTGCATGATGTGTACGACACCCGTATTGAGCGACTGACTAAGTACTTCCTGCATTGGCACGACTCCTCGTGCCTTTAGATCAAAGTTATTGATTCGTGCTTTATCCAAAATGACATATCCTTTGTCATTGTAGGTCGTCTCAGGAGTCACAACTCCACTATCGAGCCCCGCCGCCATCGTCAGCGCTTTGACAACTGAACCGAATTCGTAGACATCCTCAACAAGTGGATTACCGTACGTAAGTGGGTTGGCGACTTTTGAAAATTCATTCAAGTTAAAATCAGGAAGTACAGAAAGTGCATAGATGCTCCCATCTTTTGGGTTCATAATTATGCCACCTACTGCATCCGACGACCACTCAGACATGACTTTATTGAGTTCGGTTTCAAGTATGTTTTGCACTGATGGTTCAATTGTAGTTACGATATCACCCTCTCTTGTCTCCCCGCGAAAAAGTGAATCACTAATATTGGAAAATACTTCGGCAAAGAAGTTTATATACAGGCCATCTTGCTTTCTTGAGAGCACATCATTGTAGTACCGCTCAATACCATAGCGCCCGGACAACTCATTGTCCTTGTATGCCACAAAACCAAGCGCGTGCGCTGCCATACTCCCACCTGGATAGAAACGCCATTTTTCTTTAGCGACAATAGTCCCAGGAATCTGTAGTGCCTGTATTGCATCTGCTTGTATCTTGGTAAGGCGTGAAGCGATGCGCACTTCCCTATCTTTGCGATCTTTTTGTGATACCGCTCGGTCAAAGACGTCTCGCTTTATTGGAGTTACAGCACTAAGCTTTTCATATACATTATCAGGAGCTTCTATAAGAAATGGCTTTACCGAGAGTTGGTAGCCTGAGACCACTGCAGCAGCAGAGACAAGCGTGCCGTCTTTTTGAGTAAAAAAAATAGAACCACGTTCAAATACATCACCAGCTGGTGTCGCGTATTGTCTATCTGCACGCTCAACATATGATGCGCCATGAATGACACCCAAGTGAAAGAGCTTTGCTATGCAGACAAGCGCAACCACGATAATGGTACCGGATACTAGTCGTATACGTGCTGTAGCAATATTATTGGACGACATGATCGCGAATCGCGAAGCTCGGTGCATCTGGAACTCGCGATACAAACCGTGCAGATTTCGTCTCAGTAAAACCGAGCGTCTCAGCAAGTTCTATGTCTATGTTGTTTGAAAGCGCGAGATACTGAAGCTCAAGAGTACTCACTTCTGAAGCAAGTTCTTTTGCTTGTGCTTCAAGTGCTCTACGTTCAACGATACCAAATGTGATAGTCCCAAGGAAATAAAGATACGCAAGAAAGAGTAGTCCAAGTGTCAAGCATAGTGCGCGAAAAGAACGCTCCATGAGGTTGTCATTGTTTACGATGCGTGTATGTATTTTAAAACTGCTAATTGTCATATAGTGTGAATAGTGAATATAGTATCTTTGTATAAAATGTTATTTCTTTTCGAGAATACGTAATTTAGCGCTTCGTGCTCGTGGATTATGTTGTATTTCTTCCTCAGTCGGCACGATTGGTCGTTTAGTAACAATGTTCGCTGTTCCGAGTGCTGCCATGTCTTTAAAAAAATGCTTTACGATCCGATCTTCAAGGCTATGGAAAGATATAACCGCGATACGACCACGAGGACGAAGCAGTGCATATGCTTTGGTAAGCCCTTCTTTGAGACTACCGAGTTCGTCGTTGACTGCGATGCGAATGGCTTGAAACGTCCGTGTTGCTGGGTGAATACGTCCTTTCCTATAAGAGACTGGTACTGCTTTCGCAATGATGCTTGCAAGTGCAAATGTCGTCTTGATTGGTCCGAATTCTCTTGCAAGAACTATCTCCTTGGCAATACGCTTGGCATACCGTTCTTCGCCATAGCCATAGATGATATCTGCAATACTGCTCTCTTCCCATTCATTGACGATGATTTCAGCGGTGAGTACTTCTTCTTTCATCCCTGCCCCCATAGTCATCTTAAGTGGCTCATCTTTCCTAAAAGTAAAGCCTCTCCCGGAAGTATCAAGTTGGTCGGAGCTCAATCCAAGATCAAGCAAGATTTTGTCGACACCGCTTGGCACCACTGTGTCCATGTCACGAAAGTTCTTGTTGAAAAATGATACCTGACATGCTGCACCCGAGAGTCGCTTCTGACTTCTCTCAATGGCATCGCTATCCCGGTCGGTAGCATAGAGCTTCACGTCAGCACCGAATCTTTTGCATATTTCTTCGGTATGCCCCCCACCACCGAGCGTTCCATCAAGGACGATATCTCCCTTTGTGATAGCAAGACCGTTGACCGCTTCGTGTAAAAGAACGCTGACGTGGCTCATGATTACAAGACTCCTACTTGACCGAGCTTCTCTGCGAGCTGGTCTGCCTGAAGCTCGACCACTTTCTTGTACTCATGCCAGCGCTTCTCATTCCAGATCTCAACTCGATTCTGCACACCAATCATCGCTACTTTCTCCTTGAGCAGCGCACGATCAGCGAGAAATTCTGGAATCAATATCCTGCCGATACTGTCGACGTCGACTTCGACTGCACCGCCAAACATGAAGCGATTGAAGCTTCGATTGTCTGCAGCAAGCATTGAAGACTCTGAAAGACGCGACGAAATCTTTTCCCATTCTTTCTGTGTGTATACAGAAAGACAGTTATCAAGACCTGGGGCGACAATGATTTTCTTTCCCATCTCCTTGCGAAAACGCACAGGGAGCGAAATCCTGTTTTTGCCGTCCATGGTATGAATGTATTCGCCGATCAACATGCTTTTATTTATTTCCCACACTTTCCCACTTGATTATAGTATATACCACTTCATCCCACATCGCCAACAATACAAACCACTTTTCTGTGGATAAATGAGACAATGATAATAAAAGGTTTTTTTGACAAAATGAGAAATTAAATGAAATTTAAATAGCAGAGGTATTTAAAAAAAGAAAGGAGCAACTTAATGAGAAAAATACCGGGTTTCTTTGAATATCGCTTCTGGCGATTCAAAAGATTCTTCGCAAAAATGTATATTGCTGAATGCGGACATGTAAGCAAAATACACGATGAAGTGCGTGCGTTCGGTCGCCTGATAAAAACACGAGTACCATTGAAAGATGGCAAGATCGAATACTGCCATGCGTGTCTCGCAAAAATGGCCATACAGTGCGCGTGGTGCAAGTCACCGATATTTATCGGTGACATGATAACGCTATACTCCCCCGTCAGTAAGGATTTCAAAATTCCTGGGCACGCAAAAGTGTATTCGGAAAATCCCCTTCAGCTGGTCGGTTGCCAATGCAGCGACTGTACTGAATCCGGCGCTGACTACTGTGGCGTGTGGGTACCTCCAGGAAAAGTGGAGAGATTCCCTTCCGCACTTGAAATTGCCGCGATAACAGGACAACCTGTTATCGTCATCCACTATCATTAATCTCTGGTGGATATACTACAAAGCCCCGCGGTATACCGCGGGGCATTTTCATGCTGCATATTGCTTTCTTCACTCTTCCTGCTCTTTCGATTTTATTTCACAATCCCTAGTTAGTCATCAAACGATTATGAGAACAACGGAAACTCTTTGACTATTTCTTCAACTGCTTCCTTTGGACCGTACACCAATACTCCCAGGTACTCTATTTCTTCAAAAGGCTTTGCCGCAGTTATCTCTGTAATCTTCTTGTCATTAGTTGTCTCGAGCATTTCTCGAGTAAATTCATCTACTTGCAAACCTTCCTCCTTTGCTTTCAATGCAACTTCTCGTAGCACCTTAGCAGAATCAGCTGCACGAATCATAATCGCATTCTTGATGTTGAGGTTAATTTTTTGTTCGTCTTGAGAAAGAATTACATCTTTACTAAAAAGCTCTCTACCAACACGCGCGCCAAATGCTGCATTCAAATGCGCGACGGTATTCATTTCTTGCCACTTAAGTAATCCTGCATTCACATTAATGAGCGCTGCAGCAATCATCGTTTCTTTTTTCTTAGGAGTGCTATCTTTCGGTCGCATGAGCGGAAACAGCTGTATCTCGCGAATTGGCTTGTCTACCATAAAGGCAAAGAGTCGCTCGCCGAAACCAAAACCGCAGGTTGGTGGCATACCGTGCTCGAGCATTTCCACAAATTCCCACTCCGGCATCATTGCTTCCTCCTCGCCACGCTCGATAAGCTTTTGCTGGAGCTCAAATCGCGCGCGCTGGTCGATCGGATCATTAAGCTCGGAGAAACCATTGCCTACTTCACTGCCGGCGATAAGCGGCTGGAAGCGCTCGGTCTTCCGCGGATCACTCGCGAGCACTTTTGAAAGCGGAGACACGAGCACCGGGTGATGCACGAGAAATGCCGGACCACTAATCTGCTTCCTGCAGTATTTCCAGAGTGTATCCATGAGACGCTCACGACTCTCGCCTTCATATGAGACACCAAGCTCGTCGAGCTTTGCTTTCATCTCTTCTTCTGTTGATTCAAAGACATTGATGCCGGTTCTTTTGAGTACTTCGTCAGCATAGTCAACACGAGGCCATTCTTCGGCAAAATCAAACGTATGTCCGCGTGTTGTAAACTTTGTTGTGCCGAATACTTCCGTCGCAATCGTTCGATATAAATCCTGCACAAGATTCATGCCATCTTCATAGTTTGCGTACGCCCAATAAAACTCCATGTTTGTAAATTCCTGCGTGTGCTCGGGGCTTGAGCCTTCGTTACGGTAGACGCGACCAATCTCAAATGTCTTCGGGAATCCAGCAGCCATGAGGCGCTTCTGCCAGAGCTCGCCAACAGAGATACGCAGATAGACATCAATATCAAAATCCTTGTGGTGTGTCTTGAACGGATTGGCTTCGGCGCCACCAGTCGTCACTTCGAGCGTCGGCGTCTCGACTTCCATGAATCCGCATTCTTTCATAAACGTGCGCGTCACGTCCCAAAACTTCGATTTCTTTTCAAACAATTCACGGATAGCGGGATCAGTGAGGATATCGAGATAGCGCTTGCGGAAACGCTCTTCCTGATCCTGGAGACCATGCCATTTGTCAGGAAGCGGTGCGAGCGCCTTGGTAAGCATCCGCCATGTTTGTATAAGGATCGTCTGCTGGCCTGTCTTGGTGACGATAAGAGTGCCAGTGACTTCGATAAAGTCCGCATTGTCTACTGTGTCTACAAAAAGAGCAAGGAGTGTTTCGTCGAGTGCTTCTTTCTTAACCATGCCTTGAAACGTTCCAGTGCCGTCAGTAAAATTAAAAAACAAAAGACCACCTTGTCCACGGATAGCAAGTACGCGGCCAGCAAGTGTGACGCTTTCTCCTGATGTGCTCAGTGTGTCAAAAACTGTACTCGCTTCTGCAATCGTATGTGTACGAAAAGAATCAGCAGTATATGGATCCATTCCTGCCGCTTTGAGTTTCTCTATCTTTTGTATGCGTGTATCACGCAGTTCTTCGAGTGATGCCATAGTGTGTATGCTTTTTGCTTAATGCTTTGTACTTTTAGGAAGCTACAAGCAAATAACTAAAAGCAATAAGCTACTCAATATCGAGTATTTTGTATTCTACCGCACCTGATGGTGTAGTGAAAGAGGCAGTATCACCTTTTTTCTTTGCAAACAAAGCAGCACCAAGAGGTGACTTTGTAGAAATCTTACCCTGCGCCATGTCAGCTTCTTCTACTCCTACAATCTGGACTTTCTTTTTTTCTGTGCTTCCTTTTTTCTGAATTACCACTGTCGCACCGACTTCTACTATCGTTGAATGGTGGCGAGATACGACTTTGGCATGCATGAGCATGTATTCAATCTTCGAAATGCGCTCCTCAAGCTTTGCCTGATCTTCTCTTGCTTGATGATATTCTGCGTTTTCAGAAAGATCACCAAGTGACTTTGCAAACTCAAGTGCATCAAGTATTTCTTTGCGGCGAGGACCAGAAAGCTGCACAAGCTCTATCTCAAGCTCTTTCTTTTTTTCTTCAGTTATGTAATCAACTTCTGTATCCATATCTTTGTACAAAATGTGTTTCGATTGCTTCGAAACAGTTATGTTATAAGCGCGTTTCTTCTATGTAGGACGATTCTACTCAATTTGCATTCTCAAGTCAAACAGGTCAAAAATACTCTGGCGTCTCTTGTGCCATCCACTGGAAAAGCTGTGAACCAATAAAGGAAGCACCGACAAGATTACCAGCCGGACCGCGCTCCATTAGGATGACAAAAGCATAGCGCGGCTCTTTGTATGGAAAGAATCCTGTCACCCACGAGTGCTCGTATTCATTGCGCACGCCAACCTGTGCGGTACCTGTTTTGGCTGCAATATCGACAGCTGAGATATTAAGTGCTCGTGCAGTACCATCACCTTTTACTGCTGCATGCATGCCTTCACGCGAAATCGTATAATATTCCTCCGGTATCTCAATCCTCTTCTCACTGCTATACACAAGATCAGGATTAGTGACGACATGCGGCTTTCGTAGTACACCATTGTCTGCAATCGCGCCAAGCGCACGAGCCATCTGGATCGGCGTCACCTTAAAACCATATTGGCCGATTGCAGTATGATACGTATTACCGATACGCCATGGGTCACCAGGAAAGTTTTTTTCTTTCCATTCAGGACCTGGGATAATACCTTCTACTTCTCCAGGAAGATCAACACCAGTCGCTTCTGCAATACCAAAGAAACGCATATATCTATCAATCTTTTCTATGCCAAGGCCTTTTTGGTCTTGATATCCGCCGCCAACTGCATAAAAGTACACATCGGAAGACACTGCAATAGCGCGGCGCATATCGACCCACCCATGCGCCTTCCAATCTCTAAACACTGTTGGCTTGCTCGGCGTATACGGATTTGGTATCGAAATCGAACCAGTAGAAAGTATATTCTTCTTGGGATCAATAATGTTTTCATTGAGTGCTGCAATTGCGACAAATGGTTTGACAATCGAACCAGGAGAATAGAGTCCAGAGACTGCACGATTGAGAAAGACTTTGCGTCTATCATTGAGATAGCTACTGATCGCCTTGGCATCATCACCAAGAGAGAGCACTTCAGGATCATATTCCGGGAAACTGACTAATGCCAGTAATTCGCCATTCGTCACATCCATGATGACACCAGCACCACCTGAGAAATTGCGTGTCTCTGCAAGTGATGCAATAAGTGAATACAACTTTGTCTGTATACGTGCATCAATAGAGAGATAGAGATTCTCTCCAGGAACTGGAGTGTCGACAATATTTTGTGAGGTAATGGCTCCTTCAGCATCTACTTCAACGATTGTTGCCCCATTCTCTCCACGCAAAAGCGCATCATAGTATTTTTCTAGGCCATCTTTGCCAAGGAAATCTTCTCGCCAATAATTGCCAGAGGTATCTTTTGATGGATAGCTTACATATCCGAGTAGATGTGCAAATCCTGGCTCTTTGATATACGAGCGATGAGAGAAAAAATTTCCAGTCTTACTTTCGTCATTCCACGCAAGTGGTACATTGTTTCTATCGTATATAACTCCTCTATTTGCAAACAATGGGACTCTATTGAGATTATTTTGCAGACTGCGCTCATAATACGCTTTTCCTCCGACAACTTGCAAATTACCAAGACGCCAAGCAAATACCACAAACACTCCCAAAAAAACAACTAAGAGTATCCGAAGACTTGAGATCCGAATCGGCGTCTCAAGTCTTCCTTCAAATTGTTGCTGGTCGAATTTCGGGATATTTTTTGCATCGAGAAATATTTCATCAGGTTCGATTTCATAGTCCAGACGCGTATTTCTTTTTCTAGTAAATAGCGACATACAATATCTTATTGTTTTGCGAGCAATGTACGTTTAAGGAAATACATGCTGATATACAAAAGAAATGCGAGAGAAAATGCAATAAGTGAAAAGTCAAAAAATCGGACCTCCTTACTCGCATACAGTAAGTCGACAAGGAGGAATGCAGGAAACACCTCATAAAAAGAATCAAATTGGTAGAGAAAAAAAACAGCAAGTACCACCGTCACCCAGAACGGCAGCCAGAATGCGCTCAAAAAAATACCAATACCTGCGGCAATTCTCCATGTCACAACAGGCATATTATACCGATATATAAGCAAACTTCCAGTACATTACTGGAAACGTGCAATTTTTTGACTAAATTGTATAAAATGGTATTGTACAAGCAGAAACCAAAAAAACTAAATATGAGACAGATAAAAATCGGACAGTCGATCACGAACCACGAAAGCGCCTCGCTCGACAAATATCTTCAAGAAATCGGAAGGATAGATATGCTTACGACAGAAGAAGAAGTTGCATTAGCCCGCAGGATCAAACAAGGAGATCAGACTGCTTTGACCGAGCTGGTAGAAGCTAACCTCCGCTTCGTCGTTTCCGTTTCCAAACAGTACCAGAACCAAGGCCTTAGCCTGCCTGACCTTATCAACGAAGGTAACCTCGGTTTGATTAAAGCTGCGCAGCGTTTCGATGAAACACGCGGTTTTAAATTTATTTCCTATGCTGTGTGGTGGATTCGTCAATCAATTCTTCATGCCTTGGCCGAACTGTCGCGTACTGTGCGGTTACCGCTCAATAAAATCAGCTTCATCAACAAAATCAACCAAACATGTGCCCGGCTTGAGCAGGAATACGAACGCGAGCCCAGCGCCGATGAAATAGCTGCCGCGCTCGAACTTTCGCCCAAAGACATCAAAGAGGCTTTGCGCAATACAGGTCGTGATGTGTCTATGGATGCTCCAATGTTCACTAGTAGTGAGGGTGAGAGTACTATGTACGAGATATTATCCGACACAAATACTTCAAACCCGGAAGCTGGACTGATCACTGAGTCCTTGCGTCAGGATGTCCAACGTGCACTTTCTACACTACCCGAACGTGAGGCAGCTGTGTTAAGGCTTTACTTTGGTCTCAATAATGAAACTCCTCTTACGCTCACTGAAATCGGTGAACGTTTGGGTCTCACCAGCGAACGTGTACGTCAGATAAAATCCAGAGCACTTTTTCGCTTAAAACATTCGTCGCGCAAGAGCTTACTCAAACCACACCTCATTTAACTAGTACATACCGCACAACATAAACGTTGTGCGGTATTTTTTATTTCGAGAATCTACGCCATAGCGCTCTTAGAATGAGAAAGAGGAAGATTAGAGTTATGCTATAAAATAGAATTTTGTGACTAAAGATATATGACGCGAAAGTAAAGAAAAAAGCTTTGCCGTGTGCAAGCGGCGTCTTGATAACGTCTTTTGTCGGAGAGACTGTGATGCCATCACTATTAATTGTCGCTGTTGCCTTGGGTGCTTCTTTGGCAAGAAGTAGTTCTTCTTTTGCTAGTACTTCTTTTTTTGAAAGCGTCTCTGCCGTGACAGAACGCCATGCATCAACTGACTGAGCTTTGGTAGTGAGCGATCCCATAACGGTGGTACTTACCTCGTCAAGAGTACCAGTCTTTTCGGCAGTGTTTGTCTTTTCTTGTGGCAGAGGTAGTGCTTTTTCGGAAATAGTAATTGATTTCTGTACCGAAAATTCTTCACTAAGCGCCTTTGTGTCGGTGACAAATATGCGTGACTCTTTCCCTTCTGAGACAAGGACAGGGTCAAGTATCTCAGCACGGATAAGATGTGTTCCCGCTGGGACATTCCAGTTTGTCGAAACAACCATTACACCATTTCCCGGGACTGAAAATGATTTCTTGTCTATGATGACTGACTTGTCATAAAACACCACGGTACCAGAGAGTGTTTCTGGATGTGGATTAAATACTGCAGTATAGATAGTTACCGTAGTGCCTTCTTTCGGCACTGCCTCAGAAAACCAAATTGCCTTTTCGACAAAGCCAGTACCATGCAGCGCATTCAAAGCCCCATATGTGGAAATGGGCGCCCAAGAGAAATACACACAACTAACGATGCTAAGTACTATCGAGAAGAAACGTGTGTACACTGCACTAACGAAGATTAAAAGATGCTTTCACTGTCACCATGATTGATTTGTTGAGACTTGCAGTATCGTATGCACCATAATCAGAAACATCAACTGAATTTGGTGAAAGTACTTGCACAACTCCACTTGAAGCCGACTGCAGGGCACCGACGCGATCGCCTGTGGTTTCAGCAATTTTTTGCGCACGTGCCTTTGCATCCTTGAGTGCATCAGAGAGAAGCGCGACACGTGTTTCAGGAAGATTTGAATAGTAGTACTCGAGTGGATTTGACGAGAAGATCACTCCTTTGTCGATAAGTGACTGGACATTTTTTGCAAGTGCTGTAATTTTTGCAACATCGGTTGAATTGATCTCAATAGTCTGGTTTAGTATGTACTCACGCTCACTAGCTGAGACGTTTTGATTCATACTGCTATAATCTTGATTCATAAAGATTGTGGATACAGTGACATCAGACTCTGCAATACCATTTATGAGGAGAAACTCACGCACAAGCGTAAGATCCTTTGCCATTTGTTCATAGCCTGTTTTAAGCGCAGCAAGCTTCGCAGTGCGGGTGAAGCTACCAGTCCATCTGACAGTATCAGATACTACTTCAGTCGTTGCTGACCCAGTCACAGAAAGAGCATTATCAGAGGTACGTGCACGATAGAGTGTAAGTGCGAAAATTACAGAACTTACCAAAAGACTACCACCAATAAGGAGACCGAGCCAAAGTGCAAATGATTTGTTTGATTGTTGCATATAGTAAATAAAGTTATCTTATTCAACTATAATACTGCCTCTCCACTGTGGAGACAAGTGATCGTGATACTTCCATGTGCCGATATGATCAAAGGTAAATGACCATGTTTCTTTGACAGGGATTCCCTTGCATGCATCAAATGCACTCCCAAGACAACCACCAGTCGTTGGATACTCGCGATGCGTCGGGTGAGCATTTGCGGCCGGCCACATCGCCGAAGAACTCTCATTTTTAAATATAATAGTGTCCCCTTTCTTGATGCGTATCTGATTTGGTGAAAAGCCGCTATCAGAAAAAATGATGTCATGTGTGGCAGTAGGCGCAAGAGGCAAAGGTGCTTCAGACACTTTTCTATCTACAGTACTGTCAGCCATATATATATGCGGCGGTGTGTTATCTTTTTGTGCTTCTCTCCCTTTGACAAAGAAGTACCCTGCAAATATAAACATGGCAACCAATATGACAGTACTTAGCGTTTTGTTCATACTACTGTTTTATAAAAAAATAATAAGTACGTACAGTATACGGTGTAGCTATACTTTGTATCAAGTATGTGAATGTGTATGTCCAATACGTGAGAGTAGCTTTTCTTCTTGTTTGAGCACCTCTGCGCTTGCTTCTTCTTTTTTAGGAAAAAGCATCCATACAGCGATAACTGTCGTCAGTGGCACGGCAAGGACAAGTCCGATAGAACCAACAAGCGTGCGAATGATCTCTGTAGCAAATACTTCTTGATTTAAATGCGAAAGAGTACTACCACTCGCGGAATTGTAGAATAGCAAGATAAGCGGTAATGCAGCGCCGACATACGCGATAGCGAGTGTATTGACGAGCGCACCGATATGCTCTCTCCCAATCCGCACCGCACGACGATAAATAACAGTGCGCGGTAAATGTGGAGCAACGGAGCGCAATTCATCAACTGCAGCAGCCTGCCCGATTGCAGCATCATAGAGTCCTCCAAGTAAACCGATAATGATACTGCCAAGCAAAAGACCTTGCAGGTCAATCGTGCCCTTCGTATCAAAATTGAGATAGACCGCATCTTCACTATAAAGACCTGTGAGGCGCGTCAAATGTACTGCAAGAAATGCGAGCGCACCTGTGAAGAGAATCGTCGCAACCATACCCAATACTGCAGAAGATGTCGTCTT
The DNA here is from genome assembly GCA_025453495.1 of Minisyncoccota bacterium. GTDB lineage: Bacteria > Patescibacteriota > Minisyncoccia > Phycocordibacterales > UBA9973 > JALOQM01. The sequence continues at coordinate 49,356 of JALOQM010000002.1, read as the reverse complement.
ATTGAAGCCATGTGTGACGTAGGAGCCAAGTATAGAAATAAGTGAAGCGACGATAACTGACACAAGCACTGGCGAGTAGCCGGCAATAATACCTGGCAAAAGAAATGAACCAATAAGTGCCAGTCCACCCGCAAGTGCAGCAAGTCCTCGGATACCTTGTTTACCACCGACCGCAAACACTACTAGGATAAAAAGCACAAAGAAAAGCAACAATGCCGGAAGTCGATACGGCTCTGATACCGCATACGTATCAATACCGTCAATCGGATTGGTCGTATGCAGGACATACAACAGGTCACCTTCAGAAAACGGCAAATAATCATTAAAGATAGAAACAGTAGTTCCCTTTCGTTCACCTTCCAGAAGCTCAACAGAAATCATCTGTGTCTCTGAAGAAATTGAGACACCTGGAAGTGCTTTCTGTGGTGATTCCGAAACAGCAATAACACGAGCCTTCAGAAGCACTGTTGTATCAATGACAACCTCTTGAGCAAAAACTGGTGCAGCAAGAAAACGCCAAAAAATAAGCGTAATAATGAGTATAAGAAAAATAGCGTGTACTCTCTGCATGAATTTTAGTGTTTCAGGTCAAAAAAAATTATGTACTACTACATTTTCGCATAACCAAAGAATATACTAGTGTACTCATGAATTAAGGAAACTTAGTGCAGTGCGAACGTATGGATTCTCTAAAATATGTCGTATTTTTTACACGTATGTACTATACGGTAAATACAAATCATTTGTAAACACTTAGGATTCGAGAGATTTCCCCTCTAGAAGTTCTGCAAATTCTTTTTGTATTTTCTTAAGTTTCGGATTAATGACAAGCTGGCAGTACGCTTGCTCTTTGTGCCTGGCATAATACTTTTTGTGATAGTCTTCCGCAGACCAAAAATACTCAAGTGGCGTGACTTCAGTAACAATGGGATTGCCTTCTCTGCTTTCTCTCTCGAGCTTTGCAATCATGTCTATAGCTTTGCCTTTTTGTTCTGGTGTCGTATAAAAAATTACTGATCGATACTGAGTACCCACATCATTGCCTTGGCGATTGAGAGTTGATGGATCGTGTGAAGCAAAAAATACTGTCATAAGTGTATCAAACGACATACATGTGGGATCAAATACCACTCGTGTCACCTCTGCATGTCCGGTTGTACCTGTCGAGACTTCTTCATACGTCGGATCTGTGACAGTACCTCCGGCATAGCCCGGCTCGACTGAGATGACACCTTTGAGCATCGCAAACACTGCTTCTGTGCACCAAAAGCATCCACCACCAAAAACAGCTATTTCATACTTTGATTCCATAGCCTAAGTATAGCGAAGAGTGACGAGAGTGGAAACGTTATACTATTTTGAAATAAAAACACCGCTTTGTTTCAAAGCGGTGTTTTTGTAACTGTAAAAATGATTATTTTAGTACATTAATCTGTACGACCTTGCGAGTGGTTGTTGTGCTGAGCTCTACCAAATAGAGTCCTGTTGCCAAGTCTTCCACCGATAGCGTTACTGCTTGTGCACCCGAAGGTACTGTCACTTGATTTACTGTTTTAACGAGTTTCCCAGTAATATCGTATATATTGACGATAAGATCACTGCTTTCCAAACAATCAAACGCAAGCGTTAGTATATCTTGCGCAGGATTTGGGAAGACATGAAGGGTACCCACTTGCAATGGATCAGTGATACTTGAAATATTTCCGCAAGGACTTAGGCCTGTCTGGAAATATTGACGTAGTGTTTGAACTCGCGAGTTCAAAACCACTGTCGATTGAAACGGAGTAGTACCTACATAATCTTTTGCATAAATAAGAGCGATATCAAACTCGTATTTACCTCGTGGTTGCATAATGAATGGCCCAGAACTTGCTACAATTCTCTTGTCAGAGGCGATCGTATCAAGCCAACCGGTATTTGTTGCTGGATTCCCCGTGTAGCAATACGAGGTTTGATTTGTGCCTCCATACCCACTTCCTCCATAGGTTAATGGAGTGCCGTCTGGGAACTGATTTCGGAGCATTTCATAGTAATCGCCTGGAGTACTAAGTGAAAGTTGTGTCTGAGTCCATACATTGTTACTGAACCAAAATGAACCTGTTAACTCTTTATCCAGAAAAACGATTCCCACTGCACTATTTATATACTCATCTGCAAAATACTGATATTTCCCAAGAGAATCTGTCCCTGCATATTGGAAAATACTCGAAGCAAAATTAAAGTTGCTGAAGTGCCCAACATGACAATCAGTGTAGACAGAGTCAGTCCGATTGTAAATGTCAAAATGGACAAAAACAGAATTCATAAGAGCAGAGTCACTGGGACACGAGAACGCATATGCCATCACATGAATTTCAAATCCGAACGGAATTCCCCCACTTTGACCATGAAGAGAACCAGTCTGTGCATCGTTAAAGATACAATATACTGCTTCATCGCCTTTAATCCTTGGATAATCGCCAAGCTGTGGCTCATACAAAGCATTGGCATTGAGATCCACAAATGGTGCAAGTATCTTGGCTTGATTAGCAGCACTTGCTCCATTACCAGGCCAATCAGCTACCGCACTTGGTATCTGACTTCCAAACAGACCAAGCCTGAAGCTATCAATGGTTGTCTTTCGCACAAACCACACCCTGTCCCATTGATTTGACACAGCAGGAGCAATAGATCCGATAGTAGTATCAAGCGGACCAGGCCAGTAATCAGTACCAGCTTGCCGGTATGTTTGCGCAGCAAGATGCAATGAAGTACCTTGATCAAAACCACCCATCCAAAGTTGACCGAGTGAAAAGTGATTCTGATTAGCAACTTGCATGCCATTGCTAAAATTTAATGTCGAACTCGAATAGAGGTCACCATTAGAACTAAAGGCAATCCAGATATTGTTTGCATTAAGCGCAGCATTGGTCTGCGCTCTAGCAGTACACGGCAACAGTACACACATAGTGTACATGAGAAACAGTTTTTTCATGGTTATTTATTTTAAATGTACATTCTTCACCAGCACCTTGCTGATGACACGTTTACTATACAAGAAAATGTAGAAATTTACAATAAAACACGAAGCTGTGTTTGTAAATGTAGTTGTACTGTATGTTTTCAGAATTATTGAATACAGGTAGGATGTGAGTATTCTATTTTTTTACTTCAGAAAGAGCTTGTTTCATCAGTAAGTACGAAGCGAGACCTTTGGGATTTTTTAGATCATTGTCGCTGACAAAAAGTCCTTGTGTTTTTTTGAATTTTTCTAAAATAGCAATTTTTTTTAGCATCTCATCTATCTTGCGAGTATCTTGTCCCTTTTTTAGCACATCTCTTTCTTGTATCGCTTTTTCAAGGACTTCATTTAGCGAATCAAAAAAGCCTGGTTCTCCTACTAAAATCCATAGAGTATCCGAATCTACAAATTCAGAAAAATTACTAACAAAACTCGCTGTATAATCATTCATTTTTTCTTTAGTAAGTGGCAAAAGTGTATATCCACCTTCTTGTTGCGTATCTTCTTTCCACAAACCCATATCTTCGAAAGTGGCACTCACTTGGTCGTATATATCTGGAGTGCGCAATTGCCTCTTTGGATAATGAAAGAACTGAGATCGCAAATGTTTTCTGGCAACGAGTTTCTTTGGATCAGTTTGACTTTTTATAATTATTTGACACTCTTCCAACGCACGTTTCTGTACTTGTCCTTTGTATGAATCATCTTCTGATACATGTTCTTTTAGTATATCTATAGACTCTAGAATGTTGCTACTTTGTGCAGGAGTACCATTGTCTTGAGGTGTCATGACTGCATCTGCATCAGTTACAGGAATTGATTCGACAATTTTTTCACCTAAGTTGCTTTTTGGGGCGGTAAAGTCTCCTTCCGAAAGAGCGACACGTGGCGCCTTTGACAATACTTCGATAGAATTTCGATACTTTTTGTGTGTCTCATTTTCTTGAGTAAATTTTTTAAGCCGCTCAAAGACTGATCCCCTTTGTGGATTATCAACACAAGCAACAACAATCGATGTATTTTTTTCTATCATTTTAGGAATTTCTTGACCACCAATAACATCAAATTTATCAAGTACATCATGCGTAAGGAGTACCACAGCATGCCCATTTTCAGAGATTCCATTATTTATCGATTCTTTCCATTCATTTCCAATACCGATACCTCTTTGTTCATGTATAGATGTATCTAATTCATTTCCAAAATCAAGACCGCCACCACGTTCTTCATACCCATCTTCTGCTTCATCCGAAGTGACGTTTGTCTCTTGATTATCAAACCACACATCCATGCCCATTTTTCTAAGTGCAAGATGCAAAATACGAGCCCATTCTTCATTTCTTCTAGAATAGGAAACCATAATTTTATTTGACGCAAGTGATTCAACTTTCTTGTGTGGAGCTACAATTCCATGAATAATTACTTGTGCTTCATCAAGAGCATTACGTCTTTTTTTATACACAACACTATCTTCAGTGTGTGTTTCTTTTGCCTCCGCATCTATTGATGCAACTATTTCCGCAATATCTAAATACATCTTTTCTAGATATTTCCTTTTTTCAGGACTTTTGACACTCTCAAGCTCAGTATCTATATACTCTTTGGAATCGTCTAACTTTTTGGGCAGGTTTTCGTGCATAGGCTATATAGTACAATTATATCAGCTTTGCGTCGAGCTCCCAGCATAGATCGTACAATTACTTGAATAGTTTTAGAGTCAGGCAAGGATGCTGCGGAAGAATCTCTCTGCAGTCAAAATCAAAATACACAGCTCCTATGATTGAATCAGTATTTTTTCTTGTAATAAAACTACTTTCATTGATAAATGAAATCATTAGCCGCTTTTCGACGAAGTCAATCTTTCTAATAATCTCGAGCGCCTGGGTTCCGTTGACATATCATACTAGTAAGACTTTGCTGTGGATATTCGACTCGAACATTTTTAAATAATATGGATCTAAATATATACTTAGATTTTTGAAATTGTCTAAATTTTTAGTTCGAGTCTCTGACGGCTCAGCAGATTCGGAATATTCTTGACCTGACTAAAACAGACAGCACTCACATTGTGAGTGCTGTCTGTTTTAGAATCCGTAGAACGAACTCCAGAATTGGTTCATGAGCTCATCCTGTTTTCTGAAATAGTCCATCAGAGCTTTATGCCGGGCATTGATGGTGGCTCTCATCTCTTTTACTTCAGTTTCCGTAATCGGAGTAGAGGTTGAGTATGTTTTCCATTTTCCATCCTCATATTTGGAATACACCTCGTTTCTCACTCCATATGGAGACTCAATGGTCGCAACACTAGAGCCGTCTAGGTTTTGAGTGGTAAGAGTACGAATATTTTGTGATGCCAATTTCTTGCCGTTATCTTTCATTTGATACAGAAGGTATCCGTTTGCAAGAATGCTAACAGCAAGAAGTATGATTAGTACTAGATTTGACCCATTGAACCAATCCTTCAGTTTGTTTTTCCAATCTGTTGTCATGATTTTTAAAACAATTAACTAATAATTAGTCGAGATCGTGCAGATGATTGCCTTTCTCTGCTTTCTCCTCCTCACATATCACCACCTGAGTGGTAATGATTGACGAAGCAACTGATGATGCATTGTCGATAGCTTCTCGAAGCACCATCTTCGGATCGATGATTCCTTTTTCCAGCATGTCCTCTACGGACTTCATGGTTCGGAAATCGAAACCCGTCTTTGCACCCCCAACGATATCATGTATAGCAATAGCAACATCATACATACCTGAGTTTTCAGCCATGGCCCTAAACGGCATCATGAATGCTTTCTCAATTATTGAGATACCAATTTTTTCATCGTCGTTCTCAGCCTTGAGAGAAGACAATTTATGAGACAAGCGAACGAGTGTCGATGCACCACCAGGAACCACACCCTCCGCGATAGCTGCTTTTGTGGCATTGAGCGCATCCTCGACAATAAACTTGAGTTCCTTCATTTCAACTTCGGATGACGCCCCGACCTTGATCACGCCGACGCCTCCCTTAATTTTCGCCAAGCGCTCAGAAAGCTTCTCTTTTTCATAATCAGCAGTTGCCTTCGAGATAAGAGATCGGAGATACTCAGCTCGACTTTCAATCTCTTTTTTGTCGCCCTCACCGCCGACAATGGTTGTCGTGTCTTTTGAGATAATGACTTTCTGTGCAGAGCCGAGTTTATCAATAGTTACATCTTTGAGTTGAGCATTGAGATCAGACTTGATGAATTCAGCACCGGTGAGAATAGCGAGGTCTTCGAGAATGGCTTTCTTGTTGTCGCCAAACGAAGGGGCCTGGACTGCGTAGATGTTGAAGGTACCCCTGATCTTGTTGAGAACGAATGTGGTAAGGGCTTCTCCGTCAATATCGTCAGCAATGATAACGAGATCCTTCTTGCCAGACTTCGCCACAGCCTCAATGACTCCCACAACATCGGATACAGCAGACACCTTTCTGTCAGTGATAAGGACATAGGGATTCTCAACCACTGCCTCCATCTTCACGTTATCAGTCACAAAATACGGCGACTTGTAACCCTTATCGAACTGCATACCTGTCGTCACTTCCTTCTCAATCGAGTTAGTGTCGCCATTTTGAATCGTTACCACACCATCGGTACCAACTTCTTCCAAGATGTCGGCAATGATATCAGAAACTTTTTCCGATCGGCTCGAAATATATGCAACATTCTTGCGATCTTCTTTTGTCTTCACAGGTACCGTGATTTTCTGCAGCTCTTCTTTTGCAAATGATACTGCCTTGTTTATGCCAGACTTAATCTTTACAGGATCGGCTCCAGCTTCTACTACTTTTATGCCTTCGTTGATTATTGCGCCAGTGAGAATGGTAGTGAGTGTCGTACCATCACCAGCTTCCTCATTTGTCTTGTTTGCCGCTTGCTGAACCAGCTTCACGCCCATTTGTTCGACCCCATCAAGCTCTACTGCTTTAGCAATTGTTACGCCATCATTAGTGACCGTTGGATCTCCATACGACTGTCCAATGACAGTAGTTCTTCCAACTGGTCCATAGGATGTCTTCACAGCATTCACAACAGCATTCACTCCTTCCTGAATAGCTTTTCTGGCTTCAGGGCCGTACACGATTTTCTTTTTTGCCATAGTTTTGTGTTTATTTTGATTAGATATATGAGTAATATTACTTTTCGACCGCAAAAATATCTTTGATACCAATAATTTTCTGAATCACTTCTCCTGTAGAGTCTTTGATATCTTCGCCTCCATACCGCGAGAAGAAGACTACGTCACCCTCCTTCACGCTCGACATAAGTTCTTTCTCTTCACCATACCCGACTCCAACATCTAGCACCTTTCCTTTCTGCTGTTCCGTTTTATCCTCACTCGAAAGAATAAAGCCTGATTCGGTTGTATTCGATACTTTCAAAAGTTCCACTAATACTTTGTTTCCAATCGGTTTGATACTTTTCATAGTTACTTTATATTGTGATTAATGACACTTTTAATAATTGAGTATGAAAAACCAACACCAAAACCCCGTATCAATTGAAAGTGCGGGGTTTCGAGGTTAGTTCTCAACCTCTATCTTGACACGTTTTTTCATTCCCTCTTCAGATTTTGGGAGAGTGATTGTGAGGACTCCGTTCTTCGACTTTGCCACAATCGCATCCTTTTTCACCCGAGTCGGAAGAGAAAATTCTCGCCTGAATTCTCCGCATTCTCTCTCACAACGGTAGACTTTGCCTTTCTTATCTTCTTTGTTTTCTCTCTCTACTTTTCCTGACAGCGAAAGGTAGTCATCGCCAACCTCGACATTGATGTCTTTTGGATACAGACCTGGCACATTCGCTGTTACCACGATTTCCTTGTCCGTTTCTTTGACATCAACTTTCGGGAATACCGTCGATACATTACCAAGCCCGTGGTTTCTAAATAGGCTCGGTGTCATCATAGTGAACGGATCCCATGAGTCGTCGAAGAATCGGTTGATGAGAGAGAAGGGGCTGGCGAAGTCATCGTGCCTTGAAAGAGCCTGAGAATCATCATCTCTTTTTTGGATTTCGTGTTTCATGACAACTAAACGATTAACTTCTGATAATGTCTTTCTGTATTCGACCTACACAAGGAGTCTATACTTCTCACAAAAAACCAAAGATGCCTTTTGGTTACCTCTTTGGCCGTAGAGGACATTTGTCCTCTGGACTTTCGCTTTCGCGAGATTATCTACTCACACTATTCAATTGTTTGGAGATGCTAAGTGGCATCAGAAATCGAACGAATAAATTTCTTCAGCCAAGCATCATGTAATTCATGCCTTACTAAAGTCATATATAAGCTTTATTCTGCTTAGCGACGGCCGAACACTCCGTCTACACCATATTTAACGGAGAAAACGACAAAAGGTGTCTAGGGTGCTTTCTTCCCAGAAAATCGAGGTTTTGTATATTTCCTCTTGGTATCCGCAAATAAGGCAATATCTTGAAGATATGGGTGCTCTGAAAGTTTTTTTCGAGTGCGCGACAGGCTGAGCTTTATGGCGTTTTCGCTGGTGTTCATAACCTTTGCGATATCCCGAACAGGCATATCTTCTTGGTAGAACATAAGGAGGGTATCCCTGTTTTGCTGTGGTAAAGCTTGGACAGCTCTCCATAGCGCCTCGGCATCATATTTTTTCTCAATGTCTTCCGTAATTTCAAAAGGAATAGCGTCTGTATCTAAACCTTCTACAGGCACGCTCTTTGGTTTTCGGTAATGGTCAACAAGAAGGTTGTGGGCAATCGTAAGGAGATATGTCAGATATGAATATCCTTGTGCCTTGTATTTCTCTCTTCGTTCGAAAGCTCTAAGAAATGTCTCTTGCATCAAATCTTCTGAAAGAGACTTATCATGACCAGTACGATACCAGAAATAATTGAACACTTTATCTGCGTACTTTTTATACACATCTTCATAAAGGTTCGGATCAACGACCGAATTTTTTATAAGAGTATTATCCTCGTAATTATTTGATATTTTCATAAAAGTATTCAAATGTGTAATTTGCTTATCAACTCCTAATGAAACCGAAGTCCACTCCTCTTTAGCTCCTCTTTGATGTCCAAATAGTCAGGCATTGTTTTTGCAACAAGATTCCAGAACTTTTGCGAGTGATTGAACTGCCCAAGGTGGCAGAGCTCATGCACTACAACATACTCAGCAAGCTTCTCAGGGAGGAGTGCGATCTTGTAGTTGAAGTTGAGATTTCCCCTCTTCGAACAGCTGCCCCAACGTGTCTTCTGGTTCTTGATACTTACCTTGTTGAACTTGAACTTGTAGACCTTGTTAAACTTCGCAATCTTCTTCTCCGCAAGAGCCTGCGCCGCATCCTTGTAGTTGATATTCTAGCACACTTGAGATTATTGACAAATTTATTATTTTCTGATATTATATACGCAGAATAAGTAACTCAAAACCTGGCTTTTCAGTGAATTACTTTGTGCTTTTATGAGCCCAGAGTAATTCACTGAAACTCACCAAAAAGCCAGCCACATGCTCGTTCTTCAGATTTTCTCCGCACTACTTCTCTTTCTGAACAAATACTATGTTCGCAAAAAGAAGGCTATCGGATGGTTCTATGGAATCATCGGTGCAGCTGTGATTACCTTGTACTTCTATCTCCAGATGAAATTGCAACACAAAGCAAATCTCTGGATCATGGTAGTGCTCGATGTCGCACTTGTTGTACTTATGACTTACGGTTATCTGATCGCGCGCGCGAAAGACGGTAACCGGATTAAAGATCTGCTGAAAAAGTGGAACGTGCTGTTTACGGCGATTGTACTCATTGTAACCGTGTTTGTGTGTGTCTTATTGTTAGTTCAAGTAATAACTGCACAACTGGTAGTGATACAATTCATCTTTGCAGTAACTTCACTGTTTGGAACCCTGTTCTTGGCTTTCGACAAGAAAGCGAGTAACATCATCGGATGGATCCTGTACCTCATTGGTCACAGTGTATGCACCTACTTGATGTTCAAGACAGATTCTCCGATCATCGCAGTCTTCCAGATCCTTTCAGCCCTCGTTGCTATCGACGGTATTGTTCGGGAAGCAAAGAAAAAGTAATTCTTCGGGATATGATTCCGAGAAGCCACCCTCAAAAGGTGGCTTTTGTTTTTCTAAATACAATTAGCCTCTTCGGTCACTAGAACCTATCTCAAGCTGGCTGCCTCTCTGCAACTCGAACCGCTTTGATTTTAGCCAATAAAATCAGGACTTTTTGATTTGAGTTTTCTTAAAAATAGGTTCGTGTCCAGAGAGGGTTATAAAATAAAACTATTTTTCTATTTCCATGGCATTACTCCATAAATTTTCAAAAATTGAGGTCATCATCTTTGCATGTTCTTTGGATTGAATGAGGACGGCATGATTTTCTTTCTTTGGTGCAACATACAATGTCTTGTCATCATAGATAAAGATAGTTGTCTCAAAACTGTTATGCATAGCGACCGGCAATTGCTTAATTTGAGAATTGAGATAGAAGTTCTCAATTGCTTTTTTATTCGGTATATCTTCCCATAATGCCTTAGTGCCTATCTTTCGTTTTACCTTTTCTTTAACATATTCTTCGACAAAATCTTTTCCCATATCATGAAAAAAATTATTCGCTGGAACAATAGTTCTGATTGTTTTAGTTTTGCCGTATAAACTATAAAATATTGCTGATTTTATGGATTCCAAGTTATCAAAATACGAAACGAGGACCTTGTTATTAAGTTTATTTTTTGGATAGAAATCCTTCAGTCGCTTCGTCTTCTCCAGAAGCTCATTTTGTTTCCGTATATTCTTGTTGACCAACTCCAGAAGCTTATCAAGCGGCTCAACTTGAAACTTGTTTCCATACTCCTTTCCTGTTTTTGAGACCAACCCTCTTTTTTCAAGAGAGTTTAAAGAATAATACACAGTAGGACGCTTTTCTCCTGTTGTTTTTATTATATCTTTTACTGAATCTAAGCCATCAAGCAAAGAGATGTATACAGAAATTTCAGCTGAAGGCAATCCGATTTCTTGAAGTATTTTTTGTATTTCTTCTTTAGGCATGATTGTATAGTCATTATTATACATAATTGAATATGTATGGCAACTGCTCTATTATTGACTCAGAAACTTCATTAACACTAAAAATAGAAACCATGGAAAAGCTTATGATCAATATCGTTTTCGGGGACCTTATCGGTGATTTCTTCTTTCAGAATGCCGCGATGACTAACAATAAATATCAAAAAGGAATGAAAGGGATTATCTGGTGCACAGCACATGTTCTGGTGTATACCGCCACAGTTGCACTGTTTGCCGGTAATTTCTCACCCCTTTTCCTCTTGGGGGGTATTTGTCCCTCATTGGATTATAGACAGGTGGTCAATTGCCTACGTATAGATGAAGCTTATTGGGAGAGGCGGAATGATGAACAGCTCAGACCAAAAGCAATCTTCATTCGGAACGATTATCTACGTCGTAATGGACCAGACCCTCCATGGCGGATGTCTTTATGTTCTACTCAAACTAATCTAAAAGAAAGGAGAATGATATGGGTATGTTCAAAAAATTTTCTACTTGTTCTCATGATAATTTTTTCAATCAACAGAACCAAGAAAAGAATTTCGTAAGACGCAAGAAAAAAACTTTTTCAGTTGGGAATCCCAATCCGAATAAGTTCGAAATCTTGAAACATCAAACAGTGGGACGTTTTACCATTGTGCGAATACATTATCCTGACTGTCACAATTTCGAAGGACAGAAGATACTTGTATTTGAGGATATCAGTATAAGTACGATCAAAAAGCTCAAATCAATTGATCCGCATTTCTGCAATAATAAAGCACATCCATCGCCTATAGCTCGATTCGTTCCAACTGACCATGGCTGGAGGTACGCAATTTCCTTTTGCAAAAACGCATGAGGAATAAAACACCTGAGATAGTATCAAGGGTGTTTTTTATTATCTAAAAGACCGATCATGGACTCGAATTTCTGAAGTATGAAAAATGTTCCGTCAATAAAGGTCAAAACTCTATGAGTGAAAATTTATAAAATTCGACCCTTTCTGGACTCGAAACTTTTTATTCGTAAAGTCCCGTAAATGAAGCACTTCGTACTAGCACTCAAACTGGCTGCCTCTCTGCGACTCGAACCGATTTCATTTTATCCCTTTAAATCATCACTTTTTCATTTGAATTTTCATTAAAATGAGTTCGCGGCTCGAGAGGGTCTGTCTTATAACTGATCTACATACTTCTCTAATCCTTCAAAGGTCAATCGGGAAATCAATTTTCGTATTGCAGTATGGTCAGGGACGCCATTTATAGTTTGTGGCACATTTTTGGTCATAACACACAAAACGCCTAATGGAGTAAATGTTTTTGAGAATACTATACCTGCTTCATGGAAATAACCATCTATCATACCTGTTTTACTTGCAACATTTGCGCTTCTGGGCAATAAATCCCTTAGTCCATTAGTCAATTGCTGATTCTTTAAAATAGATAAGGCAATTTGGCAAAGTTCTTTCGTGACCCCTAGATTCCGAGCTTCATTTTCATTTGTGCAACCTAAAAGAATCTTTTTAAGCAGATATGACACTTCAAAAGCTGAGGTCTTATTTTCTTCAGAAGATCGTGAAGCGGCATGTACGGTTTGCAATAGTCCAATATGCATACAATATCCATTAAGCATTTCTGCTCCGATCATGTCCCATATTTTTCCAGTACAAGTGTTATCACTGATGACGATCATCATCATTAGAGCGTCTTGTAGGATTATGCGGAAGCCGGGTTTTAAAAATTGGAATACTCCAGAATCGTTATCTTGATATTCTTTTTCTATTTCAAAAGGCTGAGTAAGATCATATATGCCTTTTGAAATAAGATGAAGCATCGACATCAGAATGGAAACTTTTCTCAAACTTGCAGAAGCCATAACTTCCTGAGATTTGTAATCAAATATTTCGCCAGTTGCAAAATCCTCTACATAGACCGATGTATCAACTCCGACTGAGGTTATGATTTTTTGCATTTGACCTATATCCATGAATTATTCAATAGTTTTAGCAAAGCGCTTATCAGAAGCAGACACAATCTCATCTATAAAACGGAAACCCTCGTCTGAGTTCGTCATGACTGCAATAGCTTTATTTTTGCCGACAATGAAGCGGAATTTGCTCCTAAAACCCGCGTTTGCACCATCGTGCCCAGCAACAACCTCTTTGCCCACCATATTAAGAAAAAAACCGAGGCCGACAGCATCGCGCCGGGCTTTTTTTATCGGCTTGAATAATAAATCTATATTGAGGGATTTCTTTTTCAATAATTTATTTATAGTTTTAATAAGCATCATCAAATCTGATGGATTTGTCCACAACCCAGCAGCCGCAAGTTCTGGATAAAGATGATAGCCCCTTGCAACAGGATCAGTTTCACTCCAATACCCTGTTGCAATTTTCTTCCGCCGAACCGCATCACGGCTGTAAAAAGAATTTTTCATACCGAATGGAATTAAGACAGCTTTCATCATAAAATCGCAAAAATTCTTACCCGTAACCTCCTCTACTAATTTCTGAAGTACAGTAAAACCTCCCCCTGAATATAGGAATTCACCCCTCTTAAAGTTTTCGATAATTGTCGGAGTATTTGATGGATATGTGCCATCGAGAATAGTTGTTATTTCCTTTGGTAATTTCTTTCCTTGTTCGTACCCAGAAAAGCCATCAATGGAAATGCCTGCCGAATGGCTCAAAAGCTCGATTATGGTCGCTTCCGAAAGTGTTCCCTTCTTTGTTTTTAACTTCCAACTTCTTAGGTAAGTATTAACTGGTTGATATATGTCTATCAACTGAGAATTATGGAGCATAACGATCCCTAATGCGGTAATAGGTTTACTGATTGATGCTGCCTGAAAAATATGTGAGGCAGTCATCTTCTCTTTTTTATTAAGATTGGCAAACCCATATACCACATCAGTCTGCTTTCCATTGTCCATAAACGAAATACTTACTCCGGGTACTCTATACAGACGCATCCTTTCTTTGATTGAAGATTGAATTTCCGAGGCAGAATAAAGCGGTTTAGCTTTTAACATACAGAAACTATATCATACTCTTTTAGTATTTAATTCTTATAAAACACCTTTCAAGGACTCGAACTTTCTGAAATATGAAAAACAGCCCGTGATTAAAGGATAAAACTCTGTAGACAAAAATTCTTGAATTTTGACCCTCTCTGGACTCGAAACTTTTTATTCGTAAAGTCCCGTAAATGAAGCACTTCGTACTAGCGCTCAAGCTGGCTGCCGGTCAGGGACTCGAACCCCAATACCCGCCTCCAAAGGGCGGTGTCCTACCATTAGACGAACCGGCAATAGAATAAAAGAACATACTAAACCTACACCAAAAGCTGATAAAAAACAATTTACATGTACGAAGATAGGAATACTGGTTGTATAATAAAAAAATATATGACAGAAATAAAAGCGCCGGGCAAAATCCCAGATGATGCCAGAAAAAAAATTTTTCTGGCAGGAAGTATCGAAGTAGGTACGGCACGGAACTGGCAAAGTGAGATTGTCAGCGCGCTTGCTGATATGGATATCGTTATCCTGAATCCAAGACGTGAGGAATGGGATAGTTCATGGATACAAGACAAAGACAATCCGGAATTTCACGAACAAGTCGCATGGGAGCTTGCCGCGCTTGAAGCGAGTGATCATATCCTCATGTACTACGATCCTGATACACAATCTCCTATCTCACTTATGGAAGAAGGTCTTTTTGCAAGATCAGGAAAACTTATCATTGTGTGTCCAGAGGGATTCTGGAAAAAAGGTAATGTCGATATTGTCTCTGAAACATACCATATTCCAGAATTTGAGACACTGACTGATGCCATCGCCGCTCTTCGCAAAAAGATCGTATCGTAGCAAAATCATCACACGCAAACAAAAGAAAGTTAAAAAAGCCCCGACTAGGGGCTTTTATGCTTGTAAAGCAAAAGATCATAAACTTTCGCCTTTGTCTTGACCTTGTTCTTTCTTCGCAGACGCCAAGCGAGAAAGTAATTCATTTCTGAGCGCTTCTTTATCAAAAGGAGTTTGTCCGTTGCCATCTCCTTTGATGGCAAGTTCTATCGCGCGCTCAAATTGACGAACTAACTCAATATTGTCAATATCGGCAAAATATACTGGTGCTACTGTACTCATGTTTTTCTTTTTTGGTACTGCCTCAAGAATACTACGTACAAGGCGTGTGCGCAATCAAGAAAGTAATCCGATAATATCAGTAAGGTTTGACACTTTTTTCCATGCTAAGTCTCTAAGTGGAGCGAACTCACCAAGAAGAACGCCTTTTTTGGTCTGTTTGAATATTTCAATATCATTACCACCATCACCGATATACATCGTCTGTTCTGGAGCTACTCCAAAAACGGCACATACTTCTTCAAAAATAGACCGCTTTGCAAGTCCCTCATCTTTAATTGTCCGCATCGGCAGTGCATCCATACTCTTGTGTAGCTCGATCGATGAGACATATCCATCATCAGCAAAGACAAGTGCTGTTGTTGTATATACATGATCAATACCAACCTTTTTACCTACTGCTTCAGCAGATTGTCGCAATGCGCCAGAAAGAAGGACTGTGGTGTATCCCATAGTTCGCAATGTTTCAATAAGTGTGGCAGCTTCTGGTCGGGGCGTGAGTCTTTCAGTGAACGCAGTAAATGTGTCCTTATTACAGAGTTTCCGCTCCCGAAGAATTCTTGCAATAAGATCAATCCATTCTTTGTAGGTAATAATGCTGCGATGATATAAATCAAAAAATGTAGCATCCTCATTTTCTGTCAAACCAAAAGCACTATTTGATAACTGCCAACTATTGGCAGAAATGAGCGTCCCATCAAGATCAAAAAAGATAAGTTTATGCGTTTGGGAGTTCATTGTGCGTACTGTTCTCAATAAGTGCAAGCTCTAGTGGTAGTTCTGGGACGGCGACATCACGTTCATATCGTGCCATAGCAAGGAGTCCAAGGATAGTCTTTGAAGAAATCGCGCCACTCGTGTCGGCAGCGTGCTTTTTGACAAATACCTGGTCGATATCCGAAAGTTCAACGAAAAGCTCTGCTCGCATATCTGGCGCGAAACGATACAGAAGTATTTGACGGATTTTTTGTAAGACGAGCTTCATAAAAAGCCGCATATCCATATTGAGTGCTGCTGCGCGACGAACTGCGTCTATCCCCTTACCTGCATCTTTTGTCGCAAGTGCGTCAATATAGCTCTGTACAAGCGATGCACTTGGTGCCCCAGTAACCGCCTCAATCTCATCGACAGCAATCTTCTTGTCTTTAGAAATACTAGTAATCTTCTGGATGATGCCATGCGTGTCGCGGAATGACCCATCACCAAGCAAAGCGATAAGTTCCGCGGCAGCAGGCGAAAGTGTAAATCCTTCACGCGCGGCGATATCGAGAGCGAATTCTCGAAGGATACGCTCAGGTGGTCGCTTAAAAACAAATGTCTGACAACGCGAGACAATCGTATCTGGCACCTTAGCAAGCTCAGTCGTCGCCAAGATGAAAATGACGTGTGACGGTGGTTCTTCCAGGGTTTTCAAAAGTGCATTGAAAGCTTCTTTTGTAAGCATGTGCACTTCGTCGATAATATAGACTTTGTATTTTGAATCAAAGGGCAATGTGCGCACGCCATCTCGAAGCTCACGAATATCATCAATACCACGATTTGAGGCAGCGTCTATTTCATAGACATCATTGTCGCTAGTACCGAGTTCTCGTGCAAGTATGCGTGCCGCAGATGTCTTACCAGTACCGCGTGAACCAGAAAAAAGATACGCATGCGAGACAGTACCTTTGGCAAGAGCGCCTTCGAGTGCAGCAACAACATGCTCTTGTCCCAGCATGTCAGCAAATGTTTCGGGTCGGTATTTACGATAGAGTGCGATTTCTTTTTTCTCCTTTTTTGATGCCATAGTTACAAGACAGTATAGCAGTTTCGACAAAAAAAACACACCCGCGCCATATGGCGCGGGTGTGTTGTTTTACTCTTGTGTCCAGACAGCTTACGCCATCTCTTCAGAATCAGTTCCTTCTTCAGGTATTACCTCCTCAGACATTACCTCTTCAGACATTACCTCTTCCTTCTGTGTATCTTGTTCGTCCATATGTGTAGTGAAATTAATCTAACAAAACGCGACTATGGGAGACACTATACACGAAGATTGCTTCTTTATCAAATAGTATCGCGTGCCAAGAATACTCTCACAATCTCCTCTACTTCTTGAGCATCTTTTGCTTCCATAAGTTCCATGCGAAGTTCCTTTGCTCCATCAAATCCATTTACATAGGCCTTGTAATGCTTTTTCATAACTGCAAAGCTTTTTGCATCTCCCAATAGTTCTTCAAATAGTTTCGTATGCTCCACCATAACACGAAGTTTTTCTCGGATTGTAATCTCTTTGTTATGTATAGCAGTTTGACTCTCTTCAGGAGAAACAAATAGCCACGGATTGCCAAAGATCGCCCGTCCAAGCATCACCCCATCACATCCAGTCGCTGCTACTTTGTCTCTGGCATCAGTAATGCTCTGTGCGTCACCGTTGCCAAGAATAAGGGTATCCTTCCTCATCGCATCACGGATCTCAACCGCACGCTTAATGTGTTCCCATCGTGCTGGCACTAGTGACATTTCTTTACGTGTACGAGCATGTATCGTCACTGCTGCAAGATCTTCTTCAAGGAGTGCTGGGAGCCAAGTTTCCAGCTCATTCTTGTTGTAGCCGATACGTGTCTTTACCGAAACAGGCAGATCGCCTGCGCCTTCTTTTGCTGCACGAATAATCTCCTTGGCACGATTTGGATTTTTTATACATGCAGCACCTGCGCCTTGCTTCTCAATTGTCTTATCAGGACAGCCCATATTGATATCGATGCCATCAAAGCCAAGCTCACGACAAAGGGCCGCAGCTTGACGCATATTGTCAGGATTTGACCCAAAGAGCTGCGCGACAATTGGATGTTCAGCTTCGGTATACATAAGATCACGCATGAGCTTTTCTCTTCCGTCTGGGTGTGAAAGTCCATCAGCTGAGACAAATTCCGTCCAGAAAACAGCTGGACCACCACCTGGCTCACCATGACGCGAATATGTAGCAATAATTCTTCGAAATGCCGCATCAGTCACATCTGCCATTGGTGCAAGGACAAAAAAGGGTTTTTTTAATTGTTTCCAGAAATTAGTTTCCATGTGTATTCCAGTATTTCTCAATATGCGCAATGGTAAAAGCAGCGTGCAATCGTTTTTTCACATGACGCTCAAAAGAACCAAAAAGCAACCGAAGCATCCAAGGTTTCAACCATGGCTTTCTTTGGACAGCGCGTATTGTTTCTTCTTTACTAAATGTTACTTCATTAAAATCACACAAAATAACGCGTCCATCCTCAGTAACGCCATTGTTACGCAAATAATTAAATACAACATCAGAAAATCCTCGCTCCCAAAGCATATAGGTGAGTTGTATATATTTTTCGATAATCACTTTTTTCTCTTCATCAGAGTGTGTGCGAAAATACGCTTCAATCGTCTGTACTTTGTCTTGCTCGCAAGTAAAATGATCGTGAAAAATAGTATTACCAAATAATTCACCGCCAATTACAGGAAGGCGTTTTGAGTCTTCAAGTGATGACTTAAAAATACCTGGATGAATAAGATTTCTAAAAAAATACCTCAACATTCCCCATTTCAGATAGGTAAGTTGTTTGCGCCAATATGGCTTCTCGACTTTCAAAACACGTGTCGATGACAATTCATACACATCGTAATACAATCCTTCTCCGATTTTTTTCATACTATTCATCAAATTTATAATACACCCTATTCTCATACCGAAGATCTATATATTTTAGTGTATGAGCGGAAAATTCAATCTTTGATGCAAGTGGCTCAGTAGTAAGTGCGAGCTTGAGATTTGCCAATATGGCATCAGGCGGCGTTTTGCTTTGAAACAAAATACGTGGGTAGTCGTGCGGTGCTCTGCCAGCTGCTGCGGCAAGAAGTGTATCTTCGCCTTTTGCATCGACAAAAAGTCCATACGGCTCAAACCCGAGATCTCGAAATGACTGACTCAGATCAAAAAGTGCCTCAATGCGTGAACTATCAAGAAAGTATGCACCAACAGCAGACGCATTAGTTATTCCCCCGCCGTAAAACTTGAAATATACATCACCAGAAAAATATGGCGCTTGTGAAAATATATATCCCTTAGCATCAAGGAAATAACATTCCTCCGCTTGTCCCTGCTCTGGGAGATTCTCGCCACACCACAAATAGGTAGGCGTATACTCTTCTACTTCAATCGCAATGTGATCAGCATAAGCACGTGAGACACGCACGTTCTTGATCCGTGGAAATGTAGCATAGAGATCGTGGACAATAGCTTTTTCAGGATAGAGAAGAAAATTATCTTTTGGGATAAATAAAAAGTAGTTCCCGTCTAGATGTGTGTGTACAGTATTTCGGATCAGTGCAGTGTCAGTTACTATATGCTCTTCCAAAACGATTCCCTTGATAGCAAAGTAGTTAAGACGTGAGACAAGTACAAGGATGGCACAGAGCACAAAAAGAAGTGATACAGAGAAAACCAACCGGCGCTTGCGCGCTTTTCTTTTTTTTTCTCGCACTTTCGCTGAATTCAAAACGTCACGCTTTTGCATTACTTATCGCTTTTAACTTCTAGCAATCGGCTAGAAAATAACTCATAAAGTAAAACACACACGAGAGCTCTACTACTGAGCAGTCGCTACACCCAATACATCTTTGCCAATGTATTTCTTGAGCACTTCAGGGACACGGATTGTACCGTCAGCCTGCTGGAAATTTTCTACCAATGAAACAAGGATACGTGGTGTTGGAATTGCAGTGCAGTTAAGCGAATGGGCGTAGCGAAGCTTCCCGTCTCTATCTTTGTAACGAATATTGAGGCGACGCGTTTGAAAATCATGAAAGTACGAAGCAGATGAAATTTCTCTGTAGGTATTTTCTTTTGGTACCCAAAGTTCAATATCATATTTCTTTACTTGTCCAAGACCAAGATCACCACCGCAGTTCACCACAGTGTGATAAGGAATACCGAGCGATTCGATAAATGCTTCAGTGTTGCCGTTTATCTCTTCATGCAACTGCACTGATTGCTCGTGATTAGCCTCGCACAACACTACTTGTTCAAGTTTGAAAAATTCATGCACACGAATAAGTCCTTTTACATCTTTTGAGTGACTACCAGCTTCACGACGGAAACACGGAGAAAATGCAAGGATCTTTTTTGGTAATCCATCAATCACTTCACCTGAGTAGTACGCCATAGTTGCAACTTCACCAGTCCCAGCAAAATATTCGCCATCTTGTGTCTTGTAGAGGTCATCTTCGCCTTCTGGAAGATACCCAGTACCAAACAGTGTTTCGCGAGTTACCAGTGACGGCACAATCATTGGTGCAAGACCACGCGCAGTAAAGAACTCAAGTGCATACTGCCAGATTGCCATAGAAAGTCGCGCGCCGTCATTTTTGAGGAAGTAGCCACGAAAACCTGATACCTTCGTGCCACGCTCGAAGTCAGCCATATCAAGCGACTCCATAAGGGAAATATGATCTTTTGGCGCAAATGTAAATGTCGGCTTTTCACCCCAAACTTTTACTTCTTTATTTTCTGCATCAGATACTCCTTCAGGAACGGTCATATCAGGAATGTTTGGTACACGGATCATAAGATCTTGCCAAAGCTTCATGAGATCTCTAAGCTCATCTTCTTTTTCTTTCAAATGTTCTTTGAAACCCTTCATATCTTCGATCATTTTTGCGCGATCTTCTGGTGTCGCTGTCACGACTTTGTCAGAAATGACATTTTGCTCAGCACGCAAGGATTCGACAAGAGAGAGGAGTTCGAGACGCTTGGTATCAATGTCTATGAGCGCATCGACATCAAACGTAAGGTGCTTTTTTCTCGCTCCTTCCTTTACTAGTTCGCGATTTTCTCGGATAAATTTTATATCTAGCATGATTTTATAAAAAGTTTAATGTCTCTAGTATATAGTATTGCGACGCTACGAGAAAGCTTTTTGTATGGATACTACTATAAAAAAACTCTCACCAGAGGAGTTTCCCGAAGCATTACGGGAAATACCGAAACCGCCGAAGATGCTCTATATGTGTGGCACTCTACCGCCCGAAGGAGTTGTCTACCTTGCCGTTATCGGTTCACGTACCGCGACAAGCTATGGCAAAGCAGTGTGCGAGAAACTCATTGAAGGACTTGCTGGCTACCCCATCTGCATTGTCTCAGGACTTGCACTTGGTATGGATGGCATTGCGCATACAAAAGCGCTTGCTGTCGGACTATTGACAGTCGCATTTCCTGGGTCTGGGCTTTCTAAAAAAGCACTCTCTCCTGCGACACATTTCGCCCTTGCAGAAAGTATAGTTGCCAAAGGCGGCGCACTTATCTCCGAATTCGCACCAGAGTTCCAAGCAACCATCTGGAGCTTTCCACAACGTAATCGTCTTATCGCCGGCATATCTCGCGCAGTACTCATAATCGAAGCAAAAGAAAAGTCAGGTGCGCTCATCACCGCAAGACTCGCGCTTGATTACAATCGCGATGTCTTTGCTGTGCCTGGTTCAGTATTTTCAGATAACTCACGTGGCACAAACGCACTCATCCGCGGTGGCGCCACTGTGGTACTTGAAAGCGCGGATATCCTTCGCGCGCTTGGATTTTCTGTCGACACGACAAAGACTGACACCAAGAAATTACAAGAGTGCTCGCCCGAAGAAATTGCAGTATTAAAATTACTCTATGAACCAAAGACACGCGACGATCTTATCCGTGAGATGCAAACACCAACAGCTGAAGCACAGACCATGCTCTCAATGATGGAGATTAAAGGAGTGATCGTCGAAGAAGCAGGGTATGTACGGAAGAATTGAAAACACCGAAAAGTGTACCATTTTTAGTTTTGATAAAAAATAAAAGCTTCTTTTGCGTAAGCTTTTTCTTTTTTACTGCTTACTAAAAAACATTCTATCATCGCGTTTAGGTACAGTGTATTCCAAATATATAGTTGCATTGATTAGATTTTAGTATTATAACTACGCGCAATAGCTCATCAACTAGAGTAGTTACCAAGATACATCCTATGTAGTGCCATTCTTTAGAGACGCTATACAATAACACTAATGAAACTTTTAATCGTCGAATCCCCCGCAAAAGCGAAAACTATCGAGAAATACCTCGATGGCAAATACACTGTCCGCGCATCGGTCGGGCATATTCGTGATCTACCAAAGAGCCAGAAAAAGGCGATCGACATTCCTGCAGGCTTCGTCCCCCACTACGAGATATCAAAAGGCAAAGAAAAAGTCGTCGACGAGCTTGCTGCACTTGCAAAGAAGGCAGATGAAGTTGTCCTTGCGACCGACCCTGATCGTGAAGGTGAAGCGATTTCATGGCATTTGACCGAAGCACTTGGACTCAAAAACACAAAAGCACGTCCAGTGAAACGTGCTGTGTTCCATGAAATTACGAAGGATGCTGTCGCAGAAGCACTCATACATCCGCGTGATATTGATGAAAAACTTGTCAAAGCTCAAGAAGCGCGGCGTGTGCTTGATCGTCTTTTTGGCTACGACCTCTCAGGTCTTATCTGGAAAAAAGTCCGCTATGGGCTCTCGGCTGGGCGAGTGCAATCACCAGCGCTTCGTATCCTCATGGAGCGCGAACGTGAAATCCGTGCATTTATCCCTGAGACTTACTATGTCCTTTCAGGGCTTTTCAAAACACGTCGCGATGAAGACATTACCCTTTTCTGTGAAGAAGAGCCGCGCGACAAAGCACGTGCGGACTACGTCGCTCATACCGCAAATACTGGCAACTGGAAGATTGATACAATAAAAGAATCAGAAATGAAGCGCTCACCAAAAGCACCCTTCACTACTTCCACACTCCAGCAGACGGCAAGCTCACGCCTTGGCTTCTCACCGTCACGCACTATGAGTATCGCACAAAAACTCTACGAGGCTGGCATGATCACCTATATGCGTACTGATTCGACAACTCTTTCCAAGCAAGCTCAGGCGCAGATCTGCTCACTTGTCGAATCCGAATACGGCAAAGACTATCTTGAGGCACGAGTCTTCAAAACAAAAAGCAAAAATGCCCAAGAAGCGCACGAAGCGGTCCGACCGACACATATCGAACTTCATTCCGCGGGGACAACAGACGAACAAAAGAGGCTCTACCGACTCATCTGGGAGCGTACTGTCGCCAGTCAGATGAGTGACGCAAAAATGCTAAAGACAAAAGTGTCTGCCACGGTAGAAAATGAAAAAAACTTCCCTGTGTTTAGTGCAATCGGATCAAGACTCCTCTTCCCTGGCTGGCTCAAAGTTGATACTGCATCACGTGGTGATGATGTCGAATTACCTGAAACGCACGAAAATGAAGCACTCCGTCTCAAAGAACTCATAACTGAAGAAAAGCAAACAACACCTCCCGACCGCTACTCAGAGGCAGGACTCGTCAAAGAACTCGAGAAGCGTGGTATTGGCCGCCCATCAACCTATGCATCGATCATTCGTACCATCGAAGAGCGCGGCTATGTGACAAAACAAAATCGCACACTCTTCCCGACCGACACTGGCGAAGTAGTGAGCACTTTTATCGAGCAAAATTTCACAAAGTATATCAGTGATGCATTCACTGCAGAAATGGAGGATGAACTCGACGAAATCGCTGAAGGAAAACGCACATATGAAAAAACACTCAAAGAATTCTATGGCCCGTTTTTGAAAGAAGTAAAAGCAAAAGACAAAATAGAAAAAATCACCAATCTCGGTGACGCACCAGATGAGTTCCCATGCCCAAAGTGCGAAGCAAAAATGATCGTCAAGCTCGGTAAAAATGGCAAATTCCTCTCTTGCTCACGTTTCCCTGATTGCGACGGCGCACGAACAATGGAAGGCAAGGAAATGGAAGGTCCAAAAGAAACTGGAGAACTCTGTCCACTCTGTGGAGACAAAGAAGGCAAAAATGGTGGTGGCAAACTAATCGAACGTGAAGGACGTTTCGGTAAATTTATCTCTTGTAACCGTTATCCAAAGTGTAAATTCATCAAGGAAGATGAAGAAGAAAAAAAGAAAAAAATGACTGGAGTCACTTGTCCAATGTGTAGCAGTGGAGAGATGATGGAGCGTCGTGGACGATTTGGTATTTTCTACTCATGTACAAACTATCCTGATTGCAAACACGCAATCAAAGCAAAGCCAACCGGCCGCATCTGTGATCTGTGTAACTCACTCATGATGGAGGGCACCAAGACAATTCCTGAAAGATGTTCAAACAAGAACTGCAAGAACCATAATCCACACAAACACAAGGGTGAGTAAGAGAAGTACGCAGTACAAAGTAAGAAGCAAAAAATGCGTCTCATAAAAATGAAACGCATTTTGTATTCAAAATATCTACTTCATGGTACGCACAGGGGGATATACAAATGTAGTACCCCGAACCGGACCGCAGGTATTTGGATAGTCTTTTTTGACTAACACCTCAACCTCAGTTTTCCCGTTATTTCGATACTTTTGTGAGGTAGCAACAAAGAAGCTACCAACGCCGACAAATTTATTATCTGAAGATAATGAATTTGTCCAGACGTATTCATCAAGGAAAAGTGACTCTTGGTGCATCGCATGAAAAAGAATTATGCGATAACATACTTCTACAGCTGTCTCACGATATGAGATATTCGTCTGCATTGTCGCAAGTAGTTTTGCTGCTTGTTGCAAGCCAGTTGTATCATACTGATTACCAGTTGATTTGCGAATTTTTTTGTTCCGCTTTAAACAGGAGTCTGCTTTCTGCATAGCATCAGCAAACACTGTCGTGTTATTCGCAGTATATCCGGGAATTCGGTAATCCTCCGGATATGTTTGCAGCAATGCAGTCTGCAGCATATAGTCTTGACCAGTTGAGCCAGGAATAACAGTACCAGACACCAGTCGCCATCCTGCCTGCGGCACCTCAGAAACAAAGAAATTTTCTTTCTGGGAATCAATCGTAAAACTAAGCTTTTCAGTATAAGCAGAACATTTCTGGTATGTTTCTATTTGCCTTTGCATCGTCAGTGGTTTTCCATCTATAGAATCAATCTGGAAAACGAGTATATATCCGAGTCGTCGGAAAAATTTCAATTCACCAATAGTATACGGGATTGGCGGTACTGTGATGCTATCGATAGATACACCATAGGCCACACTAATTGCCTCTGGTCCAAGGAATGCATCACCAAATAGTGAATCCGCCATAGGTATAGTAGCAGAGGTGGAATCGAGAAAATTCTTGTCACCACGTCTTGCATAAGCAGACTCAGTGTGGAATAGAGTACTAGCGATACAAAGTAGCGCCACGAGGGTGGAGAAAATGGTCAAGCGTTTCATGTTTAGCAGTTTTTTGGTTTATTTTATTTTAATGCAATCTATGTAGATAGATTGCAACTAGTTCTCTATAAAAGTAACACGTGGAATAACAAAAGTCAAATTAACTTTGACTTTTGTTCCCAGTCCCGTACGATACACACATGACCGCCATCGACGAGATATATGCACTCATGCGAAGCAACCCCGAAAACGATGAGTGCGCGCTTATCCAAAAAGCACACGACTTCGCAAAGGCTAAACACGAGGGGCAGTTTCGAGCAAGCGGTGCACCATACTTCACACACGCCTTCGCCGTCGGCAAGAATCTCGCCGCGCTTGGTATGGATGCTCGCACTATAGCTGCTGGACTTATCCATGACACACTGGAAGACACCGAAACTACACGAGATGAAATCGAACGAGAATTCGGCAAAGAAATCCTTTTTCTTGTTGAAGGAGTTACCAAACTCGGTGCACTCAAATACCGTGGTCGTGATCGCCATGTAGAATCATTGCGTAAATTCTTTGTTGCAGTAGCTGAGGACGTACGTGTACTCATGATCAAGCTTGCTGACCGCCTCCACAACATATCGACGCTTTCTCATGTACACCAAGACAAACAAAGACGTATCGCGCTTGAAACAATTCAGATATATGCTCCGCTTGCGGGGCGACTCGGTATGGGCAAACTCAAAGGCGAACTTGAAGACTACGCCTTCCCTTTTGCCTATCCAGAAGAATACGCGTTTACCAAAAAAATAATTGCTGAGCATACACCAGAAGCACAAAAACAACTTGAGGAAATAAAAGAGATTCTTGAATTAGCACTCAATGAACTTGGAATGACCTTTACACTGCAGTACCGAGTGAAGCATACGTTTAGTCTCTATCGAAAGCTCAAAAAATACGATATGAATGTTGACAAAGTGCTCGATATTGTCGCGCTTCGTGTCATCGTAGAAGACGTGGAAGCATGTTATCGTGTACTTGGTCTTGTACATAGCACCTGGAAGCCGGTTCCACGACGCATCAAAGATTACATCGCACTACCAAAACCAAATGGCTATCAGAGTCTGCACACGACAGTTGTTTCGACAAACGGTACGATCGCAGAAATACAAATCCGCACACGAGATATGGACGATGAAGCCGAATACGGCATCGCTGCACACTTTTCATACAAGGAAGATATAGAACGACAACCAGGTGACAAATTACCAAAGAAATTCGCATGGCTCGCCCAACTTGCTGACATACAAAAATCAATTGCTGAACCCGAAGAATTCCTCGAGCACTTGGCGATGGATTTCTTCAAAGACCGAATATTTATACTGACACCAAAAGGTGACGTTGTTGATCTTCCTGAAGATGCCACACCGATTGATTTTGCCTATGCAATACACTCTGATATCGGAGATCATGTATTTGGGGCAAAAATGAATGGCAAAATGGTGTCTCTTGATAGTCGTTTACGTAATGGTGCAATTGTCGAGATCATCACCAAAGAGTCAGCGAAACCAGTCCCAAAGTGGATTGAATATGCAAAGACAAGTATGGCTCGTCGGCATATCAGATCATATCTCCTCAAACATGCACCAGATAACGTGTTCGTAAAAAAACAGAAACCAGGAAAAAAGCGAGCTTGACTCTATCACGCTCTGTGTCTACGATAGAGTGTATGGAACAAAAACAAACAGAACCAGCTTCTCTTGAAGAAGCTATTAAAAAGGCTGATGCAGCAAAGATGCTCGCCTCAATTGCACTTGTCGTCGCAGTGCTTACTTTCGGCTATGCGGCATTTCAGACAGAGACTGGCGGGACGACAAAGCAGCCAGCACAACCACAAGCAGCTCCAGCGGGTCAAAAAGTATCGCTTGCTGCGGTCAAAGACGCATTTGCAAAGAGCACGATTCGCTTCGGCAATCCAGATGCAAAACTTACGGTCATTGAAATCGCTGATCCGAGCTGCCCGTACTGCCAAGTTGCAGGTGGAAAAAACAGTGAACTCAATAAAATGGCAGGACCAAGATTTACACTTGTTGCTGATGGTGGCACGTATGTAGCACCAGTACCAGAATTCAAAAATTTACTTGATAAAGGAGAAATAGCATTTGCCTATGTCTACTATCCAGGTCATGGGACCGGTGAAGTTGCGATGAAAGCACTCTACTGTGCACACGAGCAAGGGAAATTTTGGGAAGCACACGATCGTATCATGAGCAATACTGGCTTTACTCTTATCGAAAGTGTCAAAAATGATACTGCAAGATCAGGAGAATTTGTCGAATTTCTCTCTGGAGCTGTCGACACCACCCTGCTCAAGACATGCCTAGCGGGTGGGAGCTACGATGGACAACTTGCTATCGACAAAGAGATTGCAGTAAGTTTAAATGCGCAAGGTACGCCAGGATTTTATCTCAATGAGACACTGTACGCTGGTGCCTACAACTATACTGACATGGAAAAAACGATCCGGTCAGCTGGTATTAGATAAGCAAAAAAAAAGAAATCCCCGCTCTATGCGGGGATTTTTAATGTACATTAATTGCCTTCTTTTGTTTTATTGTCAAGCCATTCTGTACTTCGGAAGTGAGAACCGAGTCTGAAAGAAAAGTTCCTGTGATCTGATAGATATTTATTAAACATGCACAGAAGCTTCCGCACCCAGTGAATGATTGTGCTCTTCTCCATTCTTTTCCTCCTTTCCGACTGTTTCCGTTAGGTCAAGTTTTCTTGCCCACCACGGAGTGATAGCAGGAAGTAGCGTCAGCGTCCAGATCACGACCCAAGCGACAAATGGCAACAATGTTGTAAGATGAGGTAATTTTGCCAGAGTCACAACTGTTAGAATGATCGGGATAACACCTCGCTCTCCAACAACACACATGAACAACATTTCACGCCATGAAATCATAGAATATTCTCGTGATGGAAATATTCTCGACAACACATAAGTTGCTCCATTCGCAAGCAGTAGTGATGAAAAAACTGCAAGCGGGCGAGCTACTAAGATAAAGAGAAGTGAAATCACAAATCCTGTGCCTGCTGTATTTGCCAAATCTCCTAACGAAATTAACGGGCCAGCCATCATGAAGATGACAGGTTTTGCAATTGATTCAATCTTCGTATCCATAACCTTGAGGGTGTGGTCGAAAATCGGTTTCTTTTGATCACTTTTTCTTTGATCTTTTTCCTTACCATGATTGTTGTGATTATAGTTGGCCATCAAGCCAGCAACAAATGCAGCAAGAAAACCATTTCCAAAAAATATCCACGACAATAGATATGTGAACAATGGAACAGCAAGTGGAATCATGAGGTCAAAATTTGTCTCATTGTGAATAAACTTATGACGTTCGTATAGCCACATACAAGCCCAACCAACAAGACCAGCCAAAACCCCGACAGAAACTTCAAGACCAAAATGCACGAGATTATGAACTTCTGCAAGTCCTGAAAAAATACTTGCAAAAGTATCTACAGCATAGCCTTTTACCGCCATATCTATCAGTACTGTCACAAAAATTGCACAGACTGCATCGTTAATTGCAGATTCAGCAACACTAACCCCAACAAGCTTTTTGTGTCTTTCTTTAAAAGGCACTCCAGTGAGGGTCGACATCAGCGCTGCAGGATCTGTGGATCCCATAAGCGCTGAAAACAATACTGCTGTTGTTGGATCTATAAAACCAGGAAAGAAGTAATTGAGACCAAACAGTATTCCTAGTGTACTACTGAACATGACAATATATCCGACAACTGCAATAAAGATAGTAGGCAGAGCAATTTTTCGAAATAATGTCCGTTCTACTTCGTCACCGCCAAATTTCAAAATTACTGAACCGAGAATTGTGCAGGTGACCACCATTGTCCGTAATTCAAACGAAAGTGGAGAAAGTGCATCATGCAGAATAATACTTAGGAGAAGTTGGAGTGCAAAGGATGGAAAAATGTTTCCTTTTGGCTGATTCTTTGATATCTTAGTAAGCTCAAGGCATGCCCACCCGAAAAACAGTATGAGTGACATTACCCAGAGAGTTGTCCCGGTTGCTTTTGCATCAGGGTCGGCTTCCCCTCTCCATAAGAGGTACTGAAAAACATAAACACTCGCTGCGTTGATTGCAATTGCAACTGCAAACAGCAGAATAATTTTAAAGTAATTCTGGTACTTCCTGGTAAACGCGGAAGTCGACTGGAATATCGGGATTGGATTCATATGATATTGTTTTTGGTTTGATTGTCGAATTATGTGTATCAAATAAATCGACATGTTTGGAAAGAACAGTGATACAACTAAATATATAGTAACACAAAAAGTATTAAAAGTCCAGCAAAAAAACCACCAATATATACTGGTAGTTTTTTATTGCAATTGACCTTATTTGAGATATGGGCAAAACCTAGAGAGAGAAATTCTTGATGTTATACAGATCAGCGTCATCTATATCTTCTTCCTGCTTGATCTCTTCTGGTGAACGATCATCAATTGGTGCATTATCCTCTTGAAGCACTTCTGGAGCAGCAGTCTCTGGAGTAATAGCTTCGGTTTGTGCTGCTATCTCACTCTGCTTTGCTTGTAGCATATCAATGATGTGCTTGAGTTCGTCATTGTCGAAGAAGTGAATAGTGATGTGTCCTCCAGTCTCTTTGCGCTCAATATTTACTCGTGTTCCTAGTTTTTCTTTGAGAACGCCTTCAATTTGGATAATCTCAGGATCAGGAGCAAGTTCACGCTTGCGTATCTTGTCATGTGCAATATGTCGTGCAATCCGTTCTGCTTCACGTACAGTGATCTTCTTGAAGAGTACTTCTTTAAAAAGTGTCATTTGCTCTTCTGGACGATCATTGAGCATCATGATCGGTCGTGTATGTCCTTCGCTGATTTTCCCTTCTGAGAGCGCTTGCAATATCTCTTCTGGAAGCGTGAGAAGTCGGAGTGTATTTGAGACATATTCACGACTCTTCCCCACCTTCACTCCGATCTGTGCATGAGTGAAACTAAATTCATCGACAAAACGCATAAAAGCCCGGGCACGATCAACAGCATTGAGATCTTCACGCTGTAGATTTTCGATGATCGCAAGCTCAAGCTTCGCCATCGAATCATCTCCGACACGGATAACAACAGGCACTTGTGCAAGCCCAGCGATCTTTGAAGCACGCAGGCGACGTTCACCAGCAATGAGTTCGTATTCAACTGCAAGACCACCTTCGGGCTTTTCGATTTCAATACGAGAGACAGTCAACGGCTGGAGAATACCGTACTGACGGATGGAATCCGCAAGATCACGAAGTGCACGCTCGTCAAATTCACGACGCGGCTGATACGGGTTTGGCTTAATTTTTTCTGTTTCTATCCAAAATATTGAATCGCTGTAAAGTTGAGACATGGTATGTAAATAAAAATATAGGAGCATTGTAGCACAAGTTTGCTTCATGTAAAAAAGTGCACTATACTCAGTGAGTTATTTGATTTTCCGTGTTCGAGTTGCGCCTATCTGATAGCGGTCGCGCGAATTGGTAAAGATTTTTTAAAAATATATAACATGCCCGAGTGGCGGAATTGGTAGACGCGCACGACTCAAAATCGTGTATCGAAAGATGTGTGGGTTCGATTCCCACCTCGGGCACAAAAACGAAATGCGATCCTAT
This sequence comes from Minisyncoccota bacterium, assembly GCA_025453495.1. Lineage (GTDB taxonomy): Bacteria > Patescibacteriota > Minisyncoccia > Phycocordibacterales > UBA9973 > JALOQM01. Next base: position 18,212 of record JALOQM010000002.1, on the reverse strand, counting down.
CTACTCAGATAAGACCGCATTGGTGTAATACTATGAGTGTAATCACAACACCACCGAAGAAGCTGAGAACTTCTTTCTTGTAATGCTTCCATAAATAGATGGCTGGTACTTTGAAAAGGTGTTTCCAAATGAATTTTAGTATGTCTTTTGATTTTCGGACATACCAATCATCCAACTTTTTGAGACCCATAATTTTAGTGATAGCGCGCACTATCGCCCACATAAAAGCGATAGTTATGGCAAAAGAAAAGAGGATTTTAAAGACCATTGGTTTTTAGTTTGTTCTGACTACTTTATATCATATTATAGTATAAAAGTCAATATTCTCGTATACTCATCCAATGTCCTGAAATCACTCTATTTCAAAGAACTATCTTACTGTATACAAATCGGCTCAGGTTCAAGTTCAATACCAAAAGAATCTTTTACCTTCTCTATGACATATTCTTTTGCTGCCATAACATCTGCAAATGTTGCATCTCCTTTGTTTATAAGCACAAGCGCATTTTTCTCGTATATCCCAACAGTACCAAATGAGCACCCTTTGAGGCCCGCACGTTCGATAAGCCACCCTGCGGAGAGTTTCATCATTCCGTCTGCTGTCGGGTGACTAACGATATCAGGATATGATTGCTTGAGTGCAATAACCGTCATAGTAGAAACTATTGGATTTTTGAAAAACGAACCAGCATTACGTATACGCTTCGGATCTGGTAACTTCGTACTTCTGATAGCAATAATCGCTTCTCGTATGTCATGCAGTGTCGGCACAGCTATTCCCTTTTCGGCAAAATAATTTTGTACACCTGGATACTCAGGCACACATGGTGGTTTCTTTGAGAGTCTGAGTGTAATCGAGGTAATCACATATCTGTTTTTTTCACCACTTCTAAATACGCTGTCACGATAGCCGAATTTGCATTCAGCATTTGAAAGACTGACAAACGCCTCTGTCTTAGTATCATATGCGCGTACAGAAATAAGTGTATCTTTGATCTCTTGACCGTAGGCACCTACATTTTGAAATGGAGTTGCTCCCGACGTCCCAGGTATTGCTGACATTGCTTCAATCCCAGAGAGTCCACGGTCAATCGCTTGTTTGACAACGCTATCCCAATTCTCACCCGCACCGATCAAAATGTCTGCATACACATCAGTCTCTGAAGCTACAGTAAAGCCAGAAATTTCAATCTTGAGTACTACTGCAGCGACAAGCCCATCACCAAATAACGTATTTGACCCTTGGCCAAGATAATAGAGCGGGAGTCCTTCTTGTTTTGCAAGTGCAATCGCCCTTGGAATAGCAGCTTCAGTTTTGATCCGCACCAAGTAAGCGACCCGTCCCCCAACACCAAAGCTCGTGTGCGATCCAATTAGAGCGTTTTCTTCTTTTTCCAGCATGCAAAAAGTATATCATATATGATATACTGCAAATATATGAGTTGCATGCGGTCTTGCTTGCTCAAAGTGTAGTGAAGCGAAAAAAATTATAAGTACTATTCTACTTTCAATGAAAAAGAAACAATCTTCTGAACAACAAAAAATTGGTAGTTTCATAAGAACACTTCGTGAGTCACGCGGTATTACACAAGGCGCTTTTGCCCAAGCACTTGGTACTTCACAAAGCGCAGTAGCACGAATGGAAAAAGGCGAACAAAATTTCACTACTGGTGCCCTTGAAAAAATATCGAAAATTCTTGATCACAAAGTAGTAGCGATCAATAGTTCAATTGACTTTGAAATCCGTGGCGGACGCAAACTCTCTGGCACTATCCGTACCAATTACTCAAAAAACGGCTCAGTAGGACTCTTGTGCGCCGCACTCCTCAATCGCGGTAAAACCATCCTCCACGGCATTGCACGCATTGAGGAAGTCTATCGTGTTATTGAAATCCTCGAATCAATCGGTACAACAATAAAATGGATCGAGAAAAATACCGTAGAGATAACACCACCCAAAAAACCAAATCTCAAAAAGCTTGATGCCGAAGCTGCTATAAAGACACGATCAATTCTCATGACGATCGGTCCACTCATCCACCTCCTCCCTTCGCTCTCAATCCCTCACGCGCAGGGCTGTCATCTCGGCAAGCGCACTATCGCTGCACATCAATACGGACTTGAAGAACTCGGTATTAAAATTGAGGTAACTCAACACAACTACCTTATAACCGCGCCACGAAAAATAGCAAATACTGTCATCATGTATGAAGCTGGAGACACAGCAGCAGAAAATGTCCTTATGGCTGCCGCAAAGATCCCGGGCACGACAACTATACAATTCACCAGCGCAAACTACATGGTACAAGAAATGTGTTTCTTTCTTGAGAAATGTGGAGTACAAATCGATGGCATCGGTACCTCGACGCTCATCGTACATGGCGTCGCAGATATTAATACAACCATTGAGTATCACAATAGTGAGGATCCTATCGAATCAATGACATTTATCGCAGCTGCAATTGCGACTGATTCGACACTCACCATAAGTCATGTGCCTATCGACTTTCTTACACTTGAACTCTATAAACTCGGAAAGATGGGACTCAAGTACAAAATCGGCAAACAGTATACAAGTGCAAATGGTCGCACTAATCTTACCAATGTAACCATCTATCCATCAAAACTCGTTGCACTCGATGACAAAATCCATTCCAATCCCTATCCTGGAGTAAATATGGATAATCTGCCTTATTTTGTTATTCCAGCAATAAAAGCAAAAGGGCAAACACTTATTCATGATTGGGTCTATGAGAACCGAGCAATTTATCTGACAGAACTCAACCGCCTTGGCGCACATATCACACTCGCTGACCCCCATCGTTTATATATTGATGGTGGTACACCACTAAAAGCCGCGCAGATCGTCTGTCCGCCAGCACTTCGCCCTTCTGTCGTCATCATGATTGCCATGCTTGCTGCTCCAGGTACATCGATCCTCCGCAATGTCTATATGATCAACCGTGGATTTGAAAATATCACTGAGCGCCTAAATGAGGTCGGTGCAGACATTACTGTACTAACCGAACGCTAATGACTCAAAAACTCATCGCTATCGTTGGACAGACGGCAACTGGGAAAAGTGATTTTGCAGTCGAAGTCGCTCGAGCGATTGATGGTGAAATCATTTCTGCTGACTCACGTCAAGTATACAAAGGACTTGCTATCGGCACAGGCAAGATCACAAAAAAGGAAATGCGCGAAGTTCCACACCATCTGCTTGACGTCGTAAACCCAAAGCGGCAATTTACTGTGGCAGACTTCACTCGCCTTTCTGATAAAAGCATAAGAGATATTTTAAAGCGAAAAAAAGTACCGATTCTCTGCGGTGGCACAGGCTTCTATATCGATGCAGTAGTCTTTGGAAAAGAATATCCTGAAGTTCCGCCGAACAAAAAGCTCCGTGATACACTCGAGAAATATTCAACAGCCGAACTTTTCAATATACTCAAAAAACATGATCCCAAACGGGCACTGACAATTGATCAAAACAATCCAGTGCGCTTGATACGTGCAATCGAGATTGTGAAGCATCTTGGAAAAGTGCCCTATATAAAAACTGAGCAAAAATGGCAGTCGCTTGTGATTGGCTTTTCACTTCCCCGCGAGATACTCAAGCAAAAAATACAAATACGTCTTTTGAAACGATTAAAAGCTGGTATGCTTGCCGAAGCGAAACGACTACATACAAATGGACTTTCCTACAAACGCATGGAGGCACTTGGACTTGAGTATCGCTACCAAGCACGGTATCTCCAAGGCAGTATTACAAAAACAGAAATGATCGAACAGCTTACAAATGAGATATTCCAGTATGCAAAGCGCCAAGAAACATGGTTCAAAAGAAACAAAAACATCATCTGGATCGACCCAAGAAAAATTTCTGAACGCAAAAAAGTATTGCGTATGATCAAAAAATTTCTACAACCTACTCATACTATTCTATAATTCGTTAGAATTATAGAATAGATTAGAAATGATAGAGTAGTTTTGAAAAATAGCACATTGTAGTATACTTTTGCACAAAAGGGCGATTAGTTAAGTGGCATAACTTCGGTCTCCAAAACCGATGTCGGGGGTTCGATTCCCTCATCGCCCGCAATGGACAAGCATCGCTTGTCCGAGGGAATCGATAAGCGCAGGTATATTGAGCATAGCAATGCGAGATACCGAGCGAGGGTCGTGAGGATGTGTGAGCGACGATGAACGCAGAACTCCTGACCGATTTTCTCATCGCCCGCCAAGAAGATAAAGTATCGTATGACTCAAGTGCCTATATTATCTATAAAAATATGTCTATTAACATTCCAGATGAAACTTACAAGATTCTGATCAAGCGAAAATATACTCGCGGGAATCCTCATCTCAGCCAGAATATCCATGGCTTTATAGAAGAAACTGTGTCACAAAAAAGACCTATCCGTCTTGTTGGCTTTTGGGGTGTAGGACCTAAAGAAGAATGAAACTAGGCAGACGAAGCATCCTGTGTTTTTTTGAGTAAATTAAATGAAGAGATTAAAACTGTCTACACATCAGGCATAGAGTTTACTTTTGTATTTGCCAATATGCATGGAATTAATAATGGGTATCCAAAGGAATATATAGATTCATATATTGAAAGCATAATTCCCTTATTCAATCAATACGGATTCAAATATATTTTCCTTGATACCTTATGGAATAGATATGGAATCAGTTTTGAGAGAATAGCTGACGATATACAGAAAAGACCTCAGGGGTGGTGGGATGCTATTACAGAGCGAGGAAAAATTGAACAGGGCGCACTTCTCCGAAACAAAAAAGATGTTCCTCGTATCGCAGCTCAAAAAATATTATGCGATGCGTGATATTGAAAAGACAATGTTGGAAAATGAGTTCAAAGGATATATATTCCATGCGTTTTCTGATCTAAAACTTCAAGTTGTGCTACCCGATATGCCAACAGTATATTTCTGGGGACAAAAAAAGTGGCATTCTGATCCTCCTTGGTTTGTCGAAAGAGATTAAAGAGTAAGGCACAGGGCCGCAAGGACAGGATTACCTACTTCAGCAATCGAAGTCTTATAGCTAGATCTAGCTTGCATTCATTCACAAGAAACTCTAGTTTTGTAATCTCACTCTGCTGCTAAAAAAAGAAAATCCCTTGGTGGGATTTTCTTTTTTATTTTTTTGTTTCTTTGTGTGGCTCCTGCCCCTTACACCATTTGCAGTACTTTTTGAGCTCAATTTTTCTAGTAACGAGCTTTTTATTCTTGCTTGACCAGTGGGTCACGCGTTTACAGGCTGTGCAGGCGAGCTTTATGAGTCTGTCTTGTGATGCCATATGTTAGGAATATATCTAATTAATTACCCTCGGATACTACTATAAACTGCTATAAAAATCAATAAAACAATGTTATCCCTGTGCGCAGGAGAAGATTTGAACTTCCATGCCCTTGCGGGCGCTACCACCTCAAGGTAGTGCGTCTACCAATTTCGCCACCTGCGCGATTATGTACTTTTACTCTATCTGAAAGCGAAAAGCTTTCATTGTGCGTCGGGAAGGATTTGAACCTTCGTAGCCCTAAGGGCGACAGATTTACAGTCTGTTGCGATTGACCACTCCGCCACCGACGCAAAAAAGAACAACGCTATTCTAGCAGAAAAAGGGTTTTTTACAAACAATCAAAGAGTATATCTTGGATTGTTTGGTTATGTAGTTATTTTTGCCTTGGTACGAGGAGTAATAGAAGTTTTGCTTTTTGCTTTCTTGGTCTCAATCATCAATTCTCCCTCTTTGACGCTGACATGCACCGTATCACCTTTTGTGACACCTTGTGTGATGATATGTGTTGCGACAGGGTTTAGGATCTTGGTCTGGATCAGACGATTGAGTGGACGAGCGCCGTAATTTGGATTGTAGCCTTCCTTTGCAAGGTATGAGAGTGCTTCATCAGAAATGACAAGAGAGATATCTTTATTTGCAAGTCGCTCACGCACAGTAGCAATTCTAATATCTACAATCTGTTTTATTGATTCAGCAGAAAGCACATCAAAAATAATAATCTCGTCGAGACGATTCAGAAATTCAGGACGGAAGTTATCTCGTAGACTCTCCATAACCTTTTCTTTCATATGCACGAAATCAGCGACTGATGCTGCAGCAAAGCCCATCGCCTCCATCTTGTCGATATAATTGGAGCCGACATTGGACGTAAGAATAATGATCGTGTTTTTGAAATTCACTGCACGACCTTTGCCATCAGTAAGACGCCCCTCATCAAGCACCTGAAGGAGAATATTAAATACTTCTGGATGCGCTTTTTCGATTTCATCGAAAAGTACCACTGCATACGGACGATGGCGCACTGCTTCGGTCAGCTGACCAGATTCTTCGTGGCCGACATAGCCAGGCGGTGAACCGACAAGTTTTGAGACACTGTGTCGTTCCATGTATTCGGACATATCCACGCGTACAAGTGCTTTGTCATCATTGAAAAGGAATTCTGCAAGTGCTTTGGTCAGTTCTGTTTTACCGACACCAGTTGGACCAAGAAACATAAATGACCCGATCGGACGGTTTGGATCTGCGATGCCAGCTCGTGAACGACGCACGACTTCAGCGATCTTTTGTATTGCGCTATCCTGCCCAATGACGCGATTTTTGAGCTCATCCTCCATACGAGCGAGCTTCTCTCTATCTTCTTCAAGCATTTTTGTGAGCGGAATACCTGTCCAACGAGCAACCACTTCTGCGATGTCCTCTTCGGTTATTTCTTCTTTGAGAATACGGCGAGACTTCTGCAGTTTCTTGAGTTTGGCAGTTTTTGTATCAAGTTCTTTTGTAAATGCAGGGATACTGCCATATCTAATCTCCGCTGCGCGACCAAGATCAGCGCGCGCTTCTGCTTGCTCTGCTTCAAGTCGCAGTGACTCTAATTCTTTCTTGATAGTGCGAATCTGTACCAGTGTTGATTTTTCATTCTGCCACTTGAGTTCAAGCTCTTTTGTTTTTTCTTCTAGATTAGCGATTTCTTTCTCAATCGCCTTAATGCGTGAGCGAGCAACACTCGAACCATTTTCAGATTCTTTTTTAAGTGCCTCCTTTTCTATCTCAAATCGTATAATCTTGCGATGTGCTTCTTCAAGCGGTGCAGGTTTATTTTCAAGTGCGATGCGAAGTGCCGACGATGCCTCGTCGATGAGATCAACTGCCTTATCAGGCAAAAATCTATTTGTGAGATAGCGTGTCGAGAGAGTAACTGCGGCGACAATTGCATCATCAGTAATGCGCACACCATGATAGAGCTCATACTTCTCCTTCAAGCCACGAAGAATCGCAATGGTGTCTTCAGGTGCTGGTTCTTCAACAAACACTGGCTGGAAACGACGCGCGAGCGCGGGGTCTTTTTCGATATGTTTCTGATATTCCTTGAGTGTAGTAGCACCAATCGCACGCAATTCTCCACGCGCGAGAGCGGGTTTCAACATCTGCGCAGCATCAAGTGCACCTTCCGAAGCACCAGCGCCGACAATGGTATGAATCTCATCGATAAACAAGATAACGTTTCCGTCTGACTTATCGATTTCTTTCATTATGCCCTTGAGACGCTCTTCAAATTCTCCACGATACTTAGTACCCGCAAGCAACATTCCAAGATCAAGTGAGACAAGTTCTTTGTCTTTGAGTGATTCAGAGACGTCACCCTTGGCGATACGCTGCGCCAACCCTTCAACAACTGCGGTCTTACCAGTACCTGGTTCGCCAAGCAATATCGGATTGTTTTTGGTGCGGCGAGAAAGTATCTGCATAATACGCATAATCTCCTCATCGCGACCGATCACTGGATCGAGCTTATCTTCCTTTGCAAGTTTGGTGAGATTCCTTGTAAACTTAGCGAGCATCTTAAATTTCTTTCCACTTTGGCCACCTGTATGCTTTTGTGTCTTAAACTCCTCGATTACTTTCAAGAGTTCGTCTTTTGGTATCTTAAAGCGAGCGATAATCTCACGCGCTTCGCTTGGCACAGCCATAATAGCAAGCAATAAATGCTCGGTTGAAACGAATTCATCTTTCATTTCTTGTGCAATCTTGCTTGATTCTTCGATCACTTGTGCAAGATCAGGTGTCAGATAAATCTGATAGGATGCAGAAATAGTGCCCTTTGCGGCAGTGCCCTCCATGGCATCAATAAGGGAATCAGTAAGCAACATAGTATCTACTTCGAGTCGTTCAAGCACCGACACCACCATACTCTCTTCTTGTAAGAGTAACGCAGCTAGGAGGTGCACTGAAGAAACATGGTTTTGACCACGTTCGATGGCGAGCTCGTGCGATTTACGAATTGCTTCTTTTGCTTTTGTTGTGAAGTGATTAAATGGTGGCATCATAATTCTATAAAAAGATTATTACTATAGATATATATAGACAATATGTCAATATTATTCTCTTTGGGTTGCAATGGATTGCAGTGCGGTCTTCAGATCACGCGCAAGCACGACATTGGGTTCACCATCTCGCACAAGGACAATGCCGATCACTGAACCTTCTGTATCAAGAAGCGGCGCACCAGAGCTTGCTTTGCCGAGATTCATCAAAAGATCGATATCTGTGATTACCCCCGAAGCATCAGTAGCTTCTTGTATGCGACTAATTGTACCTTTCGCGACATTGAGCGAAATACCGTCAGGAGAACTTGGCGAAACAAGCGTCTGTCCGACTTTGAGAATCGCTGTATTAGTAAATACGGCCGAACTGAATGACTTACTATTCCCCTGCTCGTTTTTGACTGGAAGTATTTTAAGGATTGCAAATCCTTTTTCATTTTTTGTCGCAACTTCTGCCGGATATGAGACGCCATTTGAAAGCACAACATACTGGCCACTCTCATTTACAAGAGCCCCGTCGATAAACACTAGACCATCTTTGGAAGCAAAAAATCCCACACCGAGAAACGCTCCCTCTTGACTATTTGCATAGTCTCTGATGGCAACAAGACTTTTGGCACTCTGTCCGACAGCATCAACGACAAGATCTTCTTCTTTTATGATAACTGTTTCTATGGTTTTGCCGCCCTCTTGTGGTATAGCTTTCTCAATAGTATTTTGGACGACACGGTTGACCGTCTGTGTCACTACTGGTGGTGCCTGCTCAAGCAAAGTAACAGTGACGATACCGGTCGCGATCGACGTCACAAAGCTCACAAGCAACGTCAAAAGAATGATCTGCGTTTTGGTCAGTTCTTCGATATTCATAGCTAGAGTATACCATAGGCGTCAAATGCCAGACAGTATCTCTATACGTTCCACTTTTTCTGTTTTTCAAATATCTGCGCGAGTGCAGTAATAACTGCATCGATATCTTTTTTGGTAGTGTGTCTCCCCATTGAAAAGCGTATTGCTTCTTGAGTCTTAGGTGCGCTCGCAATTCCATCGACAGTGCCTCTAATAGCTCCAATAACATGTGACGCTTCAGCGTCACCTGATTTGCATGCACTTTTCCCAGAGACAAAAATACCCTTAGCAGAAAGCTCAATCACAAGAAAATCGCTTTCATAGTTTGGGAAAGAGACATTTACATTATTTGGTAGTCTTTGGTTCCTGTCACCATTTATTAGTATCTCCGGGAATCGCTCGAGAAAAACTGCAAAGAAATATTCCTGAAGCTTTGCAAGACGCGCTGCTTCTTTGTCACAAAGTATTTGTGTGTGTGCTAATGCAGCACCAAATCCGACAATAAGCGGCACAGGCAAGGTTCCCGGACGAAGCGCTCTCTCTTGATCACCACCAAAGAGAATCGGCGCAATCGGTGTATTACGACGCACATAGAGCGCACCCACGCCTTTGGGGCCATATATCTTTGCACTACTTAGAGACACGAGATCAATACCGAGTTTATCAACTACTAGAGGTAGATAATTTGGCGCCTGCACAGCATCAGAATGAAAGAGTGGGTACTGAAACACGGTGTGCTCTGTGCTTTTAGGTTTTAACTTTCGGAAGTGACGTATTGCTTTTGCAATCTCACGGATCGGCTGGACCGTACCGATTTCATTGTTTGCGTATATAACCGAAACAAGTACCGTTTCTGGACGAAGCGCTTTTTCTATTTCTTTTGGATCGACAATACCGTTTTCTCCGACTGGTACGTAAGTGACTTCGATTCCCTCTTCAACGAGCGCACGACATGCCACAAGCACTGCCGCATGCTCAATGTTGGTCGTGACAACATGCGGATGCGAAATGTGTTTTTTTGCAGCACGAACAACACCGAAAATTGCAAGATTGTCACTTTCAGTACCACCAGAAGTAAAGATGATCTCATCTGCATGGGCACCAAGCACATCCGCAACAGTCTTTCGGGCGACAGTGATAGCATCCTTAGCGCGAACTCCCATATCGTGCAATGCTGATGGATTTCCGTATTCTACTTCCGAATACCCATGCATAGCCCTTTGTACCGATGGATCAAGTGGTGTCGCGCTTGCGTAATCAAGATAGATTCTATTTTTATTGGCTTTTTTTGCAATTCTCACGCCACTAGTATATACTCACTACCTATATGATGACAAACGAACTGATCATCCTCTCTATATGTTCGACCGTGATCCTTGTTCTTCTTTTCTGGGTTATTCGTACTGAGCTTCGCCTCAAGAAGCTGCTTTCTGGCAAGGACGCTGCATCACTTGAAAAGATTATTACAGACCTTGTCAAAAGCAGTGCACAGCTTCAAAAAAATGACCAACATATCGAAAAACAGATCACACACATAGAGAGTCGCTTGCGACGGAGTATCCAAGGAATCGAGACAATTCGTTTCAATCCGTTTAGAGATTCCGGTGGTAATCACAGTTTCGCGACCGCACTCATATCCGAAAACGGCGACGGTGTTGTTATCTCAAGTCTCTATGCACGCGATCGCGTCAACGTTTTTGCAAAGCCAATCAAACAGCATACGTCAGAATTTGAACTAACAATAGAAGAAAAAGAAGCGCTTTCACGAGCAAAAAAATAATACACACTACTATGTCGACACATACAACACATACAACAAATACTACTCAGCGTCCACCTGTCGTCGTTATCATGGGACACATCGACCATGGTAAATCGACACTCCTTGACTACATCAGAAAGTCGAATGTCGTCGACACCGAAGCTGGTGGCATCACTCAGCACATTAGTGCATATGAAGTGACACACAATGACGAGCATGGTATGCCTCGTCGAATCACTTTCCTCGATACACCAGGCCATGAAGCATTTTCAAAGATGCGTGAACGAGGTGCTGAAGTTGCCGATATCGCTATACTCGTCGTCTCCGCTGAAGACTCAGTGAAGACACAGACAATCGAAGCGTGGCAAACCATACACACAAGTGGCATTCCCTGTATCGTAGCGATCAATAAGATAGACCGTCCTGGTGCAAATATCGACAAGACAAAAATGGACCTCGCCGAAAAAGAAATTTATCTTGAAGGATTTGGTGGTGATATCCCCTATGCTGAGATATCAGCAAAGACTGGCCAAGGTATTGATGGATTACTTGATGTGATACTGATAGCTGCTGAGCTTGCAGGATTTACTTGTGAACCTGCAACACCGGCATCTGGATTTGTCATCGAATCAAAGCTTGATACCAAACGTGGCATCAGTGCATCGCTTGTCATCAAAGATGGTACCCTCAAAAAAGGCATGTTCATTGTTGCAGAAAATGCATTTGCAGGTACCCGTATTGTTGAGAACTTCCTTGGCAAACAGATTGATACTGCCGAATGCTCGTCCCCAGTAAAAATCACTGGCTGGGATGAATTGCCGCCAGTTGGTGCTATCTTCCAAGCATATGAAAACAAAAAAGAAGCTGAAAAAGCACGCTCAGAAAACAAAGAAGTGCTAAAGAAAACAAAAATGATAGGAGCTACTGCCGTTGGTAATGAAGAAGCTAAGCGGGTACCACTTGTCATAAAAACAGATGTACTTGGCACAATTGACGCAATAGAAAAAGAAATCAATAAGATGGCTAACGAAAAAGTGCTATACAAAGTAGTCCAGAAAGGCGTCGGCGCGGTGACCGAGGTTGACGTGAAGCTTGCAAGTGCTGATAAAGATACCTTAATTGCCGGCTTTAATGTAAAAGTTGATGGTTCAGCAGCTGAACTTGCCGAGAAATCAGGTATCATAATCCAGACATTTGATATCATCTACAAACTCACCGATTGGCTGGCTGAGACACTTGAAGCGCGACGTCCACGCGAAGAAGTTATGGAAACTGTCGGTACAGCAAAAATCTTAAAAGTATTTAGTAAGACAAAAGAACGACAAGTTGTCGGTGGCAAAGTACTCCAAGGTAGACTCACCTCTGATGCAAATGTCCGTATCTTGCGAAGAGATTTTGAAATTGGCAGAGGTAAGGTCGTAGAACTCCAACAAGGGAAAGTAAAATCACGTGAAGTACTTGAAGAATCAGAGTTTGGTATGCTCATCGAAACGAAGATCGACATCGCACAGGGAGACACCATAGAAGCATTTACTCTGGTCAGTAAATAATAGCTAAGCAATATGTCACTACGACAAGACAAAGTCGGTAACCTTATACGCGAGCTTGCAGGGAGGTTCATACAAGAAGAATCAAACAAAACATCACTCATCACAGTGACGGAAGCGACGATCTCAAAAGATATGAAGCGAGCGACAATTTTCTTCACTGTATTCCCTGCAGAAAAAGAAGAAGCAGTACTTGATTTCTTGAAGCGTAAGCGCTCTGAATTTCATGACTACTTGAAGGGTAAACTTGAAACTCGAGCTATCCCCTTTGTCGATTTTGAGATTGACCGTGGAGAAAAAAACCGACAGCGGATTGACGAATTACTTGCAAACAGCTAATCCTCCTAAAGTAAGCAAAAGTGTGGTAGATTAAAGAAGTTTGATTCTGGCTTTATCTCTAAGTAACATAAGCGAAGCTAATTTCATGTGAGATGAGGGATTATCTCTTGTATATGATCTCACCATGCTGATAGAATCAATAGAAAAGAAATTCCGGCCCAGTCGCCAAGTGGTAAGGCGAGGGACTGCAAATCCCTTATACGGCGGTTCGATTCCGCCCTGGGCCTCCCTAAAAGCTTTATGCAGTAGCTTTGAGCTTTTAGTCTAGCCCGGGTGATGGAATTGGTAGACATAGGGGACTTAAAATCCCCAGGCAGCAATGCCGTGCGGGTTCGATTCCCGCCCTGGGCACTACAATACTATGTAATAATTTTCAAATAAAAATCACTACAATAATTCCATGAAGTTACACCTATTTAGAAAACTAAATCCACAAGCTCGTATACTTATTATAGCTGACAACCTTTGGCTCTTTGGTGAAGGTATGTTTGGTCCCCTATTTGCGGTCTTTGCAGAGCATATAGGCAGCGACCTCCTTGATATATCTTGGGCATGGGCAACATATCTGATCATCAACGGTATTCTTGTTATCGTCTTTGGCAAAATATCAAGTAGCATAGGTGTACGTAGGTTGCTTGTCGGTGGCTACTATTTAAACGCCATAGTAACCTTCGGCTACCTTTTTGTCGATTCAGCAGTTGACCTCCTGCTTGTACAAGCAGGACTTGGTATTGCCGCGGCTATGGCCACACCCACTTGGGATGCACTCTATAGCGCAGGTGCTAAAAAAGAAAACGAAAGAACCTTTCTCTGGGGATTGGCTGACGGACAAGCAAATATCTTTACCGGACTTGCGATCATTGTCGGCGGTACGATTGTCAGTTCTTATTCATTTACCGCACTCTTTGTAATAATGGGAAGTATCCAGATTATTGCAGCAATATATCAGACAAAAATCCTCTTCACAAAAAAGCATAAATAATCAACTTATTTTGTCCTACTCATTGAAGATTTATTGTAAATAAATAGAACTAAAATTTAGCCAAGTAACAGTAAAAACTTAGAGAGTCATTTCTTGTGTGTCAGAAACTGACTCTTTTGCCATACGTACATACCGTCTGTCCATGACTTGACTTACGATAATACCCAAAAGGAGGAGACTTGCATAGATGCTAAGAAGTATACCAAAAGACGCAGGTGAAGAACGCAACATGCCGAGCACAAACGCAGAGTACCACGAGCTGATTGAGATTGCACCGAGAGCAAATGCAATTTTACGAATGTGATGCAGTTCCCCACCGCGATGACGATGTTTTTCTCCAAAACTGATTTTTATAAGCCGCGGCGCGATCAGAAGATTGAGAAACAGTCCGTTGACAAGAATGACTGAAACGACGATTGCCTTGAGTAGAAACTTGGGTGAATTATTAAGTCGGGCGATTTCTGGAAGATACAATCCGATACCAGAGATGATAAGCAACGCAAGACCAATCCAGATCACCTGAGAAATAGTATCCATAGTATCAGCTTCGGATTTAGAAATTTTGAAATCCTTGAGAAACTTAAAGAAAAATATATCGGCAATCGTCGCTCCACCAAGACCGATCGCCATACCTACAAGATGCAGACCGACAACTGCTCGTTTGTACTCAGCAAGGACACCAACAACCTGATCAAGTACTGGAATGACAGTAGCGAAAAAGATAATAGTAGATAATCCAGCAGAGAGCATGCACCAGGTACAGATCGCCCGAAGAGAAAAAAGTTGGATAAAGACAAGATACAGTGAAAAAAGAAAAGCTAGTAATGTCGCTCCTGAAAGTATAAATACTGCGACCGGAGTAGCGAGTGTTGGATACACCAAAAAGAGTGCGTGCACAAGTATCACCACAGCATAGTACAACACGCCGATACGCTCCACAGGTATACCAAAAAACCTCGAATAGGTACTTTCGATGACAGTAGTGCATATACCCTTAAGCGGACACACGAGCTGCTGGTTGTGGCGTTTTTTATAGCCAATAAAAAATGCAAGCGAAAAACCGCCACATGCTGCAAACAATACGAGTATTTCCCAAAACATAATCATTTTTTTATTGTAGCAAACTTTGTGGGCAAGGAGGGACTTGAACCCTCAACCCTTTCGGGACTAGTTCCTAAGACTAGCGCGTATACCAATTCCGCCACTTGCCCATATATGTCGACATCTGGAAACACTAAACTCCTTACTTTCGGAAATATTTCCGTGTGCACCCACCAGGGATCGAACCTGGGACCTTACGCTTAAGAGGCGTCTGCTCTACCGGCTGAGCTATGGATGCAGTATATATAAAAGATACCGTCATTTTATAGCACAAAGCATCCAAAATCTCAACCAATGTATTTGAGAAAATACTTCTTTTTACTTGACTTTTATATGCTTTTATGAGATAATTGATCAGGAATCGTTAGTCTGACTATCATCCACCCAAAGAAACTAATCGAACATTGAAAACAAAATAAAAAACCACTGAAACATGGTAAATCAAGGTACTGGCTCGGCAAGACCAATCCAACACAACAACGATGAAAAGAATCGGAAAATTACAAACTTTTTCCGTATATTGTATATCGTTCTGTTTTCGTCAGCTTTCTGTACATTTGCGATTTATGCTCTCTGTACTGAATTGCCCGTAATTGTAAAAATTGTGGCTATTCTAGTCACTTTTTTGTCATTTGCAATCATTCTAATACGTTTAATCTTTGAAAAGCAGGGACCAGGAACAGTTTCTACGTCTATCAATCGTGGAGGCGGACATTATGCAACTGTGTGGGCAGGCGAAAAGTACTGGGGACTGCCTATAGCACCCCCTTTTACCGAGAAACCGATCCATCACAGTGCAGAAATTCAATCGACTCAAGAAAAAGAGATGGATTTGGTTACCGCAAGCAAGGAAGCTGGGACGTTACATTTGGAGGATGAAGATAAAAAAGTTTATGAAGCAAAAGAACTTCATCTCGATTCTTCAGCATTAGTTCGATACAAAATCCAATTTCAGATTTCCGACCATTTCCTCTTTATTCAAAGGACTGGTGAATTTGAAGACGCGATTAGTCGCATACAATCGGTATGTGAAGCAACTGTTGCCAACCTTTGCAATCAGATGATGACAACAGCAATGCTACTTGACAAGAAATATATCGATAAGATCCTAAGACCTGCAGTAGTTGCCGCACTCAACAAGTTTGTTGATAACGGGAACAAGTGGGGTTTCAAAATCATCGATGTAGTCATTGTCGGCGATATCGCTGACGATATTAAAACAATCCTTGATAACGTCTCAAAAGCGAAAATCAAGGCTGAAGAACAGCGTAATCTCGCAGAAGCCGCGAAAGCAGAAGCGCAAGGCAAAAAAGATGCAATGTTATTGATTGCTGAGGGTGAAAAAGGATCAAGAGTAAAGGCCGCTGAAGCAGCTGCGAAAGAAGTGGAGATCGCCACACGGGCGCTTACAAAAAGACTCGCTGCTATGAAGAAAGCCACTTCAAAAAAAGTAGCTGAAGCGTATATGATCCGTGAACAACAATTAAAAGCATTAAAAGATGTGGATGGATTAAACATTGTGACCGGAAGTCTTGGTGATCTTCTCGCAAGCATTGCTCCAACTGTATTACAACGAAAGTAAAACAAAATCTAAAACCATTCCTGATTATGGAAACTGAAACCAATGGATTTCCCGACTGGGCAATTGTTTCGATGATCACTGTGTTTGTTGCCATTATCGCAGTAATAGTCATCCGTCATGGTCACAAACCAACAAAAAGAGGTAATGCAAATCAGCAACAACAACCAGCGGGAGGCAATCAAGCGCCCACTGGAAGCACTACGAGACCCAAAGGACTAACTATTTTCGGCAGAGTGATTGTAGCGACTGCTGTATGTATAGTTGGACTGTTCTGTCTTTGGTTGATAGTTAGAATACTATGGGATTCTCCCAGTAGTAAAAATGCTGAGGTGCAATACATACCACAGTCGATAACACCACCGACAGTGCAACCAAAAGTCCTCATAGACACAACGTTCACTGCAATGGTTAGTCCGACAAAGGACACAACAATTTACATTCCATCTGGATACATTGTCTCTTTTGACAGCGAACCGATAGGTGGAGAGAAGCTCTACGCGCAGGACGAACATTCAGAAGAGTGGGTGTCTGTAGGCAAAGATGTGACTAAAGGTAATACAACACATCTAAGCCAACACACCAAAAAACTCAGGGTGAAATCACGCGAAAAGGATTCACTGATAGTGAGATTTTGGTTAAAACGACCTACATCATGATGTAGGTCGAAGCGGCAGTTCAATACGAACTGCCGCTTTTTTATATACAGAAACCGCCGCATACTGCGGCGGTTTCTTATGTAGAGTACTAGATGCAAATATTACCGTCCAAGAGAATTGATAATCAGATTGACGATACCAAACGCACCAAGCATGATCGCCATACCAACGATTCCCCAGAGCATATGTCGTTTCCCGTCTGCGCGACCTGAGTCACTATCTTTCTTGAAGAGGAATTCGACAACACCAAAGAGGAACACAGCAAGTGCGAGCGCAAATATAAAACCGATTGCTGGATTTATGATGACTGTTTTTATCTTTGCAAGAAGTGTATCTATATTTGACGTCGCAGCATACGCAATTGGTACAAAACCAGAAAACATAGGAGATTACTGAACGTAAATCGAAGGAAGCTGGTTTGGAGTAAGCTGTCCACCCTGCTGGTTGATACCAAAGGTATTTCCTAGAAGACCAACAAGACCCCAGATTGAGAGTATGACAAACAATCCGATGATACCGTAGATCATCTTGTCGCGACCTTCTTTCTTTGCCTCCTCATTTTTCGCAATTACATATACGACAACACCCCAGATAAACAATGCGACACCAGCAGTGATAAATAGCGGAATAAGGTAGTTTATGATTGTCTGAATTCTACCAATAATATTGAGCGCTGTCGGTGAGCTCTGAAAATTCACTTGTGCGAGCGCCGCCATTGGTGTCAGAAATGTTATTGCTGTAGCGATAAACTTTTTCATGTTAATACTAGATATAAATGATAATAATACGCAAAAGGCGACCCTTTTTATGTATGTAATTATTATACCACGACATAGTTCCTTGCAATAGTCATTATTGCGTACTATCTGATGAGGCTTTGCGTGCGTGTAGATGGATCGGTTCGGTAATCAAGGCCAAAAGTATTCACAATCACTCCCACAAGCGCCCAAACTGAGATCATGACAAAAAGTGCCACAATACCCCAGAGCATGAATTTGCTTCCGTCACGACGTTTTTCTGCGTTGTCGGC
>JALOQM010000010.1 GCA_025453495.1 Minisyncoccota bacterium | reverse complement strand
CAGTTCAAAGTAAAAAGCAAAACATTTAGGCGTGTCCTCATATGATTTTTACTGAACTTCTTCTGATATATCTGCACTCATATTTTTCTCTTCTTCACTTGTCTCCTGTAGTGAAACAAGAGCCGTAGACAGTGCAGTAAATTCTGGAAGTTCTTCAGTGCGAGCAACACCAAGATATGAAAGTAGATCAAATGTTGGTGCGTAGACATACTTTCTGCTATCTTCCGGATCAGTATCTTTTTGGATTAAACCACGCACAAGTAAATTTCTGAGAATAAACCCCGAATTTACTCCACGAATATAATCAATATCGCTTCTTGTTGCCTTGCCCTTATATATAATGATTGCAAGTGTTTCTAGGCTTGCCTTACTGAGTTCTTTAGAAAGTTCTTCTTTTCTAAGTGCTTCAAATAGTGGCCCGAGTTCTGGTTTTGTTGCAAGTTGTACCATAGCACCTATCCACATAAGGGTGAGACCACGATCGGAGAGTTTTGCTGCAAGACTGGTAAGTGCTTTTTCTACTTCTTCTTTTTTTACATTCAAAATGCTGCCGATAGTGGCGACAGAAAGTGGTTCACCCTTAAAAAAAAGTAGTCCTTCGATTTTTTGATCAAGTGTCATCATATAGTTGGTTCTTCGCTTACTGCCTCGCTTTGACGAGAAAGAGAAATGTCTGCAAATTTGCTCTCTTGTATGGCTTCGATAAGACCTTGTCTGACAAGCTCAAGCATAGCAAGAAAACTCACAATGACATAGACTTTTTCTTCTTTTGTTGCCAGTACTCCATGATGAGCAAATTCACTAAAGCGCGTTACTAACCCTTTTTCGATTCGTTCAGTAAGTGAGCTAATCATCTCTTCGATACTGATAACTTTTTTTACTGTCACCTCTGGCAAAAATTCTTTTTTCGGGATTGCATGCACGAGTTCTTTTGCAAGTAGCAGCAGTGTTTCCTTGTTAATTACTAGGTCAGGAGAAAATACTGGACGTATATCTTTTGTTTCTGGTCGGGCAAAGAGCAGTGTTTTACCATACCGCTCACGGAGCGGCACCATCGCGTCTTTGATAAGCTGATAAAGCTTAAGTCTGCGCTCAAGATCGACGATCTGTCCACTCTCTTCTTCTGTAAGCGCAAGTCCAGGAAGTAGTGATTTTGATTTTATAAGTATAAGTGTGGCGGCAATAAGCACGAATCCAGTAACATTACTTGGAGAGAATTGAGAAAGTGTGCGCACATGTTGAATATAGTCATCAGCTATCGCAGCAAGTGAGATTTCATTGATGAAAAGCTTTCTATCTTCGACAAGCAAAAGCAAAAGCTCCATCGGACCCTCAAATACAGGTGTTTTTACTTTGTATATTTCTGTATCAGTGGTATGCATTAAGACTTTTTTCTTGTTACGGATTTAGGCGCTTCACATCACGTGGAAGATAAGTCGCTTCACGGACATTTGGTAAATCAAGAATCTTCATAACTAAACGTCCAGGACCTATCCCGGCACCACCGTGCGGAGGACAGCCATAGCGGAAGAAATTGAGATAATCTTTGAGTGCTTCGAGTGACATCCCCTTCTCAAGCGCCTGTCTTTCAAGTATGTCGATACGGTGCTCGCGCTGTGCAAGTGTCGTAATCTCAATTCCGCGGAAGAGGAGATCCGCACGGCGGGATCGATCCTGGTCTTCCGGATGACGCATGTGATAAAACGCGCTTTTTGATTTGTGATAATCAGTGATGAATACGAAATCATGGTTGAATTCCTTTTTTACGTATTCTGAAATCGCGCGCTCTTCTTCCGGTGACAAGTCATGCTCTTCGGGACTTTCAACGCCAAGACTGGCAAGAATTTCTTTTGCCTTTACCATAGGGATTCGCGGAAACGGCTGCGCTGGAATTTCGATCGCAAGCTCGGGAAATACTTTTTTGAGTTCAGTAAATCCTGCAACAAGCATTCCCTCCTCCATGTCCATCACATCATGGTGTGATTCTATAAATCCGAGTTCAAAGTCCCAGCCGGTAAATTCCGTCAAGTGGCGAGTGGTAAACGAAAGCTCTGCACGAAACACGGGCCCCGTCATAAAGACACGCTCAAATCCTGAAGCAATTGCCATCTGTTTATAGAATTGTGGCGACTGCGCAAGATAGGCTTTACGTTCAAAATAATCAACTTCAAACACTTCGGCACCGGTCTCAGATGGAGTAGACATAAATGACGGCGTGTAAACCTGGATAAAATTGTTCTCATCCCAAAATTTTCTAAATCCTTTTTCGAGCGTGGTCCAGACTTTGAAGATTTTCGCTTTCTCAGGCTTGCGCAGATCAATCCAACGATAATCAAGACGCGTAGGCGCCTCTGTCTCAGCATCATCACCTTTGATAATAACTGGGATTGGAAGCTCTGGGGCAGATTGTGAGAGTACTTCAAGTTTTGTTATACCAATTTCAATTCCACCTGGTGCTTGCGGCGAGCTTTTTACCATACCTGTCATAAGGACTACTGACTCTTGTGACAATTCCTTGCATGTTTTAAACACTTCAGGAGCAGAAATTTCTGCCACTCCTTGAATAACGCCCGTAATGTCGCGCACAACAAGAAATGCGATCTTACTCTGCGCACGGATAGTCTGTACGAATCCGCCGACAGTGGCTTCCTTGCCGACATGATCGCTTAGGTCCTTGATATAAGTTTTTTGTTGCATAGTGAATATTCTAGCAGAAAATGTGCGTTTTGAAAGGAATGCTTTCTTCAGCATTGGAAACTATTCTAATCTATCATGAATACCTGATGCTCAATAAGATCCTTGTATTCTTTGCATGTTTTTAGAAGATCCGCATGTTTTCCCTCTCCTACAATTTTGCCATTATCAACTACGAAGATTTTGTCAGCATCCATGATCGTCGAGAGACGGTGCGCGATGATGATTGTCGTCCTTCCTTTTGATCCGCGGTTGATCGCTTCGTGAATAAGTTTCTCGTTTATTGAATCAAGCGCACTTGTTGCCTCATCAAAAATAAGAATTCTTGGATCTTTAATGAGCGCTCGTGCAATCCCGATACGCTGACGCTCTCCGCCTGAAACCTTGATGCCACCCTCGCCGATATAGGTATCAACACCGTATTCCTTCAGCCCTGAAATAAAATCTTGGAGAGATGCGTCATCGATCACGCGTGAAATCTCCTCGTCAGTTGCTTTTTTTCCTTCTGGTAGACCGAAAGTGATATTATCTCGAATACTACGGTCAAAAAGATCAATTTTTTGCTCGACATTGCCAATATGAGACCGAAACCATTGCAGGTCAATTGTCGTAAGGTCAACACCATCGATCAATATCTGCCCTCCCGTCGGATCATAGTAACGTCTCATGAGATTGACTATAGTTGATTTACCGGAACCGGAAACACCGACAAAACCAACCTTCGATCCTGCTGGTATGGTGAAACTGATACCTGAAACAGTAGGGATCTCTTCTTTTGTATCGTTATCATCTTCCTCGTCATCAGCTACTGCCTTGCGCTTCGGATAAAAGAAACTGACATTGTTAAATTCAATTTTTCCTTTTAATTGATCAATGCGAAACCCCTCGGGATTCGGGTCTATGGCTGGCTTTATATCAAGCAGCGCATACAGTTTTCGGATCTCAACAAGATCAAAGAGTGTTCGTCTTTGTTCGGACATAATTGTCGTTATATTGCCGAAAATTGTGGTCATCCACGAATAAAAAGTAATAAACATACCTACCGAATGCTGGCCCTGCAATATAAAGTACGTACCCAGTGCGAGTGATACATACTGACCTATCGTTAACAGCGATCTGCTCTTGTAATATGGGCGCAAGAAATCAATCCACATTTTGTTATGAAATGAGGTTACGCGATCATGTTCCTGTTTGTATGCCGAGGCCACTTTCTCTTCTTGTCCTTCTGAGATCACAAGTGGCGCGTTACGGAATAGTTCGGATTGCAATTTGCTATGTTCCTGCTTTTTTCGTCGCACCTCATCTATCATAGGGAAGAATTTTCCGTTTGTGCGATATGCGAGAAAGACATATATGACAACGAATGAGATAGCAACGACAGCAACTCTCCAATCAAAGAAAGCAAGAATAATGAGTGTTGCAATAATCTGCAATATGTTCGGCAAAATACCGTATATGAGGCGTTCAATGAAATTTTGAAGCGCGTTCATACCACGATTCACGATACTCTGCTTTACACCCGAGTGCTCATTTATGTGTTGACCAATTGAAAAAGAAAACATTTTTTGAAGCATTCGATGTGAAAGCGAACCTTCGATTTGATCATCTAAGTGATTCAACTCAAATATTTCTCGTATCCATGGGAGTATATTTTGCTGAACGGCAGAAAAAGCAAACGCAATAAGCAGGAAAACAAATGTCCCTTGAACGTCACCATGAGTCACCGCGTCAACACCACGACCGAAAAGATATGGAGAAAAAGTACCGAGCACTTGGCCTGCAAGCATAAGGAGAAGTACGACACTAATCCAACCGTAGAATGGACGGAAGAGCTCAGCTGTTGTTTTCAAAAACTTTCTTTTCATTTGCTATTTAGAAATAATCAATCTTCATTGCCGCGCGTACTTCTTTGAGCGTCTGCTGTGCCGTCTGGCGCGCTTTTTCCGTGCCATTCTTGAGGATCTCCATGACCTTCTTGGGATCCTTTGCGATATCCTCGCGGCGCTCGCGGATCGGTGCGATGACCGCCTCAAGCACTTCGATCAGGCGTTTCTTGATCGCGACGTCGCCGAGACCGCCTTGCTTGTATTGCTCTTTTAGTGCTGCAACTTCCTCTTTATCTGGATCAAAGATATCAAGATACGCAAATACAACATTCCCTTCTACTTTTCCTGGATCTTCGACATGTACATGATCCGGGTCAGTATACATTTGCATCACTTTCTGCTCGATCTCTTGTTTTGAGTCGGAAAGATAAATCGCATTACCGAGTGACTTCGACATCTTTGCATTGCCGTCGATACCGACAACACGACTATGTTCTGATACAATACTTTTTATTTTTGAGAAAACTTCACCGTAGTAGGCGTTGAATTTATCAGCGATTTCATTCCCCTGTTCAAGTACTGGGAGCTGATCAGCGCCCACTGGGACAGTAGTTGCTTTGAAGGTCAAAATATCTGCTGCTTGCGAAATAGGATAACAAAGGAAACCAGCGGGAACATTTCGTACTTTTGTTCCAGTTTCTACTTCGCCTTCTTCTCCTTTCATAACAAATCCCTTTTCTTTCATTTCAGTCTTGATCGTCGGATTCTGCTCAAGTCGCGCAACAGTCACCAGATTCATGAAAAACACAGTAAGCTCGGCGATCTCCGGCACCTCAGACTGAATAAAAAATGTTGTTTTCGTTGGATCAAGTCCGCATGCAAGATTATCAAGTGCCACTTCAAGTACATTATTACGGACTTTTTCAGGATTGTCGGCATTGTCAGTGAGCGCCTGTACATCAGCAATCATATAAAACGCCTTCTCCGCTTCTTCTTGCAATTTCAATCGGTTTTGGATAGAGCCCACAAAATGTCCAAGATGCAATTTGCCTGTCGGACGATCTCCAGTTAATACCACCATATTTTTTTCATTCATTTCATAAATTCTAGCAGAAAATGGACATTTTTGAAAGAAATACTATTCTACAATTCTATAGAATTGTAGAATAGTATAAATTCACAGGTTTGGCACAACTTTATTATCATTTTATTTTTGCTGGATGTTTGTGACATGGTAGTATGCGGGTATGAAGAAAGCCCAAGACAATATCCTTCGAGTACCGCCACAAAATCTCGACGCGGAGCGCGCAGTTCTTGGTTCTATTATGCTTCGCCCTGGAGCACTAAATGAGATTTCAGATCTCATTATGGAAGAATCATTCTATGCCGAAAAGCATAAGCTTATCTATCGTGCCATGCTCGAACTTGCGCTCAAAAACGAGCCAATTGATCTCCTCTCTCTTTCAACAAAACTCAAAGAAAAAAAGCTCATGGATGCTGTCGGTGGTATGCCGTACCTGACTGAAATCGCTGGAATGGTACCGTCATCAACAAATATCCGACACTATGCAGGTATTGTACAAAAAAAGTTTGTCCTTCGTAGCTTGATCGAAGCCGGCGACTATGTAGCTGAGCTTGGTATGAGTGATTCTGGAGACGATATAGAAAACATTCTGGATGATGCAGAGAAAAAAATGCTCTCTGTTGTTTCTTCTCCAAAAAGCGGAAAATTTATCAATATCAAAGAGACATTGTCTGAAGCATGGGAGCGTCTTGAGCGCCTACATGAGACAAAAGGTGAACTTCGCGGTGTCCCAACTGGATTCATTCATCTTGATACAATGCTCTCTGGACTTCAGAAGTCAGACCTTGTCATCTTGGCAGCACGACCGTCTATGGGTAAGACAACACTTGCACTTGATATTGCACGCCTCGCGGCGACTAACCACAATATCCCAGTTGGTATCTTTTCTCTTGAAATGGGCGCGCAGCAACTTGTCGACCGCATGCTTGCAGCAGAATCACAAGTTAATGCTTGGAATCTCCGTACTGGTAAGCTCTCTGCTGAAAGTGAATTTGCAAAAATTAGAGATTCTCTCGATCGTCTTTCTAAAGCCCCTATCTTTATCGACGATACACCTGGCGCTACTATCATGAAAATGAAATCAGTTGCACGTAAACTCAAAGTTGAGCATGGTCTTGGTCTTGTTATTGTCGACTATCTCCAACTCATGACAACAAGCAAGAATTATGATTCGATGGTCAACCAAGTGACAGAAATCTCTCGCTCTTTAAAATCACTTGCCCGCGAACTTGATGTACCAGTGCTTGCGCTCTCGCAGCTCTCTCGTGCAGTTGAAGCTCGTGGTGGTCGCCCTCGCCTCTCTGATCTTCGTGACTCTGGCTCGATCGAGCAGGACGCCGACGTCGTCATGTTTATCCATCGAGAAGATAAATACAAAGATCAAGCAGAAAAGACAAATATCGCTGAAATTCTCATCGAAAAGCATAGAAATGGCCCGACAGGTAAAGTCGACTTGTATTTTGACGAGAAAAAGACAACATTTCTCTCTCTTGAAAAATCAACCTATGATGAATTTAGTACTACTGGAGCAAGAGATGATTTTGGAGGATTCTAATATACAAGTATGCATTCTGATGCGCTTTTGCGACTAGCTGAATATTTTGCTGAATTTCCAGGTATTGGTGAACGCCAATCAAAGCGTTTTGTGTATTTCCTTTTATCGAAGCATCCAGAATACCTACGTGATCTTGCACATAGTATTATGGATATACAAAAAAATATCTCACGTTGCGAACTCTGTTATCATTTCTTTTCTGGTAGAGGAGAGAAACTCTGTGAGACTTGTACAAATCCTGCAACTGATACTACTTTGCTGATGGTAGTAGAAAAAGACGCTGATTATGAAGCAATGAAAAAATCAGGTATGTATCTTGGACGCTATTTTGTACTTGGTGGACTAGTGCCGATCACGAGCAAAGAAGCGCATTCTCGCGTACGCATCGACGAGCTTGTACGCGCTCTCAAACAGCAAGCCGGACTCAAGGAGATCATACTCGCCCTCTCGCTCAATCCGCATGGCGAGCATACGGATACATATCTTCGCGAAGTACTCTCATCTACCACAAGGGAACTTGGTATCACCATCACAAGCCTTGGCCGCGGTCTCTCAACTGGTACCGAACTCGAATACTCGGACACAAGTACACTCAAAAACGCTTTCAAGAACAGGCAATAAAAAGCACTCATTTCATAAATTTATCAAATGAGTGCTTTTACTAAATAAAAATTGATCATCACTACGCAACAGAATTTCCTAAGAGTTTTTTTCGCAGTTCTTCTACTGCCTTATTAGCTTCACTGCTTTTTGCTAATTGCTCAAAAGAAAAAGCTCGAGGATTATACATCTGAACTTCAAGTATGGTAAAGAGACCATCAGTGATTTTTGATTTTTATTTAATCGCTGAGATTTTCACTTTCGTATACGACTGGCGGTGGCCCTTTTTCTTGAAATAGCGGCTTTTCTGCTTGTACTGGACGACATCCACCTTCTTGGCACGGCCGATAGACTCAAAAAGTGCTTCAACTTTTGCACTTTTGACCAGTGGCATCCCAATAGTAGTATCTTTGCCGTTGTCTACAAGAAGTACTTCTTCAAAAGAGATTTTATCACCCTTTTTGTACTCTCCTTGGAGCTTTTCAACTCGCAAGACGTCGCCAACAGCGACCTTGTATTGCCTTCCTCCTGTTTTAATGACTGCGAATTCCATGAGGCATATACTACCAAAAAGTGGAAAAAATGCAATAGAACTGTATACTAAGAGCATGATTTCGACACATTCACATAATACGCTCACATGGATAAATGCCATATCTCCGACAAAAGAGGAAATACTCAATCTTAAAGAAAGATATAGTCTACCAGCACTTGTGGCTGATGAACTTTTTTCACCAACTCCTCGGTCAAAAGTTGATAGATACAAAGATGTACTTTATCTTATATTGCATTTTCCTATTACAGGCAGTAGTGGTCGCGTCCAAAAAGAAATCGATTTTGTCATTGGAAAAGATTTCATTATAACTGCCCACTATGAAGAAATGAGTATACTTTCACAATCTGCATCATTGTTTACGGATGGTACTTTTCTTGGCAAGGAACAAAGCCCGACGCACACGGGCTTTGTGTTCTTTCATCTTATGCATGAGTTGTACAGACAGGTCCTGCTCGAACTTGATACCGTCAATGACTCACTTGGATTAATTGAGGATCAAATTTTCGATGGCAAAGAAAGGAAGATGGTGGAGGTTATTTCTGATACAAATAGAGTTATAGTCGACTTCAAACAAGCACTTCGTTTCCATGGTGAGGTACTCAAGTCATTTGAATCTGCAGGGGTAGATTTCTTCGGTAAAGAATTTACTTTTCATCTTCGTGGCATTATCGGTGAATACAATAAAATACAAAATGCGCTTGATGGCCACAAGGAAATACTCAGAGACCTTCGTGAGACAAATGATTCTCTCCTTTCAAACAAGACAAATGAAGCTATGCGCATACTTACTGTGCTTTCATTTATCATATTACCGCTTACACTCATAGCTGGAATATTTGGCATGAATGCGACGTTTATGTTTATCAGTAGCCTCAGTGATTTCTTCGCTATAGTTGCTGGAATGTTAGGTGGTGCTATTAGTATGTTGCTTTTCTTTAGAAAAAAGAAATGGATATAAATTTCTACAACACACTGACAGGTAAGAAAGAGAAATTTGTTCCTCTACACAAAGAGTTCGTTGGGCTATACAATTGCGGACCGACTGTGTACCAATATGCACACATAGGAAATCTACGTTCATATGTATTCGCAGATATTCTGCGACGAACTTTAGAATTTAATGGATTACATGTACGGCAAGTGATCAACATTACCGATGTTGGACATTTAACTGATGACGCTGATAGTGGCGAAGACAAAGTTGAGAAAGAAGC
Organism: Minisyncoccota bacterium; assembly: GCA_025453495.1. Taxonomy (GTDB): domain Bacteria; phylum Patescibacteriota; class Minisyncoccia; order Phycocordibacterales; family UBA9973; genus JALOQM01. The sequence continues at coordinate 4,749 of JALOQM010000010.1, read as the reverse complement.
AAAAAAGGATGGACGTGGCGCAAAAGAAATTACTGCTTTTTATACAGAAGCTTTTTTGAAAGACGTTGGTGCACTAAACATGAAACTAGACGGGACTCGTTTCACTCCCGCAACTGAACATATTAGAGAACAAATTGAATTAATCCAGCGACTGGAAGAAAAAAAATGTACGTACCAAACAAGCGATGGTGTCTATTTTGACACAAATACATTTCCAGCATATGGGAAATTGGGTAACATTAATATCAAAGGCCTTAAAGAAGGGGCACGTATTGATATAAATGATGAAAAAAAGAATCCGACAGATTTCGCTCTTTGGAAGTTTTCAAAACCAGAAGAACATCGTCAACAAGAGTGGCCTTCGCCATGGGGTGTTGGGTTTCCAGGCTGGCATATAGAATGTTCAGCAATGTCTATGAAATATCTTGGCGAAAATTTTGACATACACACTGGTGGCGTTGACCATATTCCGACACATCATAACGGCGAGATCGCACAATCTGAAGCCGCAACTGGTAAACCATATGCGAACTATTGGCTGCACAATGAGCACCTAATGATCAACGGTGAAAAAATATCAAAGTCACTTGGTAATAGTATTTGCCTATCCGATATTATCGCTAAAAATATTTCTCCACTTGCTTATCGTTTCTGGCTTCTAATGGCAAGTTATCGTACGCAGATTAATTTTAATTGGGATGCACTTCTAGGAGCTGAAACCGCACTCAAGCGTCTTTATGCTCTCTTTAGAGCACTTGGAGAAGTAGTTGGTATTCCAAGTGTCGACTACTGCTCTAGATTCAAAGCATGTATCAACGATGATCTTGATACGCCACGAGCCCTTACACTCGTATGGGAAGTACTCAAAGACAAGGTACTCTCCTCGGCCGACAAACGTGCGACGTTGCTTGCCTTTGATGCAGTGCTTGGCCTTAACCTCTCAAGTCTCACTTCTCATCTGATTCCAGAAAATATTTCTTTACTTCTAGAAGAACGCAAACAAGCCCGGAAATCAGGTGATTGGGCTACTGCTGACCGTATACGCGACGAGCTAAAATCACTTGGCTATGAAATAAAAGATACCCAAGAAGGAGTACAGATTACACACATATAGAATCTCTTGTACGTTCTATAAAAACTAGAGGCCTTCCTTTTTGAGTTCTTCAACTACATGTTTAGCGGACTTCGACAATTTCTTCGGCATGACAATCTTAACCGTCACCAACATATCTCCTCGTCCATTTCGCGTCGGAACCCCTTTTCCGCGAATGCGTAGAATTTCTCCATGTGTGACACCTTCAGGAATTTTTAAAGCGATAGTGCCATCAAGTGTTTTGATATTGTATTCCGCGCCGAGTAATGCGTCAGAGAGCTTGATTTGTATGTCCATAACAAGATCATTTCCTACTCGTTTAAAAGTAGAGTGTGGAGTCACGCTAATCTTTATATAGAGATCTCCTGCGATACCGTGCGCGACTGCCTCACCACCACCAGAGAGTCTGAGGGTTTCGTCGTTATTGATGCCTGCAGGTACACTAATTTCAAACTCGACTTCTTTTTTGTGCACACCACTTCCCTTGCAGTGAGTACATTTTTCTTCTGGAATCTTACCAACTCCGTGACAAGTAGGACATTGTCTTACACTCGCAAATGAGCCAAACATAGAGTTTCGCATTTCTTGTATTTTTCCGCGACCACCACATGTTGGACACTGTTTGAGAGCTGTACCTGCTTTGGCACCAGAACCCTGACACGTATTGCACGTTGCCATTTTATTAACAGCAATGCGCTTTTTTACACCAAAAACTGACTCCTCAAAAGTTATTTTGATTTCAGTTGACAAATCACGCCCACGCGGTTTTGCTTCACCACCACCATTAAAGCCACGATTATCTCCGAAAAATTCACTGAATATATCGTTAATATTGCCGAAATCAAAGTCGCCCTGGAAGCCACCTTGAAACCCTCCATAATTTTGACCACCACCAAATCCTCCACCCGTTGGACCATCTGCTGATCCGAATCGGTCGTAATTCGCTCGCTTCTTTTCATCCGAAAGCACTTGATATGCCTCGTTCACTTCCTTAAACTTGGCTTCGTCCCCTCCTTTTTTATCCGGATGATATTGGTGTGCAAGTTTACGAAAGGCCTTTTTTAGGTCTTCTTGTGACGCACTTTTATCAACGCCGAGCGTTTTGTAATAGTCTTTTGTCATGCAGTAGCTGTTTGTTGTTAGGTTTTAGCTTTTAGTAAGAATATGGAGATTTCTAGTATCTAACCGCTAAAGCCTATACTCTACTTTTGTTCACCTTCCTTAAAGTCCGCATCACGGACATTCTCGCTACCTGCTTGTACTTCTTCTGCATCTGGTTGCACTTGCGCATCTGAAGCCTGCTCGGTGCTCATAAGGAGCTCACCAATTTTTGAGAGCTCAGTCGAAAGATCTTCAGTTGCTTTCTGAATTACTTGTGCATCTGTCCCTTCTTTTACCTTTTTGAGTGCATCGATTTTTTCCTGAACTGATTTTTTTAAGTCCTCTGGAATTTTCGCTTCATTTTCCTTAAGAGACTTTTCTGCAGAATAGACACTCATTTCAGCCACATTTTTCATTTCAGCTATTTCTTTCTTTTGTTTATCGGACTCTGCATTTGCTTCTGCTTCAGCCTGCATGCGCTTGATATCTTCTTCAGTAAGACCCGAGCTTGCTTCAATACGGATTGATTGTGCTTTGCCAGTTGATTTTTCTTTAGCAGAAACATTCAATATGCCATTTGAATCGACATCAAAAGTCACCTCCACTTGCGGCATGCCACGCGGCGCTGGTGGGATACCATCAAGGATAAACCGTCCAAGCGACTTATTGTCAGCTGCCATTGGTCGCTCACCTTGCACAATATGGATTTCTACACTTGTCTGATTGTCAGCTGCAGTGGAAAATACCTGTGATTTCTGCGACGGAATAGTGGTATTTTTTTCGATGAGCTTTGTACCGACACCGCCAAAGGTCTCAATACCAAGTGAAAGTGGAATCACATCAAGGAGAAGTACGTCACGTACATCACCAGCAAGGACACCACCTTGGATCGCTGCACCGAGTGCCACAACTTCATCAGGATTCACTCCAACATTAGGCTCTTTTCCAAAGAATGTTTTTACCGCAGTCTGCATCGCCGGCATGCGTGTCTGTCCACCGACAAGGATAACTTCATTAATATCACTAACTTTAAACGGAGATGCTTCAATAGCACGCTTTGTAATGAGCATTGCACGATCGATAAATTCCTTGGTGATTTCTTCAAGATCCGCACGCTTCATAGTCCGTACGAGGTGTAGTGGACCTGCATCACTTGAAGTGATAAATGGAATGTTAATTTCAGATTCGATAGCAGTTGAGAGCTCAATCTTTGCTTTTTCAGCTGCATCGTCGAGACGCTGGCGCGCAAGTGGGTCTTTGCGAAGATCAATACCGTTTTCTTTTTGGAAGCCTTCTGCAAGCCAATCCATGATCTTCTGATCGATGTCTTTTCCACCCAAGTGAGAGTCACCATCAGTGGACTTCACTTCAATAACATCGTCACCAACTTCGAGAATAGATACGTCAAATGTACCGCCACCAAAGTCAAAGACTGCAATCTTCTCAGATTTGTTTTTATTGAAGCCATACGCAAGCGCAGCCGCTGTCGGCTCATTTATGATGCGCTTTACCTCAAGGCCTGCGATTTTACCTGCGTCTTTTGTCGCTTGGCGCTGTGCATCATTGAAATATGCGGGTACTGTAATAACAGCTTCTGTAATCTTCTCTCCGATGCGTGCTTCGGCATCCGCTTTAATTTTTTGAATAATCATCGCTGAGAGTTCTTCTGGGCGATACCATGTTTCTCCCATTTTTGCTTCAATGCCACCGTTTGTAGATTTACGGATTTCAAATGGCACGCTCTTGATGTCTTTTTGCACATCAGCCTCATCAAATGTGTGACCAATAAAACGCTTTATTTGAAAAATTGTATTTTTCGGATTAGTAACAGACTGACGTTTAGCAATGATGCCAACAAGTCGCTCTTTTGTTTTTGATTCAGCGACGATAGACGGCGTAGTGCGCATGCCTTCTGCATTTTCTATAATTTTCGGCTGCCCGCCTTCGATAATTGCAAATGCTGAATTTGTTGTTCCAAGGTCAATTCCAAGTATTTTTGACATAATGTATGTAGTTTAAATGAGTACTAATTACTTATTGTTAAGATCCGATGATTGAATCGGGCTTGGGATAAATGCTTGCGTCATATCAATTGTTCCATACTGTTTTTCGTATACTTCAACCTGTCGCGCAAAGAAATTCGCAATGTCTTTCATGACTCTCGGATTAGTTGCAAAAGAATCAAGATTGTTTCCCGAAGTCATACAGAAAACGAACAGGTCCTTGGCGTGGGCGCCGATTGCGCCATCACAAAACTTTTTCGGTATTTGATTAAAATCTACTTTTGTGTGATCAACCATATATTTTTATGATTACAATATAATTTTTAAATTTTATATACCTATAGAACACAGTATAGCTATATATATACTTTTGACAAGTTTTTCGCGATCGCAAAATACATGTTGAAATTATATTTATTTATGATAAGCTGTCAAACATAATAAAATATGGCAAAAAACAAGCATCAATCAAAGATTTTGCAAGTCTTAGGCAAGAAAAAAATGGTCTCAGTTGAGAGACTAAAAGAAGACGGAAAAGCTTTCTCTTCACCA
>JALOQM010000004.1 GCA_025453495.1 Minisyncoccota bacterium | reverse complement strand
GGTGACCCCACGGGGAATCGAACCCCGATTACCGGCTTGAAAAGCCGATGTCCTAACCGTTAGACGATGGGGCCAAACGGTCAAATACGATAGCTACTATACCAATTTTTTAAAAAATTGCAAAAAGTGCTAGTATGAATTCGTTCATTTGTGGGTTTGGTAGATATAGGGAAGTGTGGCTGAGTGGTTGAAGGCACCGCACTCGAAATGCGGCATATGGGAAACCGTATCGGAGGTTCGAATCCTCCCACTTCCGCATCCAATACATATGCGCCCCGTAAGGGGTGTTTTGTATTGGGAGGATTCGATTCGAAAGCCGGACTCCGACGTAGGTTGGAGGATGTGGGGTAGCGCAATTTGCTAGCAGGTGAATATGTGTCACCGAATCATCTCACTTCCATTTCACAAACAAAAAAAGAACGCTATACTAGGTGTATGAAACGAATTACGATTCTCGGTATTATTGGATTGATTATTTTTGTCATATATTTGAATAGTAAGCAAAAAGATTCTACTACTCCAGTCGCTTGTACTATGGATGCAAAAATTTGCCCAGATGGCACAGCTGTCGGCAGAGTAGGACCAAACTGTGACTTCGCGGCATGTCCTGTTGATACGAGTGACACACCTGCGACTACTACGGTAGATATCCTCCCTTAGTGTACGTATAGCTCATTTGTTCTAGTTATGTGTCTTTACTGATTGAATCGTGTCTTGATTGCGATACTGTTATTGATTAGCGTATACTAGCTGTATGCAAATTTCTCACAATAGAAATAGACTTGAGCAATTTTCTGACGGTGTGTTTTCTATTGCTATTACACTCCTTGCTCTTGATCTACAAGTTCCGAAGCTCCTCAGTACAACTATCGCTGGAGGTATGTCAGAAATACTCGTTCTTTTGCCAAATGTTATTACGTTTGTGATTTCATTCATAACCATTGCGATCTTCTGGGTAAATCACCATCATCTGACACAAGAAATGACCACAGTTGGGCGCAGAGTGCTTTGGATGAATATTATATTTCTCTTTTTCATTACACTTATCCCTTTTGGCACCAATGTTGCAAGTCTTAACTCGACACATTCGCTTGCTATTATGACCTATGCATTGATCCTTTTTGCGGGTTCAGTGTCGTTTACGTTGCTTCGTTGTCTTACTCATCGTGCACTTGGAGAACAGCATGTTTCGATACGACGTACATTAGTTGGTCCAGCAGTATATTTCTTGGCAGTTATTGTTGCACTTATCTTTACTCCAATTGCGTATATACTTCTTGTAATTCCACCACTGTTTTATTTTCTACCAACATCGCAAAACATTACTACATAGTAGCTCTCTAGAGCAGTATGAAAAAGTCATTTACAGAAAAAGTCTATGCAGTCGTCGCGAAAATCCCGAAAGGGAAGACAATGACATACAAAGAAGTCACTATAAAAATAGGTGCACCACATGCTGCACGTGCGGTTGGTAATGCATTAAACAAAAATCCTGATACAAAAAAAGTACCCTGTCATCGTGTTATCCGTTCTGATGGCACTGTTGGTGGCTATGCGTTTGGGAATAAAAAAAAGATTGCGATTTTAAAAAGTGAAGGTTGGTCAAAATAGATAAATGATCTATGCATGTAGGTACAGGTAGAGATTCTCAAGCGCTTTGACTGCATCACCTGCTGCGATATTGTTTTGATGATAGAGTCCATTGGTTGCATCACCAGCAGCCCAAATACCTGGCATTGAAGTTTGCTGAGTGAGGGGATCGACGATGATCTTTTTGAAGTCATCGAGTTTGACTATTTGCGATACAAAATCAGTATTTGGAATTTGACCGATTTCTACAAAGATCCCTTCGGCTTTTAGTTCATGCACCTGTCCTGTCTTGGTGTCGGTATACGAGATCGCTTCGGTAAATGTCGTGCCAGTTATGTTTGTAGGAATGGCATTTACTATGACACGCATATTGGGGTGCTTCGTTACTTTTTCTACGGTTATTTCGTCACATTTGAACGATTCAGTTCTGTTGAGCAATGTAACGCTTTTTGCGTATGCAAGAAGTTGCGCCGCGGTTTCAAATGCTGCATTTCCGCCACCAATAACCACTACATCTTTGTCGGCAAAGAGTGGGCCGTCACACGACGCACAATAGGTTAGTCCTTTGTGTTCAAATACATCAGCACCTGGAATATCGAGTTTCCTTCTGCCACTTCCTGAAGCGATAAGGATTGTTTTTGCTTGATATACTGTACTAGCATCGGTTTTTACAGTGAAATCATTTTCGCTTTTTTCTATAGTGACAACTTTTTCACCTTCGACAATATTGAGGAACTCACCTTTGTATTCTTCAGCGTGCTGTTTGAGTGATTCTGCAAGTGCAGCGCCGCTTATCGAAGTATGCCCGATCCAGTTTTTTATATCTGGTGAGACGATAGATTGTCCACCAAAATCCGGAGTAATCAGAAGTGTTTTTAGGCGTTTTCGGGCAGCATATACAGTTCCAGAAATACCTGCAGGTCCGCCGCCGATAATGATGAGATCGTATGTCATGAAAGTGTAGTGGTTAGTGTCTAGGGTATAGTAAAAAATCTATACGTATTTGTATGTTACTAAACTCTAGTCCCCTAGACACTAGACTCTAGTTTTATTATTTCTTGCCGCGTCTTAGGAATGCTGGTACAGCCCCCCAGTCTTCATCGGTATCGTCTTCGAGTACAAGCTCTTCAACTTCTATCTTTTTTACTTCCTTCTTTATTTCAGGCTGCACCATCGCATTGTGTATTTCTCGTTTCTCTTCTTTTTGTTGAGTACTATTTTCTACAACAGGGGAGAAGAGTGTCTTCTTCTCGGCGTTGGTTGGGAAGCCAGTCGCGATAACGGTGACCTTCAGTTCACCCTTTTTAAGGCGGTCGTCTTTAATAGTACCGAAAATCACTTTGGCATCTCTATCAATAGACTCTGTGATGATACGTGCCGCTTCCTGCACTTCGTGCATGGTGATGTCGTCACCACCAGAGATTGCAAAGAGTACTCCTTTTGCGCCATTGATTGAGAGTTCAAGGAGTGGAGAATTGATTGCTTGGACTGCTGCTTTTTCTGCACGGCCTTCACCAGTCGCAGAGCCGATGCCCATGAGCGCTGACCCCGCATCTGACATGATCGCTTTGATGTCAGCGAAGTCAACGTTGATGATACCAGGTGTCGTGATGAGATCTGAGATGCCTTCGACAGCCTGACGGAGGACATCGTCACACATAGCAAAAGCGTTTTTGAGATTGGTGTCTTTTCCGGCAACTGCGATCATGCGATCGTTTGGAATGACGATAATAGCGTCGACTTCTTTTGAGAGCTCAGCAAGACCTCGCTCAGCAAGTTGCATACGAGCATTTCCTTCAAAAAAGAACGGCTTTGTCGTGACTGCTACGGTGAGGATACCTTGCTCTTTTGCTGCGTGCGCAACAATCGGTGCTGCGCCAGTGCCTGTACCACCACCCATACCACATGCGATGAAGACCATATCTGCTCCTTTGATTGCATCTTGTACTTCAGCCTTTGTCTCTTCTGCTGCCTTGCGTCCTGTTTCTGGATTCATGCCTGTACCGAGACCGCGGGTAAGATTTTTGCCGAGATGGATTTTTTTCTGAGCGAGGGAATTGTGAAGGTCTTGTGTATCGGTATTCATGACGATGAATTCAACACCTTTGACTTTGGAGTTGATCATGTGATTGAGAGCGTTTTTCCCCGAGCCGCCGACGCCGATGACCTTGATACGTGCGAACGATTCAATTTCTGGATTGAGTTTTGGCATACAGTGATAGTGATTATCTTTTAGTTGTTAGTGATACAAGTGAAATGATAGCAGAAAATGAGGAAAAGTAAAAATTTCCCTTACATAATTATTCAAGCCAGAAAAGTTTCTAGTATGAAGGGAAGGAGTGCAATTATGCGATCAATCTACCTTCAAAATAGCGATTAGAGATATGGTCAACAGCATTGCGAAATCGTGTCGCGCGAAGTATCTCAAAGGCTGCATTCTCAAATGGTTCAAAACTTCTTGGTAGAATATTAATGAGTTCTTTTGCAATAAATTCTTTCTGTATAAGGTTGCTTTCGATATATCCAAGACGAATAAGATACCAAGTTGCTACAAAGAGTGAGCAAGGGTATTTTTTGCTGCGAATATAGTCGCCAATCTGTTCTCGAAGCTTTTTATCTTCAATTAAATGTATAACCTCGTCGCATGAAGGAATTAATTGTGATTCACGTATCATGATATCTGGCTTAAAGCCATTTTCATTGAGCCAATCTTTCAAACCACCATAACCAAAAGAAGGATCAGGAAATGAATAATCATCAACCATAAGTACAAATGATATATTTTTTCCAGAATGTTCTTTGACAAGATCACGCAGTACTGTAAGAGATAACTTTTGTTCTTCTCCAATTTTCTTGTTTGTGTATATATGAGCGTATTCTATAGAAATGTCTTTCATAAAGTATAGTTTTTTACGGCATCAACTGCTTGAGTATAGCACCAAGTGACGCTTTGATTCGCTTCCAGGTATCACTTGCACCACGTTCATTGGTTCCACTTGCGCCGGCGATGGTAAGCCCCGCAGCGACAAACCACGCATGGTCGCGTACTTTGCTCTTTGTTTGTTCGAATTGTTCTGCGACGCCAATTTTTGCCGGAAGCTTAAGTGACTGTTTGGCATACTCTTCGATTCTCGGGAGGTTCGCACCACCGCCAGTGATGATGATACCAGCAGGGAGGAGGCCACTTCGTTTGATCTTCTTGAGATGATTGTCGATGAGTTCAAAAATATCACGCAAGCGCGCCTCGATTATCTCGTCGAGTTTCTTTTTTGAGTACTCACTTGCCATGGATCCGGTTTTTATACCTTCGGCTTCTTCGAGAGGAATCTTGAGCCCAAGCGCGATGTCATTGGTGATGTCTGCTGAGCCGATAGAAAATACTTGGAGCGAGACAATGCCGCCGTTTTCAAATGCTGCTATCGAGACAGTTTCGGCACCGGTGTTTACGAGTGCGCAACCGACAGTCTTTTGGCGGTCATTAAGCACTGCAAAACTTGCCGCAATTGGACTTGCGATGACGTCGACAATCTCGACACCGGCACTCCGTACGACAGCAAGTAATTCATCAAGATGCTTCTCGAGACTCGTGACAAAGAGCGTCTTTACTTCAAGTTTTACTCCACGGATACCTTCTGGACTGCCGAGGATTTCTTTGCCGTCGATACGGTAGCTTATCGGTAGAGCATGGATAATTTTTTTGTTTGCAAGCTTGAGCGACTCTTCGCTTTCGCGCATTGCTCTTTCGATGTCTATGTGTGTCACTTCACCATCAGCCTTGCTGATCATGATTGACCCTGTGGCGGTTTCTGAGCCAAGACCGACACCACCGATTGACACATAGACGCGCCGAATAGAGATACCTGCGTTTTTCTCAGCGTCAGTAAGTGCTTTTTTGACACTTCGTGCCACTTCAGTTGGTTGCAGTACATAGCCATGTCGCATGCCATGTGTAGGAGCGATACCTGTGCCCAAGATTTTTGGCGTGAGGCTTTCTTTGTGAAATTCAGAAACAACAACGCGTGTCGCGCTTGTACCGATATCAATGCCAACTTTGACGTTCTGAATCATGAAGTGAGAGATTTAGAAGCCAAACTTTTTTGCAAATCGTGCTTCATACTTCTCCATTGTACTACCATGCTCGTATCCTTTCAAATGGAGCATACCGTGGATGAGCAAGAACCCAAGGAACTGTGTGTATGATTTGCCAAACTCACTTGCTCCAGCACGTACCTTGGCAAGAGAGATCACAAGTTCACCGGATGTTTTTGAAAGAGGGAATGAAAGGATATTTGTCGGATAGTCTTTGTCTCGAAATTGTTTGTTGAGTGCTTGAGAGACTTTTGGTGTAGCAAAAACGATTGACAGATCGTATGTCTTGCCAAGTACGTCATTTTTTATACGCAAGAAAGGCAAGCTTGGGAGCTTGCCTTTCGTCATGCGTGTGATTGAGACTGTATCACTTGCGACCATGGGTATTATCTGGTTGCTGGGAGTTTGCCAAGCTTGCGTAGGCGTTCCATCTCTTTTCGTTTCGCCATGCGCTTGAGCGCGCGGTTTTTGATTGAGAGTTTCGATTCAGCGCGTTCAGAATAGCGCTTGCCTTTTACTTTTTGGATGATGCCGGATTCTTGCATGCGGCGCGAAAATCGACGCAATAGCGAGAGTCCGTTTTCATTCTGATTTTTACTGACTTCGATGTTTGTGTTTCTCATAATTTGATAGCCAATATACTAGCATAAAAGGCAAATTTAGCAACTATTAGGCTATTTTAATACAGTATATCTTCAGGATCGACAACAATATCCCATGCGGGACCAAGCTCCATGCACCGTGTCGCAAAGACGCGCGAATCATCTGGCTTTTTTGTGATATGCTCGGGTGACCAATTCGCAACAGGAATGCGTAGGAGTATGTGTGTAGCTACGCCTTTGTTATTTCTATGCGCGACAGGAGAGAATACTTCTGTTGCAATACTTCCAAACAGCGTCTGTGCCATATCTTGGACTAGTGTTTCTTCGGGACGTGTGCTTTGTACTGACAATCTGACAAATGTATAAAATGGAGGAAACCCGAGTGTTTCTCGGAATGCAGCTTCTCGCGTATACGCTTCTGCGAGATTTCCAGATGCGATATCACGAACGAGCAGATCATCAGTGTTTTTTGTCTGCAAGAGAAACTGTGTTGTTGTGGATTCTTCAAGTCGTGCGACAAGTGAAAGTATTTTCTCCCCGATACGAAATGACGGCACAGAGAAGAGCGAATCAAATGACGCTACAGCGACAGTATCTACGCCTTGTGCAAGATAGGGAAGTGCAAGCCCTGTGCCCACCAGGATTGCTCCCGGTGTTTTATAAAAGATGTTGAGTACTTTTTCCACCTGTGCTTTTGTTTTTGTATGTTCTTTGTCGACATGGAGTATTGTCGCTTGAGGGAGCAGTCGTCGGAGTTCTTCGGTGACCGATTCGGTGCCGATACCAAGCGGTACTAGTTTCCAGCTTGTACATGAGGGACAAAGGATAAGTGAGGAATATGTTTTTTCACATTTATTGCAACGGTAGATACGCCGCTCACCAGACTCTTTATATAAGACAAGCGGCGCACCACAGGCTTCGCAGCCAAGGATATGCTCACAGTCGCCACACTGCGTGACTGGAGCAAGACCTTTTCTCAGTGTAAAGATAAATGAGCGCCCGCCTTGAAGAGTCGTTTCTTCGATTACTTCTTTGAGTCTCGGATGCACACTACTAAACGGTGCTTTAGTACCTTTATCATCTTCTTTGCGTCGTGTGTCGATGATTTCTCGCTTGATTGTCTTTGAGAGATGAAATGAGGGGCGGCTCATTTCTGATAGCGCTCCGGATTCCATGCGATGCAATGTCTCGGTCCGCAAGAACGTATCAGCCATGATGAGGCGCGCGCCAATTCTCCTTGAAAAAAATTCCGCAAATACTCGAATATCAAGATGCGGTCTTCCTATTGTCCGGTACGATGGTGATGTCTCACGCTCTACGATGACAGTTTGTATGTCTTGTCTTGGCACTGCCAAGTAGCCACCAGTGCCGACAATAACGACTGGGTGTTCGTTTAGGACTGCAGCACTATACGATGCAAGTGTTTTTTTGGGTGTGAGTTCGCCGTGGAAAAGATAGATATATTCTTCGATGCCTTTTTTGAGTGCTTCATAAAATAAGATTGCGTCGCGCACTGTCGGTACACACAGATAGATAGATTCCTTTTTGGCAAATGATTCTCGGATAAGTGTCCGATACAGCCCGATGCGTTCATCAAGTGGTCGCATGAGCGCGAGTTTGTCTTGCGCGATTGCAGACATGCGAGGAGTTTCTTGTTGTGCAAGTTTTGGGAGTAATTCGTATTCATCAAAAAAGAGCTTCGGTACAAGTGAATAGAGTGTGGCACCAAGAGTGCCAAGAAAGTACGTCCGTGTGTCCACAAGTGTATTCCAAAATGCAGTGTGAAAGGGTAATGGTCCCTTGATAGAGTGGATTTTTTTGAGAGCAAATGCCGAAGACTTCACCTTGATCTTTGAGCTTGTCAGGTGCTCTACTGCGATCACAACGGCATCGACTATTTTTTTGCGAAGAGGGACGGAAACGATTGTGCCTGGTGTGACGGCATGTGCGGTGAAGTAGGAAAGATCTTCCTTATAGAGCCCTCGAGTGAGAGGAATGACAGTGACGACTTTCATTAGGCTTAGAATACCACGTGGTAGGTGATTACAAGGTGTTGGGATGGTGTGAATTATTTGACATAATACATATTTTATTCTAAAACAGTTTTAGAAATCACCTAATCTCTCACCAGAAAGGGTGATGCGCCCTTTCAAAAAAACTCATCTATGAAAAACATACCTTATAATTTTTTCGTGCTCATGTCCTTTGCATTTGGCATTGGTGCTCTTTGGCAAACTCCGGCATCGGGTCTATTTATCCTATTCCTACTTTTTTTAAGTAGTAGTACCTCCAATACTGGAGGTAAATTGAGAGATTTATCCAAGGATGGCGGCGTGATTTTTAGCTTTATATCTTTTGTGTATGACTGTGTAGAAGCTATTGTTGTGCTAACATGCATACTTCGTAGTATGTATTGGGTAATTTCCTCGCTTCCCTTGGAATGGGTACTTCTGCCTTTTTTTGCGGTATTCGCCATCCCGTTTACTCTTTTTGTAGGCGGGAAGATTGGAAGCAAAGTATGGGCATGATGCTCTTTATTCAACTGCAAATAAAAAAGCATCGTTGCAACACCACACGATGCTTTTTTATTTACCAATCTTTTTTATCCTTTACTTTGCAGTATCACCACAAACTGCTATAGTGGTGACAATACTTACCTTTATTTATGGGCATTTTTACGAAAAAACTCGGCATCGATCTTGGCACAGCAAATACCCTCGTCTATTTGCCTGGCAAAGGCGTAGTACTCAATGAACCATCAGTTGTTGCAGTTTCGATGCAAGACAACAAAATACTCGCTATTGGCGCTGATGCCAAGGAAATGATTGGCAAAACCCCAGACTCAATCGTCGCATACCGTCCGATGAAAGACGGCGTGATTGCTGACTATCGCGTCACCGAAGCAATGCTTCGGTATTTCATCACCAAAGCGCTTGGTAAGTGGCACCTCTGGAAACCGGATGTAATGGTCTCCGTTCCTGCGGGCGTGACGTCAACAGAACGACGCGCAGTTGTCGAAGCTGCTATCAAAGCAGGTGCAAAAAATGCATACGTTGTGAAGGAACCAATTCTTGCCGCGATCGGCGCAGGTATCCCAATTTATGAATCAAAGGGACACATGGTTGTCGATATTGGTGGTGGCACCACTGACGTCGCAGTGATCTCGCTTGGTGGTATTGTCGCTTCCACCTCCGTCAAAGTCGCGGGTAACAAAATAGACCAAGCAATTGCCGACTACATCAAAAAGACATTCAATCTCGCAATTGGCGACAAGACTGCAGAACTTGTAAAAATAAAGATTGGTGCTGCAATTCCACTTGAAGAAGAATTCGTCATGACAATCAAAGGACGTGACTACATCCAAGGTTTGCCGCGAACTGCTCAAGTTTCAACCAATGAAATAGTCAAAGCAATCGACAGAGAGTTGCATCAAATGGTCAAAGCGATCAAAGATGTACTACAGGAGACACCTCCAGAACTTGCTTCCGATATTATTGATCAGGGTATCATAATGACTGGTGGTTCATCTCAGCTTCGTAATCTCCCAGATCTCGTTTTTAGAAAGACTGGAGTGAAGGCAAAGCTTGCCGAAGACGCCCTCTATTGTGTCGCTAAAGGGACCGGTATCGCGCTCGAGCATCTCGACACATATAAAAAGACAATCATTAGTAAGAGATAAAAATGCCTTGTGGCGTTTTTTGATTTGATCGCACTCTATGATACTGTATGCGTAAATCAAAAACTGTTCTAATGAAAAAATCATATTTAGAGCTTCATGTGTTTCGAAACGAATTGAAACATGCACTTGTGCTTTCTATTCTTGACTGTATCGAGAAGCACTTACTTGCTGATCTACCGGGTGAATACAGAAATATCTTTATGTGGCAGCACCAGTACCAAATTGATCCCAATAATCAGACAGCAGGTGAAACAGTGAGCCTACTTGGGCGACTGCTTCGCGAAGCAGGGTGTACTGAAGACATGTTTTCTTTGCATAAAGCATTTAGTTGCGAATTTCATCTGTATGATGTACATCAACTGACCGGTGTGCGAGCCATCTCTATAGTCAAAAGAGCAATAGAGGCTGTAAATGAAGTATGGGAGAAAAAGCAACTCGCCAGAATCAGCTTTGAGTCTCGACCCAGTGCAGATTTTGGCGCACCAGAAGGTGCAAAGCAACACGTTATTGTTTTTACGTTGCTGTAGTTTGTTCTTTGCTAAAAATCCTCTGTCATAAGGGGATTTTTTTATTTTCATTTCTACCGTACAATGAGCGAGAGTATGCAGCTTGCCGCACACATACACAGAGATACCTTGCATCATGCGTATCTCATAGAAGGAGAGCATGAAGTGCTTTTGCCAAGTATTCTTACACTACTTGATTCTTTTGGAGTTGCACGTGAAGGGAACCCTGATGTCACAAGTGAGTACTATGAACTCTTTACTGTTGATGATGCGCGAGCGCTTCGCGCAAGACAAGTTGAACGTAGTGCAGTGGGTGATAGAAGATTTTTTCTTATTGGGGTTCGTTTTTTTACTCGTGAAGCAGAAAATGCACTCCTTAAGGTGCTTGAAGAGCCAGCACTTGGTGTGCACTTCTTTGTCATCACGCCAAGTGGAGATGCACTGCTTCCAACCTTGCGTTCACGTTTTTTTCTCATTCCTCGAGATACTCGTCCAGAGCAACATACTGTACTCTTAACTAAAGGAAAAGAATTTCTTCGATTATCCAAACCAGAACGTCTTAAGTACATTGCAGAGCTTCTTACGGAGTATGAAGATGATGAGAAACATGTGTATCTGAAAGGCGAGGCGCTCAAACTACTCGACGGCATCGAGCTTGCACTGAGAGATGCTATGCAAAATAGTACTTCAGTACCAGTTACGCACTATGAGTCATTGCTTCGTACAAAGAGCTATATGCGTGATCGCGGCGCATCAACAAAAATGCTTCTTGAATATATAGCGCTCGTGCTTATGTAAACTGTCGCGGATTTTTTTTGTTTTTGTTATACTCTCAGCCATATGGCATACAATTTTTCTCAGACAAAAGCAGAAGCCCAAAAGATAGGCGAGTGGCTTAGCAAAGAGTATTCTCAGATTCATACTGGTCGGGCATCACCAGCACTTCTTGATGGTATTCAGATCGAGTCTTATGGATCCTGGATGCCGATCAAGAACGTTTCGGCTATTCATATCGAAGATCCAAAGACGCTCCGAGTCGCGCCATGGGACAAGAGTCAGGTCAAAGAAGTCGAGCGCGCGATCCAGGCGGCAAACCTCGGACTCTCTGTTGCAACAGACGATGCTGGACTTCGGGTTATTTTCCCGATGCTCACGACTGAGCGTCGTGTGTCGCTTGTAAAGATTCTCAAAGAACGACTTGAGGATGCTCGTGTGTCTGTACGCAAGATGCGTGAAGAAACATGGAACGCCATTCAAGCAAAAGAAAAAGAAGGCGGTATGAGTGAAGATGAGAAATTTCGTCTAAAAGATGATCTTCAAAAGATTGTCGATGAGACAAATGCTGATCTTGAAAGTATTTTCCAAAAGAAAGAAAACGAAGTCATGAATTAGGTTCCCGCATCATATTTTCTAAAAGCCCTTGGGTTGTTTCGCTTGTGCGGTTTTTCTAAACCAAAAAAACAAAACTCACTCAACCAAGTATTTCAGAAAATACGATGTACTCCACACGAAGGCAAAATACTATATACTAAATACAAACTACTAATATCTTATGAATATCCTTCTATTTTTTATCATTCTATTGGTCCTTGTCCTTGTCCATGAGTTTGGGCATTTTATCGTCGCCAAGCGTTCTGGTATACGTGTCGATGAATTTGGTTTTGGGTTTCCACCAAGACTCTTTGGTATCAAAAAAGGGGAGACCACGTATTCTTTTAACTTATTGCCATTTGGCGGTTTTGTAAAAATCTTTGGGGAAAATCCTGATGACGAATCCCTCTCTGGTCCTGATGCAGCACGTAGTATGGTCAAGAAACCAAAGTATATCCAAGCGGCAGTACTCTTTGCTGGTGTTGCTTTTAATTTCATCCTCGCGTGGCTCCTCATTTCTTCAGGATTTATGGCGGGACTTCCGACTTCTGGTCCAGTGGATTCATCACTCTCATACAAAGAAATGCCGATGCTTACGATTACTTCTGTTGTCGAAGGTGCTCCTGCAGACAGAGCTGGGTTTATCGCCGGTGATCGAATTGTCGCTATTGATTCACAAACAGGAGAAATAACAAATCCTGATATTGAAGTATTCAAAACAACAGTCGCCGAGAATGCCGGGAAAAATATTTTGGTTGAATACGAGCGTGCAGGAAGTCGCCAATCACTTGTCCTTGTCCCAGAAGATGGGTTAGTTGATGGGCGAGCTGGAGTCGGCGTTTCTCTTGATGTGGTCGGCAAAGTGCAACTTCCAGTACATACAGCACTTGCAAAAGGCTTCTTGTTGACCTCAAGGTTGACTGGCGAGACAGCTGTCTCTCTTGCGACATTGCTTCGTGATGCAGTACTTGGTAAGGCTGATCTCACACAAGTGACAGGACCAGTTGGGCTTGTCGGCGTTGTCGGCGATGCATATAACTTTGGTATTGTCCATCTCTTGATGCTTACTGCTGTTATCTCTATAAATCTCGCTATCATCAATTTGCTGCCATTTCCAGCGCTTGATGGTGGTCGCCTTCTCTTCCTTCTTATAGAAAAGATTAAAGGTTCTCCAATCACGCCGAAAGTTGCAAACACCCTAAATACAGTTGGCTTTTTCCTCCTTATCGCACTCATGTTGCTTGTGACCTATCACGATATTGTGAAGCTTGTAAAATAAAAGCTCTCACAACTAATTACTAGTCGTGAGAGCTTCTTGGTAGTATCAAAAACTATATGATATGTTCATCAGCTTTTAATCACTGTGTTTCCAAGTAATATTTTGATGATGGTCTATCCTGCTTGTTGTGCTCGGTTTCCAAAAGAAAAATACCAAACGAATAGCAGCGCTTCCAAAAAATATAAGTACTACAATTTGAAACAACCAGTATAAGAGCTTGTCTTTGTTGGTGTAGTGTTTTCCTGAGATAGCAAGTATTAGTACTATGCTTGTCACCAGTGAAACGCTGATAGTGAAATGTAAGACACGCAGTATCTGCTGTTTTGAATATGTATTCATGTGTTACAGAGTTTTTTAGTAAGAACAATTCGAATCATACTCTATCATACGTTTACAAAAAATGAAATTATGTTAGAGTTTTTTGCATAAAGCTTTTTTATTTGATAGGTTTTACTACGTTATCCTATCTCCGCTTCGCGGTTTTTTTATTTGAATTATTTTTTACTACAGTATGGACATACGAAACATTGCAATCATTGCGCACGTTGACCACGGCAAGACTACCTTGACCGATGCATTGATGCGTCAGACCGGTATGGTCGCCGAAGGCGTATCTATGGACTCAAACGCCCTTGAGCAAGAACGCGGCATCACTATCTATTCGAAGAACACCTCTATTTTTTATAAAGACACAAAGATCAACATTGTTGATACGCCTGGGCACGCGGATTTCGGTTCTGAAGTTGAGCGCGTGCTTCGTTCTATTGACTCGGTGCTTCTGCTTGTCGACGCGCAAGAAGGTCCAATGCCACAGACGCGATTTGTCCTCAAGAAGTCACTTGAGCTTGGACTCAAGCCTATTGTGGTTATAAACAAGATCGACAAACCAGGTGGCAATCCTGACAAAGTACACGAGGAAGTACTTGAGCTTTTCCTTGAGCTTGGTGCAAATGATGCACAGCTTGATTTCACAACTGTCTATGCGATCGGTCGCCAAGGTATTGCTAAGCGTTTGCTTACTGATGATGCAAAAGATCTTTCACCACTTCTTGATGTCGTCCTTGAGCAAGTACCAGTTGCTTCGACAAAGAGCACAGAACCATTTGCAGCGCAGGTCTTTAATCTCGGCTATGACAATTTCCTTGGTCGTATGGCAGTCGTGCGTGTCTATGGTGGCACTATTGCATCAGGAGCGCAGATTCTAGTAAAAAATGCACAAGGCGATACTCGTACTGGTAAAATCACAAAGCTTTTTACGTTTGAAGGTATTGCAAGAAAAGATTCTTCAGAGATTACTGCTGGAGACATTGGTATGATTGCAGGTATTCCAGACATCTATATCGGCGAGACTATTGTCGACAGTGAATCGACAATGCCACTACCGTCAATCCATATCGATGAGCCGACTATCTCTCTTAACTTCCTCGTAAATGATTCACCATTTGCTGGACGTGAAGGTAAATTTGTCACTGGTCGTCAGATCCGCGAACGACTCGAAAAAGAACTTGAGATCAATGTCGGTCTCAAAGTAGATTTCTCTGGTGAACATTACAAAGTCTATGGTCGTGGAGAATTGCATATCGCGATACTCCTTGAGAATATGCGTCGCGAAGGCTATGAACTGCAAGTATCTCAACCGCAGGTTATTATCAAAACAGAAAGCGATCCCTCGACTCCGCTTGGGACACGAAAACTAGAACCGTTTGAAGAACTTATCATCGACGTCCCAAGTATCTCTTCTGGTGTTGTTATCGAAAAGATCAACAAGCGTCGTGGTGTTATGAAAGACATGCGTGATAAGGATGGCATCACACGTCTCGTCTTTGAGATTCCAACGCGCGGACTCCTTGGGTATCGTGGACAATTCGTCGTCGATACCAAAGGCGAAGGCATCATGTCTTCACGTGTGATTGGTTTTCATCCGTATGCAGGAGAGGTCAAGAAGCGTGAGGCTGGATCCATGACGTCAATGGCAGCCGGCAAGGCACTTGGATTTGCACTTGGCAATCTACAAGAGCGCGGCACGCTGTACATCGAGCCAGGCACGGAAGTCTATGAAGGTATGGTGGTCGGGGATTCGATCAAAGGCGAAGAACTTGCTGTCAATCCGACCAAGGGTAAGCAACTGACAAACATGCGTGCGTCTGGGTCTGACGAGACTATTTATCTGAAGCCGGCATATATACTTTCTATTGAGCGAGGTCTTGAGACTATGGCTGATGATGAATACCTCGAAATTACTCCAAAGAGTGTCCGTCTACGCAAAAAACACCTTACAGAAACCGATCGTGCTAAGGCAGCTAGAAAAACAGAGGATGCTCACTAATAAAGTGTTGACAATCTATTGATTAACTGATAATATGAAGTCTGCAAATATGACCATTTTAATAAATTAATTAGTACAAGCGAAAATGCCTTCAATTACATTAACTTTTAAACCAAAGCAGACTACCAAGAAGATTCTTGCAGATCTGCACGACCGTGCCTATGATGTCATCTCCGGACGTTTTGGACTTGGTGATGATCTCGAACGAAAGACACTCGAAGCTATCGGTCAAAAATACGGGATTACACGTGAGCGTGTACGCCAGATAGAAAATGCAGCTCTTACTTCGATCAGAAAGTCAGAAGCATTCAAAGTAGAACAGAAGGCATTTGAAGAGCTCCGTGACTATATCGCTTCGCTTGGCGGTGTTGTTTCTGAAGAGGATCTTCTTGGTTCTATTTCCAAAGACGAAAGTACACAAAATCATATACATCTACACCTTGTTGTGCATGACTTTTTTGAGAAACATAAAGAAGATGAACATTTCAAACCACGGTGGAGTGTCGATCGTGCTACTGCAGACGGTGTCCATATTACACTCAAGAAACTCTATGAATCACTTTCTGATGATGAACTCGTTTCAGAGCCAGATATCGTTGATCGTTTTATAAATGAACTCAAAGGAGTTGCTGCTGAATACAAGAACGAAGAAATTGCACGTCGTTGGCTTTCGATCTCAAAGCGTATCAATAGCAATCCACTTGGTGAGTGGGGGAGGGCTGATTCATCAAATGTAAAAACTCGTGGTGTCAAAGACTATGCGTATCTCATCATGCGAAAGCATGGTTCTCCGATGCATTTCCGCGAAGTTGCAAAAGCAATTACCGATACCTTTGGCAAAAAGACGCATGTCGCGACCTGTCACAATGAACTCATCAAAGATCAGCGTTTCGTGCTTGTCGGTCGTGGCTACTATGCACTTCGTGATTGGGGATATAAGCCAGGTGTTGTCCGTGATGTGATAAAAGAGATTCTCAAGAAAGAGGGTCCAATGTCAAAAGACGGTATCGTCAATCGTGTCCTCAAAGAGCGTTTCCTCAAGAAGAATACTATTCTCGTTAATCTCCAGAACCCAAAATATTTCAAGAAAAACAAAAACGGACTCTATACGATAGCATAGAGAAAGTAGTCAAACACCTCCCGTTCGGGAGGTGTTGTATTATGTATTGACTAGATAGATTTTATATGCTCTATTAAGAATAGAATAAGCCACGCTGGTAAGTTACCAGTGTATAAAAACTAAATAAAAAAGCCATGAAAAAGATATTTCTTTTCCTTGCATGCACTTGTGTTGCTATGGTTGTAAGTGCCCAAAACCACTTACAACAGACTACCGAAGGCAACATCGTTGTTGCACCCAAAAGCCAGTCGCGTAATCTTGGTATAACAGCTGCTTATGACCAGGGAATCCGTTTGAGTGGCTCAAATATTGATGTGACAGGCTCTTTTGAAACTGACGAGAAAACAGCATTCGCCTGGCATGTGGTACTTGTACCTATTTCAGTTTTGCTTTTTTCTGCATTTCTTCTTTTTAAAGACAAGCGAAAAAATAATTTTGCGCATGTGTTCTCTGGTGTTGCTATTCTTTTTGCTTTTATTTTTACTCTTATCGCTGGTATCTCAGCTTTCATGTCAGGTGTCTTGATTGCCGCTATGTCTATTGCTTTTGCCACAGTTTTTGTTATTTCCCACTCCACTACCATCGAAAAAAAGAAGGTTATTTTACGCAGAATTTTTTGTTATACCTGCATGATTCTATCTTTGATACTCACATATGTAGTATAAAAAATCTTGAAACCTCCGTTCAGTAGTGAACGGAGGTTTTTTCCTTTCATAAAAGCAAGCATAACGTAAAGTCGATTTCGCAAGGAGAGTAGCTTTAGTTGACGAGAACTATATTTCGTGATAAAGTCTCTTTTAGAAAAATCAAATTCTAAAACTCAAAACAGTAACTTAACAATTACATAGCATGGAAAAGAAATCTCTCCGGATTATGCTCGCAATCTTCATGGGTATCCTCACAGGTTCGCTCATTGCGACTAAGATTACTACAGACTTTTGGTGGCTTGGTGTCATCATTGGTGGCGTAAGTGCTTATCTCTTATGCGACATTAAAGCAATTATTCTCGCTGTTCCGAAAGCATGGAATCATGTAAGCAGCTGGCGCTTACATGAAAATACAAAAGCAAGAATCATAGTAACTCTTAAATTTCTGGCAAATGTTCTTTTTGTCGGAGTTGCCAATCTATTTTTAAGTACTTTTTGTTCTCAGAAATTGGAAATCGTTGGAGCAGTTCTACCTATCATTTTCAATTTCTTTTTCTTTGTAGCTATTGTGTTTTTTTTCCTCATGGTTGTGGCACTATTTGACAGAAATATAGAATATAACAACTATTGTCGTTTTTGGTTGAAATATGCAAATCCGCTATCAATGCTTACTATTTCACCGATACTTGCTACTTACTACACCGTCAGATTTCTTTGGAAAAAAAGAACTGAAATCGGAAAGGGAATAGTATGGTCTGTCTCTTGTTTCGGAAAATTCTTCAAACATCTCTTCATTCTGACGTATTCCGATGAGCGACTTTTGTGTTTTGTCTTTGCATCAGCAGGGACTATCACGAGTTACATCCTAAACTTTGACATGCTACAGATTCTTGTATTTGCAGTTATTGGCGCAGTAGTTGGTGTACTCAACTATCGACTTATCTCGCTAAGGTTTATAATCAAGATGAAAGCAGAAGTATAGTGTTTTGCTCTTTACCGTAAAAACCATCCTGATTACAGGATGGTTTTTCTTTTGTGTAAATGCGCTACAATATAGTCATTATCCAATAATCATTTTTTCTATGTCAAAAGGCGGTGGTTCAAATAGTATCCTAATAATACTTATCTTTGTCGGTATCTTTATCGCGCTTGCGGCTATTGGCAACTTCAGTAACACAAAAAGGTCGCCACTTTTTGGAAATAGCGATAGACCGTCACCAGCTGTTAAACCAAATATACCTACGATAGTTCCCCCCATTTCTGCACCAATACCAAACCCTGTACTCTCGTCTACGTGTGGTATCACAGTGACAGCACCGTCACCAAATGAGCAAGTATCTTCTACAGTCAATGTGTCAGGATACATCACCGGTGATTGTAACTGGGGTCCTTTTGAAGGACAAGCAGGGACAGTGCGTGTTTTTGATTCACGTGACAATCCGCTTTCTTCGACAGAAATTCTTTCTATATCTGGAAACTGGATGCAGTTACCAGCAACGTTTTCTACACGGCTGACAATACACACACCACCACAACGCACGCCGACTGGATATTTACTCTTTACAAATACTGATCCATCCGGCGAGTCGCCAAGGACATTTGTAGTGCCAATCAGATTTTAGGCGCACTGCGTACCTACTGACAAAAAGCCCCCCTTAGTAAGTTCAAAAGGGCTTTTTATTTGATCATATTTTTGGTATACTTCGCTAGTAATTATATCTCAATGGCTGAAGAAAAAGGCAAAAAACAATCAAAGTCCTCAAGTGCAGTGGGCAAGTATGGAGCTGAAGAAATCTCAGTGCTCGAGGGTCTTGAGCCAGTGCGCAAAAGACCTGGTATGTACATTGGCTCGACTGGTCCCGATGGTTTGCATCACTTGATCTGGGAAATTTTTGATAACTCTCGTGACGAGGCTATGGGTGGGTTTGCAGATCGTATCGAAGTCGCACTCCTTCCTGGTAATCGTGTACGTGTCGTCGACAATGGTCGTGGCATTCCAGTCGATATCCACTCAAAGACAAAAGTGTCTGCCCTTGAGACAGTCATGACCACACTGCATGCCGGTGGCAAATTCGGTGGGGAAGAATCAGGCTACAAGGTGTCTGGTGGTTTGCATGGTGTGGGTGCGTCAGTGGTCAATGCACTCTCAGTCTATGCAAAAGCTGAAGTTCACCGTGAAGGTGGCAAGCACGTGCAAGAATATTCAATCGGCGTTCCAAAGAGTAAGGTTAAGAAAGTCGGTACATCAAAAGAGCATGGCACAATCATCACCTTTGAACCTGATGTTACTATTTTTAAGGAAGTAAAATTCAATTGGGATACTATTGTCTCACACTTGCGTCAGCAGGCGTACCTTGTCAAAGGACTACGAATTCGCATCATTGATGCGAGAGCATATACTGGTAAAATTGATACAGATGATGCGTATTGGCTTGAAGATCTTGGTCTTGAAGTACCATCAATGAGCTTCTATTTTGAAGGTGGGCTTATGTCATTTATCCAGTTCACAAACAGATTCCAGAAACCAATCCACGAGCATATTTTTTATATTGAAAAGGAGCACAAGACTGAAGGTGCACAAGATGTGTCAGTTGAAGTTGCTCTTCAGTATATCGACGACATGTCCGAACGTATCATCCCGTTTGCAAACAATATCTACAATGGCGAGGGTGGTACACATGTGACTGGTTTCAAAACTGCACTGACGCGACTTCTCAATAGTTACGCTAAGAAAAATAATTATCTCAAAGAAAGTGATACTGGTGGATTTATCGGTGACGATGTGCTTGAAGGCGTGACAGCGATTATCTCCGTGAAGCTTCGCGAAATCCAGTTTGAAGGTCAGACGAAAGCAAAGCTTGGCTCAGTAGAAGCACAGTCAGCGGTCGCAACCGTATTCGGTGAAGCATTTGCGGAATATCTCGAAGAGCACCCAGACGATGCGAAAAAGATCATCAATAAGTTGATCATCGCTATGAATGCGAGAAAGGCAGCCAAGGCAGCCAAAGATTCAGTGCTTCGTAAGGGCGCACTCGAAGGCCTCACACTTCCAGGTAAGCTCACTGACTGTCAGAGCAAGAGCGCTGAAGAATCAGAAATCTTCATTGTGGAGGGAGATTCGGCTGGTGGTACAGCAAAGATGGGTCGCGATCGTCGGACGCAGGCAGTCTTGCCACTACGCGGCAAAATCCTAAACGTCGAACGCGCACGTCTCGACAAGATGCTCGCATCACAAGAAGTCAAAAATCTCGTTATTGCCATGGGTGCTTCAATCGGTAATACATTTGATATTGTCAAAATGCGCTATCACAAGATTATCATCGCAACTGATGCCGATGTCGACGGTGCGCACATTCGTACACTTTTGCTTACCTTGTTTTATCGCTATTTCCGACCGATTATCGATGCGGGCTATGTGTATATTGCACAACCACCACTCTATAAGATAAAGAAGGGGAAAGAAATCTTTTATGCATACTCTGATGAGGAGCGTGACAAGATCGTCGGCAAAGACGCGCCGGAGCTTGAAGAACTACTTGCGGCAGCCGCAGAACAGGCAGCCGAAGAGGGAGCAGAAGATGAGGAGACAAAGGCAATCGCACGGGCGCCAAAAGTATCTATACAGCGCTACAAGGGTCTCGGTGAAATGAATGCCGAAGAATTGCATGAGACGACAATGCATCCAGCAACACGAACGCTCAAACAGGTCTCAATCGAGGACGCAGCTGAAGCAGACAAAGTATTTGATATTCTTATGGGTTCTGAAGTCCCACCACGCAAGTCTTTTATCCAGTCAAATGCAAAGATGGCAAACTTGGATATCTAGTAGTTCATATGCAATTACAGCCTGCTACTAAGCAATACTGGACAGTAGAAGAGTATTCAGCACTTGCTTCTATAGCTTCAGTTTCTGAGATGTATCAACTCGGTCAAAATATTCTTAATCGAATGCCTGATCCTGTTGTCCAGGTCTGTGGGCCGATTTCAACTGGTGGCGCAGGCTCGATAGAAGGAAATCTTCTCGCATTTGCTGAAGTTATCCGTGAGCTCCAAGAGAAAGGGATGCATGTCTTTGATCAGTTGCTATTTGAGATTCCCATGCAGAGATTTAAAGCAGACCTTTTGCCTGGTGAGTATCTTGAGGCAATCCTTACTGATTTCTATCAACCACTATTTGAATCAGGGAAAATTAGAACGTTTTACTTCATGCAAAATTGGCAATCTTCATACGGCGCTCGGTGGGAGCATGACCAAGCACTTCGTCTTGGGATCGAAATTGTGTATTTATAATATTTTCGGTGAGTTGCATGCAAACAGCTTCCACTTGTTTGGTACAACGCAAGCAAGAAATTTGACTTGTGAGAATATACTTTGTATAAAATTAATTTCTTGTTAGAATATGATGTATGGAAAAAGTAACTTTTGAGAATAACACTGAAAGTAAAAAAACAAAAATGCTTACTGGTGTACGAAGAAGTCTTACCTGGCTTGCGATAGGGGCTGCGACATTGGTAGGTGGTTGCAGAGAAGGAGGTAATACTAGTCAGGAAGATAAACTTTTACAATCTGAACTTAAAAATGCTTTTCCCAAAAATGAAGCCAAAATGAATCCTCATGAAAAAGAGGAGTTTAAAAAAACTATTATTCATTTTTTGGAGGCGCACAATACACTAGAACAAGCAGCTGAACTAGAGCAAGCCCGGATAACACTTGAAGTCTCAAGTGATGAACGAGAAACAACAACATGGAAAGGAGGTAATGAAGAATTATCAGAAGCTCGTGCCCAAGAGATAAAAACCGTCTACTATGAGCTCATAGACTCTTTATATCAGACCCAGACTTTTCAAGCATTAACTAATTTTTTTGCTAAAAAAATAAATACAAAGATTGCTATTAGTCCTGATCACGGTAGGGGAGTAACCTCACTTTCTCAATTAAAAAATCCACTAACTAACAAGCCATACACAAAAGACGAGATAGAGCAGCTTCCTCCTGCAGAAGTAGAAGCATTGTATGAGACCTGCCGATATGTAAAAATCTTGATCGAGCTGCCTGCAGAAAATGAACATACCGAACAGTTTACCAAATTAGTACAAGTGCTTTCTGATTTTCCTCATACGCGTATTTTACTTGATAATAGCTCATCTATGGATGAAGAAAATACTATCTTTGCTGAAAAAATTGCTGAAGCGTTGACAGCGAATCACTCCCGATTTTCATCACATGATAATCGTATGGTTACTTTCAGCAATCGTATTGATTGGGATAACTATACTAAAGTCAAAGATGCTAAAGACGTTGAGGCTTTTATGAATGAAACAGGAACTGGTGATGATGATGAACATCAGCTTTCTGCGACACATGAAATGCTTGCTAAGATGGAACAAGAATATGAATCAGGAAAATACTCAGACAAAAAAAGAGAAGCTGGTGCAATAATAATGCTTTCAGATGAGGGTATATCCGATTTTTCAGTAAAAAGTCTTACAGATCTTATAGAAAAAGCAGAAAAAACAAATACAACAGTCTTTTTTGCTTTGATTAATAACTATTCTCCAGACAGGCTTATTACTATGATAGATGCTAAAAGTTTACTTATGGAGGCTGCGTCATTTCGTAAGAACGAAAATAGTGTAGAGTTTAGCATGGTTTATTTAGATGTTAATGGAAATATTATCTTTAACTAAGACTACTGTGTCACAAAAAACCACCCGTTCGGGTGGTTTTTTGTGGGAGGTGGTTACGCTAATTCTTTTTTGATGAGCGCAGTGAGTTCGGTGATATGCGCTTCTTTTTCGCGTATCATCTTTTCCCAATACGTTTTGGCTTCCGGTGCTGCTGCAGCGTCTTGTATATAATCATCCTTGATACGCCAGAGACTTTTGTGCTCTTCAACTGCTTGCATCATGAGGTTGTAGAGATTGTTTGAAAACATATATATAAATAATTAAGTATTAATATTCTCGTCTTGCTAGGTTTGCGGACCTTGGTTGCGGTCCCACTTAAGACCTAATCAATTCACTTGCTCATTCTATCACGATTCTCATCGTATTACTTTTGCCTCATTCTAACATTCGAATGAATGTTAGAATGTTCTCGCCGCGAGCAGTAAGCTTGAGGTGCACTTCTCTACCTTGGTATCGTTTTATGACAATACCGGCAATAGCCAGTTTAGTGATATGAATTGAAATGTTTTTAAAATCAGTTTTGAGATTTTCTGAAATTTCACCAACAGAAAGTCGGGTTTCTTTGAGTAATGCCATTGTTCTAATTCGCCAATTATTTGCGAAACCTTTAATAATCCTTTTGATTTTTCTATGGTCTTTTTGTTTTTCCATATAGCGTTGTTGCAAAATACATATTCCAACATTCGTTCGAATGTTGGAATATGTATAGCAAGAGGAAAATAAGGAAAGGATAAAGTATTTAGTTGTTCTTGTTGTCTATTTTTTCTCTAAGTAATATGAGAGTGGCATCAAATGTAATACCTTCGTGCTTTTCGTCGTTGCGTCCTTCGAGTGTGACTGTCTGTGATTCCATTTCCTTGTCACCGATGACGATGAGATAAGGTAGTTTTTGTGTTTTTGCGGCGCGGATTTTTTTGCCAAGCGATTCACGTGAATCATCGATCTCGGCGCGAATGCCCGATGCCTTGAGTTTCCCGAGTACATCTCGCGCGTATTCACTATGCTTGTCGGAAATTGGAAGTATTGCTACCTGCACAGGAGAGAGCCAAAGTGGAAATGCACCAGCGTAGTGCTCGATGAGTGTTGACATGAAGCGCTCAATCGATCCCATGATTGCCGCGTGGATCATCACGACCTGCTCTTTTTCTCCCTGTTCATTGATACAGAAAAGACCGAAGCTTTTTGGTTGGTTGAAGTCAAGCTGAATTGTCGCAACCTGGAGCACGCGGCCGATTGAGTCACGAGCGATGAAGTCTATCTTTGGTCCATAAAATGCCGCCTCGCCGATGCCGTCAATCCAAGTGATGCCTTTCTTTTCCATGAGATTCTTGAGTGCTCCTTCTGCCTTTGCCCAGACTTCTTCGCCACCGAGATATTTCTCCGGTGTCGATGGATCATGGCGCGAAAAGCGCACCTGGAGCTTGAAGCCAAACGTGCCGTAAAAAGTTTCGATGATATCCCAGATTGCCATTGTTTCGTCTTCTATTTGGTTTTCACGGCAGAAGACATGTGCATCGTCTTGAGTAATAGAAAGCACACGCGAAAGACCCGAGAGCTCGCCGGACTGCTCGTCACGGTACACCATGGTTGTCTCGGCGTAGCGCTGCGGCATGTCACGGTAGCTACGCTGTTCAGCATCGAAGATCTGCGTGTGGTGTGGGCAGTTCATTGGCTTCATGGCAAAGAGGTGATCTTCGCGCGTCTTGATCTTGAAGAGGTCTTCGGCGTATTTTGCCCAGTGGCCGGATGTCTCGTAAAGTTCTTTCTTTGTGATGTGTGGAATTGTCACTTTCTGGTAGCCTCGTGGTTTGCGGAGTTCCCAGACATAATCGTTCAAAAGTTCACGGACGAGCGTGCCTTTCGGTGTCCAGAGAGGAAGGCCGGGGCCGACGAGTTCTGAGAAAATGAAAAGACCAAGCTCTTTGCCGAGCTTGCGGTGATCACGCTTCTTGGCTTCTTCTTGCTGGAAGATGAATGCATCAAGATCTACTTTTGTCGCGAATGCGAGACCGTAGATACGGGTGAGCATCTTGTTCTTTTCATCACCGCGCCAGTAGGCGCCGGCGACGCGGTCGAGTTTGAACGATTCAGCATCAATCTCGTCTACGGGGTGGTCGCTGTGGCCGCCGCGACATAGATCGGTGAAACCGCCACAGGTATAAAGGATAATGGTTTCGCCCCTATCAGCGATTTCGTTTATGAGTTCAGTTTTGTATTCATTGCCGTCAAACTGTGTGAGCGCTTCGTCTCTCGTTACTTCTTGGTGGGTGAATGCAGTCCACTTTGGAAGATTTTTGCGCATCGTTGCTTCCAGTTTCTGCAAATCGGCGTCGGTTACTTTTTCTCCGCCGAAATCGATATCGTAATAGAAACCGTTGTCGACCGCTGGGCCGAGGGTGAGCTTTGCGCTCGGATAATGTTCAATCACTGCCTGAGCGAGCAGGTGCGCGAGTGTGTGTCTCTGATTGTTCAGTTTTTCCTGTTCCATAGGGGTATAGTGTAGCATAGATACTCAATAAATGCAGTAAAATGCTATTTTTTGACACTATTATATTTTATAGTATAGTATAAAAAATTGCTTACATAAAAAAGAAAAGGAGGGAAAATGGATACCGAATATACGAGATATCTTTTTATTTGTTTGGCGCTTGGTTTGGTTATTGTGTGGGTAGTACTCATACATCGTCGTGATGATAAAAAACACATCATCTCTCTGATCGACCGTGTTCGTCTTGGCTCGAGCAGACAAAAAGAAGCCGCCATGCAGATTCTTATTTATTTGCATAATCAAAAATCTATAGTAGAATGACGTGGCTGTTTGTAAAATATCGTATATCGCGGGGTGGAGAAGTGGTATCTCGCAAGGCTCATAACCTTGAGATCGTCGGTTCGAATCCGGCCCCCGCAACATGGTTTGATAAATACATATATGTCGGCGTAGCTCAGTCGGTTAGAGCGTGGGACTCATAAGCCCAAGGTCGGTGGTTCGATTCCACCCGCCGACACATTGAATATGGGCGCGAAAATTGCTACAGTGCCTATGTTCGAAAAGTAACCAGAATTGCGGGTGTAGCTCAGCTGGTTAGAGCGTCCGCCTGTCACGCGGAAGGTCGTGGGTTCAAGTCCCATCACTCGCGCAAAGAAAAAAGCCCTTCGGGGCTTTTTTCGTGGCTGGACGAGAAGCGAAGCTTCGAGAGGACTTGAACGCCAGAGCCATATCGAGCAAGTATGCGAGATGGCGAGGCGAGTGGCGACGAGCTGAGAGTCGAGGGAAAGTCCCATCACTCGCGCAAAACAAAAACAACTCGGCTTTTGCCGAGCTGTTTTTGTCTGTATACTGTCTCCATGTCAGTGCCGCTTTCTTATATTCATATTTCCCGCGCGAATCTCGAACATAATATCGGAGTGTTTCGCAAGCGCCTGCCCGCGGATACTATGCTCGTCGCGGTCGTGAAAGCCAATGCCTACGGTCACGGGCTCAAAGAAATAGTCTCTATCGCAGAGCCGCTTGTTGATGCTTTCCAAGTCGATGATATCGAAGAACTGCGAGCGATTCGTGTGTTCACAGCGAAGCCAGTCTATATTTTTGGCTACGTGCCACGTGGTGCACTTTCTGAGTTGGTTGCGTTAAATGGCATTCTCGGTGTCTATGATCTTGAGACGGTTTCTCTTCTTTCGACATTCGCTCAAAAGTCGGGAAAAGTTATCCCGGTGCACGTAAAGATCGACGCCCTACTCGGCAGGCAGGGAATTCTCATTGAGGAATTGCCGATGTTCATCGAAAAGATAAAAACATACTCGCATGTAGCGCTAGAAGCTGTCTATTCTCATTTTTCAAACATTGAAGATACCGACGATCTTGATCATGCGCGCAAGCAGTACAAGGTGCTCATAGAAGCAAAGCAGTATGCCGCAATGCATGGATTTCCCGAGGTACGTCACCATATTTCTGCCACATCCGGATTTCTTGTCGAACAGGAGGGGAATTGGGGAGGGGTCTTTGTTCGGCTCGGTATCGGCATGTATGGGTTGTGGCCGTCGTCGCAATTACGTAAACGCTTCTCAAGCTCAATCACACTTCTTCCCGTGCTCTCATGGATGACGAAGCTCGCGCAGGTCAAAGAAGTGCCGGCCGGCTATCCGATCGGCTACGGACTGAGTTATGTGACGGCACAACCGATGAAAATCGGCATCGTCCCACAGGGTTATAGCGACGGGTATGACAGGGGGTTCTCAAGTAATGGGTTCGTTCTTGTCGGCGGCACGAGCTGTCCTATTGTCGGCAGGATCGCGATGAATATGTTTGCGGTTGATGTGTCGGGCCTTGCCGGCGTTGTGGAAGAGGACACAGTCATTTTGATCGGAGAACAGGGACATGAGGTTGTGTCTGCCGATGCGCTCGCCGAGCGCATCGGCACTATCAACTACGAGATCATGGCGCGCATTTCACCGCTCCTTCCGCGTCGCATTTCTTGATTATTGACAGAAAACATATTTTTTAGTATATTCGAAAAGTAAATTAATAACTTCTATTTGTATCATTGTGTGTTTGTACTCAAGGTGATAGGGATAGAACAAGAGTAACAAGCAAAACACATGTATACACTTAAATATAAGACTCGGGATTTTTCTCCCGGGAAATCGCGTGATGCACGCGGTGGTGCGAGGAAATTTTCGCGTCCAAATTTTAAATCTCGAGGTGTAGCACGCCCCAAGATACGCAAGCCAAAACGTGGCAATTATATCGATGAGAAACTGTTTATAAACAAAGCAGTCGCAAAAGAAAAAGAAGTATATGTGTCTACACACACATTTGCTGATTTTGGTTTTCCTGAACCATTGCTCAAAAATCTCGTTATCAAGAATTATGTCAATCCGTCACCAATTCAAGATCAGACAATTGCTCTTGGTCTTTCCGGGAAGGATGTGATCGGTATTGCAAATACCGGTACAGGCAAGACCGCAGCATTTCTATTGCCGATTATCAATACGCTACTCAATGACAAGAAGGCGAGTGCGATGGTACTCGCGCCGACACGTGAACTTGCGCTTCAGATTGAAAATGAATTTCGCTCGTTTACTAATGGTATGCGCCTCTTTTCCGTCTCCTGCGTCGGTGGCTCACCGATCAATCGACAGATTCGTGAACTCAATATGGGTGTCCATATCGTGATCGGTACCCCAGGACGCGTCAAAGATCTTATCGATCGTGGCAACATAAAGCCATCAATGTTCGGCCTTGTCGTCCTTGATGAAGCGGATCGTATGCTTGATATGGGATTTGTGAATGACATGCGTTATATCCTCGGCAAGATGCCAAAGGAACGTCAGGGATTTTTCTTCTCTGCGACATTTTCTCCTGAGATCAAGACACTGTGCACTGATTTCCTGACCAATCCAGTAACTGTTTCCGTAAAAACACGAGATACTGCTGCAAGTATTGACCAGAATGTCGTCCGTGCACAGTCGAAAGAACAAAAGATTGAAGCATTGCATGATATCCTTATTCGTCCAGAAGTAAAAAAAGTACTTATCTTCCGCGAGATGAAGCGTCATACTGATGATCTTGCAAAAGAACTCACCAAGCGCGGGTTCAGAGTCCTTGCACTCCATGGCGACATGCGCAACCGCGAACGTGAGCGTGCAGTTAAGGCGCTTGCAACGGGTGAGATACAGGCAGTGATCGCGACTGATGTTGCAGCGCGTGGTATCGATATTCCGGATATTACGCATGTCATAAACTACGATATTCCACAGGATTATGATACCTACATCCATCGCATCGGCCGCACCGGTCGTGGGGACAAAGTAGGCACTGCACTAACGTTTATATAGTCACGCAAAAATCCCCGCCACAGCGGGGATTTTGCAGTATCGTTTTTAGTGCTTATAACGCTTGCGATGTGGTTTGAAAGGCAACATATCCGTAACACTCGAGATGATTGGATGTTTTGTCATGCATATAAAGATGATCAGATTGCAGAAAATAAGTGCGCCACCGACAGCGATCGTCCATGTCGGGCCAATCGCACTATAGAGTATACCGGCGATGATCGGACCGACCATCCAGCCAATGTCTTCAAACACACTGATGGTGTCTGAAATCAAGCTGTAGCTCTTGTGTTCCTTGTCTATTTTGTAGAGCCACGCCCAAAGTGCTCAAGAGCAGTTATAGTAAAACGACTGCTAATCTCCTTGAAATATAGGAGATTATTTTTTTGCAAAAACAGCAAAAATACACTAGTATTGTCTGCGAAACACTCTATAGTTTCAAAGTAGTATGCCAATGTAGCTGTTTTGGTAGGTATCACTGAAATAGTTACATTGATACAGTAAGGTAACAATATGCCAATGTAGCTCAGTTGGTAGAGCACGCCCATGGTAAGGGCGAGGTCACCGGTTCAATCCCGGTCATTGGCTCCCGAAGGGAGACTATACCTAATTCCTGAAGTGTAGCTTTCACTGACATATCGTTTCTGTTACAGTATATGGAATACATTTGTAGAATTTTCTATGGGAAAAACTGACCGCATACATCCAAAACGCACCAACGTAAAAACTGACACTCTTTCTCCTGAAAGTGAATTACCGCTTGGTATTAAGCTTGTTGCTTGGTCACGTATGGTGCGCTGGATTGGTTGGGGCTTTGGTGAGGCGCTAATCCCTATTTTCATTTTTACGTTTTCACATACATTTGCTGAGGCGGGGTTGTTTCGTTCTGTGATTGATGTGACCGGATTACTTATGCTTCCGATTGTCGGTATGTGGGTTGATCGCACATCTGCGCGCCGTCTGATTTTGATTTCTCTGCTTATTTATCCACTTGTTGGAGTCAGCTATTTTCTTGCTGGAGCATTTGGTCTTGCAATCTTTATCATACTTGCAAGAGCAATCAACGGTATTGCTTGGCAGATGGAAGATGTTGGAGTGGGTACATATTATCGACGTCTTTCACCAAAAGGTATTATCAGTTCAGCGTTTGGGTTTATTGATACATGGGCAAATCTCGGATGGATACTTGCAGCACTTACTGGTATTGTACTTTTGGCTATTCTACCGATACATGTACTGTTGCTTGCGATTGCACCATTTGCAATCCTTGCTTTTTTTGTTGTGCGTCGAGCTCCACGTGATCATGTCGCAAACGAAAAGAATCTATCAGTAGCCAGTTTTGGTATCATTGCTCCATACAAAGAAACACTCATACTATGTAGTTCTTGGAGTAGGCATTTATGGTTTCTGTGTGCACTTTCTGTGTTCTCCGGCATTATTGGTGTCTTGATGTGGTTTTTCATTCCGATTGATGCTTATGCCGAAGGTGCGCAGCCAGGATTTGTAGTATTGTTGTCGATTATTGGTACGATTCCATCACTCTTTGGGTATGCGTTTGGGAAAATTGCTGATAAGAGTAATAAGTACTTTCTACTTTCTGTTGGTCTTATTGCTGTGGCACTGGTTATGACTGGTCTTGCTCTTTTCCCGAGTTTTGCTTTCAAAATGGTAGCAAGTTTCCTTCTTGGCGTACTGCTTGAACTCTTTTCTGTGGTCGAGCGAGGTCTTATTACTACATTTGGTACACCTGAGAGATATGGAGAACAGCAAAGCGCGTTTGATAGTTTAACTACACTCGCAGGTCTTGGCTCACCGCTTCTTGTCGGTGTTATGATCGACGAGCTCGGCTTCGCTCATGCTGCTGTTGTATTTGCGGGTATTGCTACTTTCTTTGCTCTTAACTATTTTCTCCTGCGCAAACGGGTGCCAAAGCATTAATCTTCATATGCTATGAACAAAAAGCGTCTCAAGGATTTCTGGAACAAAGAGTACAAAGACCCGGAATTTTTTGCGTTGTCGGAGAAGGTGAGCGCTGACCTTGAGAAATACATCCGCTTCATGCAGCGAGAATTTGGCGATGATGTTTTTCGTCCCGGTGTTTTTGTCCTTGATCTTGGCTGTGGCAACGGACGTAATCTCATCTATCTCGCAGATCGTTTTGGTGTTTCCGGTATTGGGTATGATATTTCTGAAGAGGCTATCAAACAGGCACAGAAATCGTCTGCGCATCTTGGCGATCGAGTACAATTCGCTGTCCGCTCGATCAGCGAGCCGCTCCCACTCCCTGACGCATCTGTCGACCTTATTCTTGATCTTATGTCGTCTCATTTTCTTGCCGAGAGTGAACGCGAGGTATATCGCGCGGAAATGCTGCGTGTCCTTACTCCTGACGGCTTTCTCCTTTTTAAATCATTTTACGCGGAGGGTGACGTGCATGCCAGGAAGCTTGTAGCAAAGCATGGGGCGGGGGAGAAAAACGCCTATATCCACCCGCGTCTCAAAGTGTACGAATATGTCTGGACTGACGAAGCTATCGCAGAATATTTCGAACCGCATTTCATCAAACTCAAAGAAGAAACATCGCATAAGCATTTTTCAAAAGGCCGTCCAAACAAGCGTCGCTCAATCATCTGTTATTTCCAAAAGCGGCCATAAGTGGGTAGTATGAATATGCGTATGCAAAAGAAAAAAGCAAAGATCAAAACGGAGTGGAACCTAAAACTCCTCTATGCATCTCTCGATGATCCGAAACTTGAGCGGGATATGCGCACATATGAACGGACGGCCGTGGCATTTCGCAAGAAGTGGGCGCATCGTACCGACTATCTCACAGACAAAAAGGCGCTCTTGGCGGCGCTTCGCGATTATGAGAAAGCGTCAGAGGTCCTGAGCTCGCCGAAGCCGTGGTGGTATACCGCGCTCCAGTTCCATATGAATTCTGAGAACAAGAAGGCTTCCGCACTCCAGACAAAATTTGAGGAACGTTACGCAAAAGCAGGAAACCTCGTTCGGTTTTTTTCACTCAAACTTGGGACGATCACGCCGGTAAAGCAGAAAGAATTTCTGGCCGCAAAAGAACTGACAACATACCGATACATGCTTGCCCGTGAGTTTGAGGTGGCAAAACACAATCTTTCCGAGAAAGAAGAGGAGCTTATGAGTCTACTTTCCATTCCGACAGGATCATTGTGGATCAAGCTTACAGAGAAGGAAGTACATAAACTTTCTATACGTTGGAAGGGTCAGGATATACCGATAGAGAAAGCGCAGCTTATTGTAAGTGAGATTCGCAACAGAAATGAGCGTCATGCGTTTTCTGATGAAATAAAGAAAAAGCTCATGTCTATTGCTGATATTGCAGCAAGCGAGCTCACTGCGCTTATTACAGCCCACAAAATTTCTGATGAGAAGCGCGGATTTACAAAACCATTTGCGGGAACGGTTCTCGGACATCAAAATGATGAAGCGGTGATAGAGCAACTCGTGTCCTTAGTTACGTCTCATTTTTATATCAGTCAGCGTTTCTTTAAGTTGCATGCGCGGCTACTCAAACAGAAGAAGCTTGCCATGATTGATCGTGTTGTCGACATTGGTAAAATTTCCCAGAAGTTTCCGTTTGAAAAAGCAGTTCCTATTGTGCGTGAAGCGCTCGCTTCTGTCGACTCGCGCTATGGAAATTTTCTTGATACGTATCTTTCAAACGGTCAGATTGATGTGTATCCACGAAAGGGAAAGCACGGTGGCGCGTATTGTTGGGGTATCAATGCTGCACCGACATTTGTGCTCCTCAATCACAATGACACCGTACGGAGCGTGGAGACACTTGGTCACGAGATGGGGCATGCGATCCATGGGGAACTCTCTGATTCTCAGCCGGTTATGTATCGTGATTATTCCACATCTATTGCTGAAACCGCGAGCACGTTTTTTGAATCGGTAACGATTGAGCATCTCAAAAACATGCTTCCAGAAAAAGATCGTATCATCATGTTGCATAAACAGATCGCAAATGATATTTCGACGATTTTTCTCCAAATAGCTTGTTTCAACTTTGAAAATGAATTGCATCAGAAAATCAAGCAAGAAGGCGAACTTTCTGCAGCTGCAATAGCAGCACTTATGCGAAAGCATATTGGAGCATACGCGGGCCCCGCTGTCGCACTCACTGAGCGTGATGGGTATTCGTTTGTGAACTGGTCACATTTGCGCAGTATGTTTTATGTCTATACCTACGCCTATGGCCAGCTTGTTAGCAAATCCCTTTTTGCCCGCTGGAAAAAAGATAAATCTTTTGCCGAGAAAATAAAAGAATTTTTGTCAGCTGGTGGTAGTGACACACCGGAGCAGATACTCAAAAAAGCGGGGATAGATGTGACAGATCCAGCATTTTTTAAAGCTGGACTTGATGAGATTGAGAGATCGATAGATGAGCTTGAACGACTTACAATAAAAAGGAAGCACTAGTAAAATTATTCGATACTATAGATTAAATTTACTGTCAATACATGCTATAATCTGTCGTGGCGAATATGAATTGTTTTTCATATTCAAGGCTGAAACCAAACTTTTCACCTTTAAATAAGTTCTTTTTTATGACTGTTGTTGCAGTTCCAATAAATGAAGTCAAATTGATTGATCTCCATTTACCACCTAAAATTCCCGATGGCTGTATTAATGCGCCTACATTGCATGTAAAAACAAGGCGCCTTCGGTGTAGTCCTAAAAAAATCATGCTGTTATCTAGGGATGAAATATTAGCGATAACACTTGATGAAGTGCTTGTTTTTTTTAAATGTAAGGAGGAATCATGTGTGGCAAATGTTAATGTCAGAGATTTTTACAAAGATAATCCCGAAACAGTACCAAGTAATTGGTCTGGAAGGATCATCTTTGCTGGAACCTTTTTTCTCAAAACAAGCACAACCAGTTGTCTTGTTGTACCATATCTTATGGTGGAGAAAGGAAAAGTGACTGATTCAGGGGAAATACCTATTGATCAGTCTCTTGCAGGTGACTTCTTTGCTTACTATTCCTGTTAATTGCATTTCCTTTAAATCTCTCTTTGTACACACAAGAGAGATTTTTTTATTCACTATTTTTTGCTAAAGTGTCTTTCATTAGCCAATGTAGCTCAGTTGGTAGAGCACCGCTTTCGTAAAGCGGGGGCCGTCGGTTCAATCCCGACCATTGGCTCAAAAATAAAAAAAGCATTTGAAAGACTAGTAGTTCTTTAGTTTGGAGAATTCTATTAGAATCTTGTAT
This sequence comes from Minisyncoccota bacterium, assembly GCA_025453495.1. Classification (GTDB taxonomy): domain Bacteria; phylum Patescibacteriota; class Minisyncoccia; order Phycocordibacterales; family UBA9973; genus JALOQM01. The sequence continues at coordinate 61,074 of JALOQM010000004.1, read as the reverse complement.
TTTTTAGCTAAATACGCTATACTCCCCGCTATGGTAGTACGAATGAGACATACAAGAGCCCACACGGCAAATCGCCGCTCACACCACGCCATCAAGGCAACTTTGATGACTACATGTGAAAATTGTGGTGCCAAAAATCTGAACCACACGATCTGCAAGTATTGTGGCTTCTACAAAGGCAGGAATGTCATGAACAAACTTGCCAAGGTAGAGAAGAGTCAAGCAAAAGCAAAGAAAACAAGCGCAAAATAAGCGTTTTCATTTAAAATATTTTTTCGCATGGCAAACAGACACCTCTCACGGTCAATTGTTTTACAGACGCTCTTTGAGTGGGATTTTAATAACAAAAAAGCGTCCTCTGAAGAGGTGGCGGCAATCCTTGCTCGCAATATAAAAGAATTCGGCCCTGGTCTTGATGATCAAGCTTTTATGCAAGGTCTCATTGATCTCGTCGTCAAAAAAGGCAAGATTATCGATGACGTTATAGAAAAAGCCGCTCCTGACTGGCCGATTGATAAAATCTCTTCTGTAGATCGCAATATCTTACGTCTTGGACTTGCTGAGCTTCTTTTTGGTAACAGAACTGAAGTACCACCAAAGGTTGCTATTAACGAAGCTATTGAGCTTGCAAAGACATTTGGTGGAGAAAATTCAGGCAAATTCGTCAATGGTGTACTTGGTGCTGTCTACAAAGAACTTGGCGAGCCTGGCAAAGAAGAAGTAAGCAAAAAGAAAAAGACAGCTGAGCCTGTCGATATCTCAAAACTTCCTGTTGAGACGCTTGTCGGCGCTGTTGTCTATGCTTATAAGAATGGAGAAATACTCCTTGCTCTTGTGCATGATGTCTTTGGTCGTTGGACCCTTTCCAAAGGTAAGCTCGAGGAAGGAGAAGAGGAAGAAGCTGGCGTGATCCGTAAAGTTAAGCAAGAGATTGGTCTTACTGTAGAAGTCAAAGACAAGCTCGGTGGCAACGAATATGTCGCATCTCATCCAGAGAAAGGCAAAACTCTGAAAAAAGTATCTTTCTTCCTTGCCGAAGCGAAATATGGTGAGTTAACCCTTGATGATTCAGGAGGACTCGATGATGCACACTGGTTTAAACTCGCCGATATCACCGAGCTTAAAATGTACGACGATATGTTGCCAGTCATTACCAAAGGTGTAGCGCTTCTTGCAAAAGGCAACTAATCGCGTCGATTTTATAAGTTTTACATAAGAATACAGATGAAAAAGAGAGAATACTCTTCCTCCTTTACCACCTGGATCTTTCTTGTTTATGATAGATTTCTCACAATTTGAAAAAAAGGTTGGTGTCATGTTTTCTGACAAAAAATTGCTTACGCAAGCATTTATCCATCGTTCCTATATCAATGAAAATCCGAAGTCAGGTCTCGCGCACAATGAGCGACTTGAATTTCTCGGTGATGCGGTGCTTGAGCTTGTCGTCACACGCTATCTCTATAATCGCTATCCAGAGCACAATGAGGGTGAGCTTACCGCATACCGAAGCGCACTCGTCAATGCAATCACCCTTGCCGAATCAGCAGACACGCTTGGTATGAATGAGTACTTGCTTCTCTCAAAAGGTGAATCAAAAGATGGTGGCAAGGCGCGTCAGTATATCCTTGCCAATACTTTTGAGGCATTTGTCGGCGCGGTATATCTCGATCAAGGCTATTCTGTCGCCGAGAATTTCATCGCTCGCGCGCTCTTTGGTAAGCTTGACGAGATTGTCGCCAAGAAACTCTATCGTGATGCAAAAAGTCTCGTGCAAGAAAAAGCGCAAGAATACGTAGGAGTCACACCATCATACAAAGTACTTGCTGAAACTGGTCCTGATCATGATAAACATTTCAAAATCGGTATCTATTTCGGCCTTGATATGATTGCAGAAGGAAAAGGGAAGAGCAAACAGGAAGCGGAACAGGAAGCGGCACGCGAGGCGCTTCTGAAGAAGGGGTGGCTTGATTAAGAGCTACTCAATATGTTTTTGAAAAGCATAATATTTTTCTGTTGAAAAATTCTCTGCTCGCACCAGGCGCTCTGCAAGGCTTTTCAAAAACACATTCTCGCTCACTAAGTGAAAATGAAAAAGTCCCGCTCGGTGAGCGGGACTTTTCCTTCAAATTGATTTTCAGCCTATCCGCAAGTACGCAACGTTTTGTTTCAGAAAGTAGAATACGTGCGTGCCGAGCGGATCAGTGCATGTCACTTCAAGTTCACGGACACCGTCGATAATCACGAACTGCATTTTGCTTACTGCGATAGCGTGTGCAGGGTAGGACTGGAAACGGGTGGAAAGGTTGAGCTGGTTGCCGTTGTACCAAAGTTCGTTCGTCACCGCAGTTGCGGTATCTCAGCAACTCGTTGCGATCCGGATTTCTTTGATAACGAAGGCTTCTTCTTCAACGCGCATGGTTTTCTGGTTCTGTGCGAACGCGGTTGTTGCAGAGAAGATGAGCAGGAGTATCAGGAGGTGTCTCATTAGAGTTATATTTGAAGGGTGATATTTTATTATGATGTGCTACGTCCACTTTATGTCGTATTTATAACTAAAAGTCAAGTATCAGCTTTTATCTAAAAACGCTACAATAAAGCGTATTTATGCAACTAAAACGCCTAGAAATTATAGGATTCAAGTCATTCGCCAAGAAGAGCGAGCTTTTGTTTACAAGTCCAGTTACCGCTGTGGTGGGACCAAATGGTTCTGGCAAATCAAACGTCGTCGAATCGATCCGTTTTGTACTTGGTGAGCAGTCGATGAAGTCACTTCGTGGTAAACTCGGCGCCGATCTCATCTTCAAAGGCTCAAAGACACTTCCGAAGCAGTCACGCGCTGGTGTGACGATTGTCTTTGATAATACAAAGCGTGTCTTCTCAATGCCGACTAGTGCAGGAGGTGACGCAACGAAGCTTGATTTTGATGAAGTGAGTATTTCTCGTGAAGTTTATCCAGATGGCGTGAATCGCTATCTCATCAACGGTTCTGAGGTGCGCTTGAAAGACGTACTTGAACTTCTTGCGTCAGTAAACATAGGTGCCTCTGGTCACCATATCATTTCTCAGGGTGAAGCAGATCGAATCTTGAATGCATCTGCAAAAGATCGTCGTGCGATGATCGAAGACGCGCTTGGTCTTAAGGTGTATCAGTACCGTATTCGTGAGAGCGAGCGTAAGCTTGGGAAGACTGAAGAGAATATCAAAGAAGCAGAATCAGCTCGCCGTGAAATACTGCCACATCTTACTTTTCTCAAGAAGCAAGTAGAGAAATACGAAAAAGCAGAAAGTATGCGCCAAGAGCTTAGAGGCTTGTATACTGAGTATCTCAAGAAAGAAGAGCTCTATATTTCTGACGAGCGACAGAAAATTGAGACAGAAAAGGCAGAGCTTTTGGCAAAGCTTGATACTATACGAGCTTCAGTAGAAGAACAGACAGAAATAGTCCGTGAGCGCAGTGCAAGCGAGCGTGCACTTGCTGAGACTGAAGAAAAAGCAAGAGCGATCGGTGCTTTGAAAGATGAGGTATCGCGCAAGCTCGGCCGCATTGAAGGTATGATCGAGCTTGAAGAGAAACGAGCACGTCGTAAGGAAGAAATGCCAACTGAGAATCGAATGATACGTTCTGCTGAAGTGGATGCATTACTTGCAAGTGTGGCAAGCGCGATTGACGAACTTTCTTCAAAAGCAGATATCGAGGAAATACGTGGCATTGCAGTACGGATACGGACGATGATTGCGACATTTGTCGACAAGAAAGCACAACCAGAAACGGTTACAGATGCAGGAAATGCTGCAGAGCTTCTGGCGATGCGCGAGACACATGCAGGACTTCTTGGCGAAGTAGAGAAACTTGTACTCGAAGAAACTGCGTTACGCGAGAAAAGCGATAGCCTCAAAGTCGCCATCGTAGAAGAAAAAGCACTTGAGCGTCAGGCTGATCAGGTACGCTTTGAGCGTATATTAGCGCGGAAAGAAGTCGAGAATGCACTCGCGCTTACAGAAGCAAAAGAAGACTCCAATAAACGTCTCTATGATCAGTTGATAGAGGAAATACAAGAAGGGGAAGGCTTTATTGGTCGAGAAATTTTGGCCTACAAAGAATTCTCAATACCGCATGCAGATATAACTGAATCACGTCAGATGCAAGAGGATCGCAAACGAGCGATTGAGCGCATCAAAATCAAGCTTGAGGACATTGGCGCGGGGGGGGGAGACGACATCATAAAAGAGTACACCGAAGTCAAAGAACGTAGTGAATTCCTTGCCAAAGAAATCGACGACCTCAAACAAAGCCTCGCTTCACTTGAAAGCCTTATTCGTGATCTCAAAGAACATCTTGATGCTGAGTTTCGCCAGGGTCTTGAGCGGATAAATACACAGTTTGAGAATTTCTTTGCACTTATGTTTGGCGGTGGTCAGGCGTCTCTTGCAGTTGTTCTTCCTAAAAAGCGGGTCGTGGATGATGAGGAGATTACAGAAATGCCAGAGGAAGAAGAATTTGAAAGCGGTATCGCTATCCATATCTCACTTCCACACAAAAAGGTTAAAGAACTGACGATGCTCTCAGGTGGCGAGCGTTCGCTTACCTCGATTGCACTTCTCTTTGCGATCTCTCAGGTCAATCCGCCACCATTTCTCGTACTTGATGAGACCGATGCCGCGCTTGATGAGGCAAATAGCCGTAAATATGGCGACATGCTTGAGAATCTCTCAAAGTACTCTCAGCTGATCGTTATCACTCACAATCGTGAGACGATGTCACGTGCAAATGTTCTCTATGGCGTGACTGTCGGCGCAGACGGTGCGTCAAAGTTACTCTCGATTAAATTTGACGAAGCGGCTACTATCGCGAAATAACATCCTAGGAATGAAAAATGCTACATCATTTTCACTAATCGAATTACCAAAGGTCATTTGGCATTTTCTAGAAAAAGAGCGTGTAGCGTACATCTTTTTTAACGGTGTTCTTTTTTCTGCATTTTTCTATGATCTTGTACCCCCACTCATTGTTGGCAAAATTGTCGATTTTTTTATTACTTACTCTCGAGGCGATTCACTCACTCTTTTTTATAACTATGTTGCGTTTCTTGGAATATCGTATGCTCTTGTTTCACTGATACGCTTGAGAAGCAAATATGCACTTTCTAAGATCGGAGTTATAGCAAAAACACGTGCCAGAATAATAGGATTTGAAAAATTGTCTGACCTCTCGCTCAAATGGCACGCAACAGAAACAACCGGAGCAAAAACACAACGGATTTTTACTGGGAGTGCTGCACTCGGTAATTGGACATCATTTGTGAATCAGATGTTGTTTCCAATCATTGTATCGTTTGTTGGTGTTATTGCATTTTTTCTATTCACAAATTGGATGTTTTTAGTAGTTATTGCTGGATATCTTGGAATATTCTTATTGCTCCAAGTCGGTTTCAGTAAAAAATTTCTGTATTTAAGCGATACAGTAAATAAGCTCAATCAGACAGCAAGTGGAAAATATATTGAAAGTTCAGGAAATATGCTCTCTATAAAAGCAACCGGTGCAGAAAAAAACATTCAAGAATATATTAAAAATAGTGAAGAAGCTTCAAAAGAAGCACAATTGGCAAGAAATCGATTAGGAGTCTATAAATGGTACTCATTTCAAGCATTAAATGGCTTAGCTATTGCATCATTTTTTCTTGTGGCGGGGAATCAGGTGCTCGTTGGAGCGATGACTATCGGTCAGATAGTCATATTTTACTCATATTTTTCAAAACTCAGAGAAGCTGCGAATGACAGCATGACCGCTATGAATACCTTTGTGCAGATACGTTCAGATCTGTCTCAAATGAAGCCCCTTTTCTTCAACGAAGATAAAAACTCTTCTGGAAATCAGTCATTTCCAGAAGATTGGGATTCTATTACGATCCAGAATGGAAGCCTATCATATCCCGATGGAAAGATTGCTCTTAAGAATTTTGATTTTACTATTAAAAAAAATGAATGGGTGGGAATTATCGGATCTTCAGGCAGTGGCAAATCATCACTGGTAAAGATTCTCCTTGGTTTATATCCTCTTAATTCTGGTTCGTTTAAGATAGGAGACGTAGACTACCAGTCAATCAATCATGATGCTGTAATAAAAAATATATCAGTTGTCCTTCAAGAAACTGAACTCTTGAATGTGTCTCTTAAAGAAAACATTACCGGTATGCGTAAAGTTAACCCAGCTCTTTTGGAAGCTGCAATTAGTATTTCTGAATTGCAAGGAATTATTGATACGCTTCCCGATGGGATTGATACTGTTGTTGGTGAGAAAGGATATGCTCTTTCAGGTGGAGAGCGTCAGCGCATTGGTATTGCGCGAGCAATTTGTAAGAATGCTCCTATTTTTATTCTTGATGAGCCAACATCGTCACTTGATGAAGAAACTGAATATAGAATACTAAAAAACTTTTTTGAACATTTTGCCAAACATAAGACTATAGTATGTATTACTCATCGTCCAGCAATTTTGCAGTATATGAACCGGATTCTTAGCATTACTAATGGAACTCTTACAATCTCGTTATGAAAACCAACATTAACAAAGTCGTGCATATTGTCTTACTTGCTGGGTTTTTTGGTGTATTGATTGCTGTAGCAACTCTTTATTTTCAAAAAAATGAGTTAGCTACAGCACAGTCAATTATTAACATAGCAGGTAAGACTCTCCGAATTGAGTTTGTAGATACGATGAGTGAAAAAGAAACTGGGCTTGCAAAATATGCTCAAATTCATGATGATTTTGGCATGGTATTTGTATTTACCATGCCCGGTAAATATGGTTTTTGGATGAAAGATATGCATTTTCCGATTGATATCATTTGGATTGGGGAAGATATGACTGTTGTGCATATTGAACGAGATATTTCACCAGATTCATATCCGAAAATTTTTTATCCAAACACTGATGCTCTCTATGTACTTGAGACAAAAGCCGGCTTTTCTCAAAAACAAAATCTCAAGCTTGGCGACCCCGTTTCTTTTTCTGGGTAAAAAAATTCATTTTTTCTAGAGAAAAAAGGTCTTGACTTGAGAAATAGTTTACAAGCACTTTTTTGTATTATGTTTTATTTTTCACACTAGGCACTTGAAAATTTTTTTATGTACAATAGTCTCACTATGCGCAAAAAACCCACACCAAAGTCCCGGTCTTCAGTGAAACCAGGACCCCGATCACAGACATCGGCAAAGAATTCTTTCACTGGTATCAACCAAGTAAGAAAGCGTGACGGTCGTCTTGTGCCATTTGATATCGACCGTATTTCTCGAGCGATTGGCAAAGCAATGAAAGTAGTTGGGGAGAGTGCCATGCCTCCAGAGCATGTTGCTGAACGAGCACACCAAGATCTACTTGAGATTAAGAAGACTATCCAGGACTACAATTTCGTCCCGACAGTTGAGATTATCCAAGATTTGGTAGAAAAAGCCCTTATTAAAGAGGGTTTACCAGAGACAGCCAAGAGCTATATCCTCTATCGTCAAGAACGCACCAAAGCGCGTGAGGAATTCGGGGAAGTACCACCGCATGTCAAAAAGTTGGTAGCAGAAAGCAAGAAATACTTTAGAAATCCGCTTGCAGAACTCGTCTACTACCGTACATACTCAAAATGGATTGAATCCGAAGGTCGTCGCGAAACGTGGATTGAAACGATCGACAGATATGTAGACTTCATGAAGAAGAATCTCGGTAACAAGTTGACTTCCGCTGAGTATAAAGAAATACGTGAGGCAATACTTCGTCAGGAGGCTATGCCATCGATGCGACTTGTACAGTTTGCAGGTCCTGCGGCTGAGCGCACCAATGTCTGTGCATATAACTGCTCTTACACTGCACCTGCATCGCTTCGCGACATCGCAGAAATTATGTATGTCTCTATGTGTGGTACGGGGGTTGGCTTTTCTGTTGAGAGTCAGAATGTCCAGGCACTACCGCAGATCGCTAAACAAAAAGGTAAGAAAGCAAAAGTTCACGTCGTTGGTGATAGTAAAGAAGGGTGGACGGACGCGCTTATTGACGGTTTGGAAACTTGGTTTGCAGGCAATGATGTTGAATTTGATTTCTCTAAGCTTCGCCCAGCAGGTGCACGTTTGAAGACAATGGGAGGCAAGAGTTCAGGTCCTGAGCCACTTCGCCAAGTGCTTGCATTCGCACGCGATAGAATATTGCGCAAACAAGGTAAGCGTCTCTCAAATATTGATGTGCATGACATTATCTGCAAAATTGGCGAATGTGTCGTTGCTGGTGGTGTCCGCAGAAGTGCACTTATCTCACTTTCTGATCTAGATGATGAAGCAATGCGTGACGCAAAGACAGGTCAGTTTTGGAATTCTGAAGGGCAGCGCATGCTTGCCAATAACTCCGCTGTATACAATACAAAACCTTCAACTACTGAATTTATGGATGAGTGGATTGCACTTATGAAGTCTGGCTCGGGTGAGCGCGGTATCTTTAATCGTAGCAATCTCGGGGCAACGCTTCCTGAGCGTCGCGTGAATCTTCTCGATGATCGTATTGGTTGGATTGGTACTAATCCGTGCGGTGAGATCCTCCTTCAGTCAAAGCAATTTTGTAATCTTTCTGAAGTTGTTGCTCGTGCCGATGATACAGAAAAGACACTTATGAAAAAGGTTCGTATCGCCACAATTCTTGGTACCTATCAGTCGACACTTACGAATTTCCCATACCTCTCAAAAGCATGGAAAAAGAATTGCGATGAAGAACGATTGCTCGGTGTCTCTATCACTGGTCAGTGGGATTCGACAGCAGCTCGTGATCCAAAAATACTTCGAAAGCTCAAGGAAGAAGCAATTCGCGTCAACAAACTCTACGCAAAGCGCTTTGGTATTAATGCATCAACTTGTATCACCTGTGTGAAGCCATCAGGCACTGTCTCGCAGACTGTAGACTCAGCATCAGGCATGCATCCACGTCATGCTCAATACTACATTCGTCGCATTCGTATTTCAGCAACTGACGCACTATTCAAAATGCTCAAAGATCAAGGTATCCCATATCATCCAGAAGTAGGGCAGGCAATGGATACGGCAACGACCTATGTACTTGAATTTCCAGTCAAAGCTCCAAAGGGTGCTATCTTCAAGGACGATATCACCGCCCTTGAACAACTTGAACACTGGAAAGTGGTGAAGACGAATTTCACCGAACACAATCCATCAGTAACAATCTCTGTTGGTGATGACGAGTGGATCATGGTTGCTAATTGGGTATATGAGAACTGGGATATTGTCGGCGGTCTCTCATTCCTTCCTCGTTCAAACCATATTTACCAACTTGCGCCATATGAGCCGATTGATGCAAAGCGTTACGAAGAGCTTTTGAAAGGAGTAAAAAATATCGACTTCTCAAAGATTGTTACTTATGAGCGTGCAGATGAGACAGAAGTCAAAAAAGAGTTAGCGTGTGTTTCTGGTGTGTGTGAAATCTAAATAGATGTACAGATAAAAAGCACCTGCTCGGGTGCTTTTTATCTGTACATAGTCGTGTGACTCTCATGATCGTTTTCTATGTAGTAGTTATTGAATATACCGTGTTCTTGTTTTAACCCTACCACTATGCACACGCGTATTTTTCTGCTGAAAAATTACTACGGCTCGCTACTCGCTTGCGCAGTGTGCATAGTGGTAGGGTTCTGGCTTTTGCATGAATTACTCACGCATTTCCGCTTTCTTCGCTGCGAGGACTTGTCTGCCTCTAACTGTAACAAGTAATTAATTACAAAAAGAGTATATTTCGCTTTACAGCTGAACATGCAGGATAGTTATTAGGCAGACTCCGCATGCAAGAAAAAGCGGGAGGCGAAAAGAAAAACTCAGTACATAATAAGACAATCCTAGAAAAAACGACGAAAGGAGTTAGTTAGGTTAAAGAATACTAAAACGCACCCTACTGGGTGCGTTTTAGTAAAGCAAATAGTGATTAGTGAGGGAGGTTGTCAGGTGTGGTTTCTATGTATGCCTTTCTTCTTTGACCGACATAGATATATCTGCCAAGGAAGGCGAGGCCACTCAAGACGAGCACGAGCAAGAGCCACCCGATAACAGTGTTTGGGAGAAAGCTTCCGTTTCCAAAGAGTGATGCTGCGCCGAGTGCATTTCTGTTATTGTTTGTTACCGTGTTGATGACATACGCAATTGCTTCTTCTTGTCCTTTTGTTAGAGGATTGACGTACTTCATAAGGACATTGGTAAGGAGGAAGTCTTTGACATTTGCACCAGAGAGCACTGTCGCATCTATCGTTATTTTACCTTCAACATTTGCGGGAAGTGTACCGACATTGACGACGAGTGTATTGCGCACTGCATCAAATTGACCATCTGAAGTGTTGTTAAATTCTACTTCGTTTGGGAAAGTGACTTCGATTGCTGTGCTTGCAAGGTCAAAACCACTAGTGTTCTTGTAACGAACAGTGTAGTTTATAGCATCACCTGATGCCACTTCTTCTGATTGGCTTTCAATAGACACTGTTACAAAAGCAGAATTTGAAGCCACAACAGTTGTCACAGGTGTGACTGGACCTGTCTCAGTCGAGACGACACCACCGAGTGTTTTGAATATTCTGATGTCACCACGAGAGATACCATTTGAGCTTTCCGCGACTGCTCGGAAGTAGTAGAAGGTATCTTGTGCAAGACCAAAGACTGCATCACTCATTGCAAGTGTTTCATTTGAGCCGAGTGACTTCATATTTGTTGAATTTACAAGTGAATTTGCACTTGTACCGTATTCGAAGTAGCCCTGTATTGCTTCATTTCTATCATTCTTTATGATACCGTTTAAGGTTGCGCTTGTGAAACTGATACCGGTTGCAAGAGAGGTAAGTGCACTGAAGTCAGAACTATTCTCAAGAGAAGTTCCTGCTGTAGTAAATGACTTGATTGTACCGTAAGAGATACCACGTGTGTTTTCTGCAACTGCACGGAAGTAATATGTTGTTCCCGGAGTAAGATCGTCGACAGTGTAGTCGAAGTCTCCGTACGCTACAGTTTGCTGATTTTGCCGACCAACAGCGCGTGCATTATTGTTGATAACATCTCTCTCGTTAGTAGAGAATTCAAACCAGGTTGTTGTTGCAAGATCATTTGAATAGAATGTTCCCTCAAGTGTCACTTTGTTATCAGTTATTGCTGTTGCATTCAATGTTGAGACATCAGCAACTGCGCTTCCACCACTTCCACCGCCTGATGAAGAAGATGAATTTGTATTTGTCGTAGTGAACGAAAGTGTTGTGCCATATGCTGTACCAAAGCTGTTTTGTCCGACTGCACGGAAATAGTAGGTACTGTTTGCAGCAAGACCAGTGATGGTGTTGTTGAAGTTGCCTGATGTGTTAGCAGCGACATTTTGTATGCTAGTCGACTGGCCAAGTGCGACAGTCGGACCGTATTCAAACCAGATAGTACTTGCTGTGCCATTTGCATTATAGGTACCGTTTAGTTGTGCTTGCGTATTTGCAATGTTTCCTGCTGTTACCGTGGAAACAATTGGTGCCTGCACAGAGTTTGCTAGTGTCGTACCAGAACCCGAAGCAAGTAGAGTGAAGGCAGTTGCTGGTGATGAAACGTAATTGATACTTGGAGTGGTGTCGTAGACGAATTTGACGTCAACGCCGCCATTTAATGCATCTGCCGGAGCTATAGCATATGTTAGGTTAAGCTGCGCTGTCGCCTGAGTGACAGCTGTTGCTGGGTTGATCGTAAACGTCGATGCGCCAGTGCTGTTGTTTGCTGGTAACGTAGTGAATGAAACGACAGTATTGCCGACATAACTTACTGACGCACCGTTACCAAGAATACGGTAATAGTATGTGGTGTTAGGAGTTAGACCCGCAACGTTCATTGTGTGTGTTCCAGAACCCCCAGAACCCGAAGCAAGTAGAGTGAAGGCAGTTGCTGGTGATGAAACGTAATTGATACTTGGAGTGGTGTCGTAGACGAATTTGACGTCAACGCCGCCAGCGTTTGCGTCCGCATGACCAATTGTATATGACACACTAAGATCTACTCCTGTGGCAGTGATATTTGTTGCAGGGAGTACAGTAAATGAACTCGAACTCATGTTTGAGGTAAGCGTTGTATTTGTGTTCGCTGAAGAAGTTGGTCTTACAGTTACTGAACTTGCCGAAGAAGACAAGTTTGTTGAGATTACTGAAGAGGAAGAACTCGAAGCAGATGAGCTCGACGTACTTGTACTTGTTGAACTACTGCGTCGGGTTGCTCGATAGGCAAATGCCGGTGTAGCTGACATGAGCACCATACCTACGATGAAGGTCGATGCCATGAATGTTTTGATGATAGTACTCATAAATAATAGATAAATTTAGTAAATTACCTGGTTTGAAGGTAATGTAGCTATTATATAATATACTAAGTAATATGTCAATAATCTCACTTATGCTCTGTATACAGCGTAAGAAAGAGAAAAAGTGCTCTTTATGGAGCACTTTTTCATGTTAGTTTTGAGCCTATAAGCCGAATTCTGTATCTGGTTACCCAGACGATAGTCATTTATCTGGGACCGACGTTGCCGTCGGCCTCAAGCGGCACTTTCCCCACTACTTTAAAAACTTATGTGAGTATGCGTATGCGATAATTTTTATTTCATTACTACATAGAGTATTCATATAACTGTTTAAAGTAGTGGGGAACACGGCCTTGCACACGGGTAAGGATTTAGCCGTTTCACCTCTCAAGTTACCTTGAGAACTCGTCCCGACCGAAGTCGGGACGCTTGCGCACTTTCGCTTGCAAGCGTCTCTGCTCGCACCTCGCGGATTGCTCCGTATGGGAATTACCCATTACCTATACGAATTGAATCGTTATGTGTTCGGACTTTCCTCTCTTTGATATACATCAAAGAGCAACTATCTGGCTCAAAACTGCGTCTACTATAGCAAGGAAAAATGAAATAGCAATTAGTATACGAAACAGTGCTTGACAAAATAATTTGAATTTGCTACTATACCAGTGTGAGTGTTGCTGTGATGATCTCGTATTATTACAAACAACACGAATGCCGCACAAAACCCCTGCAAGGGGGTTTTGTGTTTTCTGGCTTTTCCTCTTATTTTTCTTGTATATACTATCTCTATGAATGAACTTTCTGATATACAAAATCAGGCGCTTGCTCTAGCACTTGCTGTACTTGAAGATGGTGGCACGATCTTATATCCGACTGATACAGTATGGGGGATTGGTTGTAATGCAACTAATAAAGAAGCTGTTTTGAAAGTGTTTACACTCAAGGAACGTGACGCCACCAAAAGTTTTATTCTTCTTGTTGCTAGTATAGAAATGCTCGCTTTGTATGTCGGTACTATTCCTGTAGAAGTCAGAGAACTGCTTGCTTCTACAACAGAGCCACTTACAATTATTTATCCCAAAGCAGAACGGATACCGCTTGCAGTTTGTCATAGTGATGGCAGTGTTGCGATTCGTGTCACAACTGATCCATTTTGCAAAGCGCTCATAACTTCACTCGGCGTGCCGCTTGTTTCTACATCAGCAAATCTGAGTGGTGCGCCGACACCGACAACTTTTGGAGCAATTGATCCACGGATTGTTGCAGGTGTCGAATATGTTGTACCACTTCGGCAAGAGGAATGTACCAGTAGTAAACCTTCACGTATTATCAGTATTGATGTTGAGGGGAACATAACTGTTGTCCGTGAATAGATAGACTATCTTTTACATTTTATAGCTATTTGCTACACTGTATGCGCAGTCGTCTCTACTGTGAGCCGCGACTGCACTCACATAGGCATTTGTGTTGGAGCTCGCACTTGCGGCTCACAGTGCAGATGAATTAAAAAACATTCGTGGAAATTTCCGCGAGTGTTTTTTAATTTTCAAAAAGTAAAAAATAAAAATGCATAGGTACTATTTTTTTGAAAATGAAAAATATTTTTGTAAATAATTTTTTTTCATGATTCACATTACTAAAATAAAAAAGTTATCCACAGTTTTGTAAAAAAAATATTGTATTTAGTTTTTTCTTGCGAGATAATTATTTCAGAAGATGCATTAAAAAATTTTTTCACAAACTTTCCCACTTATATTTTTTGTGAAGGTCGTTAGTGCACTCTATTAAAAATAATTTTTCATACCATTACCATGGCAACAAAGAAAAAAGCAAAGAAGGTAGCAAAGAAAGTAGTAAAGAAGGTAGTAAAAAAAGCAGCAAAGAAGGTAGCAAAAAAGAAGCGCTAAATTTACTGTATTTCACAAACAACTCCGCAACAGCGGAGTTTTTTGTTTTTCTTAAAATAGGTAGAGATATATGGTATCATGTGCCCATGTCTTTTTTAAAAAGTATCTTCGGAGATCGAAACACCACTTATATACGTTCGCTTTCGCCACTTATTAAGCAGATAGGTGAGCTTGAAAAGGAAATTTCTTTACTACAGGCTGAAGACTTTCCGAAGCGTACTGCACAACTCAAATCACGTTTTGCTGCTGGAGAAACGCTTGACGTACTGCTTCCTGAAGCATTTGCACTTGTCCGTGAAGCAGCTGTGCGTACTCTTGGTATTCGTCACTATGATGTCCAATTGATCGGTGGTATCGCACTACATCAAGGCAATATTGCCGAAATGCGTACTGGTGAAGGTAAGACACTTGTTGCAACTCTTCCAGCATATTTGAACGCACTTTCTGGAGAAGGTGTGCATGTCATCACTGTGAACGATTATCTGTCCCGTCGCGATGCGGGTTGGATGGGGCAGGTGTATGATTATCTTGGTCTCTCTGTTGGTGTTATTGGCGATCAAGATCATTCATTTTTGTATGATCCTTCGCATACAGAAGAAGACAAAGAACGCGATGAAAAAGGATCGTTTAAAGTCTTTACTGATTTCCTACGTCCTGTATCTCGTAAGCAGGCGTATCAAGCAGATATTACCTACGGTACCAACAGTCAATTCGGTTTTGACTACTTGCGTGACAATCTTGCGCGCACGCATGACACAATAGTGCAACGCGGACATAATTATGCAATTGTGGATGAAGTTGACTCAATCTTGATTGATGAATCACGCACACCACTCATTATCTCATCTGAGTCAGGTGACTCTGAGGATTTTTATCGCTCATTTTCCAAAATCGCTCGAGAACTTTCTCGAGATCAAGATTATGCAGTAGATGAGAAACTTCGAGCGATCACATTGACTGATGCTGGTATCAGTAAGGCAGAGAAATTGCTTGGTATCGACAATATATATACAGAGAAGGGAATTAAGTATGTACATCACCTTGAGACTGCTGTCAGAGCACAGGCACTCTACCTCAAAGATAAGGAATATGTCGTCAAGGATGGTGAAATCAT
Organism: Minisyncoccota bacterium; assembly: GCA_025453495.1. Taxonomy (GTDB): domain Bacteria; phylum Patescibacteriota; class Minisyncoccia; order Phycocordibacterales; family UBA9973; genus JALOQM01. Next base: position 45,710 of record JALOQM010000004.1, on the reverse strand, counting down.
CATCGTAGATCCGTCGACTGGTCGTCTTCAGCCTGGTCGCCGCTGGAATGAAGGACTGCATCAAGCAATTGAGGCAAAAGAAGGTGTAGATATCAAAAAAGAAACCCGTGCCGTTGCATCAATTACATACCAGAACTATTTCCGTATGTTCAAAAAGCTTGCTGGTATGACTGGTACGGCACAGACATCAGCAGAAGAATTTTTCAAAGTATATAAGCTCGACGTTATCACTATTCCGACACATCGCGAGATCAAGCGCATTGATCATACTGATCTTATCTTTAAGACTGAGAAAGGGAAATTCCGCGCGATAGCCAAGAAAGTCAAAGAATTGCAAGAGAAAGGTCAGCCAGTACTTATTGGTACTGTCTCAATCGAAAAGAATGAACTTCTTTCTGCATATCTTTTGAGCGAGGGTGTCCGTCACACAGTACTTAATGCTAAAAATCATGAGAAAGAAGGAGAAATCATTGCGCAGGCCGGCGTAAAGGGTTCTGTTGTTGTTGCGACAAATATGGCAGGTCGTGGTGTCGACATCAAGCTTGGTGGTTCACCAAGCAGTCAAGAACTTGAAACAGAGATAAAACGTCTTGGTGGACTCTATGTGCTTGGTACCGAGCGGCATGAAGCGCGTCGTATCGACAATCAATTGCGTGGACGTACTGGGAGGCAAGGTGATCCAGGTGAAACCGTCTTTTATGTATCACTTGAAGATGATCTTATGCGTATCTTCGGTTCAGACAGGATCAAACGCATGATGGGGCGTTTTGGGATACCAGAAGATATGCCAATTGAGAATCGTCTTATCTCTCGCGCACTTGAGAGTGCACAGACAAAAATCGAAGGATTTAATTTTGATGCTCGCAAGCACACACTTGAATACGATGATGTTATGAACCACCAGCGACATGTTGTCTATGGTAGACGCAATGCACTTTTGCTTGGCGACGATGCTGCTATTGAGAAATTGATTGCTGATATTGTCCAAGAAAATACAAAAGCAGTAGCACTCTTTGCTGCAAAGCGCAAAGTTATGGGTGCTGCTCCATTTCTTGCTGCTGTCAAGCGAATCGCGCTCTATGTCAATGATATCCTTTGGACCGAACATATTGAAACAATGGACTATATGCGAAGCTCAGTTAATCTACGTGCATATGGACAACGAGAACCACTTATAGAGTACAAGCGTGAAGGTTTACGTCTTTTCCGTGAGATGGAGCTGCATTTCCGTGAGCAAGTGATTTCTCTTATCGAAACACTCAAAATAGATGAAGCTGAGAGTGCGTCTGTCGCAGATGTGTCTTCCGCACAACATCTCTCTGAATCAAAAGAGATTGATGACGGTAATATAGAACCCGCAGATCTCAAAAAAATGGGACGAAACGATCCGTGCCCGTGTCAGTCCGGCAAAAAATTCAAGCACTGCCACGGTAAATAGTCTTTATGTGGAGGACGACTCGCATAAGTTAAAATTATGGGAGAAAAAATAAAAGTCAGTATCTTTGATTGGGGACGGACATTGTATGATCCGTATGCAGGTGCTCTTTTCCCCGGAGAATTGGAACTTCTGAAAGCTCTCGCTTCGAAGTACACGCTCGCACTAGTATCGCTTGCAAAAAGTGATAGTCCTGAAAGTCGTCGCGCTGTGATAGAGGCGACTGGCATAGCAGGCTAGTGTAAGTACATTCTTGTTGGTGGTGAAGACAAGGACGCTCTGTATGACAAACTATTGACCGAGCTTGCTGTTCGTCCGGAGGAAACAATTGTTGTCGACGACCGCATGATACGCGGTATCGCATGGGGTAACCGGAAAGGCACATCTACCGTCTGGCTCAAGAAAGGCAAATTTGCCGACGAAACACCGACAATGGAGACAGAGAAGCCACAATGCATCATCACCGATATACGAGAATTGTCCGACATACTAAAATAAGTTTCATTGTAGTATAATCAGCATATATGCCTGCAAAGAAAAGAACGACCGATGTCTACAGTAAACTCGCCTCATTTGTCTATGAGACAGCAATTCATAGTAAAACTCCGCGCTCTGGGCTTTGGTTTCTTGGTAGTGGTGCACAATCGGTCGCGGAGCACTTATTTCATACAGCGATGATTGCGTATGCGCTTGCTAATCTTGATCCAAAGGCTGATGTGCGAAAGACAGTCTTGATGGCACTTTTTCATGACATAGGAGAAGGACGTACTTCAGATCATAACTATGTGCACCAACGCTATGGGCGTTTAGCTGAAGCTGATGCGGTCCGTGATATTGCAGATTCTGTCCCGTTTGGTGGGGAAATACTTTCTCTTTTTAATGAAGAACAAGAGCGTCAGTCTATTGAAGCAAAGATCGTCAAAGATGCCGATGTGCTTGAATGGATGTCGACACTTCGCGAAGAGGAGGTGAAGGGGAACTCAAAAGCGAGGGAGTGGATTGTTATTGCAAATAAACGTTTGAAAACTCCGGCGGCAAAAAAACTTGGTTCGCTAATTATGACCATGCACCCTGACGCATGGTGGTTTAATGCTGATGATGCTTGGTTCGTCAATCGTTCAACAAATCACAAGAAGTGGAAACAGGGTAAAAGATAGAAGTATTAGCACAAAAAGGTGACACGAGCAAAAAGTTTGTAGAGTTTTGTATTACAGAAAATTTATCCGACCGACTTATTGTGTGCAAATCTGTCGTTACAAAATAATTAAATAGTAGTCTTTATAGCATTGACTAACTTGCAATTGTTCATGAATTTTTCAACTAGAACAAAAAAGACCTGGACTGCTATCAACAGCCCAGGCCACCGAAGCTTAGCACATTTCATGGGAATTCAAAAACTGAAAAGCCATGAAAAGTGACCTAATTTCACATGATTTCCTTGTACAAACACTTGCAAAAGCCTCTATTGAACTCGGTAGGTTCTTGGTTTACGAAACCGACCGGTGTAATGTTGAATTAGATGAGAAAATGCTAGCTTTTATGATAACGAAATATCTCTAAAAACTATTGTATAAAACAGCATAAAACCTTTATTTTATAAGGCTTTTATGTTGTTGACGAGTAAAAAATCTATTGCATAAATATTGACAATTAAAGTAGGGTATGCTACTATACACGTAATCTTTGAAAAAAGGGAAAGTAAGTCTTTCAATTTCCGAAAGCAAGACATTCAGTAACGGTGTTGGCGGAGCACACTACCGCTATCTATGCAACGAAACAAAATAATACAGTATCTGCGGTCTTTTGTATTGCTTCCTGTAGTAGTAACCTCATTTTCTGCTGGAGCACTAGTGACCGAGACAGCCGCACCTGCTGTATCTCAAGTAAAACACTATATCGAAACTGCGAATCCTGCAGCTATTAAAAAAGCATTGCAAGAGGAACAGGCAAAAAAAATCGATGCATACTTCCGCGACCGTGGTATGCCGTTAGCAGGCTATGGTATGAAGCTTGTCCTTGAAGCCGAGAAGAACGGGCTCGATTGGCACGTTGTGGCAGCGGTTGGAGTTCGTGAGTCGACAGGCGGCAAATTTGCTTGCAAGAACCCGAAAGCACCAAATAACCCTTTTGGATGGCATTCTTGTACGGCTGGATTTGCTTCAATAGATGAGGCAATCGAAACAGTCGCGCGCAATCTTGGTGGTAATAATCCAAACACCGCACACCATTATGATGGAGATCTTCGAGAACGGCTCGAATCATACAATGGCCGCGTTGTTGCCTCATATGCTGATGATGTTTTTGACATCATGAAAAAGATGGAACAATATAAAATCTAATTATCCCACCAAAAAATCCCGCAGCTGCGGGATTTTTTGGTGGGATAGAAAAGAAAAAAGCGTCCCAGTCAGACGCTTTTTTAAGAGAGACTTAATATTGTCCTCGGCGGTATTCATCATGTGGATCGGGTGCATAAAGAGCGTCTATACGTTCCTTCCATTCTTTGATTGGCTCGTTTTCGATATACCATAGACCTCCTATTTCTCTGAGCTGCTTTTTGTATAAATCGCTCCCAGGGAGGATACCGTATAAAGTTGCGATTTCACGTTTTGTTTCTTCCAGAGATTTAACAACACGAAGTGTTGTTTCTGGATTTGTGTCTCCATCCCCTCTCTCTAGAGAGAATAGTTTTATTTGGTTTCTTTCTGATTCCATATAGTCTCTAGATTAAAGGTTTTTAATAACTTTACTATATACAATGGTACTACTAATCCTTTTTTTGTCAAATTAGTTTCGCCCGATCGATCAGGATGCTTTTTTCTCCATTTCTGACGGATATAGTGCCTTCGATAAAGAAGCATTTGTCTGCGATAAGTAGTGTCTGTAATTCTTTGTATGGTTTTGCAAATACCACTGCCTCGATACGGTCAGACAAATCAGCAACTTTGAGAAATGCCATGTGCTGATTGGTTTTTGTGATAATCGGCTTCATTTCTTCTATAAGTACTGCGATACCGACTTTCATACCTTGGCCGAATTCTTCCTTAATTCGTTTGATAGTAACGTCTTTTTTTGCAAGCACGTCACGCCATTTATCCAGTGGGTGTCCACTGATGTAGAGCCCGAGTAATTCTTTTTCCCACGAGAGTAATTCTTCTGGTGGTGCTGGGGGAGCATCTTTGAGCTTAAACGCACCAAGTGCTTCGTGTACTGCGGCACCAAAGAGTGAAGTTTGTCCCCTCGATCCTTCTTTTCCGACTTCCTTGTTGTAGGCAAGCATGTCTTCCATATTGGCAAGTAAAGCACCACGCTCTCCAAATGTATCCATTGCGCCGCACTTGATGAGTGCTTCAAGCGATTTTTTGTTAAGATTTTTGTGTTGAATCCTGCTCAAGAACGCTGAAATGGAATTGAAATTTCCCCCTTTCTTTCGTTCTTCAATAATTGCATCAGAAATGTCCGTGCCGAGATTCTTGATGGTATAGAGGCCAAAGCGGATCTCTTCTTTTTCATTTCCACGGATAACTGTGAAGCCACCAAAACTCTCATTGATGTCAGGCGGGAGGACTGAAATATGCATACGTTCACATTCGTTAATGATCACAGCGATCTTTTCGACATCTCCTGACTCCGCGGTCAGAATCGCAGTCATATATTCGACAGGGAAGTTTGCTTTCATGTATGCAGTTTGATAGGCGACGCGACCATAAGAAACGGAATGTGCTTTGTTGAAGCCATACGCAGCGAACGGTTCGATCCATTTCCAGATTTCGGTCGCTTTTTTCTCGCTCCAATTGCTGTGCTTCATACAGCCTTGAATAAATTTCATTTTTTGCGCTTCCATTTCTGCTGGAATTTTTTTACCTACCGCTTTTCTGAATTTGTCGACTTCACCCCAAGTATAACCAGCAAGGTCGTGCGCCATCATCAAAAGGTCATCTTGATATACTAGAATTCCATATGTCGGGGCGAGAATGTGTTCAAGTGCTGGATCAAGATAGGAGATGAGTTTTGGATTGTGTTTACGCTTGATGTACTCTGGAATGAACTGCATCGGGCCAGGACGATAGAGCGCAACCATGGCATTGATGTCATGAATGTTCGATGGCCGCAGTTCTTTGAGATAGCGGGTCATACCAGACCCGTTTAGCTGAAAGAGACCTTCTGTATCGCCACGCGTGAGCATGGCAAATGTTCGTTTGTCATCAAGTGGTATTTTTTCGATATCAATATCGATGTCACGAAGCTTTTTTACAAGTCTGATGGCGGCTTCGAGTATAGAGAGATTTCTGATACCAAGGAAGTCGAATTTGGTGAGTCCCACACCATCTTCACCGACGGCGTACATGTCGTATTGAGTAATAATCTTTCCACCCTTGGGATCAAATTGTGTTGGTACATACTCAATAAGTGGTTTTGGTGCAATTACCACACCTGCGGCATGCACGGAGATGTGTCGGACACAGCCTTCTATTTTCTTCGCGAGGTCAATAATTTCCTTTGCGTCTTTTTCTTTTTTATACATTGTGGCAAGTTCAGGAACCAATTCCATCGCGTGATTAATTGTCATTGATACACCTTGAGATCCCAAAGGGATAAGTTTTGAGATGCGATCCCCTGTGCCGTAGGGATACCCAAGCGCGCGCGCGACGTCACGGACGGAACCACGCGCGAGCATAGTACCAAACGTACCAATCTGTGCCACCTTATCTTCTCCATATTTATGTTTGGTGTATTCGATAATCTCGTCACGCCTATTGTCAGCGAAATCCATATCTATATCGGGAGCCGATGGGCGCTCGGGATTGAGAAAGCGCTCAAACGGAATCTTGTATTCAAGTGGATTAATCTTGGTGATGCCAAGAAGATATGTGGTCATCGACCCAGCAACAGAACCTCGGATATTTGTGAATATATTGTTTTCAGATGCATAACGGATAAGATCCTCGACCACGAGGAAGTAGGAGGCATAGCCTTTCATCTTTATGATACCAAGCTCGTATTCGAGTCGTTCTTTTGCTTCCACATCTTCAGCAAGCCCACGATCAGCAAGACCTTTATGAGTAAGTTCCCATAAGACATCATCACCAGTTTTATTTTCTGGAAGAGGAAATTCTGGAAAAATGAATTTTCCAAGCTCAAGCTCAAGATTACACATCTCTGCAACTTTTGCCGTGTTTGCGACCGCTTCGGGGATATCAGCAAATACTTCGTATGCTTTGTCGGTTGAGATAAGGGAAAAGTCATCACTTGAAAATTCAAATTTTGCACCTTCTTTACCGTCGCCCTGTGTGTTGATCTGGAGGAGTGTGTGGTGGGCGTGGTGATCGTCAGAGCACGGATAGTGTGAATCTTGCGTCGCAACGACTGGTATGTTGTGCTTTTTTGCAAGTGCAATAAGTGCAGTTCTACACTTTGCGTCATTTTCGACAGATGGGTGCCGTTGAATCTCAATGAAGTACTGTTCCTCACCAAAAATATCTTGATACTCAGCGACAAGGGTATCTGCTTTTTCGATATCACCACGGAGAATAGTCTGCGAGAGTTCACCGCCCATGCATCCTGACAGACAAATAATGCCTTCATGATATTCTCGGAGAATTTCTTTGTCGACACGTGGTTTGTAATAGTATCCTTCGAGGTTCGAGAGCGTGACAAGGCGAATTAGGTTTCTGTATCCTTGGAGATTTTTTGCAAGTAGCGTCAGGTGATAGTAGCGTTTGCCACTATTTGTCTCGGGTGATTTATCTTTGCGCGAGCCCGCAGTCATGTAGACTTCGACTCCAATGATTGGCTTTATCCCTTTTGCTTTGCACGTCTTATAGAAATCGATCGCGCCATACATATTGCCGTGATCAGTGATTGCTATTGCCGGCATGCCATCTTTGGCGGCGATATCGACTATGTCGTCGATCTTTGAAAGCCCGTCGAGTAGGGAATAGTGACTATGTGTGTGTAGGTGGACGAATTTTGGACGCGCTTCGCTCATAAGTAGCCCAAGTATAGCAAATGGGATACTATGGAAAAATATGGACAAAAAGCGGGAGTATGTTGTCGGTATTGACGAAGCAGGGCGTGGTCCGATTGCAGGGCCTGTTGCAGTTGGCGCAGTACTCTTTGACACAGAGGTGTTTGATGCACTGCGTGAGAGTGGCACTTTTACAAAACTTCGGGATTCAAAAAAGCTTTCAGAAAAAAAGAGAGAAGAATGGTATGCCACACTACAGTCATGGGTCAAAGACGGTCGCGCAAAAATGTCAGTCGCACTTGTCGCAGGTGAGATGATTGATCGCTATGGTATTGCGGTATGTATCAGGCGAGGTATTGATGGTGTACTTAAGAAAGTCGCGGCTGATCCGGAACATACACAGGTATTACTTGATGGTGGTATCCGCGCACCAAAACAGTTTCTAGAGCAAAAAACGATTATCAAGGGAGATGAAAAAGAGCCCATTATCGCACTCGCATCGATTGTCGCCAAGGTCAGTCGCGATCGCAAAATGTCAGCATATGCAAAAGAATTTGAGCACTATGGATTTGAAATGCACAAAGGCTATGGGACGAAATTGCATTATGAAAAGATACAGCAAAAGGGGATCACCGTCATCCATCGACGCACTTTTTTGACGAAACTTCTCAGCAATAAAGAAAATCTGTAAATATTGAAAAAATGCCATTTTATTACCTTATTTGAAGGTATTGACATATTTACTTAAATAAGTATAATGCGTATATCCCTACCCGATCTCGGAATTTTCCCGAGATCGGAGGACGTAGGATGTAACTTTAATAAACCAATAAAAACAACAACTGCAAAAACCGAAAAAAGCATGAAAAAAATCTTTTTTTCAGCCTGCCTACTCGCGCTTTTCAGCGTGACCTTGCAGGCACACTATAGAGCTGATAACTCTATAGTGCCGAAAGACGCATATGTATACGAGCAAAATGGTAGTAATAGTGGTGACCCGTATATTATAGGTTACATTCCGTATGTCACAGCAGACGCCATCTGGAGCCTTGGTCCAACAGGCTGTTATGCGTCATTTATGATTACGAATGATTCGCAAAAAAAAGGTATATGGGTGTCGATGTTTTCGACTGAGGATCAGAATAATGATCTTCAGATCGTGCTTCGTGAGAAGCCCGATAACATGGACTTAATCATTGAGGCTACGCTCAATACAGGAAGTACTATTCGCTGTAATGGCGATAAGTATGGTGAGCGAGTGCTTGCAGGCCTTACCAGTAAAGGTGTACCTCACGCCAAAAATTTCCGCCTCGTTCCACATGATTCGGTATCGCTTCCGCCCTATAACTATCGCTTCAATGCAAGCGAAGAAAGTTATCTGGCGGTTGGTATACCGTTTTACAGTTACTTTATTGGTTTAACCGATGCGGCTGTGACCTACACTGATCTTGATGTAGGCAAAGGTACGGAATCTGGACCGAGCGAACTGGTGGATATTTTTCTCCCGATCGGCAAGGATCTTCAAACGAATCTTCCTATTGGAAGACATGTGATGCCGTTAAAGATGGATGCCGCATTTATTGAGGCAACGACCAAACCGCAAGGGTACCGCTTTACCGCCTACATTACAGAACTTCAGGAATTTATGCTTGACGCATACATCCTGAAGTTCAAAAATGACTCCATTTCGGAACGGCAAGCAAAACGCAATTTCCGTCGCTATCAAGCGGAAGGCTATTGTGTGATTGTCTCGTTTAAAACAGCTCCTACTCCAGTTGATGGGGTAGTAAACACCGAGCCGAAAAAGAAGCAACCGCAGCGAACTACAAGTTGGAGTACACCACAGCCCGCAACACAGATACCGAAGACTCAGCCATCGGCACCCAAAACGGAGACGTTTGATCCGCCTCCGCCACCGCGACGTGAAACGGTTGCACCTGCTCCCACTACTGCACCGAGCACAACTCCGAGTTTTGATTCCCCTCCGGAGTAAGGTTTTTACCTGCAGTTGTAGTTTTTATTTTTACAAAAAAGCCTGAATTCCTAAGTGAATTCAGGCTTTATTTTATATGATTAGATAACTTCCGACGATTGCCGCAGTTTCTGCACGTAGGGTTAGTGTGCCAAGCGTTGTTGCGATACAGCCCGCTTCTTTTGCAAGTGCTCGTTCAGTATCTGTCCATCCACCTTCAGGCCCGACATAAAGAGCTACTGTGTCTTTTGTTTTTTTTAGCACATTCTCAAAATGAGTCCCATCGAAATCGAGAAATAATTTAAGGGTTTGTATTTCTTTACAAGCTTGAATAAATGACTTTGGTTCGTAGAGTGTTGGGACAAATACTCTCCCAGATTGCTCAGCAGCTTCGATTATGATTTTCTCAATACGTGTACGGTTGAAACCTGTCTTTATGGTTCGCTCTGTGAGAAGTGGGACAATCGCACTGATGCCTATCTCAGTTGCTTTTTGTACGGCAAGCTCGAAGTTCTCGCGCTTGAGCATAGCAAGATAGAGTATTGTTATTTTTTTTGGTCTTTGATGCTTTTTTTGCTCTTTTACCAAGAGAGTAATTGTGTTTTTTTGTAGCTCCACTATGTCGCCATTTATCGCTATACCTTGTCCATCAAAAAATGCGACTGGGTCTCCTATTTTTGCTCGAAGTACTTTACTAAGCTGGTGCGTGATGTGTGGATCTGAAATAGTAACTACCATACCCGCGTGAACATTTCCAATATCAGTAGTAGTGAAAAATCGATGTAAGCGCATGACGTGTGTCGTTTATGTGGTGGGGGTCGCAGTAGTTTTACTACTATGCCGTTTTCGAATAAAAAAAGAAAGTGAATCAAGGACTATGGCAGCCGACGCGCCAAGTAGTCCAATGTTGCTTACGGTCATATCAGTTATGCCCGATGTCACAAGAACCAGAAGCATATGGAGTACACCGAGAATACCAGCAACCCACGCTATGCTCGGCACAAGAAACAAGAAGCCGATTACGATATCAGCAATATCTGTCGCACGCATGGTTGCTTCGACGGAGGCGGGAGGGAGATCGATTGCCCAAGGCTTGAGATATTCACCCCAGACTTCTGGGTATTTGAGTATCACACTAGCAATCCAAATAAAGGTAATCGCAAGACTTATGCGTAGAATATGCCCCGAAATTCTATGCAATGTCTAGTATACAGTATTGTATGCTACTAAAATACGCCTTTTGTACGGAATATATACTACGTATTGTACAAATGCGCTTTTCATTAGCATATGCTAGTATATTGAGTATAACTCATAAGTAAAACATAAAGTAAAAAATATCATGTTGAATATACTCAAGAAAAAAATTTCCAACAATGTGTATACCCTCACTATTGTAGGTATTATCACTGCTCTTGTTGTGGGTGGATTTGTGTGGCGGAACTCGGTGCAAGCATCAATAACTACTGCTACAGTCGCTCCAGTAACTCTTGGTACTGATGATATTGTCGGTGAACCGGGGCAATACGAAGTATCTTATACGACAACAAGTACTGGAACAGCATCCAAGATTATTGTTAATTTTCCAAATATATTTACTCTTGATGGTTCATTTATTGCTGATCCAACAGAAGTGGTGCAATCAGATATTGGTTCAGGTGGTTTTATTTCTATAAATGGTACTGATCGAGAAGTTTCTTTGGTTGAAGTTGTAGGTACAAGAATACAACTCACTCTTGCCGCTCCATTTAATTACGGAAGTACTGTTGATGTTTCAGACACAATTTCTTTTAGTATTCTTAATATAATTTTCAACCCTGAAACTGCTGCTGTTTTTGATGGTGATGGCTTTACTTCACAAGACGGAAATCTTCAGCTTTGGATAATCGGGCAAGAATTATTTGTATCTGATGATTCAGCAACAGGTAAGGGTGGAGGTTCTACAGGTAAGGCTATCGATAATGCCTTTACGATTATTCCAGGTCAAGCAGTAACTCTTAGTTTCACTACACTACCAAGCATGACACCGACTCCAGTTTATGGTGATGTGCAAAGTGGTGTGGTGTGGACTACACAGCCCGTGGTTACTGCTTATGATAGTTTTGGAAATATCGCGACAAGATATCATTCAGATGTCGTATCTCTTGTTCTTGATGGTAGCTCTCCTGGTAGTCTGCAATTCGGCTCTATTTCTCCAAGCCATTGCGGTGCTACCACTATACCTAATAGTTTTCAGGTAAGAGCAGATAATGGCGTTATTGATTTTTCTCCTGCATTTGCATCTTATAATGCGACCACTGACCATGAATCATTTACTCTACGAGCTGTACATACTTGTGGTGTAAATGGTGGAAATTTAGATTATGTTGCTTCACCGTCAATTGTGGCTGATGTTGTCGCTGATACACTTGTATGGACGACTAGTCCCTCGGGCTGTGTTAGTGGAACTGCTTGTGCAACACAAGGTGTCGTAAAAGCGGTTAAAACAAATACTATTGGAGTGACTGACTATGTCATTACTGATGTCGATTTTATGAATGATGTCGTAATTGGAGAAGATGGTCCAGGTTCGCTTGTCGGTCTCGCGCTTCGTGAAGGCGAAATGCTTAACGGCGCATTGACTGTTGCCGGTATCGGTTACAGACTTTCTGGCACAAATTCAGAAACAATTCGCTTTACTGCAGATAGCGACTCGATGGCACAGGGAGTATCTGCTCCAGCATTAGTCACACCTCCAACTGATACTGGTATAGCCCCTCCACCGATTGATACTGGTGCTGGCGGATTTACGACAAATCCGAAAGAGCTTCCAGGATATGTGGAACCTCAAGATACATGCGCACCATATCTTACTTCATATATGAGGCTTGGTTCGAGAGGTCCAGAGGTTACAAAGTTACAGAGCTTCTTGCTAAAAAATTCTTTCTTATCAATACAACCAACAGGGTTCTTTGGTCTTGCAACTGATGCCGCAGTCAAGCGTTTTCAAGAAGCATACACAGCCGATGTGCTTAGCTCTTGGGGGCTCAATGAAGGCACAGGGTATGTCTATATCACAACAACAAAAAAGATAAATGAGCTTGTGTGTAAGCAATAATAGTTAAGGAATACAAAATAATGCAAAAAACCAAGGGTACACCTTGGTTTTTTGCATTAGATCTTCATATCGCGGTATATTGACAAAAGTATATACTCATGCTAATTTTTAATCGGAATTTACGAAGAAACAAAAAAGTAAACAAAAAAATAGTTCGATGAAAAAAACAAACCTTTTAGCCATTGTTGCCATCTGGATGATGGGTATGGCAGTAGCGCCGATGCAGACCAAAGCGCAAAGTACAGTATTCACTACGATATTTACCGGTATGAGTGTCGATCAGTCAGGACCTCTGGCATTTCCGTACAGCCCAATTATTGGTGGTGCAGTTACTTTTGGTTTAGCTGGTGATTATTTAAGGATTGGTCTTGAGCATAATGGCGGTCAACATTTTCGCCTCTATGACACGACCTATCGGCTCCCGGTAAATACTCCGGCAACTCTTTTTCTTGTTGGATTCGGAGTGCCTTTTGAAGGTGGTTCTAGAAACCAAAGTAAAATTAGTTTTGCCGGATCAGTTGTTGGTTTCGGCTATGGACCTTCCTTTCCTAGTGCACGTGAATTAGGCACAGGAAGCACAGGCAAACTTTTTTTGCAGCTTAACTGTGGTGGGATTGTTAACAATGACTATTGGATTGGTGGGACCTTTCGTGGGGGATTGAATCTCCTTTGGATTAAAAATTCTCCCGTCATCCCCTCTTGGGCACTGGAAATCGGAGTAGTCTTTGGCATACCCCTAAGTGGAAAATAACTCTTACATACAAAACCTGATTAGGATCGTATCCTGGTCAGGTTTTTTGCATTTAGGCACGTCGTCGAGATGTACGCCACTCAGTTAGTGCGTTCGCGCGTCGTTCCATCTGGTCTGCTTTACGTAAATATTTCTCTTGCTGTTTTGGAAAGAGTCTTGTATGTGATGCATCATCAATTGCTTGTGCGATGTAGTATAAATCTTCATCACTCGTGATCCAGTCATGTCCGAGTGTTCGTAGATCAAACGGTCGAGTGGAATACGAGCGTAGACACTTTTTGCCATTTTTTGTATGGGTATATTCATGGAAGTAGGAGAGGGCAAGTTCGCGAAGTGTCTTGTAGATAGGATCACGGAAGCGTAGTGTTGCATGATTCGTCTTACTAATCGCTCCAAAGTAGCCATTTGTCCGATAGAGCACGACGACATGATCGTCATCACCGTCGGCCTTGAGATCAAGTAGAAGTGGCTTTTGCCCCTGTAGCCAGAGTGCGGTAGCTGCGACAAGTGCACCTTCAAGACAGTGCATCTTTTTCTCTTGTAGTGTCCGCCGCACAGACATATATGTCTCTCTGTGCTCCTCAAAGTTTATAGGAACTGTATCAAGGTATTCCTGAATCTGTATCGGTGTACGTAACTTTTTAAGTATTTTGATTTCTTGTTTCATTAGGCCAAACATATTTTTATATTATCAATAAAAAACGTATAATGACATTCTGTATGACCAAAAGACGAACATATATCCCACTTAATCGAAATTTTTATACTGTGAAGCGCTCAAGTGCTGGCCTCGGTCTTTTTGCTGCGCAAGATATACCTGCCCGTGCGTGTATTATCGAGTATGTAGGCAGGAAGCTTTCGGAAAAAGAAGAATATACGATCACAAGCCAGTATCTATTTGAAGTAACTGCGAAGATTACAATTGATGGTAAGGCACGTTCCAATACTGCACGGTACATCAACCACTCGTGTTGTGGTAACAGTGAACCAACCATCTACAAAAAAAGAGTCTGGATATTTTCTAAGCGTAGGATTCCAGCGGGAACTGAAATCACCTATGATTATGGTCGCGAATTTTGGAAAGAATACATCAAGCCAAAAGGGTGTAAGTGCGAGAAGTGCCACACTACGAGAGTAAAAGATATATAAGTATTTTTACTATGTTTTTTGTACTAGCATGACCACCTAGGCACTCTTCATAGTATTTTTTTTGATTGAATGTCTCTCTAGTTAGTACTTATCGCGCTACGGCATAAAAAGGGTAGCACCTAGTACTGCCACTGCAAGAACAAGGATAGAAAGCGCAGGAATTATTTTTATCATCTTGTCATGGACTTTTACATGAAATGCTACTGCACCAATCATAAGAAGTCCAAGTACTGCTGCTCCAGGTATGACCACTGTCTGATACCAGATTCCTACGATCATAAGTAGCGCAATAGTGATTTTTGTAGCACCTACTACATAGAGCATCCATGTAGGGAGTCCATATACTGCAAACTCTTCAATCATATTTTTTGCATTACCACCACGATATATAGTCGGACGGTGTACCCGAAGTACCCATACATTTATAAGACCGATTGCTATGATGAGCTGGAGGAGAAGAGGTATGTTTGAAGATATGATTGATTCCATAAAAAGAATAATTAAATGTATATGTAAAAGTATAGCATATCTCGAAGTTGTTTTGAGTGAAGATATTACAACATATGAACAACAAAAGAGTGGTTTTTGTGTGTGGGATAAACAACAATAAACTGCCCTACGTATATGACATATGTCGCAAAATTAGTATATAGTTGTGTATACGAGGTGATTGGTGTTTACGCCTGCATACCAGCAATATATCCAGTCGTCCAGCAGAGTTGGAGGGAATAGCCACCGGAGGGTCGATTGATATCGAGGAGATCGCCGGTGATGAAGAGGTTGTCGATCTGCTTTGATCGCATGGTTTTCATGTCGATTTCTGAGAGATGTACGCCACCGTCAGCGACAACTGCACGGTCTTTGCCTAGAAGATGTGTCACAGTGAATGGTAATGCTTTCAGTGTCTGAATAAGTCTCTTACGATTTTCTTTACTCACCGAATGCACTTTGTGCGTGAAATCAATCTGCGACAGGAGGAGTTGGATACCCTCACTCGTGCCTTGAGGAACCAATTCTCTGAACGCTGTTTTTAGGAGTTTGTTTTTGTTCGCATCAAAGAGTGCGATCACGCTCGTATCAAGTGCCGTGTGATCGCTTTCAGGGAAGAGATCAATTGTCCCTGTTACACTACCGCTCTCAAGCAATTGGGCGACTCGCCCTGCGCTATTTAATATGAGCGGACCTGAGAGACCGAAGTGCGTGAAAAGCAGCGGGCCAGTTTTTGTGAATTGCTTCTTACTTTCGAGGAAAAAAGTGATTTTTGCGTTTGATACCGAGACGCCTTTTAGTTTCTTGATCCACGTGTCTTTGACTGCGATTGGTACAATAGAGGGCGTGGGGGATTTGACATTGTGACCAAGTGCGGCAAGCCAGACAAATCCATCACCAGTCGAGCCTGTCTCAGGATGTGATGTGCCACCAGTTGCGAGGATGTAGGATTGAGCTTTGAAATTGCCTTGATCAGTTTCAACCTGTGTAATTCTTTTATGTGCATGTGTAATCTTTTTTACTGTACAGCTTGTCTTGATACTGACATTATGTTTTTGTAATTCTTTCTCGAGCACTACTGCAACATCTGCCGCTTTTTGTGTTTTTGGAAATGCGCGATTGTTTGCTTCAACAACAATGGGTAAGTCACGAGATTCAAAGTACTTTATTGTTTCCTTCACACCAAATTCAGAGAATGGGGAATAGAGAAATTGCTCGGCTTTACCATAGTGCGCAAGAAGTTTCCTGATATCATGCTCGGCATTTGTGATATTGCATCTCCCGCCTCCTGTAATCCGAAGTTTCTCGCCAAGACGTTTATTTTTCTCAATGAGTAGTACTTTTTTGCCACGTGCTCCCGCCAGGGTAGCCGCCATCATGCCGGAAGCCCCGCCACCGATTATGATTATGTCGTAGATGTCAACATTTTTTTGCATTTAAATAAGAATAGCATATTAGCTTCTAGTGAAGTTACTATAGACATATTTAATTTGCATATTCATTATTCGCTCAAAAGAGAAAACCCACCGAAGTAGGCTTTCTGCGGTGGGTACGCATAAATTAATTTTTCCTCGCGAGGACTCGGAGGTTTGGAGTCTGCATACCACAATCATTCTTTTTTGCCACAGATCAGACAAGTCTGACTATCACTGTCTCCTTTTTATTAGAAATAAAGCAAGTAGGGGATGTTATATAACAACTCCATGATAAAGAAAAGAATTCGTGCTGGTGTTATACAAAAAATACCCCTGTATCCATACAAAGCACTGATAATTCTCTGATTATACTTGCAACACGGGATGATAGCATGTCGCTAATTCGCACTGAAAAGATTTTTTGGATGAAGATGCCAAGAAGTCAGAAAAACAAAAAAATCCGTAGTATAAAACTATGGACTTTTTTTATTTCTATTATCTCAACTCTTCAATTAACTCCACAAGCTCTTTATGTCGTTCGGTTATTGATTGCTTCTTCAGAAGCCAGAATGTCTTATGTGTCAGTTCACTGATAAATTCATAGTCATGAGTAACAAGCAGGATCATGCTTTTTGATCGGTTGCAGGCATCAAGCAATATCTCCCAAGTGACTTCGTCGAGGTGGTTTGTCGGTTCGTCAAGGATGATGAAGTCAGGATTTGCGCCAAACACCACTCCGAAACGGATACGCATGCGCTCACCGCCGGAGAGGTTCTCGATGCGCTCAGTCATCTTGTCCGATGAGAATTTCATCATGCCAAGAATTGTGCGAGCACGCTCGTCTGGACAGGCAAGCGCATCACTGATCGCTTCGAGTGCGGTGTGACTGCTTTTGAATTCTGCATGCTGATCGAAATAAGCAGTCTTGATACCGTCCGCCCATGTTATCTCACCTTTTGTCGGTAGTATGCTGCCAGTGAGGCATTTGAGAAAAGTCGATTTTCCTGAACCATTTCTACCAAGTAGTACGATGTGCGAGCCACTTCGCATTTCAAGATCAATTCCAAGGAGAATATCACTCTTTGCATGCTGATATCTGAAGTGTAGGTCTTTGATGCGGCAAAGGAGTTTGCCGCCGTGAAATCCAGAACCCTGATTTTTGAGTGTAATCATTGTCTTCTTGTCTTCAGGTCGGTCATTTTCTCGGTGCTTTTCCTTCAGTTCACTCATCTCCGCAAGTCGCTTATGGTATTGAGCGACATTTTTGCCACGAAATGCTTTTTGTTTGAGTATTGTCATATTTTCGGAAAGCTGCCTGATCCGTTTTGCTTCCTTGTCGTATTCTCTCTGTGCTGACGCAATACGTGAGAGGCGATGCTCGACGTATGCCTCGTAGCCGCCTTCGGTGACGTAGAGTTTCTTGCCGGTAATCTCGACGACTTTGTCCGCTACGGCATCAATTATCATACGGTCGTGCGAGACGAAGAGCACCCCGCCACGGTAAGTCGCGAGAAGTTCTACAAGCTCAAGACGACTGACGACATCGAGGTGGTTTTCTGGTTCATCAAGAAGTAGGAAATCAGGAGAGGTAGCAAGACCAACTGAAAGCGCGAGGATTTTTTGCTGGCCGCCAGAGAGAGAGCGACATTCTTTTGTTTTCGATTTTTCGAGATCAAATCCAAGGGTATTGCCATTTGTGAACACTTTTTTGAAGAGTGATGGTCCGGCGTATTTGGTGATATACGCTTCGATTGTCATGTCCATATCTGTGGCAGCAAATTCTTGAGCGATGTAGTGACAGCGAATATGTCCTTGTTTCTCTATATTCCCTTCTGTGGGTTTTGCCGTGCTTGCGATGAGTTTGAGTAGTGTGGATTTACCGGTGCCGTTCTCTCCAACGATACAAATCTTGTCTTGATCGGTGCACTTAAATGAGACGTCATCAAGGACGACACGCTCAAAAAATGCTTGAGTGATGTTTTTTAGTGCAATTGTTTTTGTCATGTGTAACGTTCAATTTCTAAAAGAATACTAGGGGATAGCGCAAATGCCGGGTAGTTGTCCGGCTGCCTGCGGTATCAGAGTTAGAAATGTATCTGTTTCATAGAGATCGTCGTTCAGAGGAACGCGACGATGTCCCAATACTACGGTTTTTTGAGAATTTTACAAGCTCTAATTTCTAGGTTTTCTGATGCTAAGACGCACCCATGTTACGGTCGAGGAAGTTCGTCTTCAGGTAAACAAACATTTGCACAACCTTGAATCCCACAAGGATACATGCATTTTAATCCTTGTGCACATTGTCCGATTGATTCTCCGCATGTTTCACCTATTGTACGTACAGTGAAAGTCCCTGTATTTTTGACTTCTAAATCACTAGAGTTATTCTGGACTATATCAGTAGTTGTAGCGCTATCAGCAGAATTATTTTCATTATCGATAGTGATGCTTTGTGTTACTTCTTCTATACTTGTTTTCTCTTGTGACAGATCTTTTTGTGTAATCGCTATGTATCCTCCGACTATACACCCAATCAGTAGTAGAATTGTATTTAGTTTTCTAATTTTCATATTATATACAGTTAAACTGATAAAATTTTTCTAGCTTTATCAAATAATTCCAACATATCTTTTTCTAGAATAAGTCCAATGAACTTATTCTTATCTTCTTCAGAAAGAGTAAAGAGATCAGCAAGTTTCAAGGCTTCAAAACCCTCTGCCTGACTATCTTCTACTTGTAGATTGGAGATTGCACCCTCGTATAGATACGCATACTGACTACGGATTGTATTGTTAGTTAGGTTTGTTGCTTCATCAACACTCTTCTTTCGCATTTTGGTAAGAAAAACGAGTTTATTAAGGTCAATATCTATTCCTGTCTCCTCTTTGCATTCTTTTATTGCTGTTTCTTCGTAAGACATTTTGGGTTCAACGTGCTCGCCTACAGTAGCATCTAGTTTGTCTGGGTATGTATCTTTATCTTTTGCTCTATGTTGGAAAATTAATTCGCCTTGCGGACTAAAAAACCAGATATGTATTTCACGATGAAGAAGTCCGTCTTGATGAACTTTTTTACGAGTCTCAAGACCAATAACTGTATCGTTCTCATCTATAACTTCTAACATTTCTAATTGATCAGTCATGAGAAAATTATAACATGCGTGGAGATGTCAATTAAAAAATAAACACCCGCCCTCAATTTGAGAGCGGGTGTGTCGAACGCCCTTACTCGTGCATTAGATTTTGTACAGTTCTTCAAAACCAAAAAAACCAATCCGATCTCTTTTTTTACACCCCCGCACAAATTAAGAGATTTAAAATTGATTACAAATCTTTTGCAAAAGAAAAGAACGTTTGAACCTATGATACACCAAATTAGAAAAAAGTAAATACGTGCGTTGTAGCTTCGTCGGTCTAGTGCTTTTGGCTGTCAAAATGCTATGGTGTGTGTATCCTATGATAGAAAATATACTAACAATAAAAAATCTCAGAAAAGAATTTACCCAAAATACAGATACTGTGGTGATTTTTGACGATACGCATCTTGAAATCAAAAAAGGTGAGAAAGTTGCAATTATTGGTCCATCAGGAAGTGGTAAATCCACACTTCTGTCTTTGCTTGCTGGACTTGATACTCCTACTCTAGGTGAGATATATGCCAAAGGTGTTCGTATTGATACCCTTTCCCAAGATGCACTCTCTGAATATAGAAATAAAGATATTGCTATTATTTTTCAATCTTTTGAACTCATAAGTGCATTTACCTCTTTTGAAAACATTGCAGCGCCTCTGGCTATCCGAGGTGGTATCGCAAAAAAAGATATGGATAGAGCAGTAGAGACAATACTATCTGAGATGGGTTTGACTCAAAGAGCAACTGCATTTCCTTCGACGCTCTCAGGAGGCGAGCGTCAACGCGTGGCTATTGCCCGAGCTCTTGTCTCAAATGCGGACATACTCCTTGCTGATGAGCCGACAGGAAGTCTTGATAGCAAGACAGGAGAGATTGTCCTTGCTGTACTATTGCGTGAAGCAGAAAAAAGAGAAAAGACGCTTGTTATCATCACGCACGATATGCACATCGCAAAAAAAATGGATCGAATAATAGAATTGAAAGACAAAAAGCTCTATGAAAGAGTATCTACGTAATTTCAGAACGAGTTTTCTCTTCAGTCTCCGCATACTATCTCGTGAATGGAAGAAGTTTGTATTGCCATTTCTCTCACTTTCTTTTACGGCTAGTATCGTAGCTACTGTTCTTCTCTTTAGTGCATCGAGTGCTGATTTTTTGCAGCAAAAAAACAAAGAATTGATCGGTGGGGATATTGCTATCGAATCAAATTACCCACTATTTCCAGAAGATCTCTCTCACATCTTGGGCGATACGTTAGCTCTTGAGAAGTCTTCAACGCAATTTGAGTTTTCGGGTATTGTCTCAAGAGGTGACACACGTATCCCAGTGCTCTTGTCGGTGGTAGATGCCGCATTTCCTGTGTATGGCGGTTTTGCGATACAAGACGGTATATACAAGACACCAGAAGCTTCATACATATACATAGATACAAACGCACAGTCCAAACTAGGTGTAGTAGTTGGTGAAAGTATTGTTTATGCAAATGAGACATTTATCGTCAAAGGAATTATCGAGAGTGATAGCAGATCTCTGTTTTCGGGCTTTCGTTTCTTGCCAAAAGTAGTTATTAGCACAGATGGATTTGCTAGACTTTCTCTGGATCGTACATTAGTGCGAGCCGAGTATAGCTATTTTTACACGCTCAAAGAAAACACTATCGTAGAGGCTGATTCACTTATCGAAAGAGCACGATCAAGGGGTGCGAGTGTTGCAATTGCTGGTGTCACAGATTCTGGTTTTGTGGAAGGGCTTTCTCTGGTGAGACAATTCTTGGTGTTAGCAGTACTGCTTACCTGTATACTCTCTGCGGTAAACATATATGCAGGTATGCTCTATATAGTGACTATTATGCGCAAGAGTTTTGCTATCTTGCTTGCGCTTGGATTTAGCAAGCAGCAGCTTATCACCACTCTTTCTTTGTCAGTTGTTTTTATCCTCATCCTTGCAACTATTGTAGGTCTTGTGTCTTCGTGGGGAATATTTTCTGTTGTCCAGGAATATGTGTTCAATACATTTGCTCTTGAGTTGCCAGTAGTGGGTATTTTTTCATCATTTGTAGTAACTATAGTCATCCTTTTTGGCATCTCTTTCGCTTCATGTATTCCAAGTTTAAAAAATCTTACTGGTATACAGCCGAGCGTGCTTATCTCTGGGCAGCAGCAACACACCAAACGTGCTCCGTTTCGAAGAGTGCTCTTAACCACTTTTGTATCATTGGTTCCATTGGCGCTTGTATCTATATTTTTGCTCAAAGATGCACTCTCTGGTCTCCTGACTATATTTGGGATTATTGTCCTCTATGTACTCCTTGCAATCGGCTTTTATTACCTTATCTTCGCACTCTACAAAAGACGCGTGCTATTTAGTTTCTTTACTCGTACTATTATTGCAGCGAAATATAGAGATGGTTTCTTTGGTATTGTGTCGATTACTTCATTGTATGTCGCGCTGACTGTTCTTTCCTTGCTTATCTTGCTACAGGCTACACTTACTCAGTTTATACAAAGAGATATAGAGACTGGATTGCCATCAGTCTATGTCGTAGATATACAAAAATCCCAAGTTGCACAAATACAGAGTGGCTTTGAAGACATAACTCTTTTTCCAAATGTTGGAGCGCGACTACTCTATATAGACACGCTTGATATACAAAAAAGCATCGCTGCGGCCGATGATTCAGTCAGTAGAGAGCTTGGAAGGGAATATAATCTCACTTATAGGCAAGAGTTGCTTACAAATGAAAAAGTTATAGAAGGTGCGTGGCTTAGTGGTATTCCGTTTGAAGTATCTGTAGAAAAAGAGTTTGCAGAAAGAGCAGGAATAGAAGTCGGTTCTACTGTTGTATTTTCTATACAAGGATTTGAAATCACTTCTCTTGTTACAAGTATTCGAGAGTCAGACACCAGAAGTGGTCTTCCTTTTTTCTATTTTGTATTTAACACACAGGATCTTGAAGGGTATCCAGCGACATTTTTCGGCTATAGTTTTGCAGATCAGGCTGAGCGAGAATATCTGACTACCTTTCTAGCACAAAATTTCCCAAATGTTTCGATTATTGATACACAAGAAGTACGAGTATTTGCACAAGGACTTGTTGGTGGGTTGACGATACTTATCCTCGTGATTGCGATACCTCCTTTGGTGCTGGCGCTCTTTTTGATTGTGACACTAATTATCTCTTCTTTTGAAAGTCGCCGAAAGCAAAGTGCGCAATTGATGGTGCTTGGGGCGAAAAATAGATTTATAGAAATACTCTATCTTGTAGAGTCACTTGCAAATACTCTCATTGCAAGTATTTTTGGCTACCTGACTGCACTTGTGGCTGTCATCTATATAGGCAAGTATTATTTACGGATTAGAGAAGTGAGTTTTTATAATCAAGACCTTATCTACGCGCTTGGTGCTATACTAGTGAGCGTGACAATACTCACTCGACTCCTTTGGAATAGTAACAAAAAACCATTACGAGAATTGCTTGCACATGAAGAACAGTAAAATCATCAGTATAGCTCTAGTGTGTTGTCTTATTGTTGTGTATGTACTGACACACACCATTTTTAAAAAAGATACTTCTTCTGTGGAGGTGCCTCTTCGAAGTGATGCAGCAAAAGCTACCTATACTATCGTTGCTTTTGGAGATAGTCTTACTGCGGGATATGGGCTACCACTAGCAGAAAGCTACCCTGCGCAGCTGGAAGAGAAGCTAAAACAACAAGGATTTAGCGTAAAAGTAATCAACGCAGGCGTAAGCGGCGAAACAAGCAAAGGCAACACTGAACGAGCATCTTTTATAAAAAGTCAAAATCCCGACATGGTTATCCTCGGGATAGGAGGCAACGACGCGCTTCGAGGATTGCCTGTTTCTGAGATGAAAAGAAATATGGAAAATACAATACAACTGTTGCAACGTGGTGAAAAAAAACCAAAAATACTACTTTTGCAAATGCAAGCTCCACTCAATCTCGGATTCCAATACAAACAAGAATTTGATGCGGTGTATACAACTCTTGCTTCTGTATACGGACTACCACTTGTGCCATTCCTAGTATCAGATGTTTTTTTGGATACCGAGCGTATGCTACCCGATCAAATACACCCCAATAAAGAAGGCTACAAAGCTTTGATTGATACATATTTATTTGCTACTGTAGTAAAAGAAATAGAAAAGTAATGTGTATAGTATTAATAATAACTACTTTCTCAATTAATTATGGAAAATAAAAATAGAATCATTTTGTTTAGTATTGTGTTTTTGGCGATAGGTATATTCGTTGGTTGGGCTGTCAGTTCCAATAAGAGAGTAGCTACTACCGTTCCAGATGGAATGCATATGATGGATAATGGGAAAATGATGCAAGATAACATGATGGGAATGCAACATACGATGAGTAGTATGATGGCAGAACTTGAAGGTAAGACTGGTGATGCATTTGATGCGGCGTTTCTATCAGAAATGATTGTCCATCATGAGGGAGCAGTAGTGATGGCTGAAGCAGTACTACGCTCATCAAATCGGTCAGAGTTAATTACACTTGCAAATGATATTATTGCAGCTCAAACAAAAGAGATTGAAATGATGAAGGAGTGGCAAAAGAGTTGGTTTAATCAGTAGATGTACAGTCGCTGAAATTCTGATATAGAACATCTATATTAGTGGTTGTTATAGAACTAATAAAAACCTGCTGAAACAGGTTTTTATTAGTATACTTAGTTCAATTTTGACCACGATATTCTCACTACAGCACTCCTTCAAGAGAAAAAGTACTAGCGTAAGTATCTATACTAGTTAGTTCGTATTTATGAAAAGAAATCTACCTACACAATTAAAACAATACAGGGAGACGAAAAAATGTCTCTCATATGATAGAGAATTTCAAAATAGAAAATCATGGAAAAGTAGGGGACAGTGGGAACTAGTGAAGTACTGTAGTGAAAGATGTCGTAAAAGCACAAAAAAATGATATTTGCTAGTATATTAGTATGAAGGTATTTTTGGTCTATCCACATCAGCTTTTCGAAGAGAGTGCAATATTTACACTCCTAGACACAAAGCGCGATATAGTTATATTGGTTGAAGATCCACTCTTTTTTACGCAATACAACTTCCACGCAAAGAAGCTTCTGTTTCATCAAAGGACGATGTATATGTACAAAGAGTACATAAAAGAAAACGGCTATAACGTACACTATATTGCCTCAAAAAATATACACAAAACAGAAGATATAGCCAGACTTATTGATACATATATTGATAAAAAGCTCTTAGACCCTCTAGAGATACTCGTCTATGATCCAGTCGATAATTGGCTTGAAAAGAAATTGCGAAAAGTCTTTGGTGGGACACTCACGCTTCTTGAGACGCCAATGTTTATAAATACTACGTCGGATAATAGACAATTCTTTTCGGGTAAAAAACCCTTCATGAAAAGCTTTTATGAGTGGCAAAGAAAACGACTAGATATACTTATGGAGGCAAATGGCAAGCCTGTAGGTGGTAAATTTTCGTTCGATACCGAAAATAGAAAAAAGTTACCCAAAGGATATACTGAACCAAAGCACGGTGATTTTGGATTAGATGATGACTTAGGATTTGCAACTGACTTTGCTGGTGCAAAAAAAATACTCCATCATTTCCTCCGATACAAACTCAAAGACTTTGGTATATACGAAGACTCTATTTCTAGCGAGCACATATATCTCAATCATAGTATCTTGTCACCGTACTTAAATGTCGGAATTTTGACACCAGAGTATGTTGTACGTGAGACCTTGCAATATTGTACAGATAATGAGAAAGAGGCGACACAGCGGGTTCCACTCAATAGTCTGGAAGGTTTCTTGCGGCAAATAGTAGGGTGGCGAGAGTTTATCCGAGCAATGTACGTACTCTATGGAAGCAAAATGCGAACTACAAACTTTTTTAATCACACAAAAAAGTTGCCGTATACATTTTGGACGGCAACTACCAAGAATGAAGTAGTGGACAATACAATACAAAAAGTCCTACGAACTGCTTATACCCATCACATCGAACGATTGATGATTATCGGAAATTATATGCTCCTTTCAGAATATGACCCCGATGCAGTCTATAGATGGTTTATGGAAATGTACATCGACGCATATGATTGGGTTATGGTACCCAATGTCTATGGAATGTCTCAGTTTGCAGACGGAGGGATATTTGCTACCAAGCCCTATATCTCTGGATCAAATTACATCTTGAAGATGTCAAATTATACAAAGGGTACAACAGATGATAGTTGGGACAAAGAGTGGGATGCTAAATTTTGGGCATTTCTAGAAAAACACAGAGCATTTTTTAGTAAAAACATTCGCTTCAAAATGCTTCTCTCGATGCTCGATAAGAGAAAAAGTACTACATAGCTACTGCTTGTTTTATTGCGTTGTTTTGTATTCAAAAATGTAAAAATGCATCAAAAGAAAATACCCGTCGAGGCGGGTATTTTGTCTGCGGGTGGGCTATTACATTTTTTCGAAAAACTCCATTAATTGTTTTCTTTCTTTCATATCAAGGCAACTGTAGCCTTGATCGTTTAACTCTTTGAGAAATAGTTTTCCTTCATCAGATTGAGTTGCTTGATGTAGAATAGCGATACTTTTTTTCGGGAGTTTGTCGTGTAAATAATGTAGCCAATCTTCAATTGCCACTTTATTCGACGGTACTGTTTTGTACCGAAGAACAATCGGATACTTTTTAGCAATTGCTTCATCCAATGCTTTCTGAGCATCTTCGAAGTCAAAAAAGAGAAACTCGATTCGAGCAAATCCCCGTGACAGAATTTCTTTTTGGTATTCGTCGGTTACTCCGACAAAAATAACTTTTTTCATATGCAGTTTTTTAAAGGTGCATACGTATATTATAACATTAAATTAAATATGTCAAATTTATCGTAATGGTTCAATAAGGCTTGGGTGCATAGTAACAACAGCAATTTAAAATAGTTACTCTTTTGAAGATATGTAGTTCTCTACTCTTTTTCGCCATTCAAATACTTCCGGCAAACTATCTTTTTTAGCCTTTTCATAAGCACTCTCATCTTCTCTCCAAGCACTTGCTGTTTGTGTTTCTCCGAGATGTTCCCAAATCATTTCTTTGTTTATACCATTCTTTTCTAAGATAGTGGTAGATGGATTAACTTGTTTTATATCAAACAGATTAACTGTCGGTTCTCTAAAATCTGGAGTATACAATTCCATCACCAATCCATAGATCTTTGGTTTCCCGTCTTGTTTCTTGGCATAAAATTCCGAGATTCGAGCTTTTGCATACTTTTCATCTGTTTGAAATACTTTTTTGAGTTCATCAGAAAGGGGAAGGGTAGAGACATCAATTACATTTTTTCTAATCTCATAGCCATATTCTCTAAAGGTTTTTCCGATCATTCCACCATTTCTAATTTTTGTATCTATTTCATATAGCTCTTCATCAGTTTTCTCATAGGTAAGAAATGTCAAAGCATAGGTTCTGGAAATGTCGTGCTCATCAGTCAGGTGCACTTCTCTCATTGCATACTCATCTAGAAGGGTGTCAGATTTCGTATCATCATGTCTTAGGACTTCTGCATGAATCGGACCGTACTTTTCTTCTAGTACATCACTGTGCAATCTGTCTCGAGTCGGGAAATGTTCAAAGTTTTGAGGATTTTGATTTTTCATTTGTTCAGGACTCATAAAAAAGAGTATATCAGAATACTGAGATTATTTATGTTTTTCTCCCATACAGTCTTTAGAGTTCTCTGCTAAACTGCAATTAAAAAAGAATTGGAAGTTTCTAAGATTTTTGAGATTTTTCCAATAATGGCACTTCAGAACTCGTAAAAGAAAAATCCACTTTGCTGTAGATTTTTCTACCGCAAAGTGGATTTAAATTATTTTTTCAATGTTAGTCAAATTAAATGTTTCAATTTCAAATCTTTGATTTAACATGTCGTAAAATGTATCAAGCTCAATTTCCTCCAAATCAAAATCATAGAAATCGTCATCCTCATCTTCATAATCAATATGTAAATTAAAAATTTCAGAAAAATCAGTTTTTAATTTGTATTGAAATGAAACTGCTTGGATTAAACATTCTTCAGAATTTTCTTTTGGTGGAAAAATTAACAAATCATATTTCCATCCATAAATCTGAAAAACATCTTTTACAATGTTTTCATTTTCTTTGGTTGTTCTGTCTATAATCAGAACTTTTATTTTATTTTTCATTTTATATTTAATTGGTTATCACAAAAGCCAAAAGCTCCTCTGAAAACCAATCAAATACAATATAAAAGAACTGTATTACATAAAATAATACAGTTCTTTTTCTAAAAGTCAAGTAATTGCTCCCTCTAGTGGACAAGTTCAGAACTCTGAATTGGATTGCAATAAAAAGGGATTTGGAAATTTCTAGGATTTTTGAGATGTTTCCAGTAGCGGCACTTCAGAACTCGTAAAAGAAAAAACCCGCCTCAAATTGAGAACGGGTCTGAATGTTTTTTAAAACTACACAATGACGATATGTAATCATCACCTTGCTTCTTACCAATACATTAGCTGTAGACGAAGAGTATAACTGCAACCAACTGGCACTCTTCTTTTCTCTGTTATTTCAATACACCTTGGTGGACGAACCTTACCGCGATTGTGTACCGTACCCTCTGCCTTGCTCATAGCGGAACAGATTAGGAAACAACATAAGCAGTCCTGCTTACAAGAACACTTGTTGACTACACACCTCTTGCGAGGGATTGGATATAGAATTAAAGAACATTATTATTTTAGAATACATTAATTTTGGTAAAAGTAAATATGTAAGTTCTAAACCTTATTTGGGTATCAAAAAATCACCTTGATTTACAAAGTGATTTTAAGGGCTCCCCCGGTAGGGATCGAACCTACGACCAATCGATTAACAGTCGATTGCTCTACCGCTGAGCTACAGGGGAATATGTTATTTATTTTAAAATAACATGCATATAGTACCAAAAAATAGGTAAATTGCAATACGTTTTTTGACGTAAAATAGACAAAAACCACAAGTGCATTTATCTATAGTGATTTTTGTTTGAGTTGGTATAATTACTCCATGAAGAAAAAAACACCAACAGTAAAAACAAAATTAAAAAAGGTAGTTAAAAAAGTCGTTGCGACAGTGCGGGAGGATTCCAAGTTACTCAAAAAGGAAGGAAAGAAGATTATTAGAAGGGCAGAGAAAAAATGGAAGGAAACACAGCCTGAGCGAGCACGGCTTGAGCGTAAGGCGAAAAAAGAAGCGTCTTACATTATCTCTCGCACTATTGATCTTGCAAAGCAACTTGATACAGAAATTAAGAAGGGGATGAGCGCAAAAAAGAAAAAGGCGAAAAAAAGTAAGTAGTAGTATAGTAGTCTTTTAGTAATATAGTTATTTCATCACACCATGAATATCAATATAAAAAGCACTAATATGGAACTTACGCCAGCAATACGTGAGTACGTCGAGCGTCGAGTTATGAATCTTGAAAAGTTCATTATGCAACATACTGATACTTCACACGCAGATATCGAGGTAGGGAAGACAACAAAACATCATCAGAAAGGAGATGTATTCCGTGCAGAAATTAATATCACACTTGCTGGAAAAGCTGAACTCTTTCGTGCTGAGGCAGAAACTACTGATTTATATGCGGCAATCGATATGGTCTACGATGACATGAGTCGCAAGCTCAAAGGTTTCAAAGGTAAGCGCGATATGCTCTACAAGCGTGGTGCCAAGACGCTCAAAGGACTCATCAAGCGGTTTTGGATGTAAAAATCTACTGGAACCCATAAAAAGCCCTTAACATGTGGGCTTTTTATATTGACAAAATAATATGAATATGATACTCTACAACTAGATTGTATGGAAAAGCAAGATGGTTTCTTTTGGACCAGAAATAGATCTAAAAGAAACCATCTATGTATCACAACTAAAAAACCATACCACATGAAAAATTCAACTTTTTATACTGGCAATATCTTCGGACTTTTTGTTCTTCTCCTGCTTTTCACTCTATCTCACACGGGATGCGGTGATGCAGAAGAAGTAGAGATTAAAAATACTCCGCAGATCGATACCCTTTTGGGGTATTCAATTGTTTCGTATGAGATAACTCAAATAAATCACCATTCTTATTATTCTGATGTTGCTGTTCTTTGTGATAATATTGGACCATGTGATTCTGTTAATTTTACCTGTCAAGGTAAACCTAAACTTGGATGTGCAAGATTTTGTCAAACATATAACGAAAAAAATAAACCTAGCGGATGGATGTTGATAAAACAATAATCACTACTATGCTTTAATTAAATGCCATTGTTTCGCAGTGGCATTTTTATTTTCCTCTCAAAAAATCCTCATATGCCATTTCCTTTTTTCCTTCAGGGATTACTCGATCGATATGGAGTATTCCATCCGCAAGACGTGCTTTGCTAATGACGATGCGCTTGTTGTCTTTTATAAAATACGTCCGTGGCCAGCCTTCATATGCTTTTATTTTTCGATAGTTTTCTTCTGCATTACCTGAAATAGCCAGCAATCCATCTTCTTTTTGTATCTTTTTTGTAACTATCGCTTTGTCATGTTCTTGTGGCTTTGCTTGGATGCTACCATCGATCCAGCTGGGGATAGTTGTGCCGAGTAGTTCTCCACCAAGTGTTGCAAGTTCGTACTCAAGCGCTGTTGCTCCAGTATCCCTCGCAAGTGGCACTTTTTTCTGTGCAAGTACAGGACCGTGATCCATGAGCTCATCAAGGAGCATAATCGAGACGCCAGTTTCTGTATCACCAGAGAGGATTGCGGATTCGATAGGAGATGCACCGCGGTATTTTGGCAGGAGTGACGGATGTACATTGAGTGTCCCATGGGTTGGTGTATCGAGCACTTCTTTCTTCAAAATTTTGCCATATGCAGCGACGATAAATAAATCGTATGTAGTATGTTGTATGTTGTATAAAAACTCTGCGTCTAGTTTTTCTGGTTGGAGGATAGGGATATTGTTTGCAAGTGCCCACACTTTGACTGGAGGTGGGGTCACGATGAGTTTGCGACCCTGTGGTTTGTCAGGTGCAGTAACAATGAGTGACGGCATGAGATCCGCCTTCTGTAATTCTGCAAGAATACGTACTGCAAAGTCAGGGGTGCCGAAGAAGACTATGTTGTATTTGGTATTTTGTAGCATGTATCTAGTATAGATTAAATTGTGTTTCTTGTTTGAGCACTTTTAACTAAACCATGGATAAGTTTTAAACTTGTCGTGCTTTGATCAAGTAATGCTTCTGCTGTTTCTATATTAAAATATAGCAAATCTCTTGCAATTAGTATCTGATTCTGTAATTCAGTCAATGAGCCTTTTGCTATAGCATAGAAGTGTATTTTTTCATTTGCTGAGTGTCTCGAAAATCCTTCGGTAATCTTTGATGAAATAGAGACAGCTGATCTTCTCATCTGATCTGTCAAAGCATACAGTTCATTTTTTTGGAAACAGAACTGAGGCTGTATAGGTCGTAAGTGCAAGTTTATGAGCCTCTTTCCAGGCTGTTAGGTCTGTGAAATTTTTTGCCTTTGTCTCCATACTAGATACAAGATACAAACTACTTACTACGAGCATCCAGTTTGGTTTCGTGTACATTTGTGGCTTTATCTATGAAGAGCGTGCCATCTAAGTGATCGATTTCGTGCTGGAAAATCTGCGCCAGAAGTCCACCCGCACCGCGTTCAAATGAGTTGCCATGCTCATCATAGGCACGCACAGTTGCTCGGGTTGCTCGCTTCACATCTCCGTAGAGCCACCGGACAGATAAGCATCCTTCAGCCATGAACTTTTTTTCTCGCGAGAGCTTGATAATCTCTGGATTGATATACACACTATCTGGATGAGTATTTTTAGGATCCCGTACGTAGTTTTCTTTTTCAAATCCTTTATCAAATATTTTTCCTGAGACGACAAATATGCGGAGAGATTCGCCGATCTGTGGTGCTGCGATAGCGACACCATCATCTTGTAGCGCGAGCGCTTCACACATACGTGCGATAACCCTTTTTATTTCTTGGGTCGGTATATCTTTTAGTGGCACAGCCTTTGCAATCTCGCGCAGGACGGGATGTTCTCTTTGGACGATTGTAGTCATGCCGTGATTAGAGCTTCTTTAGATACTCGGAGAGCTTTTTTATCTCTACTGTTTTTTGTGATCGTGTACTCATGTCTCGGACAATGACGGAATTTTCGAGTGCTTCTTTTTGTCCGAAGATGATTGTATACGGGATTTGCATCTTCTCTGCAATTGCAAGCTGAGTAGAGAGTGTGTCTTTGGAAAGTGATTGATAGATTGGCACTTTTGCCTTGCGCAGAATTTCGATGACATTTAAGCTCTTCAATTTCGCTTCCATGCCAAGCTGTATGAAATATACCTTTGGTTTTTTGACATTGCGCGGCGCCAGTTTCTTGAACCATGGCTGGATGATCACACGATCAACACCGATTGAGGCACCGACTGCAGGTATTTCTTTTTTTGCGCCAAGTTGGCGGGCGAGATAGTCATAGCGTCCACCACCAGCGATGGTGAGTGAGCCACCTGATTCTGTTGCATTCTGTTGGATGATTTCAAATACAGTGTGTGTGTAATAGGAAAGACCACGGACAAGGCATTTGTTGATCTGATAGGGGATACCGAGCTCTTCGAGGTATTCGAGTACTTCTTTGAAGTGCTTTTTGCATGGTGCTGACAGGTGACTGATTGCATCTGGAGCGTTTTCGTTGATTTCGATCGTTTTTGGATCTTTGGAATCAAGGATGCGAAGGGGATTGGTCTTCAGTCGTTCACGGTCAACCGCTGGAAGTGCAGAGAGGTGCTTTTTGTAATAATTTGTCAATTCACGAATGTAGACTGTTCGGGATTCTTTGTCGCCGATAGAGTTTATATCGACAGTGAGGTTTTCCGCACCAGCTTCCTCAAGTATGGTCATGGTCGCTTTGATGACAAGTGCATCGATGACGCTCTTGTCAGAACCGAGTGCATCTATATCAAACTGTGTAAACTGGCGATAGCGTCCTGCTTGTGGATTGTCATGTCGAAACACTGGTCCTGAATGATAAAACATAACTGGCTGTGGCTGGTTTTGCATACCATGTTCGATATAGGCGCGCATAGTACCTGCGGTGTGCTCAGGGCGTAGTGCAAGATGATCACCACCTTTGGTGTGCAGTGTATACATTTCTTTGTCGACGATATCGGTGCCTTCACCAATAGTGGTAGTAAAGACATCTTCATGTTCAAGGATTGGTGTCTCAATCGGTTTGAAACCATAGTAGATAGCGACTTCTTGGGCCTTTTCAAAAAATCCCTGGAAATCGTAGTACGCCTCATTCATAATATCTCGCATGCCGCGTGGTGCGGTTGAAGGTTCTTTCTTTTCTTTTTTTTGTTTGCTGCTCATAGTATTTTGTTACACCTATAAATATATTACTTAGCAAAAGTATGCTCGCCCGGGAATGTCTCTAGATGATCAAACGGGAGGAGTTGGACGAAAGCACGCCCGACGACTAATTTCTTGGGCACAAGACCCCAAAAACGAGAGTCAGAGCTTGCTGGGCGATTGTCGCCCATGACAAAGTAACTATCATCAGAAACGACAGTCTTTGAGAAATTAGCTGATTGATTTGCGATATATGGTTCATCGAGGATAAAACCATTTGGATGTGCGTCATTGTAGATTTTGACAGCAGAGCCGTTTATTTCTACTGTTTCACCAGGGAGCCCAATGATGCGTTTGATAAAGTATTTTTTTGTGTCTTTGGGATATTTGAAGACAACCACATCACCGCGTGCTGGCTCTTCAAATCGGTAGCTGATCTGATCGATGATGAGATAATCACCACTTGCAAAGGTCGGGACCATTGATGTACCTGAGACGACAAATGGCTGCGCGATAAACATGCGGATCGGTATGACAATCAAGAGTGCGATAACAGCAAATTCTATAATCTCCCAAAATGAATGGAGGTGTTTTTTGATACTAGTGCGTGGAGGTTTGGGTAGGGTAGTATTTGTCTCTTGTGCTTGATATGGGGCTTGTTCGTTCATTAGGTATAAATTGTAATACGCAATCGGGTATTGACACAATAGACTAATATGTAGTGATATGTTTTGTGAAAAGTATGTGTTTCCAATTTTGGACTGACTTTGTGTAATTACTAAAGTTCGTGCATTCTTTTTTCTGTCGTATTACGCTGAATCTATTTTTTTGAAGTATTGCATATGTTACTATTTTCAAGTGCATATCATTGTTGGTCTTGGAAATCCTGGTAAGGAATATGAAGATACTCGCCATAATGCGGGAAGAGTTATTCTTATGCTTATAGCAAAGAAATGTGCTTTTTCTGATTGGCGCAAGGATGGCACATTGGGCGCCCTTGTAGCTGAGGGCAAGCTTGGGAAGGAAAAGTGTATGTTTGTACTGCCCGAGAATTTTATGAATACTTCTGGCGCGTCAGTGGCGCCGCTCATCCCTTCGAGTTCGCTTAAGGCAAGAAAACAAGCATTAGCAAATTTGGTCGTGGTATACGATGATCTTGATTTACCACTTGGTAGTTTCCGTATTTCTTACAATCGTAGTTCTGGTGGGCACAATGGAGTTGAATCAATTATCAAAAAAGTGAAGTCTCAAGAATTTTATCGCATTCGTATCGGGCTCTCCCCACAAACTCCAAGCGGTAAAACAAAGCGTCCAAAAGGAGGTGCAGAAAAAACGGTGAAATTTTTGATGAACACATTCAAAGATCCAGAAATGGCGGTACTAAAAAAAGAATCGAAAAAAATTGCCGAAGCGATCGAAATGTTGTTTGCCGAAAGCGCAAACAAAGCGATGAGTATTTTTAATAGCAACTAGCTACTTACGACTAGCATCTAGCGGAGAAAATCCTTATGGAACAACCACTCTACATATATGGCAAACATCCGGTCCAAGAGGTACTTCTGCGTGCGCCAAAAACAGTGCAGAAGATTTTTACCAAAGACCGCATAGATCCTGAATTGTTTGCGTCTCTCAAAGATGCTGCAGCAAAATACAAAATTCCGATGACTATCGCTGATGAGCGCAAACTGGCTACGCTTGCGGATGGTGGTGTGCATCAAGGTGTCATCGCATTAATTGCGCCTGTCGCATTTCTTGAATTAAAAGAATGGATCAAGATTCTCAAAATGGATACAAATCCGTCATGTATTGTCCTTGATGAACTTGAAGATCCGCACAATGTTGGAGCAATTATCCGTACTGCAGCTGGACTTGGCGCGTCTGGTGTCATTCTCGGTAAGCATAATCAGTCGCAGATTACTGGTGCTGTCTATAAAGCATCTGCCGGCACGATTGCCGCGATTCCTATTATTCGTGTGGCAAATATAAATGACGCACTCTTGAAACTCAAAGATGCTGGATTTTGGATTGCTGGTCTTGCTGCTTCTGCTACAGAGACACTTTGGGAAGGCGAGTTTAATTCACCAACGTGTTTTGTCATCGGTGCGGAAGGGAAGGGAGTGCGACAGAAGACGCGTGAGCATTGTGACTTTCTTTTTTCTATACCAATGGCGCACACTATTGAATCCTTAAATGCATCGGTCTCTGCAGCGCTCGCACTCTATGAGTGGCGACGCAGTAAGGAATAAGTTTCTATAAAAAAATGACCGAAGAATATAGTATTCTTCGGTCATTTATGTACAGAGTAAATGTTAGATGGGCTACGTAGTTTTTTGGAAAGTACTTTTATTTTGTATGAATACCCGCTCTACGTAGAAGTACGGCTTTTCGCGATGCAATATATTCAGTACCAATCCCTGCATTCGATACCCAAATTCGAACGAGTGGGAGCACGCCGATCAGCAGACTGAGTGTTGGCACTTTTTTATATGAGTATATGACAAGCAAGGCGTAGCCGGTAAATACTGCAAGTATGGAAATTCCCTTGAGGATAAAAACAAACATTTTCATACTTTTGGTAAAGGCATCGCTTGTGTCGACAGTGGTAGTGTACCTTTTTTTCATAATGTGCAGGTTTGAAATAGGATAAGTGATTTCGTGGACTGGAGAAATAATAGCATATCGCTACATATTTGTCGATAGTTGGTGTCGGTTATTCATATACTTGTACTACACAAAAGCCCCGTGTGTGGGGCTTTTGTGTAGTACAATCTGAATTTTATTTCTTTGTTTCTTCGAGATAGGTGAGGGTCATGCGCTGTTCTTTCGGTTCAAACATAGTGACCTGGAAACTATAGGTCTTGCCGAGTTCAAGCTTTTCTCGAAGTTTTGCTTCAGAACCAAAGTTTGAATTGTGGACAAGTCCTGCGACACCTTCCTTGATAGAAACAAGCGCACCATGCTTGTTGAATTTGATGACAACACCCTTGATAATGTCACCCTTCTTGAGTTTAGTTTCAAATTCTTTCCAAGGGTTTTCTTTGAGGGCTTTGATTGAGAGAGAAATTTTGCCGTCTTTTATCTCGATGATCTTTGCGCGGATATTTTCACCGACTTTAAACATCGAGCGAGGATCTTCGACAAGTCCCCAGTCAAGCTCAGAGATATGGACGAGACCTTCAAGACCTTCTTCGACTTTTAGGAACACACCAAAGTCGACGATACCGGCGACAGTACAGTCGATCTCATCACTTACTGCATACTTGCCAACAATTTCTTTACGCTCTTCAGGGTTTGATTCTTTTTCAGAGAAGATAAGTTTGTCTTCTTTTGGAGATGCATTGATGATTGTGAGTGAGAGACGCTTACCGACAAGCTTCTTGAGTTCACGAAGGATCTTGTCTTTATCTGAATCTTCAACTTTTGGGTAGTGCTCAGGTTTGAGTTGACTTGCAGGGAGGAAGCCTTGAATGCCTTGCCATTCAATGATGAGCCCACCTTTGTTTGCCTCTTTGACTGGGAGATCAAGGACAAGCTTTTCTTTGATTGCTGTTTCAGCATCTGACCAGATGAGTGCCTGCTTTGCTTCCTTAAGAGAGAGCTCAATGTAGCCGTCTTCGTTTTCGGTTTCGACAATCTTTGCCTTGATAGCATCTCCGATCTTTACCTTGCGGATGAGGTCTTTTGCATTGGTAAATTCACGCCCGAAAATGATACCAGTACCATATGGTGCAAGGTCGATGTAGATCGATGATTTCTTGACTTCAATAACTGGTCCTTCGACAAGTGCGTCCTTCTCGATAGGCGAAACACTCTCATCGGCAAGCTTGCCCATTTTGGTAGTATCAGCAACTGTATCTGCTTTTTCTTCTTTCTTTTTCATATATTTGATAACAAAAAAACCGCCTATGGCGGTTGGAAGACGGGTTTGCGCGCTCGTGTCTGTCATACGCCTGCGCAAGGTTATCCGTCATCCATGCCTGGTAATGGGCTAAATGTACTATAAACAGAGAAGAAGAACTATATTGACAATATGATATAAATGTGATGATATACGTACAGAATTACTCTCATCAAAACGTAGTTATTTATGGTTTACTAAAGATTCTAAAACAAATGGAATTTTTGGTAAACCATAAACTAACACGTCATGATACAAACAACCAAATACAGTTTCAAGGAAAATAACGTAGTGATTGAGTTCTACTCGATTGCGATTATCGACGGCGAAAAAACGCAAAAGTACCTTTTTCGTGTTGTTGATGATCCTGAGCTGACCGAAAAACTCCGTGCTTCGGTGAAAAAACAGAAAGTAACAGAGAATGAGTTTTTTTACTGCGCAAAAGCGCTCTTCAAGCGCATTCGCAATGAAAATTTTGAAAAAACGCCGAGTTCTAGTGTTGGAGCAGAGCTTTCAGAACTCTGTCAACTTTTTCAGAAGAAATACAAAGTAAGTCCTATTTTTTCTGAACGAAGAATATCTCCTGGAGTATTTACGGTGGCACTCGAAAATGATTTTCTGGAAGTGAGCTATGAAGGCGCTGGCTTTAACAAAGCCCAGGCAAAAATCAATGCACTTAAAAATTGTTTGGGTTAAATTATTAAACACCATTCGCTGTGCAATCCCTGACCACATCGATGGTTGGGGATTTTCTTTTTATATTAAAGTTAACTTGTATATGCTGCAGTTGCATATACAAAATAATCAATAAAAGATGGAAGAGAGTAATGGGAAAAGATTAAAAAGAACAGAAAGCATAGAAAGCTAATTTCGCTGATTTTTAAAAAAAATAAATGAGTGCTGTATTTTATAATAAAACCGTGGCAAGCATGTCACGGTTTTTTCATTCCCCAATTCTACAATTTCTGCTATACTCACTCCATGATTATCACGTATCTCGGCAAGCAATTCTTCAAGATTCAGCAAGGCGATACTGTCCTTGCGTTCAATCCAATTGGCAAGGGTTCCAAAGCGGGCACTGTCTCGCGCTTCGGTGCAGATATTGCTCTTTCGACAACCAATCACCCTGACTACAATGGTGTCGAGAATCTTTCACACGGCGACACTCAGCCATTTGTCGTCAGTGGTCCTGGTGATTATGAAATCAAAGGCGTTTTTGTCCGTGGCTTTTTGTCTGAATCGATCATCGATGGCAAGAAGTTCATAAATACTATTTACTCAGTTTTGTTTGAAGGTATGAATATGTGTTTTCTTGGTGCACTCTCTGAGGAGAAGCTTTCCTCTGAAGTACGCGAAGCGATTGGCAATCCTGATATATTATTTGTCCCGATAAGTGATGCATCTCAGCAAGCTGGTGAAGGTGTGCTTACTCCGGCAGCAGCATATAAGCTTGCGGTGTCTCTCGAGCCAAAAATAATTATTCCAATGGAGTACCTTTCGGCTGATTCGGTAAAGTCCACTTCTCCTGTACTCAAAGTATTTCTCAAGGAAGCGGGGGAGGAAACTGTACAGCCGCTTGAGAAGCTGACACTTAAGAAGAAAGATTTGGAAGGAAAAGATGGGGAAGTAGTAGTACTTGGCGCATAAGATATACAGAATGAAGCATCGGATCAAAAAACTAGTCGAGCATTTACGGACAAAGCCGGAAAAAGAACGACAGCATATTGCACTTGTCGCAACAACAGTTGTTGGTGTAGTGTTGGTGTTTGTGTGGATCGCAGTATTTACCGCACAAAGTAAGGAACCTAAGCAAAAGAAAGAAGTATTTGGTGAAAATATCGTACAACCGTTTGAGCTCCTTAAAAAAAATTTCAATACTACAGTAGACACTGTGTCACAAGGTGTTTCAGGTTTTACAGAGGATTTGAAATCTATAACACAAGAAACATCCACTGAGACAATGGGTACTGAGACAGCGAGCACTGAAGCTCTTGAAACGACTCAAGTAGTCGAATAATTGCTATAGTATATATGGCAATTATTCGACTTGTTCGACAAAGTTCACAAAAGCAGCTCAGGATAAAACAGTAGTCATGCTATAGTAATACTGTATACATATTTTGGTTTTATCATCACGAATTAGTTGTAACAAATGGCAAAAAAAGACACCAAAGAACCAATAGCAGAAAAACAAGCTGGTGAACAGATCGTCCCGGTCAGTATTGTGACGGAAATGAAAGAGTCATATCTTGACTACGCGATGTCTGTTATTACGTCGCGTGCACTCCCTGACGTGCGTGATGGATTGAAGCCAGTGCATCGTCGTATTCTCTTTGCGATGAATGAGCTTGGTCTTGCGCCAAATACCAAATTTAGAAAATCGGCACTTATCGTAGGTGACGTGCTTGGTAAATATCACCCGCATGGTGACACTGCAGTCTATGACTCGATGGTCAACATGGCGCAGGAATTCTCGACGCGCTATCCGCTTGTCTGGGGGCAAGGTAACTTCGGTTCAATCGATGGCGACGGTGCCGCAGCGATGCGTTATACAGAAGCAAAAATGTCCAAACTCGCAGTCGAGCTCTTGCGTGACCTTGAAAAGGAAACCGTAGATTTCCGTGCAAACTACGATAGTACAAGGAAAGAGCCAGTGGTCTTGCCAACGACAGTGCCTGGACTTCTTTTGAACGGTACGCTTGGTATCGCGGTCGGTATGGCGACAAATATCCCACCACATAATCTCAGTGAGGTTATCGACGCCTGTATCCATCTTATCTCCAACAAAGACGCGACGACAGAAGATTTGATGGAATTCATCAAAGGTCCTGATTTTCCTGTCGGAGGAATTATCTATGGTGCTAAAGAAATGGTGCATGCGTACTCATCTGGTCGCGGCGGCATCGTCTGTCGTGGTGAAGCAGAAATTATCGAGCAGAAAAATGGCCAGTTTCAGATCGTCATCACGTCTATCCCGTATCGCGTCAACAAACAGGATTTCATCGTCAATATCGCTGAGCTTGTGCAAGAAAAAAAGCTTGAAGGCATAAAAGATATTCGCGATGAATCGACAAAAGATATCCGTGTCGTTATCGACTTGAAATCTGGCGTTTTTCCACAAAAGGTACTGAACTATCTCTATAAACATACTGCACTTGAGACGACATTTCATCTTAATACCGTTGCACTTGTCGACGGTGTGCCTGAGACGCTTTCACTCAAGGGTCTCCTTGAAGAATTTATCAAGCACCGTCAAGAAGTTGTCCGTCGTCGCGCAACATTTGATCTTAAGCAAGCAAAAGCCCGTGAGCATATTTTGCTTGGTCTCAAAAAGGCACTTGATCTGATCGACAAAGTTATCAAGACTATTCGTGCTTCCAAAGATACTGCAACTGCACGCCTCAACCTCATAAAAGAATTTAAGTTCTCTGAATTGCAGGCAAATGCGATTCTTGAGATGAAATTGCAAAAGCTTGCAGGACTTGAGCGTAAAGCAGTTGAAGAAGAACTCAAGGCAAAACAAGCACTCATCAAAGAACTTGAGGCATTACTTGCAAGTGCAAAAAAGATGCTCAATCTTATCTCAGAGGAGCTTGCAGAAGTGAAGGCAAAATACGGAGACGAGCGCCGCACCAAGGTGATTAAAGGTGGTGTCAAAAATATCTCCGAAGAAGATCTCATCCCAGAAAAAGAATCTGTCCTTGTCTTTTCTGCAGGTGGCTACGTCAAGCGTACTGATCCATCAGAATTTCGTGTTCAGAAGCGCGGCGGTGTCGGTGTGATTGATCTTGAAACCAAAGAAGAAGATTTTGTCACAATGCTTTTGACTGCAAATACGCACAGCGATCTTTTGTTTTTCACCAATCTTGGCAAAGTCTATCAACTTAAAATGTATGACATTCCAGAGGGTAGACGCGCGACAAAAGGTAAGTCAATCATGAACTTCATTTCTCTTGGTTCTGACGAAAAAGTAACGTCGATTCTTGAGATGCCAAAAGAAGCAAAAGCAAAAAGCACATTTCTTATGCTTGTGACAACACAGGGAACTGCAAAGAAAATGTCATCAGAGAGTTTCAAAGACGTGCGCCGCAGTGGTATCATTGCGATCCGTCTTGACAAAGGAGACAGTCTCCAGTCAGCACTTGCAGTAGAGAAGAGTGATGAAATCATTATGGCGACAAGTGGTGGCCAGTCTATTCGCTTCAAAGAATCTGACATTCGTGAGATGGGACGTACTGCAGGTGGCGTGCGTGCGATGAAAATTGGTAAAGGAGAACAAATCATCGGTGTTGATGTCATTACCCCAGCGAGCAAAGATGGCGCATTGCTGGTAATGAGCGAAAATGGTCTTGGTAAAAAAACAGTACTCAAAGAATACAAAGTTCAAAACCGTGGCGGTTCAGGTATTAAGACAGCAAAAATAACCCCTAAAACTGGCAAGCTCATTATCGGTCGGCTCGTTAAGGATCAAGCAGAAATGATCGCGATTTCAAAGAAAGGGCAAGTGATCCGCGTGACGCTTGATACTATTCCATCGCTTGGACGACAGACACAAGGTGTGACGATTATGAAAATGCGCCCAGGAGACAGTATTGCGTCACTAACCTTGCTCTAGAAAATATGTAAATAAAAAATCCCGAACGGTGTTCCGATCGGGATTTTTGTTGTCTTATTGTCTTAACAGGGGTTTTTATGGGTTTATTTTTTGAGGTAGTGCCGAGCGTCGCAAGCGACATGCACCACTGACCCAGTAGTTATGACAGTTTGCTCGGTGGTTGCTTGGTGTATGTAGATTGTTTTGAAAGTGCCAAGCGTTACGCTGGTTCTGGTTGAGTGTATACATAGTTTTGGTGTACATTGGTGACTATACGTAAAATACAAATTTTATTTTCTTTTGTCAAATAATCTTTTTTCTCTTAGAGCATGGTATACTTTTATTATGTTTGCTAATCCTGAAACAATTATTCGGCAATGTGCTCTTAGCGAAGGTATGCAAGTGGCCGATCTTGGTGCTGGTTCTGGTGCGTATGCTATAGCAGCTGCTCGTCACGTGCGCGGCGGCAAAGTATATGCCGTTGAGGTGCAAAAAGAATTGCTTACTCGTATCCAAAATGAAGCATCTCACGCACATCTCACAAATATAGAAATACTGTGGGGTAATATCGAAAAGTATGGTGGTACAAAACTCAAAGATGCGTCGATGGATTTTGTTATTGCTTCAAATGTACTCTTCCAAGTCGAGGATCGAAATGCATTTGTACGTGAAATTTCTCGCGTTACGAAACCAGGCGGTCGTGTCTTGCTTGTAGACTGGTCAGATTCATTTGGTGGTATGGGTCCGTCAGGAGAACATGTCATTACAAAACCGATAGCAGAATCGTTTTTTATTTCGGAAGGCTTTTTGGTTGAAAAAGAGGTGAGTGCGGGTGCGCATCATTATGGTATACTTTTTAACAAGCCGGTAGTTTCTCATACCTAAACACGCAGTCCCTAATCTATGTCTAATTTCCAAATCACAATACTCTCTGTTTTTGGCTTTTTCACTGTACTTGCAGTGCTTATCTTCTCTGGCGTAATAAAACTTGGATCATCTAGCACCACTGCCGCACTTTCAGGTCCGCTCGTCATCTGGGGTACAATCCCTGCAACAGATATGTCAGCATTGATCGGACCGATCAATGATCAAAATAAGGGACTTGAAATCAGCTATGTGAGGAAGAATCCAGCTACGTTTGATATGGAACTCGTCGAGGCACTCGCTACGGGCACTGGTCCAGATCTTTTCTTTTTACCGACTGATGCAATTCTCAAAAACAAAAATAAGGTCTTTCCAATCCCATATACTTCACTTACGAAGCAGACATTTGAGTCGACATTTGTAACACAAGCCACTTTGTATCTTGATGAATCAGGGGTACTTGCATTGCCGTTTTCCCTTGATCCACTTGTGCTCTATTACAATCCAGGTATGTTTGATGCAGCAGGAATTGCCAAAGTACCAGAGTATTGGGACGAAATACTTGTTTCCGCACCAAGACTCACTGCGCGAAATACGTCTGGCGCTATTGCGAGAAGCGCTATTGCAATGGGCGAGTATGTGAATATACCGAATGCCAAGGATATTCTCGCAATGCTTGTTATGCAGCCTGGAGGGCAGTTCGTTGCGCGTGACCAAGAAGGGAAGTATTTCTCAATCATGCGTCAGCAGGTGCCAGGATCAGTGATTAATCCAGCTGAGGAAGCACTTCGTTTCTATACAGAGTTTGCTAATCCACTCAAAACTGCATACTCGTGGAATAAGTCATTGCCAAGCGCACAAGATGCATTTGTGTCTGGTACTACAGCAATGTATATCGGCTATGCAAGTGAGCTGTTTACTATTCGTGAGCGCAATCCAAATCTTAATTTCAATGTCGCGTCAGTACCACAGATCCGTGGTGCTGCTACTAAGCTCACTTTTGGCAAGATGTATGGTCTTGCTATTTCTAAATCTTCAAAGAACCTTGCGACCGCTGCAAGTGTCGCCGGGATTATGACTGGCAAAGATGCGAGTAAAATTATTATGACTGCGCTCTCACTTGCACCAGTACGTCGTGATGTCATAGTAGATGGACTTGTCGATACTGATCCGCCATACATGAAAGTGTTTTATGATGCCGCACTGGTGTCACGTGGCTGGCTTGATCCGGATACCACTGCGACAGACGTGATTTTTAGAAATATGGTGACAGCTGCGCTCTCAGGGGCTCAGACGCCAGGTAGTGCGCTCTCAACCGCTAATGATGAGCTCGATTTTCTCCTACAAAAAATATAAAATATACATATGTCTCGTCGCCATATATTTCGCTTCATAGTCTCACTTGCGCTTGTTGGTGCTTTTTTCCTGAGTACAGGTACAAGATTTGCGCTGGCCGATCTTTCAATTGAAACAGGGTTTGCCAAATCAATATCTGGAGATGCAGCGACACTTACGGCATTGATTAATCCTGGTGGTGCTTCTACTATAGCTTGGTTTGAGTACAGCGACAGTCTTGCTACACCACTACCATGGCCAAAAGTGTTTCAGATGTTTCTCGGTTCTGGTACTCTAGATATTCCTTTTACTGCGAGACTTACAGGTTTATCACCACAGAAAGAGTACTTTGTACGTGTCGGAGCGACGCAAACCAGTGGAATTGATGAATATGGCACAGTTACGACGTTTACTACACTCGCTGCCGGAGCGCTTCCTACAGATCTGCCAAAGGTCAAGACAAGACCAGCACAATATATCTCGCAGACGACCGCGATACTGCAAGGTACAGTTGATCCACTTGGTCAGCAGACAATTGCCTATTTCCAATTCGATACTGACTCAGCGCTTTCTACAAGTCCACAAATAGGCTGTTATGAAGGACGAGGAAGTAGTACTGGTGATCTTAATTATGAGTGTATTGTTTCCGGTCTTACCGCGAATACTCGGTATTACTTCCGAGCGCGTGCCTTCCATGATGAAAATGCTATTGCAGATGGACAAACACTCAGTTTCAAGACACTTTCAGGTGAAGCACCTCCGCAAGCTGGAAATCAAAGCTCAACAGGGGAAGGTGCCTCTGATGAGACGCCATCTACTGACCCAGTCATTGAAGAGACTGGTGGTATCGTGACTTGCAAAGAAAATTGTGGATATATTGAATTGATAGACCTTGTGCGTCGCATAATTGATTTTCTTTTATTTACACTCTCTCTTCCGATAGCAGCAGGAATGTTTATG
This sequence comes from Minisyncoccota bacterium, assembly GCA_025453495.1. Classification (GTDB taxonomy): domain Bacteria; phylum Patescibacteriota; class Minisyncoccia; order Phycocordibacterales; family UBA9973; genus JALOQM01. The sequence goes on along the minus strand of JALOQM010000004.1, from coordinate 1,213 downwards.
TATGCAGGGTTTTTATACCTGAGTAGTCAGGGGGAATCTGGTAAACTTACAAAAGCTCGCGGGATATTTTGGAATGTACTTGTCGGCCTTGTGATAGCCATGGCGGCATGGCTTATCGTCAACACACTTGTCGGTACACTACTTGATGAGAATTTACAAAATGAGCCTGGCTATAATCTGCTTGGCGATAGTCAACAAGAATAGTTTATTGTCTGTCCATACAAGCGGTTGTATACTAGGTATATGAATACATACACAAAATATTTTGCGAGTACTGCGTCTCTGGTACTATTTCTGGCAATTTTTGTTGCTCCTTCTATTGTGCTTGGACAAGGAACAGCTGGTAATCTGCCGCCCGCTGGAGATGCCGCCAATCTCGAAGGTGCAAACACTATTACTGATGCTGATAAATTACAAAACCCTCTTGGCGGTGATGTGAAGACTATTCCACAATTTATTGCCAAGATACTTGAGATTATTACAAAGATCGGGACACCGATCATCGTCATTATGATTATTTATTCGGGATTTCTTTTTGTTTGGGCACGTGGCAATGAAGAGAAACTCACTAAAGCTAAAAGTACGCTGATGTGGACACTTGTTGGTGCTGCGCTTATGCTTGGTGCATGGATACTTGCACAAGCCATTGTTGGTACTGTTAATCAGCTGAAGTAATGGCTGCTTATTTTCCAATAAAAAAAATAGTTTCCGGTCTGGTAGTTTTAATTGTATTTTTGACTTCTACTCTTTCAGTTTCAGCACAAACTATATTTGGTAGTGGAAATACACAATCAGGAAATATCTCAAATCCCATTGAGACAACATTTGATCCTCTATATGTAGATCCGTTGTTCTACACTGAGCCATCGGTATTTGTGAATCCTTCCAATACATCTGTAAGTCAAACTGGCAATGTCGCGACAACAACGATAGAAGCCACAACTACTCAAACTGTCACCACAACAGCAAATGTTTCTACTGGCAACGTTGGCTGTCCGAGTTCGATACGATCAGTTTCACAATTCTTTACGTGGTTTATGTGTGTAGTAATTAAATTACTTATTCCAGTTTTTATTGCTGCCTCGCTCGGTCTCTTTGTCTACGGTGTTGTCATTTACTTCATCAATGCCGACAACGCAGAAAAACGTCGTGACGGAAGCAAATTCATGCTCTGGGGTATTGTGGCACTTTTTGTCATGATCTCAGTTTGGGC
>JALOQM010000009.1 GCA_025453495.1 Minisyncoccota bacterium | reverse complement strand
CCGCAGCAGTGCCAGTGAGTCCGTTCCCTGCGGTAAGGGTGGCAACATAGTTGCCGGTGGTGTCAGTCCCAAGGGCGACTGCATCAGCGGCGATGGTGAGAGTAGTACCACCAGCACTTTTTAGAACATCACCAGTAAATGCAGATGTTTGGATACCACCAGTGCCGGTAAATTCAAGGCCACCAGAAAGTGTTAATTCTTCTGGAGATCCTGAACCAGTAGTATCTCTACCAATCAATCGATCACTAGAGATATTTTGTAACTTTGCAAAACTTACCACTGTGTTATCTATCGTCCAGACAGTTGATGCACCAGAAACAGTCACGTCTCCATAATCTCCATCAGTAAGTCCTCTCCATCAGTAAGTCCGCCACCAGAAAGATCAGTTGCACACGCCCATCCACCAGCATCGGTGTATTTGAGTAGTTCGTTATCTGCACAGCCTTTGAGGAGCGTAAGTCCTGCTGAACCAACTTCAAGACCAGAGTTTGAAGCAGTTGCTCCTGTCGTACCTGAAGCAGTGAGTTGTATACCGAGTGTAGCTCCTTCTGTACCAGTGAGAGTAAGACCACCGTTTGTTGTTGCGCCGGCAACATAGAAGAATTTCATTTGAAGCAATTGCACCATTTGGTAAAACAACTTCACTATCACCAGTGCCATCAGTGCTCACAATAAGACTAGTAAGAGATCCGTTTCCTATAGTCAAACTTCCAGCGCCGTTTGTAACAACACTTCCACCTGCCGAAAGAGTCAGACCCGCTGTAGTGACTGAGCCATTGAGTATCAGATTACCTGCTGCAGTCATCCTATTTAATGAAGAAAAAAATTGTAAATCTCCAGTGACTCCTGACTGAAGAATCAATGCATTTGTTCCTTGCGAACGAAGCCCTGCTGATGCTGATCCGAGAATGAGTGTGCCACTCGTGAGAACTGGTACTTCATTCCCTGTTGCGGTTTGTGATGGAGTAAATCCTCCAACTGTTTTTGAATTGATCGCATACCCTGAAGCTGTTACTCGATATCGAGGACCAAGTGTTTCAAATACACTAACCCCAGCACAGGAACCAGCAATTGAATCTGCAACCTCAACATTGAGATACAATTCGTCAGTTGCATTGAAATCAATATCAAGAAGATTTCCTCCTGCAGCAATGTCACCGATATTCACACTGAGAATTCCACTGGTTACTTCGACTGTCATCGTAGAAGGAGTGACTGAAGGCCACAATCGAGTATCTGGTCCACCAACTATCGCATCATCATATAATGAAAAACGGAAACAGTAATTTGTCCCCGAAGAGCCACCAAGCAAATTGCCTGATGCATCAAGTAATCTTCCTTGATGATGTAGTAGTAATGGTACCCCTGGTGCAGCAGCTACTACTTGGAAAAATAGAAAGAAAAAAACAAAAAAGCCCCCGATTTTTAGTCGAGTTGCACTTCTATATATAGATAAATGTACTTTCTTGTTTTTTATTGCAAACATGACACATAAAGAAACCACCACTGTTTCGTAGTACCTCATTAGAATACAGAAAAATCAAAGAAAAAAAAAGGGGCTTCCGTATATACACTACTATTTGATCTGCTTTAGAGCACAATACTTAAAAGTTTTCCTTTCACATAAAAGGTTTTTTGTACTTCTTTGCCTTTTGTCCACTGCTCTATCCTTGGATCAGCAAAAACCAATTGCTTGACCTCTTCTTCAGTCGCATCAATAGATACTGTCATTTCAGCGCGCACTTTGCCATTGATCTGCACAACAAGTGTAAATACTGTATCGACAATCTTCTTCTTGTCAAATGTTGGCCACTCTGAAATATGAATCGATTTTTTATTTCCTAGATTACTCCAAATAGCTTCTGTCACATGTGGTGCAAACGGTGCAAGTAGTTGTATACACAGTTTGAAATCACTAACGGTAACTTCGTCTGCTTTTTCCATTTCGTTTACCACTATCATCATCGAAGAGATTGCGGTATTAAATTGCATTGTCTCTATATCTTCAGTTACTTTTTTTATTGTCTTGTGCAAGAGCTTTTCTAGCTCAGTGTTTTTTGTTTTTTGTTTTTTGTTTTTAGAAACGTTGTATTGAAGCCGCCAGACTTTTTCGATAAATCGACGCGCACCCATGATGCTGTCAGTATTCCATGCGATCGACTGATCAAATGGACCCATAAACATTTCGTAGACACGAAGTGTATCAGCACCATAGTTCTTTACGATATCGTCAGGATTGATGACATTACCCCAACGCTTGGACATCTTGCGTCCATCGGACGCTAAGATCATGCCTTGGTTTTGCAATCGCATAAATGGCTCAAGGCGATGTACAACTTTTATATCGTAGAGAAATTTATGCCAAAAACGTGCATAGATAAGATGACGTGTTGCATGCTCTGTACCACCGACATACATATCAACCGGCGACCAATATTTTTCTTTCTTCTTGTCGACGAGTGCTTTCTTATTTTTCGGATCAATATAGCGGAGGTAATACCATGATGAACCAGCCCACTGTGGCATAGTATTTGTCTCTCGCTTTGCCGGCGACTTACACTTCGGACATTTCACGTTCACCCATTTGTCTATCGTCGCGAGTGGTGACTCGCCCGTGCCCGAAGGCTCGTATGACTTCACCTTTGGCAGAAGCACCGGTAATTCTTTCTCCGGCACCGGCACGACGCCGCAGGCAAGACAATGAATCACCGGGATCGGTTCACCCCAATACCGCTGACGAGAAAAGACCCAGTCTTTGAGTTTGTAGGTGACCTTTTTCTTGCCAAATGCTTTGGTGATTTTTTCACGAGCTTCGGTTGAAGTACTTCCAGTAAACTCACCTGAATTTTCAAGAATACCGTGATCAGTAAATGCTGTTGAGATGAATTTTCTTGCATCACTTGTTTTGTCATACTCGAGCTCTATTGCACGCGCCACCGACTCATCAAGAAAACGAATATAGTGAAGGAATCCATCTTCTTCATTGTGGCTCAACCACCATGATTTTATTTCATCAGCACTCATCCAGCCGAGTGTGAATTTTTCATGCTCCTCAAGGTTGATTGATTTTGTCTTGGTGCTATTTAATATAATCAGCAGACATTCCGCACGAGCAACACGATTCACTTTTTTTGCGGTATTAAAATAATGCGCATGACTTGTTTCTATCCATTCAACATGCTTGAAATCGTATAACCCACTCTCCTCTTTGACTTCACGCACAATACCATCGTGCACATGCTCTCCAGCATCTACACCACCAGCAAATAGTAATGGCTTACCATCTGTATGAAGAGCGACAGCATATTTTTGAGAAATAGGATCAAATACCACAGCAGCGCCACCATTACGAAATTCTTCATTTTCCTTTTTGATACCTGTTTCTCTAGCAACAACTTTTTTGATCACCAATCCAAACTTCTTTGCAAAAGCAAAATCACGTTCATCATGCGCAGGGACCGCCATCACTGCACCAGTGCCGTAGTGATGCAATACATAGTCAGCGATCCAAACAGGTACCGCTTCCCCATTTGCAGGGTTTACAGCAGTGATACCTTTGAGCTCGACACCTGTTTTTTCTTTTGTTGCATCTGTACGTTCAATTTCAGTTTTGTTTTTTACTTCTGTTATGTAGTTTTGTACATCAGTCCAATTTTGAATACTTGATTGCAGTTGAACGATAAGCTCATGTTCCGGTGCAAGCACGACATACGTGACACCAAAGAGTGTATCCGCGCGAGTAGTAAAAACAGTGAGCGCTTGTTCTAGCTCTTTACTATGAGCAACTAACTTAAATTCAAACTCAGCACCCTCTGAGCGACCAATCCAATTTTTTTGTGATTCCTTTACCGAGTGTGGCCAATCAAGTCCATCAAGATCAGCAAGCATGCGATCTGCATAGTTTGTAATCTTGAGCACCCACTGACGCATTGGCTTTTGCTCGACATCACTCCCACAGCGTTCACACTTCCCTCCTTCGAGGTCTTCATTTGCAAGACCAGTCTGACATGAGGGACACCAATTGATTGGTTCATACGATTGATACGCGAGTCCCTTTTCGAGCATCTTGAGGAAGGTCCATTGTGTCCATTTATAAAACGCCGGATCAGTCGTCGAAAGCTCACGCTCCCAATCGTAATTGAACCCAATAATAGAGAGTTGCTCTTTGTAACGCTTTACGTTTTTTTTGACCGCGATCTCGGGGTGTACTTTGTGCTTGATCGCATACTGCTCTGCTGGAAGTCCAAATGCATCCCATCCCATCGGATGGAGCACATTATATCCCTGCATCTTTTTGAAACGAGAATAGATATCAGTACCGATGTATCCGCGTGGATGACCGACATGTAAACCCTCACCAGACGGATAGGGGAACATATCGAGAACGTAGCATTTCTTCTTGCCTTTCTTCTCGGTAGTCTTGTAGCGCTTTGTTTTTGCCCATTCCTTTTGCCACTTCTTTTCGATTTTCTGATGATCGTACTTACCTGTCTTCATAGACCATTACTATATCATTTTGATCCTTATTTCTTAAGTACTGGATAGAGATCCGGATCTATTATCCTCTTATAGCAGAACACTCCTGCATCATGTTCCCAATTTTCATTACCACTTGGATAATACAGTGTATCGGGCACAGTAGCACCCATCGGACCACCCTCAGGTGAGTTCATTGAAGCTATTTTCGGCGTTTGGAGATTGAAATCTGCACAGATTTGAAATGTCTGTTTGTCTATCACAGCATACGTATACATCTTTCCAAGATGTGTTTCTGGATCCTTTGGTAAAACAAATCCAGAGAGTGGATCAACGAGCAGACTGAGTTCCTGAGGCAATTTCCCTTTCTGTTGCCAATAGTTGATAATCTGCCACTGAATTGACTGTAGATCACTGACCTTCTGGCTATCGATCCGCTGGAGGCGTTGCATCTTTGGTGAGCCGACTACGCCAAAAGCAACTAAGATCGATACAAGCACAAACACTACAGCACCAATTGCGACACTACGTGATCGGATGCGGTGGGTCTGCCAATAATTTTTTATATCCAAGAAGTAATACACAAACACCGATGATGCGACAACAAGTACCGCAAGCACTTTCCATATGAAACGCTCTGTTACTTCCCCACCGAGAAATCTATTGATAAGGACGACAAGGTCAACGACTATCGCACTACCGGTAAGAAAAAGTGTTATATACGTGAGCCATTTTCTGACAGAAGAATCTCTTTTTTCTGCATGCTTTGCAAGATCAGTATTTAGTACATACATAAAAATGAGATACAACGGGAAAAGTATGACGAGTGTTGCTATAGCGACACGTAGCAACTCCGCAGACGAGTCAACACCATATGCAAGAATATCTGGGAAGCGTGCGTTGATAACAGCAAAGAGAAGATTAAGCAGACTGATTGTGGAAGCATAGAGCGCAATCGCGGAGCCTAGATGAAGAAAGAAGTCTCTAACTGACGAATGCGGTGTATGAGAGGTTGTCATGAATAATGAAATGCGTTATGGTGCTAATGTAATAAGTATACCACTCGCATGAAAAACAAAAACAACATACAGCGCGCGCTCAAAAAGAGAAGAAAGAAAACCCTTGCAGGCATAGAAGACATCTCAAAGAGGATAACGAGTTGGATCGGCTCACCAACATCGGTAATTGTACACACACTGCTATTTGCTAGTGCATTTGTATTTTCCGCATTTGGTTATCCACTTGCTACAGTGCTGCTTGTCTTGACGACAATCGTCTCACTTGAAGCGATTTATCTATCAATCTTTATCCAAATGACCGTGAACCGTAACAGTTCCCAACTTGATGAAGTCGCAGAAGACATCGAAGAAATTCAAGAAGATGTGGATGAGATTCAAGAAGACGTCGAGGGTATCGAAAAGGATGTCGATGAAATCCAAAAAGACGTCGATGAGCTCGAAGAGGAAATCGAAAGAGACGAAGCAGAAGAAAAAATTCGTGACAAAGAATTGCTTGAAAAGATCGAAGGATCACTCAAGAACCTTATGGAAGAAATAACTGCGCTTAAGAAAAAGAAATAGTATAAACGTTCTTGGTAAAAGAGGAATTAGTACACACCACCAACTCCTACGGATTACACCAGCTACAATTCTCAGGATTCTCAAGAATAGTATGTTTAATCTCTATTTCTTTTTCAAAGTGACACTTCTGACATGTTCTTATATATGCGGCTGGCGAATCTGTCACTGATCCACAGCCACTACACTTTCGCCCGCTCTTTGTAGCAACAATTGAAAAGCCAGGTGTCTTACAACGCGGACATTCAGACTTACACTGCAAGACTAAATCAGTGGTAGCCTTTGCAATATTTTCCATACGAGTAGGATTCATATGTGCTCGCATATCTGTTTCGATATATACTTTTCTGATAAAAAAACCCTTCAATAGTTTGGTGACTCGCTGACGCAATGCTTCTTCCGTATCGATACCTTTATATATACCCCTCTTACTCTTTTCTTTTTTTCGAACGATAACACCATGCTGTGGAAACCCTACTTTTTTGGCAAAAGCAAGTGCCTCCTCGACAGTTGATACATACTCTCCAGCACTATTCGTTTCTAGAGATCTATGAGTACCTGTAATCTCTAAAAGATTTTTCTCATCGACAAGCACAAGTAATTCAAGATTTGACTGAACGAATGGGATTTCAGGATCACTACCAAAGCTTCCTTCACTAGCAATCCCTAGATCGATGCCAGTGATTTTCATCGCCGCTTGTGCTTTGCGACGAGCGGCTTCTAATTGATTTCCAGTTCTCTTGATTTCTCTGGTAAACGTACCAAATTGATCGGTATCAAAGTGCTCTGGTACAACTATCTGCAGACCCAATTCCTTCTCAAGAATTGGCACAATAGCTTTTTCTTTGCCGTGCATTGTTGCAAGCACTGCTTTCCTTCCTTCAAAAAAAGACATATTTCGTTGTTTTGTAATCTAGTATACCTCAAACTCTATGACCCGTTCGATACGCTCAGAATTATATTCTAAACTCTATGACATCTCCATCTTTCACAATGTATTCCTTCCCTTCTGTGCGCACTTTACCTTTTGCGCGTGCTTCGACATACGAGCCTGCATCGAGAAGCTCTTCCCAGAAGACTACTTCTGCGCGAATGAATTTGTCTTTGAAATCAGTATGGATTGCAGTACCTGCGATCGGAGCAGTGCTCCCCTTTTTGATCGTCCAGGCACGGGTCTCATCTTCTCCTGTTGTAAAAAACGTTTCCAATCCGAGCAAGTCATAGGCACCAACGAGCAGCTCATTGAATCCTTTTTCAAATATCGCATCAATAACGACATACTTGCCAGGGATCTGTGCCGCAACTTTTTCGATTACGTTTTCATTTACCTCTGATGCATTGAGTGCGTAGAGAATCGGTTTTGCAGAAAGCAGATGCATCGATAAGAGGATGCGTTTCTCTTCTTTGGCAAGCTCGACACTCGACGCCAGTTTCCCTGCTTCGAGTGCTTCTTGGATACGCGCGAGTACTGCTTCTTCTACCACAGCTCCTTTGTCGCCTTTTTTTAATTCACGACTGAGATTAGAACGGCGCTTGGATACTGTCTCAAGATCAGCGAGGATAAGCTCAAGGTTAATAACTGAAATATCATCGAGTGGATCAACTTTGTTTGCGACATGGATGATATCCTTATCTTCAAACACACGCACAACTTGGAGGATTGCGTCAACTTCACGGATATTTGCAAGAAATTTATTGCCAAGACCTTCACCCTTTGACGCACCTGCGACAAGTCCGGCAATATCGACAAATTCGACAACCGCAGGAATAGTTTTTTTGGAACGTGAAAAAGACGAGAGTTTCTCGATGCGCTCATCTGGCACTGGGACAATACCGACCGATGGATCGATCGTACAGAATGGATAATTTTCTGCAGGAACAGACTTTTTTGTGAGTGCATTAAAAAGCGTCGACTTGCCGACGTTTGGGAGACCCACGATGCCGATAGATAAAGACATGGAGTATGTATAGCAAATAAAGATATTTTGGACAATAAAATACCACCACAAGCTATTTTTACCATTCGACTTCGCTCAAATAAAAAAGTACCCCCGCATGTGTGATGCAGGGGCAAGAGGTTTGTGATACCTCCAAAACTGTACGCGGCCAAGGCCAAAGGTTCAAAAGAAGAACCGAGTGGCAAAAGCCTAAGCTCCAACTTGCGACAACTCGAAAGCGAACGCAAGCTCACGATAGTACTGAAAGTCAGGCCTGTCGCAATAGGCGCCCAAATAACGACCCTTTTCGCGGCGGTCAGCACGGAGGAGGGTCGGACCGCCATCGGAAACTTTGATCGGTTCATGCATTGCAACCATGTACCACAAGCCCATGGCTTTCAATTCATCGTCAGTGAATTTGTCACGGATCAGGCAACCCACTTCCGCATTGGGCTTTTCAAGCTTGCGCTTATCGGCCATTGCACGGATGTTTTTGGTAGTCCGGTCTTCGTCTTTCCAAAGCATGCCTTTGAGCGCTGCGATCTGGTAAACAACTCCGTTGGTCGGTTTGAAGTCCTGGGAGTGGAGCAGTTGCTTGGCGTCATCGGTCACGCGGTCACCTTTTTTCTGCAAATGCTCGATCCACTGCGGGCCGTTCATTCCGTTAGAAGTGAGCGAGAAATAAATCACGCCGTCTTCTTCGCGCCATGCACGTTCGGGTTTAGTAATAGTCAATTCACCGCGGAGAAGTTGCATGAATGCTTCTTCGCCGCCAATAATTTGGTAAGCCGCTCTGAGCTGGCCTACGCTGAGGTTGTTGAATCCATCAAACATGGTAGTAGGTATTAAGGGCTAATCACCCTGTTATGCTCGCTTTCCGCATAAGCCTGGAACCATGACTTTTTCCGAGTTCGGTAGTCATAGCCAGAAAATAGCGATATTTCGCGGCCTTGTGGCTATGACTACTCGCAAATTGGAATGGTAAGGAACTAGTAGAATAATATCATATTTACATGAAAAAGTCAATGTATTCTACCTTGATAAACATGAGGTTTTCCTTATCCAAAACACTCTGTGAAGAGGCCTAAAACAACCCTAGAGAGAAGTATAACGTCGAGCTAACGAATGCTCGGTAACTTGATTCGGAACTCAAACAGGATCAATGCAGAGCATTCGGCATGTTGGATTGTGTTCACTCCATGCCGATAGATAAAGACATGGAGTATGTATAGCAAATAAAGATATTTTGGACAATAAAAAACCGTCTACCCAAAAGAGTAGACGGTCACCACAAAATCCATAGCGATAGAAAACATGAGAGCCATCATGTACCACTATGGCACCCGCGCTAGACTGAGAGCTTCAGCTAGTGTTTATAAAACGAACTCAAATAAAAACAGAAAAGATCGCTCAAATTTACATCAACACACTCTCTAAAGAGAGCAATATATGTGCAACCCACACTCATAATACTAAATAAAAAATATATGTCGATCTTCCGTACAAAAATCATCAATACTATCTAAAATTAGCTATTGAGAATAAAAAGCCACCCACAGAAACATTGTTTCTGTGGGTGGTAATAGTGTAGGGAATTTAATATGCGGTTATCCCTTGAGATGTCCTCCGCCACCATCATCGTATTCATCGGCGGTTCTTGCAGCAGCTTTCTTTTCCCGTGCATCCGGGTGGTCGCAGCGATTTTCAGACGGCACAAAGTGCGGGCTGTAGCCCATTGAAAACACATTCTTTTTCATGTGAAGAAGTTGTTTTGATTTTATTAGCTATCCCCACGGTCTTCTTGTACCATGTAAGGATTGCCACCTACGCCAAGCTTAGCAAATAGTATGTTTTTGTCAAATACTACTGTCGCAACAACTTCTGAAGTTCTCCCTGATACAGACGCATAACTTCCATAGAGGCTGCCATTTCACTCTTCCCTTCTTTTGTCTTCTGTTTGATCTCCGCAGCAATCTTCTTAAAAAGCTCGGGGTTTTTTTCCATAAGCGTCACAAACATATCAATTTGGGCTTCAGGCACACCTTTTGCCTTGAGCATTTTTTTCATCAAGAAATTTTTGAACATAGCGAAAGTATAGCATGTCATCATGCAAATATATAGAAATTACTTGGGTTGACTTGTCAGTCTGTAGAAAATTGCAAAGCAGCAAGATGTTACTCTAGCCCTGCATGCAAAATACTCTAATAGTTCTGTAATATACTAATTACATGACCAAACAAGAGCGACTTCGCGCCCTTCATGAGAAATGGTTCTCCAAGTGTACGTGCGCACTCAAAAAGACTGCGACACAACCAGTACCTGGTGATGGTTCAGCACATGCGCAAATTGTCTTTATTGGAGAAGCTCCAGGGAAATCTGAGGATATGCAAGGTCGACCATTTGTGGGTGCTGCGGGCAAATTCCTCACAGAAATGCTCGAAAGCATAAACCTCAAGCGTGACGATGTCTACATCACAAATATAGTCAAATATCGGCCGCCAAATAATCGCAATCCCGAACCATCAGAAAAAGAAGCATGCCGAGCATGGCTTACAGAGGAGCTCAATGTCATACAGCCAAAAGTTATCGTCTTCCTTGGGCGACATGCAATGAATACTTTTTTCCCAGGCGAACAAATTTCAAAAGTACACGGTAAACTGCTCGTCAAAAAATTTCCCTATATTGAAACAACGTATTTCCTCCCACTCTATCATCCAGCAGCAGCACTCTATGACGGCAGCATGCGTGAGACACTCAAAAAAGATTTCAAAAAGATCACACATATACTAAAAAAGATACAATAAAAAATGCACCCCAGAAAAATTTCTTGAGGTGCATCTGTTGCGGTTAGGAAGCTAGCCGTAGCTTGACTGCAGTTGCAAGATTTCTCTTGCAGGATTTGCAGACCGAGCATGGCCTTGGGCAGGAATCGGTACTTTTTCGAAGTAAGTTGGCAGTATATGCATACCGCAAAAACCGGAAATGACCGAATAAAAGACAAATACCACCATGCTCTTTTATTTTTTGATTGTTGATGTGCCTAGGCGATACTATACTAAATACAAAGTACTTGTCAAGGATTTCTTTTAATCACCTCAAGACAAAGAAAGATCGGTATTTCTTTGCGTGCTTCGTCTTCTGCTTTCTGTCGAGGTCCTTTACTACTTTTTTTGTGTGAAATCCACTCTTCAAGACGGGATACCGCAAAGCCGTACTTGTGGAACAATTTGAAATAAAACTGTAGCGGATTATGAAATGAAATTGTATAGTCGCCACTTCCGCGACCCGTAGCGTTCTTGCCTGGATGCATATCGATCTGTACTTTTGACTGCGACATGTAGCCATCGATTCTCCTATACTGTGTACTTGTCTTCTCATCATATCCCCAATCACTTCGCTTCGGGATACGAAATGCTGGGTGATTCATCACAATGACAATACGGCCATGTGATCTGAGCACGCGTGCACATTCTTTGACAACCTCTGCTGGATTCTCGATGTTTTGGATAGCCATGATGATAGTTATAGTGTCGACTGATGCGTCCTTGGCAAAAGAAAGAGTGTGTGCGGGAGCAATATAAAAAGCATCTACTGTTGGAGCATTCTCCTTTGCAAACTGTATAAGCAATGGCGAGATATCGGCACCAATTGTGCGCGCTCCTGTCGCAGCAAATGCTCGAGTAAAAAAGCCTTGCCCACATGCCACGTCAACAAGATGCTCGTCCTTGCGCAGCGCGAGAACACGAAGTAGATTCGGTAAAATGACTTCTTTTTGGTAGGTAGCACCCTGCCCCTCGACGAGATCTTGATACCAGGCAGCCGAAGACTCCCATGACGTCGATTGTCTTTTCATACAAAAAGCATAGCAAAAATAAGCGAAAATCCCAATAAAATAAGTATTTTCTTATTTGTAAGATTTTTATGCAGTGTCCGTCTTATGTTGTGGAAGCGAGCAAAGTGCCCGCGAAAAAGACAAAACCAAATAAGGCTTCTGTTATGAAAACCACCCACACCTTTACCACCGCAGTATTTCTGCTCGCAGCATTTGCAAGTATGGCAATCAGCTTTATTTTTTCACTCACTTGGGATAGTATGTCTCCGGTGGTGCATGAAATCATAGTACATTTAGACATAGGCATAACTGGTATCAGTATCCTCAGTGTTATAGCTGCAGTGACGATAAACTTACAAATGGCAACATCAGTAAGTACCAGAAAGACTCCCCTGCTCGAAACTAAAAGCATCGAGCTTTCCCAAACGGCACCTTCCTCCGCCGATGTTGTGGAACTCGCTATTGCGTAACTAAAGTTATCGAGCGGAAATCCTGTCTTAAAAAGGCAGGATTTTTTTATTGCACTTTTATGGAAAAAATTATCAAAGAACGATATACTAGAAACACCATGACTCTGTAAGAAAAGCTTTTCTCAAACGTCATACTATATGAATCAGACTGATCCTGAAAAAATAAAAAACGAGTTCCTAAAGGCATACGATGTGTTTGCTGATCCAATCTTCCGCTACTGCTACGCAAAGACTAGAAACCGCGACAAGGCGACAGATCTAGTCCAGGATACATTTACCCGTGTGTGGCAATACCTTGCAGACGGGAAAGAAGTTGAGCAGATGAAACCTTTTCTCTACCGCATCGCGACAAATGCCATTATTGACGGGCAACGCAAAAAGAAGGAATCTTCGCTCGACGCACTCATGGAAGAAGGATATGACTATGCAGACGAAAGCGATGCGGCAGACACGCATGAAACTTTGTTTGAAAGCAATCAAGCGATGGAAATTCTCTCTGGACTCGACGAGAAATACAAAGAGGTGCTCCTTATGCGGTATGTTGAGGATATGAGTGTCAAAGATATCGCACATGCAATCGGTGAATCAGAAAACAATACATCCGTGCGCATCCACCGAGGACTCGACAAACTCAAGAAAGCAATGAAAGAAAAGTTCCCACCCCGTTGAACACCGAGCAACAGCAATACAACACAGACAACAATGAAATTATTTAACAAAAAACTGAATACTTCGAAAATAGCTGATGGCGGTTTTTCGACTGGAATGGAAAGCGAATACAGCACGATACTAAAAAGTATCCAAGAAATACAAATGACTGAGACAGAAAAATCAGTTATTCTAAACAATCTTGTCGCATTCATGGAAGAGTATCCTATCAAAGGAGAACTACAAGCTGAAATGCGAAAAACATCTTTCTTAAAGCCAGAGTCGTCACCATTTTTCTCACGCTTCACTTTCGCTCCGGCATTTAAACTTGTTGCAATCGTTCTTGTAATTGCGATTGTCGCTGGTGGTAGTGTCTCATATACAGCTGCAAGTGCGCTCCCTGGAGACTTGCTCTATCCGGCGAAAGTATATTTCAATGAAGCAATCGTAAGTGCAATCAAACTAACACCAGAAGCTAAAGCCACCTATGCAAAGACTCGTGTCGAAGCGCGTCTTGCCGAAGCTGAGACACTCATCACAAAAGGAAAGTTTGATACAGACCGTCAAAATAGAGCTGAAGCTGCAATCGATGAGCATATGCACATAGTGCGTACTCGCATCGGAAAACTGCCTCCAGAAAAAAGAGAAAAATTTACCCGTACGACTGACGAAGTACTTGTTGCAAAAGTTGCTAAACACCGCGCACGAGTAGCAGCGTTCGCAAATAATCGTCCGTCTGTCGAAACTACAGCACCAGCAGTAAAAAATACTGAGATACTGCTATCAGAAACTGGCACAGAAGGTACGATTCCTGTTTCTCCAACTATCCCGACTAACAATACTACCAGCTCGTCTCAAACTACACCTGGAGTAATAACACCAACAGAAATAGATATTGCAAAAATCGCAGAACGCGAAATTTCCAAAGCGGTCATAACAGTAGATGAATTGCGAAAAACTGAAGTCAAATATGATGCTATCCATACAAAGCTTGAATCTCGTATTGCTGAGATCGACAAAGTGGTACATAGTGCAAAGATAGAATTCCGCGAAGGTAACTATCGCGATGCCATAGCACTCGCTCGAAAAGCAATCCAAAGCGCGCGTATGACAAAGGAAGCAGTTGCAAGACTAATCGCAGAAATGAATACCGCTCCAGGTACTTCTCCTACCCCCACACCAGAGAGACCATAAAGAGGTAATTATTCAATAACAATATTTCTTTCTACTAGCAGAGCCCAGCTTGCGCGCGCAAGCTGGGCATTTGGATGTGAAATGACAGCCGTAGCAAATGGAGCGATTTGGGTACCAGTTGGTATGACAAACTTTTTGCCCAAGTTATCTACAGTGACATTCGAAAGAGCAATAAATACATCCTTCGGATTAGTTATCGCAAGATATATGTTTTCCTCACGATACACAAAAGAAAAAGAAAGTTCAGATAAATTTGTATCATGTAGTACGAGAGGAATTTCATTTTTCTGTATATTGACAAGAGATATATGTGGCACTGCTTCAATAAATGGCGGGGCACTATCATCGATTACTGTCACTTCTGCTCTTGCAGAACGCATAGGATTATATGCGTTACTCTTGCCAGGAGTTGGACTTGCAGTGATCCATCCGTTTTCGATTTTTTGCATAGTTTTCTTAGTATCGTTATCACCTGCTGGCCACCCAGCAGAAAAATCAATAGCATCTACAACCCTCCCCTCTGTATCAATAAGTGATAAATGCTCTCCTCCTGGTAGATTAGAAAATCCACCATCGCCAAAAACTCCGGCTTCATCGGCAATATTTGGAAGTGGATCGGGATATGACGCAGTTGTTCGTTCAAGTACCAAAAAACTTTTTGCGGGAATAGTCTTTGTAAGTGTGAAGACACGTTTTGTACCTGCATCTTTGTAAAGTGTCCAACCTAGAAGTGAGACATTGCTATCACTCTCATTATAGAATTCCAACCACTCACCATAGTGGTTTCCTGGCACTCCCATCCAAGCAATCTCATTTATCACAATGTGTGGAATAGTGGCATTCTCAGTCTCAATCGCATCCTCAAGAATTTCTTCGTTTGGACCCTCCTCTACACTACTTGAGTCAGATGTACCTTCGACAGTCTCTTCTTCTGTAGTATTTTCTAGAGTCTCGCTGCCTGCTGAATCAGGTAGTATTTCTTCTTCTGGTAGTATTTCTATTTCGGGTGGCACATTAGAAATTCCAGGTGTTGGTAATTGTTCGCTCCATTCTTCCGAACGAAGTGCAAGCACATTGCCATTACCTCGCGCTCCAAGTGACGTATCATAGGTCAACGTATGTACCGACGCGCCAGAAGCATTCTTGAGAGCAAATGTTTCACCTGAGTTTCCAAGTGAAAATGAACTATCAAAAAGTGTTCCCAAAAAATCTGGCCAGTCAATTAGAAATTTTTGTGAATTATCAGCAATGACTGCAAATCCACCAGACGGAATAGTGCTCTCGCCTTGTGATACTGAGAGTCCATGATTAACGTTATTTTCAAAAAGCTTCCACCCCAAAAGATCTACAGCTTCACTATCAGTATTTTCAATTTCTATCCATTCCCTACCATCATCTACCCCTTGCACGTCATACATGACCTGCCTGCTACTGCACCTTGCGGCTGGCTGGATTGCACACCACCGCCAGCAATGCAATGACTGCTGCTGGGCGGCGCTGCTGCCTGG
>JALOQM010000008.1 GCA_025453495.1 Minisyncoccota bacterium | reverse complement strand
TAGGTGGTACTACATATCGTGCTGTGTGTAATGGTGGAGTAATAGGTGCAGGAAACCAAACATCTTTGTGTGCTGGAATTATTGCAGGAGGTGGTTTTGTTTCAAATTCTGAAGTAGTTGTCAGTAGACCTCTCAATCCAAACACAACTTACTATTGGCGTGTCACTGCAGGTAATGCATTTGGCAAAAGCGCGCCATCAAAGACATTCTCATTTAGAACTGGTGGCACAGCAGTAACAGGCGTCGCTGGACCTTCAATCATCACAACTGGTAGTGTCTCAAGCGCGCAGAATTTCTATAGTCTTCTCTCTAGTATCGGAACTTGGCAGAATGCTTCGGGTGCAATTGTCTCTCCAAAGACTGTTAAGCAGGAAGTTGTTTATACAGATGAAAACAATCAGCGTATTTTCCCAAGGCTTGGCTCTCAATCACTCTTTAATTATTTCCAAAATGCTGTAATTGGCACAAATGACGATAGACCAGGTGCTCCATTACCTGCTTGTACTCAAAGCAACGTCAATTCAGTTGTAGGTGGTTTCCGTTGTTGTAAAGATAGAGGTAATACCTACAGTTGGTATGTAAGTTGGAGTGGCACACCAGAACAGTGTGCAGCAATTACTGCTGGTGGGTCGTCAACTGGTACAACAGTACAGTAATCAATTTCTGGGCTTCATTCAGACTTAGGTATACAAAAAACCAACAGAGTATCTGTTGGTTTTTTGTATACTCAGATGTATACTTTATCTACATGTCAGACCTTATCGAAAAGGTATTTTTTATCTTCACAAACGTTATTCCATATTTTTTGCCATTCGTCTTGGCATATATTGCCTGGAAGTCCTGGATGGAATACATCAATACTCAGTATCTTCGTAGTATCAAATGGAAGATGCTCCAGATTGTACTTCCCAAGGAAGTAGTAAAAACTCCCGAAGCAATGGAAGTTGTTTTTTCGACCGCATTTCATCAGACTGGTGGTACTGGTACTTGGTGGGCGAAATACGTACAAGGTAAATTGCGCCCTTATTTTTCTTTGGAAATTGCATCACTAGAAGGCAATGTGTTTTTCTTTATACGAACACCAGAATTTTTCAAAAATCTTATTGAATCTCAAATATATGCACAATATCCGCAAATTGAGATTATAGAAACTGATGACTATGTCGATAGCGCCCCACAAGATCCAATCAAGGAAGGATGGCATCTGTGGGGTGTTGAATACAAACTTGGCAAAGACGATGTCTATCCTATCAAGACGTATGTTGATTTCGGTCTCGATAAACCTCCTATGCCAGCTTTTCCAGGTATGGCATCTCCACCATCATCACAACTTGATCCTATAACTGGTCTTGTGGAACATTTCGGTAGTATAAAAAAAGGTGAACATTTGTGGATGCAATTTGTGATCCGTGCTGCTTGGGATAGTTATCAAGAACCAGACTCTTGGTTTGGGAAACGCAGTTGGACAAAAGAAGCAGCTGCTCGTGTCAAACAAATAAAAGAAGATATGAAAGGTAAAACCGAAGAAGGGATGCCACCAAAAATGCTCTCAAAAGGAGAGCAAGATGTTGTGTCTGCACTTGAGCGAAGTATTTCGAAATATGGCTTCGATGTCGGAATTCGCGCGCTCTATATGGCTGACACAAGAGTATTTACACCGATAAATATCATCAGTCTCGTTAATGTGTTCAAACAATATGGTTCAGAGCACCTCAATTCACTCAAGGTGGCAAATGTCACCGATTATGATTATCCGTGGCAAGATCCCTGGCAGCGACGTGAGCATCGCAATATCAGGTCGCATCTACAAGCATATCGTGAGCGACGCTTTTTCTATCCTCCGTGGTCAGATTCGTTTAGTATGCACAATACAAAGCACACGACATTTATATTAAATACCGAGGAGCTTGCCACACTCTATCACTTCCCAGGTCGTGTATCTGAGACAGCGACATTTAAGCGTATCGATTCCAAGAAAGGCGAGCCGCCACAAAATCTCCCTATCTAATACTTTTGTATGGACGAAATAGTTATTACAAATAGTGGTGTGCAATCATCACTTGTCAAAAAGGTATTTCATTTCTTTAAGCGGTATTCACTACAGAGTACTGTGCTAGTGCTTATGCTTGGTACGTTTGTCACACTGTGGATACTCGTAAGTGCACCACGGACATTTCCGACGCCAACACTATTTACTATTTCTCGCGGCGCAAGTTTGATGACAATATCTAATACGCTAAAGGAATCTCATATCATTCGTTCAGAGAGAGTGCTTGAAATATTTGTCATACTGTTTGGTGGTGACCAAAGTCTCCCCGCAGGAACCTATGCATTTGAGAAAAAAATGCCAGTCTATGAAGTAGCATGGAGAATTGCTCATGGCACATATGGTATTGCGCAAAAGAAAATCACGATCCCGGAAGGTGCCTCGGTATATGATATTGGATTGATGGCAGAAAAGTCTCTTATTGGATTTGATAAAGAGCTATTTTACTCACTTGCCGATGATAAAGAAGGCTATCTTTTCCCAGATACGTATTACTTATTTTTAAACACAACACCAGAAGAGCTTATCGCAGTTATGGAGAAGAATTTTTTGACACGTACAGCATCACTTGAGACTGCTATTGCTGCATCAGGGCGTACACGTAAGGATGTGATTATTATGGCATCACTCCTTGAGCTTGAGGCAAGTGACTCTGCGCAAAGAAGAGTGATTTCAGGTATTTTATGGAAACGTCTTGATGATGGTATGCGTCTTCAGGTTGATGCCCCGTTTTTTTATTTGAGACAAGGAAGCACAGAGTTAGAAGTCACACAAGCTGATCTTACGACTGATTCTCCCTACAACACATATCGAAATGATGGGTTACCACCGGGACCGATCGGAAATCCCGGACTTGATGCTATTGTCGCGGCACTTACGCCTGAGCCATCGCCGTATTGGTATTATCTCCATGACAAAACTGGCATGATTTATTATGCTCGTACATTTGCTGAACATAAAGCAAATAAAGAGCGTTATCTTTGGAATAATTAATATGAAAAAACATTTACTTGCATTTATTGATACAGAAACAACTGGCTTGGATATTACTAAGCATGAAATTGTTGAAATTGGTGGTGTTATTGTTAGCCAGAGTTGGGATGATCCGACGAATCCTGTATTTGAAATAGTTGATGAATTTGAATTCAAAGTAAAACCGGAACGCATAGGGGATGCTGATCCTGTCGCACTTCGTGTCAACGGGTATGATCCGTCGGCATGGATATTTGCCTATACGCTTTCTGAGGCAATGCAATTGCTAGCCCAAAAGACAAAAGGTGCTATTATGGTCGGTCACAATATTTGTTTTGATTTCGCTTTTTTAGAAAAGGCTTTTATCGATACTGGAGTAGAAAATACGATGCATTATCATAAGCTCGACACTATCTCGATTGCATTTGCAAAACTCACTACTGTTGAAGGTATAGACAAGTACTCACTTCGATTTCTCTGTGAATACTTCGGTATAGAGAATCGCAATGCGCATACTGCACTCTCAGATGCACGTGCAACTTTTGCACTCTACAAGAAGCTGATGTTGCGCTGATGTACACCTGGCATGTATAGTGCGCATATGAAGGTGGATCCAAAAAAAACTACTCCTGTTGTATTTGTCGGACTTTCTGGTGGCGTGGATAGCTCAGTTACTGCGGCACTGCTACAAAAGGCTGGTTATGCTGTCGTTGGTGTATTTATAAAAGTATGGCAGCCAGATTTTATTGAATGTACATGGAGGGAAGAGCGCCGCGACGCTATGCGCGTTGCGGCGCATCTTGGTATTCCATTTCTGACTTTTGATCTCGAAAAAGAATACAAACAAGGTGTCGCTGACTACATGATCAGAGAATACGAAAGAGGACGAACACCAAATCCAGATGTTATGTGCAACAAAGAAGTGAAGTTTGGGGCATTTCTCGAGAAAGCGCTCGCTATGGGTGCTGATTTTGTCGCGACTGGCCACTATGCACGCGGTGGTATTGATCCAAAAAGTGGTAAGCACATGCTAAAGACTGGTAGTGATACCGAAAAAGATCAAAGTTACTTTTTGTGGACACTCAAACAAGAGCAACTTTCAAGAATTCTTTTTCCAGTTGGTGCTTTGAAAAAACCAGAAGTACGTAAATATGCTGGTGCATTTGAATTGCCTACGGAAACAAAAAAAGATAGCCAAGGGGTCTGTTTTCTTGGGAAGCTTGATATGAAAGAATTTCTCAAACACTATATTGTAGCTCAAAAAGGTCCTGTGCTTGATATGTCAGGCAAAATCATTGGCTCTCATGAAGGTGCAGTATTCTACACTATTGGCGAGCGGCATGGATTTGTCATTTCCGAAAAACATTCTGATGACGCGCCACTTTATATTGTTGCGAAAGATATCAAAAACAATACCATTACCGTCGCATCACGACAGACGGTGATGCAAAAAAAAGATAGTATATCTGAAATTGATATTGAGAGTATAAACTGGATAGCGCAAGCACCAAAGGTAGGTGATCGTGTTTTCGCGCGGTTTCGCTATAGACAAGAGCTCTTGCCGTGTATAATCACGTCTTTAAAAGAACGCAGTGTTGTTGTTAGTTGCACAGCTACACAGGAAGTGATTTCGCCTGGTCAATCAATTGTTTTTTATGATGGTGATATCTGCTTGGGCGGCGGAATCATTAGTTGATTTCTTTATTTGACTTACTGGTCAATTAGCTTAATATACTAGTGTAACCCTACGTTCTTTTTGAAAATCAAAAACTAAATTCACATGAAGGAACTGATAGTAGGTCTTATTAATGGATGGACAATTCATCCATTTAACGACCCATCAATGCGTACACTTGCTGCTCATATTGATAAAGAAGGGTACACTGTTGCTGAGCTCAACGAAGCAGTTGAGTTTTTGTTTACCATTGAAGAAATTGAAGAATTCAGAGATGTTTTTTCTGTTAATAAAATCTTTGATGATTTCAAAGAAAGTAAAAAACGTGGTAATTTACAGTTGCTTACTCTAGTTTGTCAACAGAGTGCTTTTATCAAAAAAGCACTGATTGTTTTTAATAACAATCATATTGCCTTTCTGGAATGGTATCGCACATTTTGTGCTACTGATAATAATAGACAAGATGTTTCTTATTTGGTGACTGTCTTGCCATTAACGGCATAATATGAAAATGCTCTGGATATAACAGGGCATTTTTTATTTTTCTAAAACGTCATATACTTATCCTATGGAAATTAATCACATGTATATAGATATTGGACTGAAACTGTGTGCAGCAGTTGGCTTTGGTATGTTGATCGGGCTTGAGCGTTTTGTTGTCAAAAAACCTGCCGGTATGCGCACATACGCACTTGTCTCTATGGGTGCAGCACTGTTTGTTATTATTTCTGAGCTTGTGTATGTCAAATATGGCATCACCGCTGGGGCGAATGGATTTGATCCACTTCGACTTGCAGCGCAGGTAGTACTTGGCGTTGGATTCCTTGGTGCTGGTATGATAGTACTCCAAGACAATCGTGTAACGGGTCTCACAACAGCTTCTGGACTTTGGGTGGCTGCCGCTATCGGAACTGCAGCTGGTTTCGGATTCTTTAGTCTTTCTGCAATTGCTACCGTGCTTACTCTTGTGATATTCATGTTTTTTTGGGGGATTGAAGAGCGCATCAAGAAAGTCGCTGAAGGCAAATATCACAGCGAAGATACTGAAAACGAACACGTGTGAATTTTTTATTTTTAATATAGTATATCCTCATGCAATCAGCTGAAATTCGTAAACGTTTTCTCACATTTTTTGAAAAACGCGGACATGCAATCATTCCGTCGGCTTCGCTCGTGCCCGAGAATGATCCGTCAGTGCTTTTCAATACTGCCGGTATGCAGCCACTTGTTCCGTATCTTCTTGGTGCGCCGCACCCTATGGGTACACGCATCGCTGATGTGCAAAAATGCGTTCGTATTGGTGATATCGAGGATATCGGCGACAATCGGCATTTTTCATTCTTTGAAATGCTTGGCAATTGGTCACTTGGGGACTATTTCAAAGAAGATGCTATTAAATGGAGTTATGAATTTCTTATGTCAAAGGATGAGGGCTTGGGCCTTGATCCATCGCGACTCTATGTGACGATTTTTGAAGGTGATGAAAACGCGCCATATGATCAGGAATCCAAAGATATTTGGATGAGCCTTGGTATTCCCGAACAGCGCATCTATGCACTTCCGGCAGACGACAATTGGTGGAGTCCTGGCGACAATGGTCCGTGCGGTCCGTGCTCGGAGATGTTTTATGATATGACCGAGAATGGTATTGGCGACCTCGACAAGGATGGATTTGTCAAAGCAACGAAAGAAGAGACAATCATCGAAATCTGGAATGATGTCTTCATGGAATATGAGAAGAAAGACGGCAAAGTCATCGGTAAGCTTTCACAAAAGAATGTCGACACCGGTGCGGGTCTTGAGCGCATTACAGCAGTTATGCAGGGAAGAAAGACGGCGTATGAGACAGATTTGATCGCTCCAGTGATCGAGAAAATACGAATCGAAGCGAGAAATTTCAATGACAGATATGCAAGGATTGTAGCTGATCACCTAAGAACAGCTTTATTTATGACTGCTGATGGAGTTATTCCATCAAACAAAGATCGCGGCTATATACTGCGACGTTTGATCCGAAGAGCAACAGTGCGTTCATTGAAGTTACACTTTATGAATGAGATTGCGGTTGATCTTCTTAATATATATAGAGATAAGTATAAAGACATATATCCAGAAATCGCAGCCCCAAAAAATATTTCCGTTATTACGGATGAGATGGTCAAATTCAAGAAAACAGTTGAGGAGGGTATGAAGGAATTTGAGAAGGGAACTGATCCGTTTGAACTAGCAACAACATATGGTTTTCCTATCGAACTGACACTTGAGCTTGCAAGAGAAAAAGGTCATACAGTTGACATGGACGATTTTAGAAAAAAAATGGCTGAACATCAGAAGTTGTCACAAAGTGCATCCGCCGGCATGTTTAAGGGAGGGCTCGCCAACCACAACGAAAAAACGATTCGCTTGCACACCGCGCACCATCTCCTGCTTGCGGCACTTCAGGAAGTACTCGGCAAGGGTGTGCATCAGCGCGGTTCAAATATCACCGAAGAGCGTTTGCGCATCGACTTTGCATTCGATCGCAAGATGACTGATGAAGAAAAAAAGAAAGTGGAAGATCTGGTAAATGAAAAAATAAAAATGGGTTTGAATGTGATTCGTCGCGAAATGCCGAAAGAAGAAGCGGTGCAACTTGGCGCGGAGATGGAATTTGGCGCCAAGTACGCCGATGTCGTGTCCATCTATTTCATCGAAGACAAAGAGGGAAGCGTGTTTTCAAAAGAATTCTGCGGCGGTCCGCACGTGACCAATACGAGCGAGCTCGGGCAATTCAAAATCCTCAAAGAAGAAGCGGTATCGCAAGGCGTCAGGCGTATCAAGGCGGTACTCACATAAAGTTTTACCCACAATGGTCTTTTAATTACTCATTTCTCTCATATAATAGAGAAATACATGACTTCACGTTCGGTAAAAAATAAAAAAAGAAAAATCGTCGCTGTTTTTGACATCGGTACTTCTATGGTATCTGGTGCGATTGTTGCACTATCATCTGACACAGATACACGACCGATTGTCCTCTCGACTGCGCACGCGCCAATACGTCTACTAGAAGAGTTCGATTTTAATCGTTTTTATGGGCTCGTAGTTGCTTCACTTGAAGCGGTCGCTACGTCACTTGCTCTACATCGTCATGTCTCGCCAGAGAAAGTATTTTGCTTCCTCTCATCACCATGGTATGCATCACAAGCGCGCACCATTACGTATTCCCGTCCAAAAGAATTTTTATTCACCAAGAAATTCGCACGTGAATTAATTGAGCGTGACCTCAAAGCATTTGAAGCAACCTATCTCAAAAATTACGTAGAGATAGGGTCGCCCGCAGAGACGATTGAAAACAAAATTATCGATATACGTCTCAATGGCTATACTACTCCAGAACCGTTCGGCAAGCGCGCAAAGGAACTTTCGCTGCACCTCTTTTTTTCTATGAGTCCACGTGCACTTCTTGAAGCATTCGAGCACGTGATTCACCGTACACAAAAAGTTGTTCCTGTGTCTTTTCATTCGTTTGCATTTGCGTCGTATGTCGTTGCTCGTGATACTATTGCCCGGTCCATCGATTTTCTTATTGTCGATACTGCAGGTGAAATGACTGATGTGTCGATTGTCGCAGACGGCATTCTCAGAGAATCAATCTCGTTTCCTTGTGGGAAAAATGCATTTGTGCGTACTATTTGTACTGAGTTTGCAATAACCGAAAAAGAAGCACAGTCACTCATCCGATCGTATACCAGAGATATGCTTGAAAAAAAGACAAAAGAGCGTATCAGAAAAAGTCTTATCACTGCGGGCAAAATTTGGTCACGAAATTTTCAAGAAGCACTATTTCAACTCACACAGCACACAAGCATTCCCCGCACTGTGGTGCTTACTGCAGATGAAGATATTGGATCTATTTTTAAAAAGGAAGTAGAAACAGAAGAATTCTCTCAGTATATGCGTACACCTGGTATGTTTAATGTTATACTGTTTGAGTACGCTCTCTTGCGAAGATTCTGCAAAGTCTCTGAAGAAGCAGAACGCGATACTTTTCTGATGTTGGAATCATTATTTGTTAGTAAGTTACTATAATTTTTTTATACGAATTAGATGTATATGAACAAGCACGTTGTCCAAGACATAAAAATGATAAAGCGAGAAAATGAAGCAATGCACGAATCAGCAGCTCGCCGTATTATAGATGAATATAAATTAAATGGCAGTTCCGGTAGAGGATCAAGACGTGGGAAGAATTCACGTTTGGCAATCTGGGGTATCGCCGGCATTTCAGTCGCAGTGCTTTTCTTTGCAATATCACTTTTGTTTGCCAAGGCTTCAGTTACTGTCACTCCAAAAACTGAGGATATATCTCTTGATGGATCGACATATACAGCAGGGAAAGATACTGCTACTGCTGCAATTAGATTTGAGCTTGGACGCACGACCGGAGAGGAGAGTATGGAAGTGCCTGCCGAAAAAACTGGAGAAAAAGTTACACAAAAAGCAAAAGGCAGCGTTATTATCTATAATGAATTCGGCACAGCAGGTCAGAAACTTATCGCAAATACGCGCCTCGAGTCTACCGATGGAAAAATTTACCGCATCGACAACCCAGTCACTGTTCCAGGTTATACAATGAAAGATGGCAAAAAAACTCCTGGATCTATCAAGGTATCAGTTACCGCAGATCAATCTGGTGAATCATACAATGCTGGTCTTACCGATTTTACTATCCCAGGTCTTAAAGGTGATCCACGATATGACAAGTTCTATGCACGCTCCGAAACACCTATTAGCGGCGGTGTCACTGGTGTTGTAAATTCAATCTCACAAGAAACATACACCAAAGCGAAAAGTGCCTTGATTGAGAGACTAGAGACTCGACTTGCTTCTGAGCTTCGCGCACAAATTCCAGAAGGTTATGTACTTTTAGCTGACGCGCTTATTTTTACTGAGAATCCTTCTTCTAAAGTACCGACACTCTATTCGACTGACACCACAATACCGCTTTCCGTGAAAGGATCTATCACTGCTATTGTAGTTGATGAGACTGCACTTACTAGTGCTATTGCAAAAGATACAGTAAGTCAATATGCAGGTGAGCCAGTAATTATGAAAAACAAAGATGGTCTTTCTTTTGCACTTACTTCTCCTGATCTCATAACTGATGAAACTAAGGAGATCACATTTTCTATTTCAGGGATGACTGAGTTGGTATTTGCTTTTGACGAAAATAAACTCGCCCGTGACCTCGCTGGTGCCCAAAAGAGTGATTTTAAAACAATTCTCAAGGAGTATGACAGTATCGATAAAGCCGAGATTAGTATTCGACCATTCTGGAAGCTCTCTTTTCCAGAATCGCCTGATGCTATAAAAATCACCAATACAGTGCTTTCTGACAAATAATGTTTGACTTCACCTTATTTCTTTGTTAATATTCTACTGCTATACACATGGCTGATAAAAAAGAACAGACTGCAACAGGAACAGTAATAGAAGCGCTTCCGAATACGCTCTTTAAGGTACGACTTGACACAGGAGATCAAGAAGTACTTGCTTACTTGGCAGGAAGAATGCGTATGCACAGGATCAAAGTTCTTATCGGTGACCGTGTTGAATTGGTGCTCGATCCGTATGGCGGACGAGGGAGGGTTGTAAAAAGAATGTAAATAGTGTAATATTGTCGGGTGCTAAAAAACGGAACCCTCACTTCCTGTTGCACGCCGATTTCTGTATTTATAGAGACGATATGAAAATAAAATCAGCAGTAAAATTAATATGCAAAAATTGCAAAATGGTGAAACGTAATGGCCATTTGTATATTATTTGCGAAAACCCAAAGCATAAGCAAAAACAATAATTTTTTACGCATGAGAATTTTAGGTATTACTATCCCAGACGAAAAGAGATTAGAAATAGGACTGACGTCACTCTATGGCATCGGCATTCCTATGGCGCGCAAAATACTTGATGAAGTAAAAGTCGAGTATGGCAAAAAAGGCAAAGATCTCACTGAGGCACAAGAAAACCAAATCAGAAAGATCATCGAAGAGATGAAAATTGAGGGCAATCTAAAGCGCGAAATTTCGGCAAATATAAAGCGCCTCAAAGATATAAAAGCATATCGCGGTGTCAGACACATGCGCAAGCTCCCGGTACGCGGACAGCGAACAAAGACAAACTCTCGTACTGTACGTGGCAATGTTAGAAAGACCATGGGTAGCGGTCGTAGAAAGGTTGAGAAGACATAATTGTATTCTCAATATTTTCCACATTTTATTACGAACAAGATTGAGTTATGGGTAAACTAAAAATAGCTAAAACAGAAGAAACAACAACTGAAAGCGCACAAGCTGCGACTCTTTCTTCATCTCCAGTAAAAGTGCCGAAGAAAAAGATAACTTCAGCAACTCTCCATATTGAAGCAACATTTAATAACACAAAAGTAGTACTTTCTGACAAAGGTGGCAATACACTCTTTTGGTCTTCAGCAGGCAGTCTCGGATTTAAAGGTGCAAAGAAAGGGACGCCATTTGCTGCTTCAAAAGTAGGTGATGTGCTCGGTGAAAAAGCAGCCGCACTTGGGATTAAAGATATAGATGTGGTCGTTACTGGTGTTGGTTCTGGTAGAGAGCCGACAATACGCGCATTTCTTTCACGTGGCTTTGAGCTTACAGGTGTGCGTGATACAACACCAGTGCCACACAATGGTCCGAAGCCAAAGAAGCCAAGACGAGTCTAATAAAATTTTACATATAGTATATGATTACAGGAACAAAATTTAGAATTTGCCGCAGATTGGGACCAGGTGTTTTCGAGAAATGCCAGACTCCTAAGTTTGCTGCATCCGTTGCTCGCCGCAGCAGAAAAAGTGATAAGCGACCAAAGCAGCCGACAGAGTTCGGTATGCAGTTGCTTGAAAAGCAAAAAATCCGTTTTACTTACGGCATCAAAGAGCGTCAGTTTTCAAACTACGTAAAAGAAGCTACAGCAAAAGGCGGCGCAAATGCTGCAACTCGTCTCTATGAGACTATTGAATCACGTCTCGATAATGTCGTCTACCGCCTTGGACTCGCGCACACAAGACCACTTGCTCGTCAGATGGTGTCTCATGGTCATTTTGTTGTAAACGGCAAAAAGAGCACTGTACCATCTCATCTTGTAAAAGTAGGAGATATTATAAAAGTGCGCGAAGGTAGTAAAGGAAAAGCGCTTTTCGCAAGTGTTGCCGCAAAAGCGAAAGAATATACTCCTCCAGAATGGCTTAAGTTTGATAGCGAGAAACTTGAGGCAAAAGTAGCTGGTAAGTCAAAGAATTCCGAAAATTTCCTTGACTTCAGTACCGTACTTGAATTCTACAGCCGTTAATTTTAATAAATAATATATAACTAACGCGTATGATCGATTATAAAATCATTTTGCCATCAAAATTACGTGTCGTTTCCGATGAAATGACAAAAGGTATCTATGAGATAGACGGCCTTTATCCAGGCTACGGACATACGCTTGGCAATAGTCTTCGTCGTATCATCCTCTCTTCAATTCCTGGTGCTGCTATCACTTCAGTCAAGATTGATGGTGTAAATCATGAATTCTCGACAATGGATGGTGTTAAAGAAGATGTCATTATGATCCTTCTTAACCTCAAAAAAGTACGCTTCCAGCTCACTACAGAAGATCCACAAAAAGTAACCTTGTCAGTGAAGGGACCAAAAGTGGTTACTGCTTCCATGATAGCTGGTGCTGGGCAAGTAGAAGTATTAAATCCAGACCAGTATATCTGTGAGATCACAGATAAAAATGCTTCTCTTGAGGTAGAAATGACCGTCGAACAAGGTCTTGGATTTTTAACAAAAGATGTTATCCAGAAAGAAAAGATGGAGATCGGAGCAATAGCTCTCGATGCTATCTTCTCGCCGATCCGCCGCGTTAGTTACGAAGTTGAAGATATGCGTGTTGGGGACAAGACAAACCATAACCGCCTCAGACTCACAATCGAAACAGACGGCACTGTTTCACCAAAGGAGGCCCTCGAGCGCTCTATCGAGCTTATGCTTGAGCAATTAAAAGCTATTCTTGATCTAAAACACCTTCCAGAATCAAAACCAATTGATATACTGGAGACAGTCGAAGAAGAATCAGAAGATGAAGAAGATACAAAAAGTGATGAAGAAGTTGCAGATGCGATGAAAACACGTATTGATACACTCGATCTCTCGACTCGCACACTAAATGCACTCAATTCAGCAAATATCCGTACAATAGGAGGTATTGCACGTAAGAAGAAAGAAGATTTGCTTGAAATAGAAGGACTTGGAGAGAAGGGTATACAAGAGATAAAGCGTGTGCTCTCAAATTTTGGTATAACACTTAAGTAACTTATATGAGACATCATAATTCAGTAAGAAAATTTGGAAGAAAAAAGAATCAGCGTAACGCGCTCTTGAAGTCGCTTGCCCTTTCACTTGTCAAAAGCGGCAAAATTACTACAACAGAAGCAAAAGCAAAAGAACTGCGCCCATTCATAGAAAAGCTTGTTACTAAAGGAAAGACTCCAACTGTCGCGTCTCGCAGAAATATCACAGCAAAGCTCCAGAACAGAAAACCTGAAGTAAAGAAGCTTGTTGATGAGGTAGCAAAGAAATATGAAGATAGAAAGGGTGGCTATACGCGTATTATGAAGCTTCCTCGCAGAAAGAGTGATGGTAGTAAAATGGCAGTAATTGAATTTGTATAATTTTTATGACACACGCACAGACATTTACAATAGACGCAAGTGGTAGAACTCCAGGAAGAGTTGCAACAGAAGCAGCAAAACTTCTCATGGGTAAAAACGAGCCATCATATGTCCCCAATAAGCCATCGACAAACCGTGTTGTTATCACAAATGCATCGAAGCTCAAAATTAGTGAGAAGAAGATGACAGAAACAGACTACGAGCGCTATTCTGGCTACCCAGGCGGTTTCCGTTACCAGACAATGGCTGAACTTGTCTCAAAAAAAGGATATAGTGAAGTACTCAAGCAAGCTGTCTCAGGCATGCTTCCAGGAAATAAACTACATGCAATTCTCATAAAGCACTTAACAATTACCGAATAATCATATGGAAAAGAAATCAGACAAACGCTATATTGAAGCAATCGGTCGCAGAAAGACTTCGACAGCACGTGTGCGTATCACTCCTGCTACAAAAGCGCAGATGACAATAAATGGTAAATCAGTTGCTGATCACTTTAAGACAAAGGAGCTCAATATGATCATCACAGATCCAACCACTAAAGCAAAGATTGAAACCCATTTTGATATTTCAGTAAAAGTTATGGGTGGTGGTATTCATTCACAAGCTGAAGCAGTTCGTCACGGTGTCGCTCGTGCACTTGTTGCATTTGATAAAGAGCTACGCACTACCCTTAAGAAAGAAGGGTTCCTTAAGCGTGATCCACGCCAAAAAGAACGACGCAAGTTTGGTCTCAAAAAAGCCCGCAAATCTCCACAGTGGTCGAAGCGTTAACCTCAAACAAACCGCACTTACTGCGGTTTGTTTTGTGTAGAAGTAACATACTAATCCCTACTAGTACAGAAATTAGTATATTTTAAAGTGAATTGTTGTCAGACGATAGTAGGTGAGTATAATAGAGATGTATGAATGATGATGAACAGAAAACAACCGAAGAATTAGAAGTTCTTCCTGAAGAGCTTGAATCCGGCAAGAGAGAATCGGCTGAAGGTGTGTCAGATGATGTATCATTTGAAGAACTCAACGAGGATGGTGATCCGATTAGGGAGGTAAAGAAACTCAAAGAGAGACTCAACAAAGCGCTTGAAGAGAAGCAAGAATATTTGACTGGCTGGCAGAGAGAGCGTGCGGATCTTGCGAATTATAAAAAAGATGAAGAATCTCGGCGCAGTGCCCTAGCAAGTTTGGCTCGCGAAAAGATTATCCTTGATCTTATGCCGGTGCTTGATGCCTTTGATATGGCCATGGGAAATAAAGATGCATGGGAGAAAGCAGATAAGAATTGGCGCATGGGTGTAGAATATATCTATAATCAACTTGTGAATATGCTCGAAAAACATAGTGTCCAGCGAATTGGTAAAGTAGGGGAAGTATTTGACCCAAATAAGCATGAGTCAGTAGAGACGCTACCGACCGATGATGCATCAAAAAATCATACTATCGAAAAAATCATCCAAAGTGGCTATATGCTCGCAGGTCGTATTATCAGACCAGCAAGAGTGAGAGTTTGGGAATAATAAAATAAATATAAAAATGGGAAATTCAAAATCATTTGAAACACAATTCAATGGCATACCAGAGCGTAATATTTCGGAACTTGAAACGCAATCCTTTGCTAAGCAATTTCGTGCG
Source organism: Minisyncoccota bacterium (assembly GCA_025453495.1). Lineage (GTDB taxonomy): Bacteria > Patescibacteriota > Minisyncoccia > Phycocordibacterales > UBA9973 > JALOQM01. The sequence continues at coordinate 3,679 of JALOQM010000008.1, read as the reverse complement.
TTTCTTGACGCAACTACGACAGTTAAAGCCTCACATGAAGATGTAAATGGTAAGGAGGTTGAATACATAAAGACTTCGCAATTGTATGATCTTTACAAAGAGACATTTGGCGATGCTGCACTTTCTCCGTCCGCATTAAACTATCGCATTCAGCAACTTATGAAGAAAAACATGTTTCCTGAGGAACTTGTTGCTATTGATACTGCAGGTGTTTACGAAGCACGCTACTATGTCAATCGTTTGAACAAAGAACTTCTCTCTGAGATTTATCTTCCTGCATCACATAAATCGGCTGAACCGAAAGTGATTGCGAAAGTCAATGAACTCAATCAAGCCTTTTACAATCCAAGCCCTTCTGAAGACCCGTCGTTCATGCATATCCTTGAAGACGAGAGTGAAGTTTAATATACTTAAACTATTAAGGAAGTGCATAAGAGTTTGAGGATAATCGTTTATTTTTTATCTAAAAAAACTCCTTGAACATCTTCTCAGTTGCTTCATCTACTTCACTTGTTTTCAAAATAAGCATTTCGGTACTAAGTCCAAAGTCTTTTTTTATTCCTTCAAAGAAGTATTCAAAGGGAAGTGGCGATACCCAAACACTATTTTTAGCACAAACGAACCCCGCTTTTTTGAGGAGGTAGCGAAGTGCTTCACGCTCACTTTTGCGATCTTCTGGGAGATCAAGGATAATGATGCGCCATGTACCGTCCCAGTTTGGGTTCATGACTGCAGTCGTATTGGTGAGTTCGTCACGATAAAGCTTCTGTCGACCAAGGGGGGTTAAGCGTATGTATTCATTTTGCTCGGTCTCAAAGAGATCTGCAAATCCAGAATCTACGATATTTTTAATTGTACGCGTGATGGCGTATCTGTCCTGGGCGGAGCCGAATGATTTGTCACTTTTGGTTTGCCCTAAGTTTTGGTGAAGAGAAAGCTTTTCCGTCTTCTTTTAGTCTCTCAACTGAGACCATTTTTTTCTTGCCTAAGACTTGCAAAATCTTTGATTGATGCTTGTTTTTATATGTAGTCTATGACATGTGAACCACACTAAATGGGTGCGTGATTTCAGTCTATTTGGATGGTATAAAATACTTGACAAATATACTCAATATGCTATAATATATTTAGATAAATAATCGTTATTTTAAAACCAGAGGTAACCACCAGAAGACCAGTGGCCTTTGTGCCCCTGCTTAACTCGTGCTTGTCTCACAAAAACAAAGGAAAAATGAACACTCAAACATTGCCACAGCAGAAGCAAAATGCTGACAAAAATTACCTTGATTCAGAAATTGCGGATGCAAAATCAGACCTTGGCAAGATCAATTCAAACATCGAAAAAACAACTAGTACCGGTCAATACATATTGATCATTGCAGCTGTATTGTCGGCTATCCTGGCAGCTATCGGATTTGGATCGATTGTAGATGACATTGCGCATCAGATTGCAGTTGGGTTCGTAGTGCTTATTCTGAGCATATTGCTCGGTAAGCGGGCGACGTTGTCGATTCCACAGGTAAAGCCTACACTTGTCTATATTTACTGCAGCTTCATGGTTTTTATTTCCGCCGCTTTTTTCGTTCTCGGGTTCGTAGGGGATGATCCAGTGCGCTACAGCGTATCAGATCAAATTGCCGAATACAAAGCCCTCACAATCAAATATAAAAGTGAGGATTTAAAAATGGAAAAAGTGCTCGGAAATCTCAATCTCATGGAGAAACATCTTCGTGATGATGCCGAGAATGAACGGGTGAACGGTGCGCTTAGTGGATTTCCCGGGAATCAGGGTGTTGTATACAAGACGTACCTTGAATCAGCGGATTTTATTGCGGGACAACGCTTGTCTTTAGAAAAATCGCGCAATGAAAACATTGAAATCATCAATTCAATCGTGAAAAGCCTGAACGATTTCCAGGAGATTGTCTGGGATAAAACCTTGCATTCAAGTGAGATACAGAAAGAAGGCTACACGCGTGAGCATCAGTTGCGCGAATTGTTTGTAAACATAAAGCAGAACACCGATCTTGTTAAGAATACGGTGACCATGTTTACAGATTACAGTGCGCAAATCAATACAAAGCGCGCTGATAAGACAAACAATGCATTGAAGGGATCGCAAATGGAAGTGATTGATGATCTGAAAAAACTTTTCATTAGGTACGCTGATGATCTCGACAAGAGTCCGTTCGTCGGACGTCAGGAAAACACCGAAACAATAACGATTACTGTTCCTGATGTTTATATGGCGAACATCAAGCAGATTCCTCGGTATTTCTTCCTCTGGATCATTGGGATCATGCTCGACATAGCTGCTCCTTTGATTCTATATATTATTATTGGACATTTCATCAAAAAACGTGATGAAATCCAAGAGCAAATATATAATCTGGAGAAGAAACTTGAGATGTAACCATCGTTTCTTTTGTTTTAAACCCCACGATTCAGTCGTGGGGTTTTTCTATTTCATAGTATTTAAAGAATTAAACAAGTGACATGCACTGCAGCATAAAATAAATATTTGACAAATATACTCAATATGCTATAATACACTTAGATAAATAATCGTTATTTTAAAACCAGAGGTAACCACCAGAAGACCAGTGGCCTTTGTGCCCCTGCTTAACTCGTGCTTGACTCGTAAAAAACAACAAAATGGGAACAATGGTAATCTGCGCTCTTTCAGCTGCTTTCTCAGGTTTATTTTTTTACTTCATTGGCCTTTCCCAAAAAGGGAAAGCAATGGAAGTAACAAATGAATTACCCGACACTGTTTTTTTCCGGATAATTTATGTTGATAAAATATCCTGTATTCTGGAGACAATAGATGTTTCCAGAGAAAGATTTTATGTATCCAGAGCATTATTTTTCGGCGACACCCCTATTCGTGCGGGAGTCACCGTTAGAAAAGCACAATCTTACAAAGACCAATGTGCATCTGGTTCTTCTACAAGATTAGGGTTTGCACCCCTAGTTGTTGTAACTGAAGAAGAAGCTTAACTACTAATATGGTAGGTATGACCCGAGCAATACGCTCGGGTTTTTTTATGCAAAGCCCTGCAGTAATAGACAGTACTAATACATACATAGAGTTATCTTGCTACTGTGAATAGAACAAGCATCATATCACAGTCCTAGTTAGCACTCTCATTTTATAAAACATGGAATTAGGCAGTAAACTCCCCTATTTTGAGCTGAAAGCTTGCGACAATCAATTGAGGTCTTTGGTCGATGTGGCCGATAAATCTTGTGTATTGGTCGTTTTCATTTGCAACCATTGTCCCTATGTGCAAGCCTATCTTGATCGTTTAGACAAGTTGGTTCACAAATACTATGAAGACAATCTAGGTGTGATTTTTATTAATTCAAATGACGTGAATCAGCAACCCGCCGATTCATTCGAAAACATGCAACGTTTGGCCGAAAAATACAATTGGCAGTCGATTTACTGGTACGACGAGCAACAAGAAGTCGCCAAAATGTTCAACGCAAAACGTACACCAGAAGCTTTTTTATTCAACTCAAATCGAGAGCTGGTTTATCACGGAGCAATTGACGACAGTTGGGAAGCACCTGGCATGGTTACCCGTATTTGGCTCGAAGATGCCATTGAGTTTACACTTGACGGACTTGAAGTAGATTATCCCGAAGTTGCGCCAGTAGGCTGCACCATTAAGTG
>JALOQM010000001.1 GCA_025453495.1 Minisyncoccota bacterium | reverse complement strand
AGTCGGCATGATAAGCGTCCCACCACGACGATAATTATCTTCAATAACCGATTCAAGCAGAGAACGGCGTTCATTTCGAGACTCATGATTGCGATCACCATAGACACTTTCCATGATGAGATAGTCGATATCACTGATTACCTCAGTATCAGGAAGTAATGGTGAGGGTGAATTACCAAGATCTCCAGTAAACAAAATATGCTTACCATTATAAGTAAATCGCACCATCGCTGAACCAAGAATATGTCCTGCATCCATAAGTAGCACCTGGAACCCGCCTTCGATATGTAACTCGTGATGATATTCGACTGTTTGCCACAATTGCATTGCTTTTGCTAGATTTTCAGCGTTGTATATTTCATCAAGATTGTCAGCTGTGTCGTGTGAGAGTATGTGGATTGTATCCTCAAGCATGAGTTTTGCAAGATCTTTTGTCGGTGGTGTTGAATAAATAATTCCCTTGAATCCATCTCTGATAAGCTTCGGGATACGACCGATATGATCAAGATGGGCATGCGTTACAAAAAGAATATCGATAGTAGCAGGGTCATACGGAAACTCATTCCAGTTCTCATCATCTGCAAGTTTTGAGCCTTGTATAAGACCGCAATCAATAAGAATTTTTTTTTCTGGACTCTCGAGTAAAAAATTTGCTCCAGTAACGTTTCCAGCCCCTGAACAAAAAGTAATTGTAAGTTTGTTGTTTTTCTGCATATATATTATTTATTAGTAAGATACCCTTTTCTGACAAGCAGTAGTGCTGCCACTATACCACCGGCAAGATCAAAGAAAATATCACTTGTTGTATCAAGCCAATTATGCGGAGCAAATGTAATCAAGCGATCAATACCGAATTCAAAAAACTCCCATGAGACACCAAACGCAGCTATTGCAACAAGAGAAATCAAGAGCGCTTTTCTAAAGCTCATATCTTGTCGTGGTGTTTTCCCTCTGTAAAAATATACCCATATTGCAGAAAGTCCAAGCCAGAAACCTCCTAAAAAATGCATAAGCATATCAAACCACCAGATCGCGCCATACCAATAAAACGTCATAGCAGCGTAATTTATAAGGAAAATAAACAGAATCATTCCAGCTGAACGCGTACTTAGTTTTTTCCTCTTTTCTTTAAATGACTGTTGCATATCCATAGACACGTTTTAGTATAGCAAATTCCCTACCATTAGTATTTTATCTACTAGAGAGTGCCATGTTTAGACAAAAATTGAGTATTTTTATTTAAAAAAACGCTATTCACACAAAGAAAAAACCTCCTTCGACAAAAGTCGGGAGGCATTCTCTTTAGGCCTATCAGATTCTGTGAGCGTAGCTAAGAGCCACGGTGGATATGCCAGAAACTATACATCGGCGCATCACGCGCAGAAGCAAAGCTATCAAGGCCTCCAAACAAAGATGTTCTAGCTCACAAATCTCAAATAAGCCTGTACTAAGTATACGCACTCATTAGTGTTTTGCAACTAGACTGCAAAATAATTTTGTTTCAGAATGTTTCAATACAAAACAACGTGTATACTGCGCGTTGTTTTGTATTGAATATATATAAACACCTTACGCAATACGATAGTTAAGCGCTTCATCAACACGCTCGTATGAATGAAGCTCATCTTCTTTAAACCAAATAGCGATTTCCCGCTTCGCACTTTCTACTGAATCACTCGCATGGATCAAATTCTGGATTGGGCGACCAGCCGCGTCAGCAAGACCATAACTATCAAAACCAAAATCACCACGAATTGTACCTGGGAGGGCACTATTTGGTGCTGTACCACCGATCATGACACGTACTTTATTGATAACATCATTCCCTTCAAGTACAAAAGCAACAGTTGGCGACATGGAAATAAAATCCATGAGTTGCTGCCGGATGCGCTGACCAATACTCTTTGGTTCTTCATCATTTGCAATCCCTTTTGCCGCATATGACTGCTTAGTTTTTTCACCTACAGAGATGAGCCATTCTTCATCATCCGCATAATGTTCTCCCGCAAGCTCCTTAGAGGCGTATGCCATTTTCATACCAACGATCTTAAATCCTGTACGTTCAAATCGAGACAAGATCTCACCAACCAAAGCACGTTGGACAGCATCTGGTTTAAGAACAACAAGTGTTTTCTCTTCTTTCAAGTGTTTCATATATTTAGAAATAAACTACTAAGTGTGCATATCATAGCAATTTAAGAAAGTCTATAATAGTTGACAACATACTAAATCAAATGCTATAGTCTTAGTGTTCGGTTAACCCCATTTATAAAAAAGACTGGTCTCCAAATCCAGCAAGCCCCGACGTTCAAAGAGCGGTCGGGGCATTTTTTATTTCTATGATCCTTTTCGATATTTTGCCATTATCTCAGCTTCCACTTCTTCCCTGTCACGACCATAGCGCAGATACGAGAGCTCTTTGAGTGGTTCGACGATATCGGGATTTCCTTTTGGCAACAGACTCCAATGCGATGTCATAGAAAATGGTTTCACTGGAGTTCCAGATACAAGCATATTCACGTAGGAGTTAAAGTTATCGAGTTTAGTAATATCAGTTGCTCCAAACGTCGGTGTAAATTTACTCTCGAGAAACTTTGCATCTTCAGGACTCACTCGATAGACCGCCATTGAGCCAACATTGCCAAATACTGCATTCTTGATATTCTCCTCAAGCTGTGAAATATACTGATGGGCGACATTGAGAGAGAGACGATATTTACGGGCTTCAGAGAGGATCGAGGCAATCGAGTCAGTCGTGATATTTTGAAATTCGTCCATATAGAGATAAAAGTCATTCATCTTTTGTCCATACATATCTACACGTGAAAGAGCTGCCATCTGGATCTTACCCACAAGCAAGAGACCTATGAGATTTGCATTGATATCACCGAGTCTTCCCTTTGAGAGATTCACAAGGAGGATTTTCTTTTCATCCATGATCTTTCGGAAATTAAATACGGATTTCTCCTGCAAGACCACTGGACGCATGATGTCGTTTGAAATGAAGTTGTCAAACTTTGAAGTAATATATGGTACGAAATTGGCGATCGATTGATCACCGGTCGTTTTTTCAGCATTTGCCCAAAATTGAGTAATAATAGGGTTTTTACAATGCGACAGTTTCATGTCTCGAAATGCCTTATCTGAGAGCACACGACCAATCTCAAGCAGTGTCGCACCAGATTCTGGATGTTCCATGACCAAAAAAGCACTATTCTTAAAGTACTGCTCAAACATTGGACCGCCTGAGGTCTTCATATCAAACAATTTATTAAAAATACCCATAAGCTCGTTGACGACAAACGTCTTTTGCTCTGGAAACCGCTCATCGTATTCGAGCATGTTAAGACCCATCGGACGTGCAGTGTATGCAGGGTCAAAATAGATAACATCATCAATACGATGCTCTGGCACATACGAAAGAATGTCTTGGATGTCTGTACCGTGCGGATCAATGAAACAGCAACCGTCACCGTTTGCAATGTCCTGGGCGATCATATTTTTGAGAATAGTGGTTTTACCAGTACCTGTCTGACCTATAACGTACATATGACGGACACGATCTTCGCGACCCATATGTATTTTTGTAGTGACTCCTCGATAGTCATTTACGCCAAGCAATATACCTTCAGTACCCATTTCAAGTGGCGCTGGGGCAATACCAGCTTTTGCCTGTTTGAGTTGTGGTGAGCTCTCTACCGCAACCGGGAAGTGAAATAGTGTCGCAAGTTCTTTGAGATTAAGTGGCATAGCTTGATCATCTGGGAAAATACGATAGGAGTAATCGTGGAGAAATGCCTGCGTCTGACGCTCTTCTAGTTTTTCAAAAATGATACGATTAGCATTAGTCTCGTCAAATTGATTAAACGCAGAAGTAAGATCATTTACTATCTCTTCTGCACGGTATACAGTCGATGCGGAAGCGACAATCCGAATTGCTGCCGCCATAACCGTGCTTTTCATCTTCTCATTCAGAAATCCTATAGACCGATCATCAATCTTTTTCTCTTCTTGCTCTTCTTTGGGACGTGTACCAAGTATGAGTTCTTTGACTGCACGACCAAATGCCTTATCAAATTCTGAAAATATCTTTGATTCCTTTTCTATTTTCTTTCCCTCTTTGAGATCTGCAAGTGTTTTGTTGAAACGCTGGATGAATGCATCAGTGCCTGGCATAATGCAGATCTGAATCGCTGCACCCTCCCCTTCTTTCTGTATTTTTGAAAAGGCGCTTACGATTGTATTGAGTGGGTCATGGTCTATTTTGTCGTGTGTTTTGATAGGCAAGGCATCGTGCGCACCAAGCGCCGCATAGGCACCAGCAGACGCACCACCTTCAGTAAAGATATTGTAATCGTCTGATATCTCACGAATTTTTGCACCATGATAAAAAGCGAGCACCTGCTTTTCAAAAAGATCAGCTTTGGATACTGGGACTGCAGCATAAAACACCACCTCACTACCAACATTGGAAAGTGCAATCTCAAGTGTAAAATAATTTTTGCCATAATTATCTCTTCCTTCGCCAACCGACTGCATGCCGGCATAAAATTGCTCCATCGCAGAGATAAATTCTTTGAATCCCCTTTTTTCTGTCTCATCTTGTTCCGGAAATGTCAGTTCAAAGAGACGCATCTTAAGAGCTTTATACATAGGAGTGCCTTCCTTGAGTCCAGGAATGGCGCCCGTTGACTGCAGATACTGGACAAGAAACCGATGGAAGTCGTCATCTAAATGTGGATTCTTGAGTCCAGCAAGTATCGTAAGGGTATTTTTGATGCCTTTTTCAAGCAACAGACTAAAAAGTTGTTCAATCTTGGCATCATGTGCCTCAGGACGAAGCTTAAGTACAATACCCTCTGCTTCCTCTTTGGGAATTTCGTGCTTTGGGTGCAACACTTCCGCTGCATCTATTTCTGCGTAGACTTTGAGTGTTTCTTCGGCAATACGTTCTTTTGTAGTCTCAATACGTGCTTCTGAAAGCTCTTTTTCCCGCTTCGCAATTTGTTCACGGAGAAAAACAAGCTCCTCTTCAGGGCTTTGAAATTTAGGCAATTCTTGAAAGCGCTCAGTCTCCATGTGTAGTTGATTATAACAATAGCTTTTTGTTTGTGCTAACAAAAACTATGCTATATAGTATTACTTGACAAATATATTCGAGATGTAGTATAATGTACTTATAGGTAGTAAATTATTTTGATATACTTAGTACACGATTAATAAATTTAGAAAAATACTATATGGAATATACAATGGAAAAACCAAGGGTAGAAGATGCTAAAAATAATACAGAATTCCTTGAAGCAGTCGAAACGACTCCAATAGAAGGACCAAAGGCTGCTCTTGAAGCGGTAACAAATCCAAAAACAGATATCCGAGAACAGCCAGAAGAAAAAATAAAAAAAGAAACTAGTCTTTTGGGAAAAATTACTGGCTTCTTCGAAAAAAGAAAGCTCGACAATTTCAAAGCAAAAACAAGCAAGAGATTAAATGCATTCTTGAGTAAGGGATACAAACTTCCAGCTGGTGGCGAAGAAAAGCTTTGGGCAGATGCAAAAGATGACGGCTATGAAGGAAATCTTGGTGTTGACCAAGCAAATAATATTATCCGCTATATCCCTACAGCAGACATTAGTTATTCTGGTAACACAAATAGCTCAGGCGGTCCGACTGCAGGTAATTAATAATTAACTAAATCATTATACTATGAGAATACTTGAGAAATTGTTTGGAGCACAAGAAAAAACAGAAAACGTAGTCTCAGGCTCTGAAGACCAGAGAAAAGAAGCAGCAACCGATCCGACAGCTGCTCGAATGCAAGAAGCTCTTGAGAACTACGGTGAAATCAATCACTATAAAGAAGAGAATGATCCAATGAACAATAAAAAGTAAGTAAGAAAAAATTAATTACACAAAACCCTCGCAGCTGCGAGGGTTTTGTTATTCGTGTTCCGTCAGTATTTCCGGACCATTCTCGGTGATGAGCACCGTATGTTCGAAGTGCGCGCTTCTTTTGCCATCAGCAGTCTTAATAGTCCACTGATCACGATCAAGGACGACATCGTGTGTACCGAGGTTGAGCATCGGTTCAATTGCTACCACCATACCAGGACGAAGTACTTCACCTGTTCCCTTTTTGCCAAAGTTTGGAATATATGGATCTTCATGAATTGCCCGTCCGACACCGTGACCAGAGAGGATGCGCACGATGCCATACCGCTTGCCGACAAACTTCTCGATAGCATGACCTATGTCACCCGTGCGTTTACCCGGCAGTGCCTCAGCAATACCAGTCAGAAGTGCGTCTTTGGTTGCTTTTAGGAGTTCACGATCAGTCTTGGTTACCTTACCTACTGGCACAGTTATTGCCATATCAGTAAACATGCCTTTATGCTTGAGTCCAAGATCGATAGAGACAATATCACCATCTTTGAGCACACGGTCTTTTGTTGGTATGCCATGCACTACTTCGTTATTGACTGACACACAGAGCGACGCTGGAAATGGTGAATCCGCACCGTCTGGCTGATAGTGCAAAAATGCTGGTTCGTCGCCACCCTTTCGCACAAGCTCTTCGGCATACTGATCAAGCTCTTTTTCGCTGACACCAGGGAGAGCTTTGAGAGCAACTGTATGCAAAATGGCCGAAAGGCGCTTACCACCCTCACGAAGAATATCTATTTCTTTTTTTGTTTTGATGATAGTCGCCATAGAAAACTATGCAAAACCTTTTGCAAGTATTTCCTTGTGCACATCCTCAATTGATTGCTCACCATTGATCTCAATATATCGATACATTGGATTGTTTTTAAAGTGCTCAATTGTCGGGATGACATCACTATCAAACCATGCAAGACGCTTTTCGACACTTTCTTGTTTCTTGTCATCTACTCTACCGCGTCCAAAGATCCGAGCGCGTGACCACTCTTTTGAAACATTTATATACACAAGCGTTGGCTGAACACGACCATAAAAGTGCATCGCTGAGTCAAATATTTTTGTGTCATCAAGCAAGCGTGGTGTGCCATCAACGATCAAATGCTTGCCTTCATCCATCTGTTCGATCATGAGATGTGCCCAGATATATATTGCAAGAAAGGATGGTTGGAGTGCTCCTGACTCTACAACTTTTTGTGATAGTTTTGCTGTGTAATGAGACTGCGAAAAAAAGTTTCGAAATGCAGCACCAGATTCAAGATAAAATACTGGGCGCTTCTGCGCATCGTGCTCTTCAATATATTTCTTGAGGAGTGCGGCTTGGGTACCCTTCCCGGATCCAGAGCGACCGAGAAAAATAAATGTTTGTGGGTGTGAAATCACGTGTCTAGTATAAAGCAAAATGAATAAAATAAAAACACTCAAAGAAACCCGCAGGAAGCGGGTTTCTTTGTTAGTATTCTTTCATTGATATCTGAGAATCAATTTTCTTTATGAGGTCAAGTACTACCGAAACAACGATCAGAAGTGCTGTACCACCAAGAGCAAGCCCTGCAATACCAGTCACTCCTCTCAAAACAAGTGGAAGAATTGCGATAATACCAAGAAAAAGAGCTCCAAAGAGTGTGATGCGATTGAGTATCTTTGCAACATGCTCTGCTGTCGGCTGACCAGGGCGAATACCTGGGATAAATGCGCCATTTTTCTGGAGATTTGTCGCCATTTGGTTGGGATCAAATGTGACAGCTGTGTAGAAATACGTAAAGAGGAAAACAAGCAAGAAATACGCAACAGTATAACCAACACTTGCTTCAGTAAACGAAGAGAATGAAGTACCAATCCTTGCAATCACTGCATTTGATGAACCAACAAGCACCGTACCGATAATACGTGGAAACATGAGGATTGAGAGCGCGAAGATGATTGGAATCACACCTGCTTGATTTAAGCGAAGTGGAATGTAGGTAGACACGCCACCATACGTCTTCATACCACGGACTTGCTTAGCATAGGTGACCGGTACAGGACGCTCTGCCTCAGTAATGAAAATTACTCCAGCGATAATAAGAATCGCACCGACAATAAACGCGAGATAGAGCGGCAACTGAGAAACATCAAAGGTAAAGAGAAGCTGACTGACTTGCGAAGGAAGGCTTGAGATAATACCAGCAAAGATAAGAAGTGATACGCCATTACCAATACCGTGCTCAGAGATGAGCTCACCGATCCACATGAGAAGCATTGAGCCCGCGATAATGACAGAAATACTTGTCACCCAACCCATAACAGAAAGATCACCGACAATTCCCTCTCTCGCAAGCAGTGTCAAAAGACCAAAGCCTTGTAGTGCAGCAAGCGGCACTGAGAGAAGGCGAGAATAGTTGGTGAGTTTGCGCTTACCTGCTTCCCCTTCTTCATTGAGTGCTTTGAGCGCGGGAATCATGATAGTCAAAAGCTGGAGGATAATCGATGCAGTAATATACGGACCGACACCCATCATGATAATCGAGAGATTAGAAAGACCACCACCTGAGAAAATATTGAGGACCCCAAAAAATTGATTGCTTGAGAGAAACTGTGAAAGTCGTACGGTATCAATACCTGGAATTGGGACAGCTGCAAGCAACCGAAACACTACTAGTGCGCCGAGCACAAACAAAATGCGGTTCCGGAGTTCCCGATCCGTGAACACAATCTTGATTTTATATAACATAGTCTGCATATGTGGCGGAGATTATTTCACTGCACCTCCTATTTTTTCGATTGCTGCTTTAACAGAGGCGGACATGTCTACACCCTTGAAGATAAGTTTCTTATCGAGTTCACCAGTTCCCAAGATTTTGACAGCTGGAGCAGACCCTTTAAGTGATTTGCAAATACCCTTAGCAACAAGCGTCTGTGGAGTAACCTTCTCATCGGCTTTATATAATTTTGAAATCTCACCAAGACGTACGATGACTGGCTTGGTCCAGACACTCTTATTGCTATTCTTACCGCGACCACGTTGTTTTGGCAGTTTCTTGATACGATCACGCATTTCTGGGCGCTTCTTGCGACCAGCACGAGCATTTTGTCCTTTAGTGCCACGACCAGACGTCTTACCACGCTTACCACCGCGACCTACGAGTTTGCGCTTTCTGTTTTTTGGATTGGATTGTAATTCGTGTATCTGCATATGCTTATGAGTTAGATTCCTTATCTTCACTTGGCTTTTCTGTCTCACTGACAGGAGGCACACCCTTGACAGCAAATCGAGAAAGGGCAAGCATAGTAGCCTTGGCATTGTTGAGCTTGTTTTTACTGCCAGAATTGACCTTTGCGGTAACATTCTTGATACCAGCAAAGTTCAATATATCGCGCACCGCTGAGCCAGCAACAAGTCCACGACCACGGTTTGGCATGATGAAGACTTTTGAACTTGCGTACTTTGCTGAGACATCATACGGAATTGAGCCATCTTTTGTGAGCTTGAGCTTGAGCATGTTTTTCTTGGCACTCTTGAATGCCTTGGTGATAGCAAGCGAGGTATCCATAGATTTACCCATGCCAAACCCTACCGAACCTTTGCGGTCACCTGCGACAAGTGCAACTGAGAAAGAGAAACGGCGTCCTCCAGCAACCACACGAGTGACGCGGCGGATATCGAGCATTTTTTGGTCAAATTCTGGTTTTGGGCGCTCAAACTGTGCGCGCGGTGGGCGACGCTCGCCTCCTCTTGCGCCTGGACGTGATGGGCGTCCTCCAAATCCTCCTGGCTTTCTATCTGTATGTGGTTTTGTCGTTGGTGTATCCATAATAATGCATTAAAATTGCAAGCCTGACTTACGTGCCTCGTCTGCAAGAGACTTGATGCGTCCTGTATATTTAAATCCATTTCTGTCAAAAACTGCTTTTGTGATTTTTGCTTCTTTTGCCTTCTCAGCAATCATAGCACCTACTTTGAGTGCACGTTCTGCTTTGCTTCCTGATGCAAGCTTTGCATCTGATGCTGCAGCGAGTGTCTTGCCACTTGTATCGTCAATAAGCTGCGCATAGATACACTGATTTGAACGAAAAACCGAAAGACGTGGTATTTCGTTGGTGCCTGAGATACGCGTTCGGATCTTCTTCTTGATGCGCATTCGCTTTTCTGTTTTTACGTTTTTGTATTTCATCTTCGTGAATCTTAATTCCAGAATCGTTATGCGGTCTTCTTACCCTGCTTCCTTCTGATAACTTCTGTATCATACCGGAATCCCTTACCTTTGTATGGTTCTGGCTTCTTCATGGCACGGATCTTTGCTGTAAACTGGCCAACAAGCTCTTTATCGATACCAGTGACGGTGATAACGTTTTTCTCAGCAGTGACCTTGAGAGCATCAGGGATAGCGACTTTGACTGGGTGTGAAAAACCGAGTGCAAGATTGAGTGTAGTACCAGCGACTTCAGACTTAAAACCGACACCTTCGAGGATAAGCTTCTTCTCAAATCCTTCATTGACACCATGGATCATGTTTTTGATATGTGACGCATAGGTACCCCAGAGTGCACGAGAGAGCGTGTCGTTCTTCGCTGGAGCAAATGTAACTTCATTGTTTTCGATGGTGATAACGACGTTATCTTTGAAATCACGAGCAAGTGTCCCCTTCGGACCTTGTATGGTAATAGTCGCACCGCTTCTTACGACTTGTGTCTTATCTGGTATGCTGATGTGCTGTTTGCCGATTTTTGACATAATATTGCAAATTACCAGATAGTAAATAATATCTCACCACCGACCATTTCTTTGCGTGCATCTTTATCTGAAAGAATACCTTTTGGGGTTGAAAGGACTGTCATGCCATGACCGTTTTTGAATGGGCGAATTTCTTTGACACCCATATACATACGACGTGATGGCTTGGAGATACGTTTCACGTCAGTGACGCGAGGATCTTTTCCAAGATATTGCAAGCCAATTTCAAGCGCGGGGAAACCTTTGCGTGTCTTTTTGGAAACTGATTTGACATATCCCGCCTTCAAAAGACAGTCTGCGATAGACTGCTTGATCTTTGAATACGGAAGTACAATAGACTCTTTTGAAGCAGTACCCGCATTCTTGAGTGTATTGATCATATCTGCGATGGGATCTGTTGTCATAGAATAAAATAGGAATTATTTTTCTTGATTACCAAGAGGACTTACGAACGCCAGGGATCATACCCTCATTGGCAAGCTCACGGAAGCAGATACGGCAGAGACCGAAATCGCGCATAAAGCCATTACCACGACCACATTTAAAACAGCGGTTTTTCGACCGAGTACTGAATTTTGGCTTCCTTTCGGAGCGTACGATAACTGATGTTTTTGCCATAAGATATAGTGCTACGCTTGTATGCACGTATATCTGCAATATCACGCGTATTTCTTTGTAGGTTCCGGATCAATGGAGCCCAAAAAGAGAAAAGCGGATTAACAGACAGTGCATAAACAAGCTGTCCCCCATACTAGCAGATTACGCGTAGATGTCAATGTATACAAAAACCCGCTGTGTCGGCAAACCAACACAGCGGGTGAAATATTCTCAATCAGTGAAAACAATCTTGATACTCTCAGGCTTAATGGCGTAAGGTGAAAGCACCGTCAGGATATACATACCTTGTGCCAATCCATCACGTTCAATACAAAGATCACCTTGTCCTAAGATATCTCGCACCTTCGCACCATTTATGGTTCGTATTGTAGCACTGTATTCGCCATTCCACGGCACTCTGACATACAGACTACCGGTGGCTGGATTTGGGAACGCAGAAAAAAACATTTGTTGCGTTACTCCCAAAACATTTGTTGTAATATTTGTATCTACAAAACATGAAAGATCATTAGTGTAAGAAGAGAAAATGCTACCGAGACCAATATATCCGCTATCTGCTATCGCTGCGCCAATGCTCCAGTGTCTAGCAAAAGGCAAAGAAATTACTGATGTCCAAGTATCAGACAATGGATTATATTTGAAGCAATCTGAGTAATTTACACTACTTGCACCTTGTCCAGCACCAACATAGGCAAAATTTCCAATCACAAAAGCAGACGCCTGAGCTCTAGGTTGTCCAGGAAAATTAGATAATTGTGTCCATGTATTTATGGTAGGGTCATAATTCCAGAAATCACTATGTGGAGAGCCAGAATGCCAACCGGTTCCAAAATACCCCATATTACCGATTGAAAAACCTACTCCTTCTGTTCTACCTATAGAAGAAAAATTTGATTTTTGTGTCCATGCGTCAGTTGTTGGATCGTATTGCCAAAAATCATTTTGATAACTTCCATTATAACCACCAGCAACATAGCCATAACTACCAATCGAAAAACTAGTTGCTCCTTCTCGAGCGCCACCTACAAAATTAGAAACTTGGGTCCATGTATCGTTAACAGGATCATAACGGTAAAAGTCATTTAATACATTCGTAATACCAACACCTAACCCAACATATCCGTAATTTCCAATTGAAAAACTTGAAGCACCTACTCTGGCAACTCCTGGAAAACTCGCTATTTGTGACCAACTATTTGTTGTAGCATCATATGCCCAAAAACTATTGGTAAGCGTGTTAATATTCGCTCCTGTTCCGACATATAGTTTTGTACCAATAACAAAACTAACGCTTCCTACCATCGAGCTGCCGATAAAATTTGCTTTTGCTGTCCATACTCCTTGAGCAAAAGTAACTGTTACAGAAAATAGGGTTGCCATAATGATTGACCAATTAAGAATCATTTTCTTTTTCATTTGTATTTAGTTTTTAAAGGTGAATTTTATAGATTACGCCTTGCAATCCGAAAAAATAATACCACAAAAATATCAATAAAATATAAAATCACTCTTTTCCAAAGTAGCTAAGTATATTCTCAAAGACACTCGCAGGATTTGCTTCAGATATGTCTTTGCCAGCAAGATAGAGAACTGCAAAACCAAAAAGGAGTATGAAAGTAAACAAGATGAACATTTTGAAAAAATGCTTGTTAATCATGATTCTATATTACCATTCACTACGTCTAAAACACAAAAACCCTTCTCGCAAGAGAGGGGTTTTTGTGTTTTAAGTTAGATACCTATGAAATACTTTTTCTTCAAAATCTCTCTATTAGAGGAAGTTAATGAAGATGTTGTCTGTCTCATAATCATCGAAACCGAAGGTTATGAGTTGTGTAAGTGCAGTATCTGAATTACCCCATGCGACACCTGCCAAGATAATCTTGTTGAAGGTATCAGCATCGGTCTCAGAGCTTACTGTAAGAGTGAATGTCTCTGTAGCACCCTCGACAACTTTGAATGAGTTTGTTTGCTCATCTGCAGTTGATGTAAGGACACCAGTTGATGTAACTGTAGCAGCAACATTTGACTTCTGATTTGCAAACGATAGGTTTCCAGTAGCAGGTGTGCTGTCTTCTGTAGCTGTCTTGTCGATGTAGATATCTCTACCAACTGCCTTGACTGTAAACTTCAAGACATATGATGCGTTATCACTATCGCCAGTATTTTGAGCAGCTGACTTTGATACTGATGAACTAACAAATGAGAAGACTGGAGAGTCAACAAAGAGGCGCTGTGAGTCACCAGTGATTGTGCCACTAATGTCACTATTTGTAAGCTGGTTGAAATCACCATCTTCAGCATCAACTGTTGATGCTGTTGCAGTCATAGAAACAGAAACTGTCTCACCTGCACTGTAGTTTAAACCATCAAGTTCCTTAAGGTCAACCTTGACTGTGTACTTGACTGTCTGATCCTTGTTGATCATCTCATCGAGATCATCGAAGGTTGCTGTAGCAGAAGTTGTACCGCCGTTTGTGATAGTTGCTGAGCCGACAAGAGTAGAACCCTTGTAGAGCTTGACTTCATCGACAACATCTTCAACATTCTCAGTACCTGTAGCAACTGTGAACTTAAGTTCGTTGATAGTAACAGAGTTACCTGTTGCTTTTACATTAGCAACAACGAGTGTCTGATCATCAGTTGTGTTGACATCATCAACAATCACAATACCAGCTTCTGGAGATGTTGAGTCTTCAGTGATAGTGAGCTCACCAGTGTTGTTTTCATCAACAGAGAATGTGCGTGTTGCAAGAGCTGCACCTGGCTCGTAGGTTACGAGACCTGTAGCATCAGTGAAGCGAGCAGCATTAGGATTGATTGTGACAGTGTATGTCTGTGGAGGATTCTGAACGAGTGTAGCTGCAGTGAGTCTGAGTGAGAGTGGGAGCTCCTGACCCATTGGGATTGTCCAGTTCACGTTTGTGAAGCGGAGTCTGTAATCAGTACCACTTGTGATCTCTTCAAATGCATTTGCATCGAGATTCATTTCAGCAACCTTTGTAGAACCACTGTAGAGAGCAGCCTTTGTGAAGCCTCTCCAGAGACGACCGTTTACATTGACATCAAAGCGGTTAAGCTTCATGTCGCCACCTGTCGCCTTGACATCAACTGCAATAACATCCTTTGACTGATTGTAGTCAATCTGAGTGTTGTTTGAAGGTGTTGATCTGAGAGTAACAGTAGCTGAACCTTCATTGCCATTTGTTGTAGTAGTTGTTGTTGTCGATGTTGAAGTCGAGCAAGGAGCACCAGTCATTGAATTGAAGAGTGCGCCTACTGGGCAACCTGGTGTTGTTGTAGTCGTGGTTGATGTTGTTGACATAGCATTAAGCTTTGCGCGTGTTGCTGCACCAACAAAACCAGTACCAGTTGTAAGACCAGCTGGAGTAAGGATTTCAGAAGCGTACTTGTTCTGGAACTTAATAACAGCTGCTTTTGTCATAGGACCAAACGTCATGGTCTCCTGACCAGGAGAACCTGCGCCAGTTGCTGCAACCATAGTTGCAGGATCCATGTTAAGGACCATCTGAAGCTGCTTAACGTCAGCATTTGTCATACCCGTGCTCAAGTTTGTGTTGAATGTGTATGCCTTTGCAACACCGCTAAAAGCGAATACTGCGAAAGCAACTACAAACAAACCAAGAGCGAGTTTAGAAAACTTTTTCATGATTTATTTTAATTGTTTATCCGTGCTACTCGGTGTTAATTAATAATAAGACTAATAATCACCGAGCGTCAGCGGAATGCACCATTAATTTAGTTTCGACATAACTAATGGCGTGCATTAACTAATCTTTATGAAACAGTGTGTACTGTCTCAAGCATCTGCCGTGTCGACATGGCCGATACGGAGATGAACCGAAAACGAGAGCGAAACAATTGCGCATGCAATCGCTCGCTTATGTAATTCTCAATGTTCACTCCGTGTAAGACTTGAATTTTTCTCGTTGCTTTGTTTTTGCAAACTAAAGACCGACCAAGAAATTTTCTCATCCCCACCAAAGTGCAAACGCACTTTGGTATATTGATTATACTATTTCGTCGTTAACCGACAAAAAGTATTGTGGATAAACAAGTACAGTGCTTTTGCAAGCTTCTATACAAAGGCATATCCACAAAGCAAAGAATATCATGAGAAAGTGCAAATAGCAAACGCACCTTGGTATGTGTTTATTAAGACGAACCTCATTTTCTATTTATTGTATAGATTACCTACGAAGTGAGTAGCGACTCCATCTACGATCCCCTGTTTTCATAATCCTCCCTTCGTCGACAAGTGCATTTATGTCTCTCTGGATTGTCTTTTCACTACACCCCTGAAAGTCAGTTGATATGTCTTTTATACTAACTTCTCCTTTGTCTTTTATAATTTCAAGAATTTTTTCTTTTCTCTCAGTGAAAGAAGTAGAAACTCCAAAGGAATTTATTTTATTATCATTTTTTTCAGTAGATAGTATGTCCGTCTTTTTTGACAGTGTGTTTGTCTCAGACAAAAGTTGCGTCACTGCATCTCCTGTCTCTGATTTTTTCTGAGAATCTGATGCTGTCTCTGGATACATATTCTTTAGGACATCATCAAGAGTAGCGAGTGCATAGAATTTCTGTCCAGCCTGGCATTGCTCACGAATGGCTATAATCTCTTTTTGCAAAATAGTCGCATTGCTTGTCGAGACCATGCCAACTGTGTCTGAAATGCGAAGTAAAGATTCAATTTTTACTGTTGTTGTACCAAGTAGCTGAAACGTTTCTTCGACAGAACGGAGTGGGTCCTCAAGAGATACAACATCAAGGACAAGTGCAAGCGCTGCGTCTCTAAAGGACGTGCGGATCGCCTCTTTTTCGTCTATATGATTTGTAATCATATAGATTGCCGTACTAACTTTTTCTGCTCTCTGAGACAGAGAAATATAAAAGGACTTTCGCGCTTCGGTGTGCAGAAGGTCTTTTGGAAAAGGTAGTCCGTTATGATCATGAGGTGTGTCTCTTTTATACTCCATAGGCAGTCATTATAGTCCGCTACATCAAAATAGCAAGCCTCTATAAAAGACGCTTTGGTGTAATGCGCGAGAGATACTACATGTCTCTTTGTGTCTTTTATAGATACATTTCTGTAGGCACATACACTATGCTAAAATACTGCCTATCTATGGCAAAAAAAAATAAGGAATCTGGGTCACGAAAAGAGACACATCACCGAGAGACAAAACAGAGCAACATGTCTCTTAACTTAAAAGAAGAAACGAAACATGCGGTACTTGCAGTCATCATGCTTTTCCTTGCGCTCTTTTTCGTCCTCTCGTTATTTGGTGGAGCAGGTGTCGCGGGGGCATTTTTCCACACCCTCTTTGGCAAATTATTTGGTGTTGGCTATTTCCTTATTCCTGTCATTTTTATCTTGCTTGGTATTTCATTCATCAAGTCAGTGCGTCCAAATATCACACTCTCTCATTCTCTTTCATCAGTTCTATTTCTCTGTGCAAGTCTTGGTATTGTCACAATCGCAAGCGGTGGTTCAGGTGGTGGAATTATCGGCAATGCGGTCGCCTATCCGTTCGTAAGACTTTTTGATGTGTATGCGGCAATCCTACTTCTTGGTGCGCTACTCATCATATCGCTCTTTGTCATGTTTGATGCGCGACCAGAACTCATGCCGATCATCCGTGCGTTCTTGTCTCTCTTTAAAAAGAAGCCAATCAGCGCAGAGACGCCACTTGGCACCTACCAATATGAAGAAGAAATCGTCGAAGAAGAAATTCCAGCTCCAATGACTACACAAGAGGAAGAAAAACCAAAGAAAGAGAAAAAGAAAAAAGAAGAACCAATCACAGACGAAGAAGTAATGGAAATGCCAAAACGTGCGGCACATGCTGGTTCGTACACTCCACCACCGTTGTCACTCCTTGAAGATGATCGGGGGAAACCAAATGTCGGTGACATAAAAGCAAACTCAAACATTATCAAACGCACACTTGCAAACTTCGGCATCCTTGTCGAAATGGATGAAATAACCATCGGACCAACTGTCACGCGCTACGCGCTCAAGCCAGCGGAAGGCGTCAAGATTTCCCGTATTATCGGATTGCAAAATGATCTCGCACTTGCGCTTGCGGCACATCCACTTCGTATCGAAGCGCCAATCCCAGGTAAATCTCTTGTCGGCATTGAAATTCCAAACAAAATGAAATCAACTGTTGGTCTGGCATCACTCCTTGGTGAAAAAGAATTTCAAACAGCACCAAAACCACTCCTTATGGCACTTGGTAAAGATATTGCAGGTAAACCACTTATTGCTTCACTCGCAAAAATGCCGCACGTACTTATCGCTGGTACGACTGGTTCTGGTAAGTCGATCACTATCCATGCACTCATCACTTCTCTCTTGTATAGGAATGGTCCCGAGGACTTGAAATTCATTATGGTTGATCCGAAGCGCGTTGAAATGACGGCATACAACAAAGCACCACACCTCCTCACCCCCGTTATTACTGAACCAAAGAAAGCAATACTTGCCCTCAAATGGGCAGCAAAAGAAATGGAGCGCCGCTACAGCATACTTGAAGAGGAAGGCGTGCGCGATATTGCGTCGTATCATGAACGACTAACAAAAGGAGGGGCGACAAAGAAGGTAAAGAAAGAAGATGGGACAACTGTTGAGGAAGGAAAGGAACGCATGCCGTACATTGTCGTTATTATCGACGAATTGGCTGATATTATGACTGCATATCCGCGTGAACTTGAAACTGGTATCGTGCGCCTTGCGCAAATGTCACGTGCAGTAGGTATTCACCTTATCATTTCGACCCAGCGTCCTTCGGTCAATGTCATTACCGGCTTGATCAAAGCCAATGTCCCAGCGAGAATCGCACTCCAGGTGTCGTCACAGATCGACTCACGTACTATTCTTGATGATTCTGGTGCAGAAAAGCTCCTTGGTGCCGGCGACATGCTCTATCTATCTGGTGATATGCCACAACCAAAGCGTGTCCAATCAGCATTTATTTCCGAAGATGAAGTACGAAAAGTGGTGAAATACCTTGCTGATAGTTATCGTGATGAAATAATGGATGAAATTAACCTAACGGGCACTATTTCACACGACAAATCGATATTTGAAAGCACGCTTGACGATGATGGGGGTGATGACGATCTTTACGAAGAAGCTCGTCAGACAGTCATCGAGGCTGGAAAGGCGTCTACATCGTTCCTACAGCGCAAATTAAAGGTAGGCTATGCCCGTGCAGCCCGACTTGTCGATATGCTTGAAGAAAGAGGTGTCGTCGGTCCTGGTGACGGCGCAAAGCCACGTGAAGTGCTCGAAAAATCAGTCGCAATAGAATCTCAAGACTATCAATAAGAAAATGGGAAGTAATAGAAAATATGTGCTACGTGTACTCCTTGGTGTATTCCTTGCACTTATAGCTCTTTATACGTTGTTTCAGACACGCGATCTCCTCTTTGGTGCACATCTCGCTGTCACCACTATCTACGACGGTCAAATAGCAAGTGACAGCCTACTTGCCATAGAAGGCAGGATGCGACACGCAAGACAAGTGAATATAAATGGAAATGAAGTAAAAACAGATCCTGATGGCTACTTCACAGAATCAATTCTACTCTCTCCTGGATACAATCTAGTGACAGTAAGTGCCTATGATCGATTTGGCAAGATCGTGGAAAAAACATATCGTGTCATATATACACCACTGGATACTCTTGAGGCCACAAAAACTCCAGAAGAGATACAAGATATAGATTTATTTTAACTTTAGCATTCAAATGTTAGTATTGAGACTGTAATCGCATTTTACTAATTCCTAAGCGCTATATCCTAGCCCCTAATCACAATGCCAACAAAAAAATCAACAAGAGAAGAAAGTAAGAACTCAGTCGAAGATACGATAAAGTCTATCCAATCAAAATTCGGCGAAGGGGCAATTATGAAACTTGGTGACACTCCCAAAGTCGATGTTGGCGTCATTCCTACTGGCTCGATAGGTCTTGATATGGCACTTGGTGTCGGCGGATTTCCTCGCGGCCGTATCATCGAGATATTTGGTCCTGAATCGTCAGGCAAGACAACACTGGCACTCCATGCAGTCGCAGAAGCACAAAAAATGGGCGGTGTCTGCGCATACATCGACGCAGAACACGCTATGGATCCAGAGTATGCAAAGAAGCTTGGCGTAAAAATAAATGAGCTGCTTATTTCTCAACCAGAAAGTGGCGAACAAGCACTTGAGATCACTGACAGTCTGATCCGTTCAGGCAAAATTGATATCATCGTCGTCGACTCAGTCGCGGCGCTTACACCAAAAGATGAAATCGAGGGAGATATGGGTGCGCACCATGTCGGTAAGCAGGCTCGCCTCATGTCTCAAGCGCTTCGCAAGATGACCGCAATCGTCTCAAAATCAAAAACTGTCGTCATTTTCATTAATCAGATCCGCATGCAGATCGGTGTTATGTTTGGTAATCCTGAGACAACTCCAGGTGGTAAGGCGCTTAAGTTTTATACATCAGTACGTCTTGATATCAGAAAGATAGCGCAGATCAAAAAAGGTGAAGATGTCATCGGCTCACGTACAAAGGTCAAGGTTGTGAAAAATAAAGTCGCTGCACCATTTAAGAATGCTGAATTTGATATCGTCTACGGCGAAGGTATCTCACGCGAAAGTGAAATCATTGCACTCGGTGAGAAGACAGATGTCATCAAAAAATCAGGCGGTTCATCGTATTCATACAATCCCCTTTCGGGCGGAGAAGAGATAAAACTCGGCCGTGGCTACGATGCGACACGAGTATTCCTCAAAGAAGAAAATAAAATTCGCGAACAAATACTCAAAGATATCAGAAAGAAATTGCCGGAAGTTATCTAAAAATCGACTCAAAATGCGCCGCTGGCGCATTTTGTTTTCTAGACTTTTCTCCCCTCTTCCGCTAGAATTGCCACATATTTAGCAATAAATCCCAATAGTTCCATGCTTGAATACAACGAAATCAAGACCGGCAAGATCATCGTCTTTGAAGACGAACCGTACGAAATACAGGAAAATCACGTCGCACGCACCCAACAGCGTAAACCACAAAACCAGGTAAAGATGAGAAATCTTATCACCGGTCGTGCGGTCACTATGGCATTTCATGCATCTGACAAAGCTGAGGAGGCTGAGATCGCAAAAAAAGACGTCAAATTCCTTTACCAGAATAAGGGTGAATACTGGTTTTCTGATCCTGCTGATCCAAAGAATCGTTTCCAACTCCCTGAATCACTTATCGGTGATGCAAAACGTTTTCTCAAAGATAACATGATCGTCCTTGCGCTCATCTGGGAATATGAGGATGAGGAAAAGACAATTGGCATCAAGCTCCCAATCAAAGTCGAGCTTGTTGTAAAAGAAGCACCACCAAACATGAAAGGAAATACTGCTTCAGGCGGCGGCAAGGTAGCCGTGCTTGAGAACGGCACCTCAATCACTGTCCCCTTCTTTATCGAAGCTGGTGAGACAATCCGCATCAATACCGAAACTGGTGAATACGTAGAGCGAGTTAGCTAGCATTCTGTATATTTTGTATTTAGATCTGGTAGCAAAAAATCCCCAATGGGGGATTTTTTGTAGTTTATACAAGATACGTACTACTATATACTACTTAGCAATATATGGAAGGAGACCCATAAAGCGTGCTCTCTTAATCGCAGTAGTGAGCTTACGCTGGTTCTTGGCTGTGACACCAGTCTTTCGCTTGCCCATGATCTTTGCGTTTGGGTTGAGAAACTTTTTGAGGATCTCAGTGTCCTTATAATCAATATATTTTATGTTGTTTGCTGAAAAGTAATCTTGTTTCATATACGTTTATTAAAATGGAATATCATCAGGGTTAATATCATCTTCTGGGTATTCGATAGTTTCAAGTTCGTCTGCTTTGTCTGACTGCATTTCTCTATCTCCAGAGGCTTGTGCACCTACACCTGATGGGCGATTGCCGAATTGAACGCGGTCCGCAATAATCTCAGTACGATACTTTTTTGAGCCATCCTGTGCATCCCAGCTCCTAGTCTGCATCCGACCCTCAATGAGTACATTTGATCCTTTCTTGAGGTACTGTGCTGCAGTTTCGGCCTGGCGACCAAATACGACTACGTTATGATAATCGGTCTGCTCTTTCTTTGCACCACTCTGGTCTTTCCAAACACGGTTTGTCGCAACAGAGAAGCTTGTCACCTTAATTCCTGACGGTAGCGACTTGAGCTCCGGGTCACGAGTAAGATTGCCAATAACGTATGCTTTATTGAGGTACATAGATTACTCGGCAGTTGCCATTTCTTCTATTTTTTTGTCGACCTCTTCTGTACTCATTTCTTCTTCAGTCTCTTCACCCTCTTCTTTCTTGCCTGTACGTGTACGGCCTTCGGCACGAGGAGCTTTTTTGGGAGCCATAGTATTTTCCTTAACAGTAGAGATGATCATAAAGCGGATAAGCTTGTCACTACGAGCAAGTTCTTCATTAAGCTCAGCAACCTTTTCTGGAGGAAGCTCAAATTTTACCCAACCGAAGTACCCATTGTTGAATTTGTGCTTCTTATTTGCGATGTCGCGTTCCATTTGGTACGCCAAATCGATGTATTTTGGAGCTTCTTCCGAAATAAAAGATGCGCCAAAACGACTAGCCTGATCTTTGAGTGCGGTCATTTCAGATACGACATCTTCTTCCGCAACATCGGGAACAATCAAATAGCTAAGTTCATATACATTTGTGCTTGCATCCATGTGATTTTCTGACATGCGCACCATACTAACAAAAGGAGCGTTTGTTGTAAACCCCTGCACAAAATCGCATAGTGATCCATGTAGCATGTGCTAAGTATACAATTGATCAATAAAATAAAGATAAAATCTAGCTATTTGACCTAAAGTATTCACTTGTTTTTTATTCTTTTACCCTTTCTTTAGACCAAAAACTCGCTCAGCATTCGTGACAAGTGCTTGTTTGACGACTTCTAGTTTTTCTTGCCGTACCTTGGCAATATGTTCAATCACAAGTGCGACATGCTCTGGTTCCGAGCGCTTCCCTCGATGTGGCACCGGAGCCGCAAATGGCGCGTCTGTCTCGGCAAGAATCGCAGTAAGTGGCAACTGTGCGATCACAGCGTCATACTCGGTGGTAAATGTCACCACACCAGTAAATGACATAGTGAAGCCAAGTGCAAGAAACCGCTCCGCTATTGATACATCACCTACAAAAAAATGTACATTACCCCGAAGCTTAGAAGTATAGAGTGAAGAATAAGAAGCAAGAATAGCAAGCACATCCTCATATGCATCCATCGTATCCTTTGTTGGTCGCGCATGAAGCATAAGTGGTAGATCGAGAGTACAGGCGAGCTCTATCTGCTTGGCAAAGAGCTCACGTTGGCGAATTTTTTCTATTGCGCTTTCTTCCTTGAGTCGAAAGTAATCCAACCCACATTCACCAATTGCAACTACTTTGCCGCGAGCAACAAGCTTCTCATAAAACATCGGATCAAACATTTCGTCTTTGTTGTCTACAGGATGTTGACCTACAGAAGCGTAGATATTTTCATAGCGAAGTGCTAGCTCAACAGCCAACTGTGATGTCTCTCTATCGACGCCAACGACAATCGTCGCTATCTCGTGCGCGCGAAGACGCGCGATAACACTAGCAAGATCATCCTTGAATTCGGGAAGATTGAGATGAGAGTGAACATCAATGTACTGCATAGCTAGGAAAGACGGCCAAAGAGAGGCTTTTCTGGCATTTTATTTTCACGGATAAGTAAGAGAATTTCTTTTGCAGTACGAGGAAGAAATGGACTAAGTGTATACGCAACCTGTCGAAGATCTATAAGTAGTTCTTCTACTTGTAGTTTTGCTTTTGCTTCATCTTCTTTGATCGTCTTAAATGGCTGATATACTGCTATTTTCTCGTCGATTGTCGAGACTCGAGACTGGATTTCTTTCATCCCAAGTGTAAGGTCATAATTTGCAAATTGTACTGCGACTTCTGGCATATACACTGGCACTGCTTCAGAGATAGTTACGCCATAGCTTGTCGCCATCTTCATGATACGACTCGTGAGATTCCCAATACCATTTGCAAGATATGTCATATAAGAGCGCGAAACAGAATCAAGAGTCATATCTCCATCTTCAAATGAAGGAATATCATGCAGTAATACAAAACGAAGTACATCTTCGGGAAATTGAGAAGCATCCTTAAACAAAGCAATCACTTCAGCAGGACGAATAACATTGCCGAGCGATTTTGACATCTTCTGACCACCAGAATTAATGAAGCCATCAATGACGACAGTGTCAGTTGTAGGCAACCCCGCTGCAAGAAGCATGGCTTGCCACATCATCGATTGTTGGCGAGTATTATCTTTGCCGCAGTACTGTACTTTTTCTCCGTTAACCCAAAATTTTTCATACAAATCTTCCGTATCGCCTTCGTGAGATGCTTCGATAGACTGAGGCCATCCAAGCGTCGAAATATAGTTTGTAAGCGCGTCAAACCAGACATACATGACATGCGCGTCATCACCAGGCACTGCGACACCCCAAGGCATCTTGGATTTCAAACGTGAAATAGAAAAGTCCTGAAGCCCGCGAGAAAGAAATGCTTTCATTTCATTGAAGCGAAAATCAGGAACGACGAGTGAAGGTTTTTCGGCATAGAGTTTCTCAAGGAGTGATGCTGCTTTTGAAAAAGCGAAAAAGTAATTTTCTTCGTTTATAATCTCAAGGTCTTTATTTGGATGTATTGGGCAACGACCATTCTCATCGAGCTCCGAATCCGTCTTCTCAAGCTCACACCCGACGCAGTATTTTGCTTCGTAGTTTTTTTTGTAGATATATCCTGCTGCGTCACACTTTCGCCACATCTCTTGAGCAGCGAATTCATGGTGCGTATCAGTTGTGCGGATGAAATGTACTGTATCTGAAATACCAAGCAATGGTGCAAGTTCTCGAAACTTTTCTGCGAACCGATCGACATATTCCTTGACTGGCACCCCTGCTTTCTCTGCGTCAGCAAGTAGTTTCTGACCATGTTCATCCGTGCCAGTGTTAAAGAAAACGTCTCTCCCACACGACTCATGATACCGCGCGATAACGTCTGCACGTATGATCTCCATCGCAAAACCAACATGCGGCTCTGCATTTACATACGGGAGTGTTGTTGTTATGTATAAAGGTTTTTCCATGTGCATATGATTATTGAGCTGTTTTCTTGAGTGCTTTATGCTTTTGCACATCACGAGCGTATTCAAGGACAAAGACAGCGACCGGAACAGCAAGTACAATGCCCCAGAATCCTGCAAGAGTTACACCAATAATAAGCGAAAGAATGACAACGAGAGGAGAAACGCCAACAACTTTTTTGACAATAAGCGGCGCAATCAAATAACTCTCAAATTGATGAACAATAAGATAGAAACCAGCCACAATAATCGAAAGCGTGAATCCACCATCAAGATACGAGAAGAACAGAGCAGGAATCGTAGCTAGCACCATTCCAAATGGTACTAGCTCAAGAAGTGCCGTCAAAAGTGCAAGCACTAATGCGTATTTAACTCCAAAAATGGAGAGACCAAGAAATGTCAGGGTACCGACAATGATTGCAAGCAGAAGTTGGCCCTGAAACCATAGTCCGATTTTGCGCTCTGTGCGCTCCCAAAGAGAGACAATGTAATCCTCTTGCTTGGGTGAGACAATAGTACGCAAAAACTCTTCAATCGTCTTTGGCGCGACAGAGAGAAAAAAGGAAAGTACCACAACAAGTACAAGATTGGTGAGTCCACCAAATGTAACATACAAAGCTTGGAAAAAACCTCCCGTCGATGAGGAAACAAGTATCTTGATCGTCTCCTCAAGGTCACTGAGTACTGATCCACTGAAGAATGAACTCAATATACCTTGCGCTCCAGCAGTTGCACTCTCAAGTGATTTGATAGCTTCAGACGAAGGTAAGTATTTGCCAAGCTCGGGACCAAGTGAAGAAAGCTCGGACACAAACACCGGCACAAAAAGATAAAAAATTGCTGACAGTATGAAAAAAACAATGAAGAAAAACAAGACGACTGCAAATGTCCGATTGATTCGCCATTTCGCACAGCGCTCGACAAACGTCTTAATGAAAGAAGAGAGCACAATCGCTGCAGCAAGAACGAGGAGTAAATCCCGCAAATAGTAGGCAGCCACCAAAAGAAGTCCTGCGGTAATGATCCGGGTGATCGATTTCCAACTGATGGTGTGGACGTGTGGGCTCTCTGGCTGCATATAGTGCCATGATAGCACTTTCAAATATGAATTAAAAATGGAGCGACGTCCTTCCTATATGACGTTTTCCAGAACATTTGTCGCATCACCAATCGGCTGCTGTGTAGTATTCCTTTGCAAAAGAAAAAACCATGCAAGGACGAGACTATGCATCACGACGACAAAGAGCTGTCCATAAAACAGTCCGAAGGCTTCTGAAGTATAGAGTGTAACAACAACCAACGACACAGCACCGATACTGCCAAAAAAGAAGATTGTTTCTTTCCTAAAAGCAGCAATGATTATTTTGAACATGCGCCTGGTGTAGATTTACAACTGTTTTGAGATATACGCGACGAGGTCTTTTTCATGCACTCGCTCCTGCGCCCCCGTGTCGCGGTCACGGACAGTCACCGTACCGTCAGTGAGAGTATCAAAATCAATCGTAATGCAATACGGTGTACCGATTTCATCCTGCCTTCGGTACCGCTTGCCGATGTTGCCATTGTCATCCCACATAACGCGACCAAACACAGACTTCAGCTGGCCAAACACAAGTCGCGCTTTGTCGACAAGCTCAGGTTTGTTCTTGAGAAGTGGCGAAACGGCGCAGATGACTGGAGCAACAGACGGCTTGAATTTAAGATACACACGTGTTTCTGGCCCGCTCTCATCCTCGCTATACGCAGAAACAAGAATGGCAAGCAGTGCACGATCAAGCCCAAACGACGGCTCGATAACATGCGGCACAAGCTTCGTCTTTGTCTCTTCATCGACATACACGAGCCCGTGTTTGGAAAGATCATAATCAGTGCGATACGCAAGTCCGAAAAGCTCTTTTTGTCCAAATGGATACTCGAATTCAAAATCGACAGTACGTTTGGAATAATGCGCACGGTCTTCCGGCGCTATCTCAATGTCGTGCGTCTTGTTCATATCGATGCCGACATCCTTGATCCACTCCATCATTTCATCCTTCCAATACTCAAATTCCTTTTCCCAATCTTGCTCGCGGACAAAGTATTCGATCTCCATCTGCTCAAATTCACGAACGCGAAAAATAAAATCGCGTGGGGTGATCTCGTTTCTGAATGCTTTACCAATCTGCGCAAGGCCGAACGGTAATTTGGGATGGAACGAGTCAACAACATTCTTGAAATTTACAAACATTCCTTGAGCTGTTTCCGGACGCAAGTATGACACCGACGAGGAATCCTCCATCGCGCCAACCTGTGTCTTAAACATCATATTGAACTCACGTGGAATACTCCATTGACCGTGAGCTCGGCAGGATTTTTCTGGGCAGAGTATATTGTGATTAAGATAAATTTGAGTAACGAGCCCTAAATATTTATTAGAAGCCTCTACTTCTTTTAAAATAGTTTCTGCTTCATCTAGATTGCTTTCAATTTCTTGATAACTTTTTTCAATATATGGTTTTATTAAATCTTGAATTTTTCCTTTTTCTTCATTACTTAATGATGATTTTTCTATTGGTTCCACTAAATTTTTAACTTCATTCAACTTACCCTTAGCAGAATCTATAAAACCTTTAGAAAGATTTCTAACATTACTCTTTATTTCCTCATAATCTTCTTTTGATTCGACTAAATGATCAGCCCTAAAACGTCTTTTACATTTACCACACTCAACCATCGGATCAGAAAAGCCAGCAACATGGCCGGATGCTTCCCATACTTTCGCGCTCATGAGAATCGCGGCATCTACGCCAAACATATCAGTCCGGTCGTCAACAAATTTCTTCCACCAAAGATTTTTTATATTGTTTTTGAGTGCGACACCAAGTGGCCCATAATCCCATGTGCCCGCAAGACCGCCATAGATCTCTGAACCCTGGTACACAAAACCACGCCGTTTTGCCAAAGACGTTATTTTGTCCATCAATTCCTGATTTTTCTCCTGTTTTTCCGCCATAATTTGCCTATTGTATCACGACGCCACCATTTATTGGGAATCCTGGATCATTGTAAAGCAATGTAGAGAGAGCACCTTTTTTACTCTCAAGCTTCACTCCGGTAAATGTATCAGTACCAGTTAACGTCGTATCACTGATTAATTCTGGTGATGTGCCAATTTGTGACAAAGACGATAGCAATGCTACCTGAAACGATACTTCTCTTTCACCAGCGATAGAACCAGTACCTTGCGCAACTTGTCCTGCACGCCAGATAACTTCTCTTGTTGTATCGTTGTAAATGACGTTTTCGTCTATCGGTGATGTATTGCCAAGCCATCTGATATACGTTGGGAGCGATCCTCGTACTTCCGCGCCAGACACTGCATTTGCAGTGTTGTTAATAGTCCAGACAATCGTGTACGTCGTCTGTGTCTCTGCTTTTGGTGGCAATGGTCCAGTATTTGTAAATGATCCGCCTCGATAAAATGCCTGTGCTGCGACTTGTAGATCAGAGCTTACTTTTATTGTTTTTGTCTCAGCGTTATTTACAGCGACAGGACTACTTCCTTCTGCTGTTTGTGTACCAGTCATAGAAAGCTCAAGAATAATCTTTGGATTGTCTATAAACCCACGGTCGCCTGCCCCAAGACCAACTGAAGCAAACGAAAACGAGAGACTACCATTTTCTCCAGGTGCAATAGAAGCAAATTGTCTAGTCGTATTGGCATTCCATACAACTTCATTTGTAGTCGAATTGTAAAAACCAGAAAGCACGGAGACACTTGAGCGATCAAGTGCATTACCTGAGAGGCGGACG
Organism: Minisyncoccota bacterium; assembly: GCA_025453495.1. Lineage (GTDB taxonomy): Bacteria > Patescibacteriota > Minisyncoccia > Phycocordibacterales > UBA9973 > JALOQM01. The sequence continues at coordinate 222,728 of JALOQM010000001.1, read as the reverse complement.
CGAATCTCGAAATTCTCAACAGGTGCAGTGGAGTTGTTTGCCCATTCGACAGTTGCCTGTGTCTCGTTTCTACTTGGTATAGAGTACTCTGGTTGATCGGCTCCACCAATGACAAGCCGTGCATCGATAAATGGACGAGCAATCCCAATTGTGTGAAGGAGAGAACTATAAATAACTGCAAGATCCTCACCTTGGCGACCAGACTCACCCGCATAAAAACGAAGTGAGCGTTCTTCGTTATCTTGGCCAAAAATCATACCAGTGACAGTAATCGTCTTTTCCATACCTGGCGCAATATCACCAAGGTTCCACTCAGTACTACCATCTGTCGGCTCTGGTACTGCTTTTTTGAATTGAAATCCTGGAGGATATTCAGCATGGACTGCAACGTTTTTGATGGGTTTGGTTGCATTTGTCTGTATCTTTATCTCAAGCGTAATCTCTTGATTTGATGGAGACGACTTTGGTGCAGTAATAGAAAGTGCAAGTGGTGCGGAACTTATCGTCACTGCGTACGTCGCTTCTTTGGTGAAAATAGCATTTGAACCTGGAATACGATACTCGAGTGTTGCAGTGATATTTTTTTTGCTTCCCTCTTGGCCGTAGAGCACGACTTTGATATTTTTGTTTGCTGTCTTACCACCTCCAAGTGTGCCGATTGGTTCACGAATACGGACAAAATCACTATCAGCAGTCGCATCATTTGCTCCTTTTGGATAAGAAATAATGAGATCACCATACTCAAGAGCGACACTATTCTTATTGGTCACTGCAAGTTGGAGTTGGAGGTCTTCACCACCAGCGGTAAATGTATTACCAAGCACTGAAATGTCGATATTGTCCGAAGAAACTGAGTTCGCGCCACGTTGGAAAACAAAAAAGGCAAATGCAAGTGTCAGTGCCAAAAAACCAAGTGAGTAGTAGAAGAGTTTGCGAAAAAAAGATGATGAGCGACTATCAGTAATTTTAGCAATCATTGGCGGTGCTGCTGGTATTCGTGATTTGATTCCATCCCAATTTCGTGAAGCAGAAAAAACTTTCTGGTGGAGCGTGCCGGATTTTTTCTTTGGTACTAATTTTTCGTTTTTACTAAAAAGTTTGCGATTAAGCGCCTCAATGCGGTCTATATTTTCTTCTTCTGCCATGCGATGATTATAGCCGATTAGAAAACCTTACACTAGTGCGTATATTGATTTTATTGGAGAAAATACGTTTCTTTAAGCATGCAATTAGAGCTGACTCTCTCGAATGGCAGTATTTATCTCCTGAATGAGTACAGCCTTAGCGTTGTATGCAGATTGACACATAGACGGATTAATTGCTTGAGATACATACTCTTCCCTTCCTGGAAATGCGCGTAAATGTCCAAGCTTGTGTAGGATGCGTACAAGAAGAGTAAGTTCAAAACCTGCCACCATCTCAGTATTCGCTACAGTGTCACGAGAGAGAAATAACAATGACTCTTTTAGATCATCAAAAAGTTCCTCATCGGGCGCCTCTCCTGAGTAGAGTCTCCGTATCATTGACAGTATTTTGACATAGGTACGATACTTAGTCGGATCAGCAGTGAGTGCTACAAGATCAGTGCTTGGCTGAGCGCTAGTGATTCGCCAAACATGCACGCCACGCACAAGATCTGCTCGTGCATAAGAAAAATCTTGAAGTGCGTAGCGAAGCTTCGAGCTTCCTTTGCGGATCCCTTGCGCAATAGCACTCACTACACCAAGCTCTCGGGTAAAAATCGTTATGTATTTGTCGGCCTCTTTCACACCGACAGAACCAAGTACAAAACCTTCTGTGTGGTATATGTGGTGGGACATGCAACAGTATTTAGTGACTAGCTCTTAAAAGTTAGCAATTAATTAAAAACGAGATACTCACCTTCGGTCACTATTTCTATATTTCCATCAACAACCTTAATTGCTGAATTGTCATCAAGTGCATAGATAGTACTAGAAAAATCTTTAGCTGCCGCTTCTATTTTTTCTTTGCGTACATTAGCAAAGTACTCATTATTGAGATGCGGCAATACATAGAAATCAACATACCCAAGCGCATCCATATTTTTATCTTTATCCATATCTTCGCCATATATAGCCTGAGATGTCTTGAGCATCAAATCTTTGTTTGTCACCATACTTCCAGCACTGACTCCGACATATACACGAGTTTCAAGTAATGTAGGCAAAAGATCTTTTAATCCTGATTTGTTTATCCATTCCATCAGGTGATATGTATTTCCCCCTTCAAAGAAAAGAATGTCTGATTCTTCAAGTTGTGGTTTCCAAATATCAATACCAACTGCTGAGATATCAGCAATAGCTATCTTCTTAAATCCAAGATTTTTGAGATTAATCAGGTCATTTATAAACCATTCCTTATCTCCTTGTTCAACATTTGCAGCAGTCGGGATAACTACAATTGAAGTATCTTCTGGCTTTTTTGCCACAAGATCAAATAGTGCTTTCGCAATTGAAGGATTGCTTATGCCGCTTGAAGTAAGAAGTAATTTCATGAAGCTATTGTAACACTTTTAAGCTCTGGAAGTAGTACAGTGATTGCTTCTTCAGTAATCATTTCTGGTGAGATAGATGCATTTGCAAAAATGTATTTTTCGATACCAGTGAATGCAATAATTAACTCTTGCTGGCTTTCTTTTTCATTATTTGATTTATCTTTGTATCGTTTTTGTAAATCATCTAATCGATCAAGAAGTGGTCTGACACCATAAGGCGATACACGCATATCGGCATATCCAGCAATCATTTTTGAGATATCAGCTTCTAAAAGATTTCGTTTGCCATTTGGAAAACCGATACTATCAACAAGCATAAGGATACGGTCTGACACACCAAGTTCTTCGGCGATCTTTCTCGTCGCCAAATGCTCATCGGTGCCATATTTTTGCTTCCATACTTCTTGTATCGATTGCCAATATATGAGGCCTTTTGGTGCAAGCAATTGAGGGAGATCGCCTAATCGGAATTTGATAAGGTTACCCATATCATGCAGAAGACACGCAATAACTATTTCTTGTTTTTCTTTAGAACTCAAAGAGAGTGAATCACAGATAACTGATGCCACAGCTGCCACACGATACATATGCTCGCGAAGGGTTGGCATAATATCGTATGTCTCGTAAATTTCTTCTATTCTACTCATTTTTAATTGTAATCTTAAATGGAATCTCACCAATCATGATCTCTGCTCCAGCATTTGTGGCAAAAGAAATATCTTTTGCAAGTACTGTTTTTTGAATTTCACTAGTAAACTTTGTGATAAGTCCCTGCCCTGCCTCATCGGTCTCGACGAGAAGTATAATTTCATCACTTGGCAAAAGCTCTGCTTTTTTGCGCATATCTTGGATCGCGCGCACGAGCTCGCGCGCATCACCTTCAGCTTGAAGTGCAAAAGTAATCTCTGTATCAAGTGATACACCCTGCATTGCTTCGACATACTGGACTTCTTTTACATTAAGTTCATCTTTGAGTATATCTATATAGGCAGCAGAAAATTCTTTGCCAATAGCAGCGCTTGCAAGCGGTTGGCGAACCTTAATCCCCGCCTTTTGTCGTGCTTCAAGACCACTTGAGACAACCATACGGACTTCTTGCATACGAGCTATCTCTTCTTGAGAAAACTCAGTTGTATCAGGCCACTTTGCCAAATGCACACTTTCGACGTCGTTTGTAGTCTTTAGTTTCTGCCAGAGGTCTTCTGTGGCAAATGGGGCAAACGGCGCCATAATCATGATGAGTTTTTTGAGCACAGCATACAGTGTCTGCTTTGCTGCCGTATCGCCATCTTTCATACGATCACGTGAACGGCGGACATACCATGTTGAAAGATCATCGATGAACGTGCGGATTTCGCGCACTGGTTCAAGGAGTTTAAATGCGTCAAGATTTTTTGTTACTTTTTCGGTGAGCTCATCAAGACGTGCCGTGATCCATCTATCAAGCACATGCACTGATGTCGACAAGGCCGTATCCTCAAGAGATGTATCACGATAGAGCTCATAAAATGAAACGACATTATATAGCAGGTTAAAAATTTTGTTGTGGAGTTCCGCAACTGTCCGCTCATCGAAATTCTTTGAATCACCTGGTTGATTGACTGAGTACATCCACAGACGCAGTGTATCGACACCGTATTTGTCCATCATAATCCACGGATCGACAACATTTCCGAGTGACTTAGACATTTTCTTGCCTTCTGCATCGAGAATATGTCCGAGACAGATGACATTTTTATACGCATATCCTCTGCCCATAAGGATACCGACAGCGTGCAGTGTATAAAACCATCCACGTGTCTGATCAACACCTTCAGATATAAAGTCTGCTGGATACCCTGGACCTTCTACCCATTCTTTATTTGCAAAAGGATAATGGTCTTGTGCAAACGGCATAGCACCTGAATCAAACCACACATCCATTACCTCCTTTACACGGTGATACTCTTTACCATCTTTTACAAGCACGATGTCATCAATGAAAGGACGATGCAGATCAAGCTCATACTCCGCATTGTGTGGCAATGGAGCAAAATCTAGTTTTCTATGTTCTGCATTTTTAATAAAACGCAATTCATCATCCATTGCAAGCATGTCAATAACTTGTTGTGGAGTATGTCCATTGATCACTGCAGACAGTGTCCAAAAAGGACTTCCATGGGTAACCAACAGTATCTTTTTATTTTGATATTTTTCTTCAAGACCATACAACATTTCACCAATACGCTGTTTTACTTGTTGATATGATTCACCACCAGGAAGCGCTGTTTTGAAATTCTCTACTGTCTTTGGGATACGTTCGTGATATTCCTTCCATGTTGTACCACCAAAGTCACCTGGATTCATTTCGCTGAGACGTTCATCAATGACAACTGATTCATTTGGAATACCAAGTACTTCTGCCATAATTGCTGCTGTTTCTCTCGTGCGTACAAATGGTGATGCGATAATAAGATCAAATCCTTCTTGCTGCAACTGCTTTGCTGATGTACGCACTTGCACTCTTCCATTCTCAGTCAGATGATCGGGCGCATCAGCAACGACAGAAATCGTCCGTGTGAGATTGTTCTCAGATTCACCGTGCCGCATGACAAAGTAGGTATTACCTGATTTTTTGACATACTTTTTAAGTGTCTCGAGCGAATCGACAACAATACGCTCACTTCGATCTAGAGTTTCCCAAATCGGAAGCGGTGTACCCCAGTAGCGTTCACGTGAAATAGCCCAATCTTTTATGTCCTTCAACCACTCACCGAAACGACCGTCTTGTATATGCGCAGGCTCCCAATTGATCGACTTGTTTTCTTCTACAAGCGTATTCTTGAGTGATGACATGCGAATATACCACGAATCACGAGCGTAGTAGATAAGCGGTGTCTTACAACGCCAGCAATGCGGATAGCTGTGCTCGTATTTTTCTTTTTTGAAAAGGAGATCACGTGACGCAAGATCTTTGATTACAGAAACTGCAACAGTTTCTTCCTTTACAAATTGTCCAGTAAGAAATCCCGTCTCCGACTTAAATGTGCCATCTTCGTTTACGATGTGGTATTTCGGGAGCCCTTCTTTTGTCCCAAGATCGAAGTCGTCATTGCCGTACATTGGCGCAATATGCACAATACCAGTGCCGTCCGTCGTCGTGACAAAATCAGCAGTATAGATTTTGAATGCGCGATCGAGCTTGGCTTTTTCGCTTTCAGGCAGATTGTCTTTGAGAAATGGATAGAGTGGTATATATGAGAAACCTATGAGATCACTTCCTTTATGTTCACCAACAATTTCATAAATATTATTGAGATCACCAAAAAAATACTTTTTACTTTGTGGGTCGGTAGGATTAACCTTTTTATCTTCTTTTACAAAGACATCTTTTGATAAAATTAGTTTCTCTAAAGTAGGAGGTTTGTAATTTCCATCATCGGTAGTAAAAACAGTTGTGCCAATATGCTGAACAACAACATATTCAACATCCTTACCCACCGCAAGCGCGACGTTGCCAGGCAATGTCCATGGTGTCGTCGTCCATGCAAGCAAATAGGTATTCTCTTGTCCAGCGACTTTAAACTTCACATACACAGACAAATCCTTCACATCTTCATAACCCTGCGCGAGCTCGTGTGAAGAAAGCGCAGTGCCACAGCGAGGACACCACGGCACCACTTTGTAATCCTTATAGAGAAGTTCTTTTTTCTCGACATGCGCAAGCACACTCCACAAGGATTCAATATATCCATTGTCATAGGTTACATATGGATCTTTCTGATCCACCCAATACCCGATACGAGTCGTAAATTTCTCCCAGATGTCGCGATATTCCCAAACGCTCTCTTTACATTCCTGGTTAAACTTCGCAATACCATAGGCTTCAATCTCTTTTTTCGATTTCAATCCGAGCTTCTTTTCGACTTGAAGTTCCACTGGTAGACCATGCGTATCCCAGCCACCTTTGCGACGCACGTGATACCCTTGCATTGTCTTGTAGCGCGGGATCGCATCTTTAAAGGCACGACCTTCGAGATGATGAATGCCTGGCTTGCCATTTGCAGTTGGTGGTCCTTCGTAGAAAACGAATTCTCCTTTTGGTGATTCTTTTTCAAGAGTCTTTGTAAAAATATCTTTTTCCTCCCAAAGCTTCAATATTGCTTCCTCCCTGTCAGCCATAGCGGATTTTGCGTCAGCGGAACGAAGTGCTGTTGTTGATTTGTCTGTTTGATTTTGTTTGTTTTCCATATATAAAAAAAATAAAAATCGCCCACGAATTACGATAACCATCATAATCCAAGGGCGAGTTTCATCCCGCGGTACCACCTTGTTTTATCACGCTGTAGCTTTCGCATAGGCGGATGCTTATTTACAGCGCTAACGGGCTTACCCGTCGGGGTCTATTGTGTCTCGCCGAAGCTTTGGCGTCGGCGGACAGTTCTTCCCGAAGCTTTACCCGCTTTTGGCGCGGGCAGACGAGGTGATACCCTCGTCGTCGCTTGTACCCTCATACTAGCGTGCATGAGAGAATTTGCAAGCTATATTTTTTCTAACGCAAAAACACCAAAGATAGTATCTCTCAAATCTTCAACCGTATCCACAATTTTGATCAAATTTGAATATTGTGGATCAAGAAAATGCTTTCTGTCATGAACACCCCAGGTAACAGCAATTGTGGGAATATGTGATATATACGCCTCCTTAAGATCTCCTAAGGAATCAGTTACAAAAACGATATCCTCTTTCCCAACTTTATATTTACGTAGAATTAAATTGAATTTTTCAACCTTTGTTTTGGCGACTTCTGCAGTTCCAATAAAATCAAACATTTGCTCAATTCTTGAATGAATAAGGAGTGGGAGACACTTCTCTTTATACGCACTCGTATTTAGTGCAAGTATGTAACTTTTGGCATGCAAGTCTGCTAATAACTCTTCAATACCTTTAAATAAAGGAGTTCTTTTTTTCTGTTCCGTATACCATTCAGCTGATTTTTTTTCATCTTCCGGCGTGTAGTTTTTTTTGAAATTAGAATATTTTTTAACTTCTTCAAGATAATTTCCAGAGGAAAGCTCTCTATACATTTTCGATGTAACCCCGGGGTGCCTCTCAAGGAAATATTTCTCCGCAAATGGTATAGAGTCAAAAAGCACTCCATCCATATCAAAAATTATTACTTTCTTTTTTTTCATTTACATCTTCTCTGGTGTCGGAATACCAAGGAGAGACAGCCCATTTTTTAAAACTATTTTGACTGCCTTTGTGAGACCGACTTTATACGGAGAAAGATGATCTTCAGGATCAACAATTTTTGTCTCAGCATAGTAAGTAGAAAACGCATGCGCAAGCTCGATGAGATACGTCGCAATGTAATGCGGTGCATACTCACTAGTCGCACGAGAGACTATTTCCGGAAAACGATAGACAAGTTTCTCTACTGACCCTGCTTGCTGTAGTGTATCTGTTGCAACCGGCTCAATAAGCGACTCACGTGCTTTCTCAAGCACTGATACACAACGTGCATGCGCATACTGCAGATACGGTCCAGTGTCGCCATGGAGGTTGAGTATTTCATCCCAATCAAAGACAATATCTTTGATTGCTTCACGTTTGAGATCATTGAACTTAATCGCCGCGAGTGCGACATCAGTCTTTGTTGCTTCATTGAGTTCACCAGCGCGCTTTTCTGCTTCGTTCAATATATCATCAAGCCAAATGACATTGCCTTTGCGTGTCGACATCTTCCCTTCCGCAAAGCGATAGAGCCCATGTCCGATATGCACGCGCTGTGACTTCGGGAAATACCCGAGCAGTTCTTCTGCTTCAAATATCTGACGGAAATACTGCGACTGCTCAGCACCGACTTCATTGATGATTGTGATATCAGTACCATATGTCTCTCTGCGATAGCGATCAGCGGCAAGATCGCGAAGGGCGTAGAGCGATGAACCGTCTTTCTTAGTGAGCATAAGTGGTGGTAATTTCGTCTTTTCTTCGTCAAAAAAGATAAGATATGCGCCTTCGGATTCTTTGGCAATATTTGTTGCTTTTACATCAACAAGCACCGCAGCCATCTTATCTTCAAAAAAACTCTCACCAAGAGCAGTATCAAATGCACTCACACGAAGCCGTGCATAGATACGATCAAATTCTTGCATCGAAAGTGCGACACACATCTGCCACAGCGCACGCGCGTCACTGTCGCCTTGTTCGAGCTTGGTAAACCATGCGCGTCCTTCATCCTCAAGTGAAGCGTCTTTTTCTGCCTCATCATGGAATTTCACATACAAATCGACGAGCTCTTTGATCGGTGTTTGGCTTTTTTTGATTGCCTCAAAATCTCCCCACTTCTTGATCGCGACAATCAGTTTGCCAAACTGTGTCCCCCAATCGCCAAGATGATTGTCACGAATAACCGTATAGCCGCTAAAAGCAAGCAAATTCGCGACCGCGTCACCGATAATCGTCGAGCGTAAATGGCCAACGGTAAAGGGTTTTGCGATATTTGGTGACGAATACTCGACTAGTACTTTCTTCCCAGCGCCATCTTGATTGCTACCAAACTGATCACCTTCGCGAATAATGTGCTTCAAACTATCGACAAAAAACTGCTTTGAGAGAAAGAAATTAATAAACCCTGGACCAGCGATTTCTATATTCTCAATCGTATCTGGTTTCTGATTCTGTATGTATTTCTTGACCTCTTCTGCAAGTACACGAGGATTTTTCTTGAGTTCTTTGGCATATACCATCGCGACATTCGTCGAATAGTCACCATGCACAAGCTCGGTCGGATGCTCAAAGGATACGCTCGGATTTTCAATCCCGAGTTCGGTCAAAAGTTCTATGATTATTGTTTTGAGTTGGTTGGTAATTGACATTATTTCTTCACTAGCGGCTTTATTTTTGCGTAGATTTTCTCCGCAATATCTTCTCTTGATAACATCTTGCCTCTACTTGTGCAATCAATCTGCACCCAGCCATACTCACGAATCAAATCGCGTGAATTTTTCTTTGAATCAGTTAGGTGCTTTATATCATTTTCTGCCTGATCAAAAGACCCCTCGAGATATCTCTTCTTGTAGGCCTGATCCTTGTTTCTCATTAACTTTTGACTCAGCTCTACTGAGACATCAAGGTACATAACCATATCTGGCTTAGGAATCTTAAATACTTCATATTCCATTTGGTCTAGCCAATCAAGAAACTTTTTTCTTTCTTTTTTATTCTTAATTTTTGCTGCTTGATGAATTTGACTTGAGCTGACGTATCGATCAGTAACAACTATATATCCTTGTTCGACCCACTTCTTTATGATTGCACCTGATTCAAATCGGTCGGCTGCATATAATACAGATGCAATATGCGAATCGACGGCAAGAAAATTACCATGCTTACCCGCCAGACATTCACCAATTAATTTTCCAAAAAAATTATCATAGTAACGAGGAAAATCTATTGTTTTTACTTTATATCCTTCTTTTTTAAGAAGACTGACTAAAAGCGCAGCTTGTGTCGCCTTACCGCATCCGTCTGTCCCGTCGATGACTATGAGTTTCCCTTTTTTCATAAAAATTATTTATTAAAAAATGAATCAAAGACATTCTTGAGCTCTTTTACTTCTTCGTAGCGCACGACTTTGAGCTCTGGATTACCATCGATCATCGCTGACAATTTTTTACCTTCCTGCTCGCGATACAAACACATAATACGCTTACCGACTGCAACTGCTTCTCCGATTTCATACCCTACACCGAGACTCGTCGTCGTCACTTCAGCGACGAGGACATCGGCACCAAGCAACCAATCCATATCGCGTTCGTAAATGTCTTGAGGAGTTCGCTCTTCACCCAAAGATGAAAGATCCTTAAGACCAATGTGTTCCGTCAACACCTCACCATAATTAGCAAGTAGCTTGATAATCTCTGCATACAGTGCTGCATCATCTCTACCTCCTCGTATCGACCCTGCAAAATAGATTTTCATAGTATCAGCTCTAAATTACCATTAATAACAGTAGGGTTCATGCCGCATAATTCATCTTTTAGTATATTTTCGGGAATCGGATTATACAAAAAGATTTTTTTACCAAGCTCAAACGCTTTGAAAATTTCAAGAAAGGTGGCTCCACCAATGTAATTCTGCTGACCATTTTTTTCCATATTTAAAACAAGAATCGCGTCATTGGCTGCAACTTTCATGCTCTGAAGCTTGAGCATTTCACCCTTCCAGACACTATGCACTTCTTGTCCACTATCTTTCATTTCAAATTCTTTCGTAGGATTATCGTAACTGTTGGGAAGTGTGATAACGTGATCTGCTTTCTCAAGCGCCTCCTTAATAGGAGCGACATGTGGGTAGAAATGTTTACTAGAACAGATAAAAATTTTCATTATTTTTTCGCGCGGAGTGCCGTATCTATTTTCTCGGCAATCTTTAGCATATCCTTCTCTTTCTTGCCACGAGTCGTCTCTGCACAGGTACCAAGACGAATACCCGACGGATCCATAACTGAACGTGTATCACCAGGAATTGTATTCATATTCACGATAATACCGGCTTTTTCGAGTCTTATACTCGCCTCTTTACCAGAAACACCAGCACCTTGCATCCAAGTATCCACAAGAATGAGATGAGAATCTGTACCACCAGAGATAATGCGCCAGCCACGTTTCTGTAATTCTTTGGCGAGTGTCTTAGCGTTCTGGATGACTTGTTTTGCATATTTCTTGAATACTGGTGAATCAGCTTCTTTGAGTGCAACAGCGACAGCAGCAATATTATTCTCATGTGGTCCACCAAAGAGGCCTGGGATAACCATCTTGTCGAGTTTCTTATCAAATTCTCGCGCATCTTTGCGGACAAAGACAAGTGCTTGACGTGGACCGCGGAGGCTCTTGTGTGTCGTTGTCATGACAGTATCAGCATATGGAAATGGCGATGGATACTGTCCACCCGCAACAAGCCCAGAAAAGTGTGCCATATCGACATGGAGCAATGCACCACATGCATCTGCTATCTTACGAAACTTTTTGAAATCAACGATACGCGGATACGCAGTAAATCCTGCGACAATCATATCTGGCTTTTCTTTTATCGCAATTTTTAAAAGTGCATCGTAATCAATAATTTCTCTCTGCGAATCAAGTTCAAACTGTATTGGTTTCCACAGTTTTCCAGTCATCGACAATGGGTGGCCATGTGTAAGGTGGCCGCCGGAGGAGAGCTTCATGCCCATAATTTTCCCACCGATTGGCACGAGCGCAGAGTAAAGTGCGAAGTTCGCTGGCGAACCAGAGAGAAGTTGTGCGTTCACGTGCCACTCGGTTGGTTTTAATTTAAATAGTTTGAGCGCGCGCGAAATACAGAGGAGTTCTACCTTGTCGACGATTTCATTACCGCCATAGTATCTGCGACCAGGATAGCCTTCGGCGTATTTATTTGTAAGTTCTGAGCCAAGTGCGGTCAGTACATCTTTGGAAACGTAGTTCTCAGATGCGATGAGATTGATAACGTTTTTTTGTCTTTTTGCTTCCGCCTTGATGAGTTTTTGTATCTGTGTATCTTTCATGTAAGTAGACGGCATTGCCGGGTTAGATGAGTAATAAAAATGTGGCGGAAGAAAGTTAAATCATGAGAGTAGTATGGATTGCTATAGTGCTATTGTAGCACATTACAGCAACATCCAAAATATAACTATTTATGCACGATCGCATACAGATGCTATATGTTGGGTATTGAATGAAAAGGACATATAATAAAAGTATGCAAAAAACACACGTTGATACAACCTATCTCGCACTCCTCAAACACATCATGAGTGAAGGCGCAACCAAAACTGATCGTACAGGTACCGGAACAAAAAGCGTCTTTGGTTACCAGATGCGGTTTAATCTCGCCGACGGCTTCCCACTTCTCACTACAAAAAAAGTACCGATCAAAGCAATCATCCATGAGCTTATCTGGTTTGTCCGTGGTGATAGCAATCTCAAGTATCTTGCCGACAATAATGTGCATATCTGGGACGAGTGGCCATACAAAGCGTATCTGGTCAAAAACAATATACCTGTGCCAAAATCTGATTCTCCAGAATGGCAGTCTGGTATCAAAGAATTCGTAGAAAAAATAGTATCAGATGCTGTCTTCGCAAAAGAGTATGGGAACCTTGGTCCCATCTATGGCTACCAGTGGCGCAACTGGCCCGCGCCAAACGGCGCGCATATCGATCAGCTCGCGCAGGTCATCGAACAGATCAAGAAGTCTCCTGACTCTCGTCGCATAATCGTCTCTGCATGGAATGTTGCTGATATAGATGAGATGGCAAAAGCAGGACTTCCGCCATGCCACTGTCTCTTCCAATTTTATGTCGCAGATGGGAAATTATCTTGCCAACTCTATCAACGCTCATGCGATACATTTCTCGGTGTTCCATTTAATATCGCTTCGTATGCCCTCTTGACCATGATGATCGCGCAAGTGACCGGACTTGTGCCGGGAGAGTTCGTCTGGACCGGCGGCGACGTGCACCTGTACCTCAATCATCTCGATCAGGTAGCAACGCAGCTTGCCCGCGAAAATGACATCCGTCCGATGCCAACAATGAAGATCAATCCTGCTATCAAGAACATCGAAGATTTCACGATCGATGATTTCGAACTGGTCGACTACAATCCGCACGATGCCATCAAAGCACCGATCGCCGTCTGATGATCGCGCTAATCGCCGCCATACAAAAGAGTGATCGCGGGCTTGGCTCTAAGAATGAGCTTCTCTATCGCATCAGTGCTGATTTGAAGCGCTTTCGCGCGCTCACGACCGGCAATGTGATCATCGTGGGGCGAAAAACATTTGAATCAATCGGACGGACACTCCCCGACCGCCACAATATCGTGATCACAAGAAATAGCGATTTTACTCCGCCAGAAGGTGTCATCGTGGCGCATTCACTCGATGAAGCGCTCGCAAAAGCAAGAGAATCCGGCACTGCTATTTTCATCATCGGTGGCGCGGAAATATACCGCCAGTCGATCAATATAGCTGATCGTCTCTATCTTACGATCATAGATGATCACAAAGAGGCTGATGTATTTTTCCCTGACTACAGTGATTTCAAAAAAGTGATTTCTGAAGAAAAACTAATAGACGAAAAAACAGGCGTACCGTATTCGTATGTTGTTTTGGAGAAATAAAAAAAGGATTTCTTTTTCAAAAAATCCTTTTTACCGCCCAACCCATAGAGCAACTTCGGCTAATGCCGATGGCAGTTACCTTGGGCAATGCGTCTCGTTACCGTGATTTGGGTATGAAAACTCGGTTTTTTTCTTTTTCACGATAGCTTCGATCTCGTGCTGGCTAAGCCGGCACTCGATATGCGCAAAATACACCACCGACCAGCGCCACTCCGATGTTGTGGCTTCCACATAATGAATGGAAGGCTTGAGTGCCCCATCTGTTTCAATGCTCGCTTTTTCCCCGAAAAAGACGAGTGACTTGTCCCGCTCTACCTTAAAGCACTCCTTGTCATCATCAAGATACAATCCCGGATATGATTCATGGATATGCAGTGTGCCGAAATTGCGGTCGGTATGCGCCTTGGCAAGGATGCGGTTGCCCGGTTTGTAAAAAAGCAAACGGAGCACTCCGCGCTCTCCTGGCTTCAGCTTCATGTACTTTTCCAGCAATCGATAGCCGGGTAATGCTTCATCGATACCGCCAATAATTCCCTGGAACGTGTGTTCACACTGCCGGTAAATTTCCGAAAGAAGACTGATGTACTTTCCGTACTTTACAGTATTCCCGCCGTTTGCGTGGATTATGTGCTCGATGTGGGGTCGGTAATGGAAAAAGAATTTTCGGTCATCAGTCCCCTCGCCGTTCTTTTCGACGAGACCGTCATCAGGATCATGCCTGTCGCCTGAAAGGTCAACAAGCCATTGCATCCTCCTTGCTTCATCTTCCTGTGTTAATTGCAGGAAGTATGGGATTGCTTGCTCAACCATGTCGGTGACCGGCATATCGAACATTGCACGACCAGTGCTGACAAGCGACTTGATCTGGCTGTTGGTGGTACTGGCTGCTTTCATTTTCAGTTTTGATTGGTTTCTGCTCAGAGATTACCACGGGAGGACGCATCCGTCGAGCAATACAAAAACCGCCGTATGGCGGTTTTTGTATTAGTGATTAGTCTTTGATTTCGATTCCCATTGATTTAGCAGATCCTGCGACAATCTTCATGGCTGCTTCGATATCGTTAGCATTCAAATCAGGCATTTTCTTTTCAGCGATTTCCTTGAGCTTACCTTTAGTGATCGAGCCAGCCTTTGCTGGCACCTTACCAGAACCTTTCTCAACACCTGCTGCTTTGAGGATGAGACCAGTTGTCGGTGGTGTCTTGATCTGGAAATCATATGTTCTGTCTTCAAACACAGAGATGACTACAGAAACGGTATCTCCCATCATGCTCGATGTCGCGGCGTTGAATTTGGTAACGAACTCGCCGATATTGATACCAGCCTGACCGAGTGCAGGACCAAGTGGTGGAGCAGGTGTCGCCTTACCGGCTGCGATCTGTAATTTGATCTTTTTTGTTATTTTTTTAGCTGCCATATAAATTTGCTTTTAGCTTTTTGCTGTTAGGGTTTAAGTAGAAGCCAGAAACTAGTAACAGTGTCGACAGATTACCAAATAAACCCAAAGTACGCAATTATGTCTTTTAGAGTTTTCTGACTTGGAGGAAGTCGAGCTCCACTGGTGTCTCGCGTCCAAACATCGACACAAGCACTTTAACCTTACCACGATCAGAATCAACTTCGTCTACCTTCCCTTCAAGATCTTTGAATGGACCATCGTTAATGATGATTGTCTCTCCAACTTCAAGCTCGATATTGTGCTTGGCAGTATCATGCTCCATGCGCTTGAAAAGGAAATCTACTTCTTCTTTAGCAAGCGGGACAGGATTGACTCCTGCGCCGACGAATCCCGTGACGCGCGGTGTATTACGAACGACGTACCAAGAATCATCGGTGACAACCATATCGACAAGCACGTAGCCAGGATAGATTTTTTCTTCTGATTCAGTGCGCTTGCCGCCTTTGATCTTGATCTTCTTTTCTGTTGGTACAACGACATTAAAAATCTTGTCATTCATACCAAGAGAATCGATACGCTGCTTGAGATTACGAAGAACAGCATTTTCATATCCTGCATAGGTATGAATCGCGTACCAATTACGTGCTCCTGTAGTTTCTTGTTTTGACATATATGTGATTAGTAGCCAATTATCTTCTGCCAAATTTGCGCAAATGCAAAGTCAAAAAGCCCAAGCGCATAGGCTAATACAAGCGAAAGAATAATGACGACAACAGTGAAGATCACTGTTTGCGACCGTGTCGGCCAATTGACATGCTTAAGTTCTCCTTTTGTATCTTTTATGTATTCAGTGATTTTCATGATGTTAATCGCCGCGGAAATACTACTCTTATTAAAAAACACCCCGCGGGGCTTGCTTGCAGAGTATCATTTCAATGTAGTGAAGTCAATGTATATATAAAAAAGCCCCATAAGTGGGGCTTTTTTATATATACTCCGTTATCTGATCTCGTAGGTAATAGTCACGTTTGAAGTAATCTTGTTCTCTCCCACTGGAAGTGCTGGTGTTGGCATTGCTGTCGCAACTTCCATACTCGCACCCATACCAACCGCTGATTTTGCATAGTATATTGGATAGTTGCCAGACTCACTGAAATTCGCAATGCGAACTAGTTTAACGCCAAGCTGCTTAGAAAGCACCGTTGCTTTCGCTTTTGCGTCATCGATAGCCTTCGCACGGGCTTTTGCGCGCATAGCATCTTCATCATCAACACTAAAATCCGGACCAGAGATATTTGTCACTTCTGCCTTAGCAAGACCATCAAGAAGAGCACTGACTTTCTCTGTATCACGAACCTTTACGGAAATAGTCTGATTAACTGTATAGCCGATAATCTTCTGGTCACGACTTGGGCAGAAATAGTTAAGACATGGCGGCTGTATTTCATATCTCGGCACTGCACTATACTCAACAGTCTTGATATCTTTTTCTGCAATATTTGCAGCAGTGATAACAGCGAGCGCTGCATCAATTTTTCTAGTTACTTCTTTCTGTGCTTCAACTACAGTAGCACCGTCTTGCTGCGCACCAAACGAAATCGTCGCGATATCTGGAATTGCAAATTCTTCACCTTTACCCTCGACTGTAATAGTACGATTTGAAAGTACGTCTTGGCCGATATATTTGTATTCTCTGATAGTCGAGACTATTTTTACTACAAAGAACACTGAGATCACACTTGCGAGTATGATGAGTGACTTTGCAAATTTTTTTCCTCCAAAAAATTGTTCCATATAGTATGTAGAGTCTATCTGTTATTATTAATCTTGTTTGATCTCAAGAAGTTCGACATCAAAAATAAGTGTTGCATTCGGAGGAATTAGACCAATCGAGCTAGAACCGTAGCCAAGCTCTGGAGGAAGTACAAGTGTGCGCTTCTCACCAACTTTCATACCTTTGACACCGATATCCCAACCCTTGATAACCGCACCCTCGTCGATGACGAATTCAAACACAACTGTGTGTCCAAATGCTGGGTCAACATTTGAATCAAATACTGTACCGTCTTCAAGACGACCAGTATAGTTCACTACCGCAACTTCACCACTTTTAATCCCAGGACCACTACCTTCTTTTGTGATCTCATACTGCAAACCATTTTCAAGCGTTACCATACCTTGCATAGCACCGTTCTCCTTTGACCGAAAGCCAAGATATGCAAGGCCACCGATAAGGACAACGATAAGAATTATATAAATAATTGACCGCGCTGTTTGAGCGCTTTTCTTTTTTTCTTTCTTCATACGGGGAAAGTATAGCATATTACTCACGAGACCACCTTGCAAAAATACCCGCCGGGAGCAATCGTCCGGAAGACGATTCTCGCAGTGCAAGCTCTCCAGCTGTGATACTGCCACCAAGATCAGAAAAAGTTATTTCAAAACAATTACCATACGTCACTGGAGAATAGCCAGAAGCATAGCCACTTGCAAGCACAAAAAGTGGAGTATCGGTAAGTATCTGGCGAGTAAGCGCGAGAAGCTCCATGAAATCTTCTTCAATCTTCCAGAGTTCCTTTTTTGGTCCATAGCCAAAAGTCGGTGGATCCATAATGATGCCGTCGTAGCGTTTACCACGCTTTAGTTCTTTTTTGAGAAATACTTTGACATCATCAAGCATCCAACGAATCGGGGCTTCAGAAAGACCAGACAGAGCGGCATTTTCGCGTGCCCAAGCAATTGCAGCTTTAGAGCCGTCTACATGCGTCACTTCAGCACCAGCCAAAGCTGCGACAAGCGTCGCTCCACCAGTGTAACCAAAGAGATTCAAGACTCGCACTGGTTGCTTCACTGCTCTGATACACTCACGAATCCACTGCCAGTTCCCCTCCTGCTCAGGGAATACTCCGGTGTGCTTGAAGCTTGTGGGGCGGATAAGCATAGTGACTCCACAAAAATGTATTGGCCACTCTTTCGGGACGTGCGCTGCGACATTCCACTTCGTTTCTTTTCCTTTCCGGACAAATTCAAGATCGGCGTTGCGCCACACAGAGACTGGAAGACATCTTGACCAGAGTACTTGTGGATCAGGACGCGAAAAAACAAAACGTCCGTACCGCTCGAGTTTTTTGCCGTCGCCTGAGTCAATCAGCTCATACTCCGGAGAAGGTTCAGTAATTAGTATCTGCTTTAGTGTCATCATGACATTCGTATTATAGATAGAAAGAATAGAAAAAGAAATAAAAGAACGCGCCTGAATCAGAGGGCGCGTTCTAAAAAAAATAACATCTATCTATTCAATCGTGAAAAAAGATAAGACGACTACCGGGCTTGAATAATTCTTGTGTAAGGTGGCTATAGTTGAAAACAATAGCATTAATCTTTTTTTCATCATTGTTGAGTTCAAACCAGCACAGAGAAGGCGATATGAGAATTTCAGAATTCTTAGATTTTTTCCTATGTTCTTTGAGAGCAATCAGCTTATTGCCTTTTTCAGGTATATTGGCAAACAGGAACTCAATCTCAGCTTCGAGCACAAGACAAAGACCAAGTACATCATACAACGCTACACCAGTTTTAGTTCGTGCTAAATCAAAGATGTCTTCGAGAGTAACACCTTTTTCAAACACTTCAATAATTGATGGGCGCTTGAGTATGCCTGCTTCAGGACGAGCAGCTGGCATGTAATCGGCTCTCAAAATATAGTCATTGAGTCGTGATTTGAAACTTTGGTCTGTAATGAGATCAGGCGGTGCAACCATATCTCTACCAGGAATAACCATTTGACCGCCTGTGGCAATTATTGCGAGTTTTAACATGTTCTGTCGTTTTATGGTGAATATTTAGTTTAAAAGATCATAAATTTATAAATAACATGTATATCAAATATTGTCAATTTTATACTTGTGTGTAACCCAACTATCACTGTGTACCCTTCTAATTGCTATCACTGTATAGAAAAATCTCCCGAGCATGATTCCTGCAACAAAACAAAATGTCAGACCTGGAACTCTTGCAGCATCAGGATGCAAGAGATAATCAACAACATTATTTGACCAATAGCGAAGTGCCGCATATAGGAGAAGTATGAAGAACCCAAAAAAATTCATGCCACTTGCGATAACGAGTGCACGTTCTTTGTCCCAGTGAATACGAAACATTTTTGAAACCAAAAAAAAGCCGAGCAAGAAGCCAATAGAGTAGAGACCAGACGCTATAAAGAAATTGAGAGTATCAGCAAAAAAGTGGTAAGACGCAATACCAAGAAAGACAATGGAGTAAAGAAGGAGGATAGATACACGCCAGACAATCCGCCAATGCAGATGACCGTCAGTATGAAGTTTCTTGACTGCGAGTAAGTCTTCCTTAAACATAGTAGAAGGCTACGTATATGATGGCGGAGCTTCATCGACACCAGCACTATAGCTAGAGAAGCGCGCAATGGCATAGAGGAGACTTGAAAGACGATTTGCATACGCAAGTGAGGCTGGAGATACTTTGATTCCAGCCGAAACAGCATGCAGTACTGTGCGCTCCATGCGTCGAGAAATAGTACGACAAACATCTGCTTGTGCCGAAAGCTCGGTAGCGCCAGCGATAAAAAAAGTCTTTATAGGGGGTAGTAAGTTCTCAATCTCATCAACAAGCGCTCCAAGCTCAGTTACACGCTCTTCGGCAATCGACATACCTGCTCCTGCAAGCTCCGCCTGCAGAGTAAACAATGCTTCTTGTACGTTATGCGTCACGATATCTGCTCTGACTTCTCCGATCATAAGATCAGTAGAGCGCAAGCCGACTTTTAGAAGACCGAGTTGCGCCACAAGTTCATCTACAGTGCCAAGCGCTTCAAAAACTGGATGTGTTTTTGGCAACCGCTCGCCTGAAGGAGTGTTGAAGAGTTTTGTTGTACCACTGTCGCCTTTTCCTGTATATAACATAGACATATAGTATACCAAACTATCTGCTGCAAACACTTGTTACATTCTTCACTCAAGAAAAAACACTAGGGCACTGCCATAGTGTTTTTATTATCTTTTATGTTTTCAACCTAATTACTCCACACCAATCCAGTAACTTGATTATTGGCCATGTTGGATCAAATTCAAACCAACGAACTGCGAAATTTCCTTTTTTGGGAAACTTATGGTGGTTGTTTTGGAAAAGTTCCCCCATCAGAAACAGTTCAATAGGAAAAGTATTCTTTGACTTATCTTCATTGTTGTAATTGGCGTAGCCGTATTTATGTCCGCACCAATTAACGATTGCTCCATGGATAGGACCCATGAGAAAATGGATAGGCAAAAGAAAAAAGAGCCACCATTCTTCTACAAAAAAGCAATACAGCACAATGTACAATACCCCAAAACCGATCCGGACGCTCCAGCGATTCCCAAAAGAATCAAGCGCGGGCCATTCTGGATAGTCCCCATCAAACTGGTTTTCTGGAAGTACTCGACGGGACACAAAATCACTATAGATATCTCGTGTCCGAAGCATAAGTCGCCAAATATCTTTTACTAAATGTGGCGGATGTGGATCTTTTTCTGTATCACTATACTCGTGATGCATGCGATGCATGAGTGCGTATGCTCGAGGATTGAGAAATGATGATCCTTGAAAAAGAAAAGTGAGGAAATAGAAGAATCGCTCTGTCCCTCTCTTCATAGTAAACATCTTGTGTGATGCATACCGGTGCAGAAAAAATGTCTGGCAGAACAATGATAAAAACCAGTGCGCCAGCAAAAAATACAGTGCTATCATGAGCATTTGTTTAGTTAGTGAATGAAGTTTTTAGCCGGTCACACTATACCACGGGGTCTAGAAAACAAAAACGCCTATGTGGCGTTTTTGTTTTCTCATGAGACAATCTAACAATCTTACTAAGATAGTTACTTTTTAATGTCTCTATATTTTTTCTTTAAATAGTCAGCAAAGTAACGACTATTGAGAGGTTCACCTGTCACTTTTTTCACAAGTGCTCCGGCGGTATAGCGCTTTCCATGTGAATGGATATGCTTCCTAAGCCACTCGCGCACTGGACCAAATGTACCCTTTGCAAGAAGCGCTGTTACAGGAAGCTCTCGCTCCATAGCCGCAAAGAACTGTGCTGCATAGAGATTGCCAAATGTATACGTCGGGAAATACCCAAAGAGCCCCGCAGACCAGTGGACGTCCTGAAGCGCTCCATGCGCGTCGTCCTTCACGGAGATTCCGAGATATTCTTTGACTTTTGATTGCCAGATCAGAGGAACGTCACGGACAGCAATACTCCCTTCGATAAGCTCCTTTTCGATTTCAAAGCGGATGATAATGTGCAAGTTGTACGTGACTTCATCTGCTTCAGTGCGGATAAGTGATGGCGTGACGCGGTTGATCGCATGATAAAAATCTTCTAGTGTAATCTTCCCAAATGCTTCTGGAAATTGCTTTTTGAGCTTCGGATAAAAATACCTCCAGAATGGCTTACTCTTGCCAATCATATTTTCCCACATACGTGACTGTGATTCATGAACACCGAGCGATACCGCCTCTGCAAGTGGTGTACCAAAATGCTCCGCTGGAAGACCTTGCTCATAGAGACCGTGTCCCGCCTCATGTATAGTCGAACCAATGGCGTGTATAATATCGTCGGTACGATACCGCGTCGTGAAACGCACATCATGCGGATGGAAATTTGTCGTAAACGGATGCGTACTCTCCTCAATCACACCAGCAGCAAGATCAAATCCGATTTCACTTGCGAGCACTGCATTGAACTTTTTTTGCTCTGCAATTGGAAATGTAGCTTTTAGAGAAAGACGTTGTTTCGCAGCTTGAGGACGACTCTGAAGTTCTTTGAGAAATGACACGAGAAAATCTTTGAGATCATGCAGTATACGTGCTGCCTCTTGTGTGGTCATGTCGGGTTCAAATGCATCAAGCAGTGCATCATACGGTGATGCACGGTAGCCAACGTATGTCGCTTCTTTTCGCTTGAGCGCAACTATCTTTTCAAGCCATGGACGGAACAAGGTGAAATTGTTTTGTGCTCGAGCGGTAGCCCATACCGATTGTGCTTTGGATATTGTTTCTGCCATGT
Source organism: Minisyncoccota bacterium (assembly GCA_025453495.1). Classification (GTDB taxonomy): domain Bacteria; phylum Patescibacteriota; class Minisyncoccia; order Phycocordibacterales; family UBA9973; genus JALOQM01. The sequence goes on along the minus strand of JALOQM010000001.1, from coordinate 200,565 downwards.
CGCGCACAAAAGCCTCAGGGAGTTTCCGCTCTCGTTCAAAAGTACGTGCCGTCTCAAGGACAATGACTTTGTCTTTTCCTTTGAGTGTTCCCTTTTTTACTGCTAGCTGGAGCTTAGTCAGCACGCGATCAACATCAAGCGCGACAAGCTTCTGATGGATAAGACCAGTCAGCTCTGCAATCACGAGTGCTCGGGACGCACCACCCTTTTTTGGCATATGGACTTCCTGATCCCAGTGTAAGAGTGCAAGTGCAGAAGAGAGATGCGCTATCTCAAGCAAACGCCTTTTTAGTTCATCAATCGGTTTCATAAAGATAAGTATAACGTACTGAAGATAAAGATCAGTGTTTATTAATAAATAATTACATTACTTAAAAAGCATACATTCTAAGGTTAAACCTTGGATACAAATAAACCATCCTGTAAATACAGGCTTTTCTGGCCCTTAAAGGAGAGCACGTTACATTTTAATCAACTTGGGGCAAGACACAATAAATTACGATCAAGCGTGTTTAGAATCAAAGACGAGAAGAAACTGAAGGAGAAAGAAGTTGATATTCGGATGTATGCGAAGTACCTACTGAAAGAAGGCACAATCCACGAGAAGCGAGAACTTTTGGAAAACTTAAGAAACAAATTATTGGTGACCGAAAAGAAAATTACCTTGGCAGATTAATTTACTTATAGAAAACAACCTCGACTTTAATCCGATCCGGATCTTCAAAGAAAACTGCGTAGTAGTGTTCCCTGCTGTATTCAGACGAATACTCTTTTGGACCTCCATACAGAACCGGGATACTTTTCTCTTTTAAGAAATCAGCAAATGCATCCACTTTTTCTGGAGCGTCTACTCTGAACGCGACATGATTCAGGCCAATATTCTTTCGATGAAAACCTGAGCTTAAGAAACGCTCCTCTGTTTGAACAAGAAACAAATGTGTTCCATCAGGGGCTTCAAAACCGGAAACCGAAGAATGGCCGACATCGAACTGTTTCCAACCAAGAGTAGCGAGAAAATCAGACCAGAATGAAGTCGATATTCTTAGATTTCTGACATTGATTTCTACATGGGCAATCGAATTCATGGTTATTCTTTTCTGAGAGACCGCAGATGGTTCACAATTTCATTAGTGAGAAGAACCAGACTCTCGCCTTTCTGATTTACAAAAGAACTGATCATGTCAGCAAATTTAGAGTCTTTCTCCCGGATGTACGGAACTGCAAGCGAAGGAGTAAGTGGCCATATATTCTGCTGTTCGAACCATACACGGATAGCAAACTCAAAAATAATCCCGGCGTAATAAAATTGAACTTCGGAATTAGTTTTGTATTTTCCAATTTTGCCTTTCCAACGCTCTAACTTATCAAGACGTTCTCGACACCCATTAGAATAGGTTACAAGTGGACCAAGTTCATACACATCTTTAGTGCGTTTGAGTATCTGATCAAATACTCCTTGAGTATCGTCATACAGAACTTTAACTGGCCAAAGCGGACCAAACGGAATCGTAAAAACCCAATTGTCGGGTTTCGGCCAGCTATGAATTGTTATGTCGAGCAGCTGATTATTCCAAACAAAATAACCGTCGGGATAATCTTTTTCAGCAAAAACAAATATATCCCAATCACTGTCTTCTGTTTCCTTTCCTATTGCACGTGATCCAGCAAGAATAATGGCTCTAGGCGAATATTTTTCTTTAAGATACTCGATGATTGATTGTTCCATTTTGATAAATTACCCTAAGCGGTCGAGAACCAAAACTCTACCTATTTCAGCCGTGTCGGTCGCAAAACCGGCTGCTGACTCGTGGGTGCCTATCGGGATTTGAACCCGAACTGGGAGATCCACAGACTCCAGTGCTAACCATTACACTATAGGCACCATATCGTCTTAAAAAGACGTTTTAGTTATAGCAAATACGCAAGTAAAGTCTAGTGAAACTGCATGATCCTATGTATCTTTGCCGCAACAATGAAATCATTCTCCGACAATCCGTCGATCGCATGTGTATATAATTCAAGTCGCACTTTGTTATAAAAAATGTATATATCTGGATGGTGTCCTTCGGCTTCAGCAATATCAGCAACTGCATTTATAAAATCCATCGAGCCAATGAAATCTTTGAATTCGAATGTCCGAGAAATTTTCAAGACAGGTGTAGCCTGTCCTTCTGAATGCACTTGAGAGAGTTCCCATCCAGGGACTTCGGCGACATATCGCTCGGCTTCTACTTGATCAAATGGCTTACTCCCCTTCTTTTCACACGGCTGGCATTTTTTCTTTGTAAGTTCTATATCCATACAAAAAGTATATCAAAAACAAATCCCACCAAAAGGCGGGATTTGTTTTTTATGCTTCTGTTTCTATTTTTTCTTTTGGTTCTCCAGTGTCGAATGATGCTTTCTTGATCTTGCGACGGATGTCTTTTGTCGCCTTTGTCCTTATGTAGTAGAGCTTAGAGCGACGAGCCTTGGACTTCTTTACGATCTCAATCTTATCGATATTTGGAGAGTAGAGTGGAAAAATACGCTCAACACCGACTGCGTTTGATACCTTGCGGATGGTAAACATCGCATTGGTACCAGTCGTACCATGCTTGCGAGAAAGGACGAGACCTTCAAATGCCTGTAGGCGAGTCTTGCCCTTTTCGAGAATCTTTGACCAGACACGGACGGTATCGCCCGAGCGGAAGCCGAGATTCTTGCGTGCATCCATTTCGACTGGAGTGAGTTTCATTGCTGTCTTTGTCATACGCGACGATACTACCACACAATTTTTGCCCATGCAACGAAAATGCCAGGCTCCTATAATGAAGCCTGGCATTGTTTCTGCACCCGAGCGTTGTATTAGAATGTGGGAAAAATCCTGTCAGTATCAGAAATCAGGCGACCGACATGATTGAACCGCAGGGTGAAAATGTACACCCCGTCAGACGGAGCAGTGTAGAAAACCGAGCTGACAACGTGAATATCCTCGTTTTCTTTCGCTTCGTAGCGTACACGTGTCTCTACGTCTTTTCCAGGACGCCACACCCAGGTACAACAATCATCGCCGCTCGCACCCCATGTCTGCATCCAGAGCACCTTTCCCGATTTCGTCACGCGAACAAGGAATGCATCCATACCGCTTCTCGCAATACACTGAGAATCAGCAATCTTGGCAGTATCAGAGTATCCGCCAGCTATGAGAAGGGTATCTGTGTGACTGCTAGTCATACAGCAGACGGTATCTTTCCCAGGGCCGCCGATGGTGAAATAACTGGTAATGTCACCGTTGCTGTTGCGGCAAAGAATTAAAATATCACGATCACCACAACTTTCTACTGTGTCATTGCCATGCGTCGTTTGCACGATGATAGTGCCGGAAAAAAAATGTGCATATGCTTGATTGCTGTATCCAACAACCTTGCCGACAATTTCATACTTCGGCTTTTTTTCTTTCCCCGATTTTTTTACATTTTGTGCTTCTGTCGTGAGAACGAAAAATGGCGTGATTACGAAAACTGTAATAAAAAAGAACTGTTTCATGATGTTGCCCCTCCAAGAGCAGTGTTGGTTAAACTGAAACTATTATGCAGTACAAAAACAAGAAGTCAATATAAAAAACCGAAGTCTTGCTACAGAACTCCGGTCAAGGAAAATCACCAATCGGGTATAGAAGTATATTCAAGAGCTACTGCAAGTCCAGTTATCATATCAAATATTACTTTAAAGTAATCTGTTTCACCTCTACTTTGCAGGATCGAAATCGTCCACACTGAATCGTTGTGAAGAAATAGTACCGTATCAGAAAAGTATCCAAGTACACATACATAGATTAGATTTCAGATAGGACAAGACAATGTGCTCTCGTCCCATCAATTCCTCTTCCCTCCACCAAGAGCAACCCAGAGAAGTCGCCTCACTGTGTCGTTTTCATGAGTTTTGATTTTGTAAAACTTTTGATGAACTATCTATGTAGAACGTAGCAAGATCAAATACAAGCAATGGTAAAAAAATAAATAAAGAAGTAATGAGAAAAAATATGTGTATCGTCGTGCACTATTTCAACGCACGGACAAAATCATCTGGCAGCGGCGCTTCAACAGTGATATTCTCTCCTTGTAGATTCGTAAAAGAAATCATTGCTGCATGTAGGGCAAGTCTCCCAATACCAAGTACGCATGGTAGTTTCTCTGCATAGAGCGTATCGCAAAGTATCGGATGATTGAGATATTTGAAATGCACGCGGATCTGGTGTGTGCGTCCGGTCTTTGGACAGACCTCGACAAAAGAGAATGCATGACTACCTCGCTCGAAGCGATCGAGCACTTTGTACTCAGTCACTGCTTCCCGAAGCTCTCCACGCGCGCCACGCTGGGCGGTCCACTTGCGGAAATCAGATCCACTCCTGCCGATCGGTGCGGTGATCTTACCGGTGTCATTCTTCACACATCCCCAGACAATAGCCTTGTACGTCTTATCTATCTTTCTTTCTTGAAATTGTCTTTTCAAGAACAAGTACATCTCCTGGTTTTTTGCGATCACCAGACAACCTGATGTATCTCGATCGATACGATGCACAATCCCGGGGCGGACAATAGTAACCTTCTCGCCTGTCTTCTGATTGGTAGTTTCCATTGGCTCACCAATATCTTTTATCTCTGGATATTTCTGAAGTAACCAATCGACAAGCGTCAGCTCGTCCGTCTTGCCGTCGGCATGCACCACAAGCCCACTCGGTTTGTCGATGACGAGGAGGTGTTCATTTTCGTAGAGGATAGAGATTGTTTGCATGTTATACAGTGACAACTACTGCATTTGAAATATCTAAAGTACCTTTGTATAGAATATGCGGAACCCATTTATACATAAGCGGTAATGCATGTTCATGTTGATACATATAAACATAGTATGCTTTTGTTCTTTCTGGCAAAAAGGAGTACTGAGCAAGTTCTTTTGGAGTATACGAAACGAAATTTTGCTCAAGCATGCTGTCTTCTTTTCGTGTCTGTGTATTCAAATAGATAATAGTATTTTTTGGATCGAGTACCATTGGATCAATCTGATAAAATGACATCATGAACGTCTCTGGCTGTCCTGCTTCTACCAGTGCCTGTTTTAAATCTTTTGGATGCACTGCGGTAAAGTGCAATACATCGTTCCACAGGCAATCAAGGATTAGTAAACGCTGCTCCATAATTTCTTCACGTCCGACATATTTCTTTACATACATGACAGACAATTCTGGATACTTCTCCTTGAGTAGGTTCAGGGGATATAAAATAGTACCCTCAACTTTTTTGGGAATATAATGATACAAAAAACTCATAGTGTGCGCGATGAGGGACTTGAACCCCCGACCTTTCCGGTGTAAACGGATTGCTCTACCAACTGAGCTAATCGCGCATATTATTTTTGCAAACTACTGTACTGTATCATTTCTGTAAGCCTACTAAAACAAAATCATTGCCTTGGCTCACACTGGTGCCTGCAAGCAAAACTATCTTGCTTTTTGCACCTCTGTGCCCTCGCTAGGAATCGAACCTAGATTTAGGGATTAGAAGTCCCTCGTTCTATCCATTGAACTACGAGGACAGTCGTTCTCTAAGAACGCAAAAATAGTAACACGCAGTGCTTATTTCTCAAAATCAGCAAGCGCAAGACCAATCGCCGCATGATAGCCAAGCGAAAGATTACGCGGAATCTCAGGAATGTAGTGATCAAATGTACTGACATTCTCCCAGACGTTTGCAAGCACTATCGGAAGCTTGAGTGATACCGAAAGATACTCTAGAAGTCCTCCTTCGTGCGCAGTCTGACCCACAAGCAATACTGGGCCAAACTGCTGACCAGGCTGCGCACGGGTCCACTCGACATAGACACGATCAATTTTCTCTTTGATAAGATGGAAGTTTCTTGGCGAATCGAGTTCAGAGACAATGCTTGCAAACACAATTCCACTTACTACTCCAAAAACACAAAGCTTTGTCTGCTCAAGCGAAACAATGAGTTTTGACTCAGTATCTTTTTTGCCAATGAGTGCATGCGTAGTCGCTGCTGTGCGAAATGCAAGTGAGACGACAGAAAATCCTGCATCGGAAAGGAGCTTGAGATACTCATGCACAAATGTTTTCTTGGCAATCGCGACGTTTAGATGAAATGATTCCTTATCTTCAGAGAGAATCTCATAATTAATAAGCATGTCATCAAAGAATGCTGGCAATATGTCGATAAGACGTGCAGTAATCTTTTCGATGACTTTTTTCTTGTCCGCAATCGGGAGTGTCATATCAACTACATAGACTTGTTCTTCTGGAATAGACGCGCGGACATAACGGATAGTGGTTTTCTTCTTGATTAGTTTGAGTATTGAGAGGAGTTTGGGCGCATCTTTGATGAAGCCATGTGCATATACAGCGTCAGAGAGAGCGGTCGTGCCGTACGTACGTATAGCTAAGCCATGCTTTGCCTTTTTGAGCGAGAGGTAGTGTATCGCCCCATCAGAAAGATCAAGACCAAGTGTCGAAGCGCGGGAGAGTTTCCGTGCGATAAATTCTTTTGTGTACAACATATGGCGCATATGTTCTAAGTATACACCACAGAAAGTCTTGCGTCAGACAAGAAAGTAGAAACCAAGGACAATGAGTGCGACAACTATAAGCGAGAATAAGTTGAAATACCGATAGACAAGCTCACCGAGCTTGCCACCATAACGCCGCATAAGGAAACTGACAATAAAAAATCTCCCACCACGCCCAAGGAGCGAAGCAATAATGAATATCGGGAGATGTATATGAAACAGTCCCGCTGCAATAGTAAATACCTTATACGGTATGGGAGTAAAACCTGCAACAAGAATGGCAAAAAACGCATTGTCGGCATAGAGCGTGCGCACATGCGCCACAGCAGATTCAAGTCCATACAATGCAACAATTTTCGCACCAATAAGCGAGAAAAAAAGATAGCCGATTAGATAGCCAAAGAGTCCGCCGGCGACTGAAGCGATAGTAGTGATGAGTGCATACCGCGCCCAGCGCGAACGGTCTTTGCCCATGAGCATCCCGATCAAAAATAGGTCGGGTGGAATCGGAAAGAAAGAAGATTCCGCGAATGAAATGCCGGCAAGCCACCACTTGCCATGCGGCCCTTGGACATGCCGCTCGCTCCACCTGAAGAGCGCCTCTTTTCTCTTGTTGAGAAATTCTTTCATTGGATTATCTGACGGCAGTGCCGTTCGTCACCTTCTTCGTCGATTCGAGCAGTGTGAAATCATCTTCATCACCTGCGGCGACAATCATGCCGTTTGATTCAAGTCCTTTGATCATCCGCGGTTCGAGATTGGTAAGCACCGGAATCTGTTTGCCGATGAGTGCCGATGGGTCAGGATAATACTCACGGATACCAGAGACAATCTGGCGTACTTCAGTACCGAAATCTATCTTAAGTCGAAGCAATTTATCTGCATCAGGCACAAAATCAGCTTCGATAATTGTCCCGAGCTTTATTTCTATTTTTGCGAAGTCATCTATGGTGATCATTGAAATAGGTGTTAGCGATTAGTCAAAATGTACTTTATCTAGATACCTTTGCAGGATCAATGCGGCGGCTTTGGCGTCAGCGGCCAGTGTCTGCTCGATCTTTTCCTTGCGCGCGACCAATGCCTTTTTGCCATCGATCGGCCGCCTTGCCTCAAGTGAGGTCATGTATTCTTTTTGGAAGACTATAGGTAGTCCAGTCGCCTTCCCGATCTTTACAGCAAATGCTTTCACGTCCTGCATGATCGGATTTGGTCTACCGGAACTATCAAGAGATTCGCCAATGACAATTTCACCGACATGTGCATCTCTACACAAAGTAGTGATATGTTCTACAAGTGTCAGATCATTTTGCAAAATAGACTGCGGAAATGCGAGCATACCGTTCTCATCTGAGAGCGCAAGACCTACCCGCTTTGAGCCAAAATCGATACCGAGGTGTCGCATATACAAACAATACCATAGGTTTTCTTTTATTGTCTTATGTGCTTACCTTTGTTATCATGTCGACATGAATACATTAATGCAATACGGTCCCCTTATTTCCTTGCTCATCATTTTGTGGGTACTCCCATGGAAAGGCTATGCCCTCTGGACAGCAGCAAAGCGTTCACATAAAGTCTGGTTTATCGCACTTCTTATACTAAATACATTTGCGATTCTTGATATTTTTTACCTCTTTTACATTGCAAAAAAGCAGATCAAAGATATAAAACATGATCTGAAAGGCACTGCAAAGAAGCTTGAACATGACGTCGAAAAAGTGACAAAATAAACCCCTAAGAAAACCCCCTTGAAATCAGCTTTGATTTCAAGGGGGTTTTCTGTTAAGCTCTGCCTATACGGAGGAGTGGCTGAGTGGTTGAAGGCACCTGTCTTGAAAACAGGAGACCATTTACGTGGTCCGTGAGTTCGAATCTCACCTCCTCCGCATTGACAACCTGTTAGTTTTGTATCCCGACTGCCTAAGGAGGTAGCGCGACCCACAAGGCTTCATGGTTGTAGCAAAAAGAGCGATCAGTGTCGCTCTTTTACGTTATTGACTTTTAAGTATACAGTATGATACACTTTGTATCATGAGTGACAAAGAGTTAAGCCAAAAAGCACGTGAAGCCCTGAAGTTCATCCGCAACAACGTGATGCATTTCGGAAAGGTTCCCTCTGTCAGAAAGCTGATGGATGCTTTGGATTATAAGTCTCCTCGATCAGCGATGTTGCTTCTCGAAGAACTTGAGTCTGGAGGATTTCTAAAGAAAAAGACCGACGGCACCCTTCAGTTCATTAAAGACCTAAGAGAAGGTATCGTGGCCCGAACCATCTCGCTTCCCTTGATTGGAAGTGTATCCTGTGGCGCGCCTATGCTTGCCGAAGAAAATGTCGAAGCTATGATCCCAGTTTCTGTAAGTATGGTGAAGCCAGGATCAAAGTACTTCCTACTTCGTGCAAATGGCGACTCTATGAATAAAGCTGGCATCAACGACGGAGACTTGCTTCTGGTGAAGCAACAGTCCTCAGCTGATCCTGGTCAAAAAGTCGTAGCTCTTATAGATGATGACGCTACCGTTAAGGAGTATCATCCTCAAGGTGATTTTGTAATGCTGAAGCCAAAATCGACAAACCCCACTCATCAGCCAATAATTCTTACGGATGATTTTCATATCCAAGGAGTTGTCGTGTCAGTATTACCAAAATTTTAGCACTAACTTTATATGGCTTATGAAATTGACTACATTCCTGTAGGAGAAGGAGAAAAAGGAGGCGACGCTATCGCACTTCGCTTCGGAAACCTGACAGGCCCAAGAACAGAGCAAACTGTTATCGTAATCGACGGAGGAACAAAAGAGTCTGGAGAGACACTTGTTAATCACATCAAAACATACTACGGCACAGAAATTGTCGACGTTGTATTCTGTACCCATCCTGATGCCGATCACGCGTCTGGACTCACTGTTGTCCTAGAAAAACTCAATGTAACTACTCTAGCTATGCACAGGCCATGGGAACATGCAGAAGATATTAAAAAGCATTTCGTTAACGGGCGTATCACATCCTCTGGCTTGAGTGATAAATTGGAAAAAGCTCTGCAACATGCGAGTGATCTTGAGGCAATTGCAAAGAAGAAAGGTGTCCAAATCGTTGAACCGTTTCAGGGTGTTACTGGATTCAATGATGCACTGCACGTACTTGGTCCATCGAAGGAATATTATCAGGGTCTTCTTGCTCATTTCCGTTCTACCCCAGAGCCTGTTGCCGCCTTGGGATTTTTAGCGCCCGCTGTAAGAGCGATCGAGACCGTTGCAAAGAAAATTCAGGATTTTATCCACATCGATCTTCTTGATGATGACACGGATTCAACCTCCGCAGAAAATAATTCAAGTGCAATTGTCTTTTTGAACATAGACGGACATAAGATCCTTTTCACTGGAGATGCAGGTAAAACGGCACTCCATCTGGCTGCAGACTACGCAGACACCAAGGGTATAGTTCTCACAGGACTAAATCTGCTCGATGTTCCTCATCATGGCAGTAAGCGAAATATGAGTAGTAAAGTTCTCAAAAGGATAAACGGAGTAATAGCTTCGATTTCTGCGCCTCAAAACTCAGATAAACACCCATCGAAGAAGGTCATCAACGGACTCAAAAAGTATGGCGCACTTGTATATGTAACTAAAAATATGACGCTTTGTCATCCACATCTCGCTCCCACCCGACAAGGATGGGGTCCTGCAGTACAGGAGCCATTCCATGATTATGTAGAAGAATAAATATGAAACTCAACCAATATACAATTCAGGCAAGAATCCTTCCTGCAATACTCGCATCCTTTCCTTTTCTAGTTCTTTATTTCTTTTTCCTCAACGACCATTTGTCTGGTTTCTTCAAACTAATTTTTGGAGTGAGCTGGGTCGGCGACATATCCACCCCCGTTGTCTTTCTAATACTACTTTCATTTATTGGAAGATCTATAGGTAAAGACCTCTATGAGTCAACTTGGTTTAGTCGAGATGAGACTAGAATGCCCACAACAGATTTTCTCTTACATTCTAACAGTGAGTACACGCTACAATTCAAGCAAAAAATTCATGACAAAATAAAGGTTGACTATAACATCCAAATTTTTATTCCCGATGAAGAGATCCGAAACGAAACCGAGGCAAGAAAAGCGATTGCTGAAGCAGTAACGCTTATTCGTCATTCGCTGAAAGATGGTCGACTATTGCTGTCGAGAAATATTGAATACGGGTTTATAAGAAACTTGATCGGATGTTCGGTTATTTCTGTATTTGTCTCTATTATAAACATGTTTGTATTCTCTCTAGTTAAAGACATCCATGCGGCATACTATCTTTCACTTGCCATGGCACTGGCGTATCTGTTCCTGATGCTTTTGAATAAAAAACTAATTCATAATCACGGAAAGAGATACGCTCGCTCTCTTTTTCAAGAATATGTAGGTAAATAAAAACTATGGGAGTATTTCACTTTTTAAATGTTAAGAATGGTGATTGCTCGATTATTCAACACCCCTCAGGACATGTAAGTGTTTTCGATATCTGTAACGGTAGCGCAATTGCTGATGAAAAGAACTACGAGCTCAAAAAAATCGTTAGAGAGGCAGTTGTTGAAACACTAAGTGTTTCTGGTAATTTCAATCAGAAGTCATTGCCCGTAAATCCAATAAGATACTTAAAGGAATTTGGCGTGGATAAAGTTTTTAGATTTATTTTGACACACCCCGACATGGATCATATGTCAGGGATCAAGGTCTTATTTGATATTTTTAAACCTCAGAACTTTTGGGATACAGACAATACATGCGAAAAGGAATTTGAAGAAGGTAGCCCTTATGATCCAGAAGATTGGGAGTTTTACAAGAAGATGCGTGATGAAAACCCGCAAAGTGACCCTCGACGACTCGTTCTTTATTCTGGGTCAAGAGGTCATCATTATAATCATGATGAGAATGGCAAAGGTGGTGGCGACGGATTATATATCCTATCTCCGACTAAGAAGTTGGTTGAAGAAGGAAATGACGCAGAGGATTATAATGATTCTTCCTATGTCATCTTGTACCGTTCAAAGGGTGGCAAAATTCTTCTTGCTGGAGATTCCCACGATAAAACATGGGATCATATTCTCAAAAACCATAGTGATGATGTAAAAGATATTGACGTACTTATCGCTCCTCACCATGGACGAAAATCAGACAGGTCATATGATTTTCTTGATGTGCTTAAGCCCAAGCTTACACTCTTTGGTAATGCGGATTCAGAACACCTTGCATATGATGCATGGAACAGCAGAAAGCTCCCATTTATTACAAATAATCAAGCTAATTGTGTTGTTATAGACACAAACGCTCAACCAATGGACGTGTATGTTACAAATAAAAAGTTTGCTGAGAGCTACAATGAATTTACCTTCTACTCGGATGAGTTTAAAGCTTATTTTATTGATCAAGTAGCGTAATCTTCTTGTCCTTCAGCAACAGTCTACTCCTCAGATGACCCATCAACTCTCGCTTCTCAAGTGGCGTTCCTTCTCGTAGCACATACTTGGCATACTCTCTTGTATTCACGTCATCTTCGTTGATGTTGTACTTGGGCGTTCCTTTCGTTGCAAGCCTCTGAAGTCTATTGAATCGCTTGATTTCCTCCTCAAGCTTCATTCTCATCCCTAATTCATTAATGTTTAGTTTGTCGATGATCTTAAGTAGCTCCTCGATCAGTTCTTCCTCACGAATATACTTGTTTTTGCAGTTTCGGTCTCGCGCTTTCGAGCATGAGTAGTAGACGTACTTGGCATTCGTGCCATCTTTCAGTTCCTTGTATTTCTCCTGTGCCGATATGCCTGAGCCACACATACCGCAGGTAAATAGCTTAGTGAATGCAAACTCTCGATTCTCTCGGACGATCTTGTCACGTTTGAGCTGTTCCTGCGCTTTTTCATATAACTCCTTAGTTATGATCGGCTCATGCTTGCCGTCGTACCAATTGCCGGAGTCTCTCGGGTATTCAAATGGTCCGTAATAGATTGGCATATTGAATATTCGATACACTCCCGAGAGCGTCAGCGGCCTGTTGCCTCTGGTATGGAAGTTCAGATCAAATCTAAGCCAGTTGTAGACCTTCCGTCCACTCCATCCTTCATATGCTACTTTTTCGAACATTTTGCGAACGATCGGGGCGCGGTCGGGATCGACGGCGATCTGGCACTTCCTGTCGAGCATCTTCTGATTTAGGTAGCCGAGCGGTGCCATGCCCGGCCATAAGCCCATCTCTACCCGGGTTCGCAGCCCACGTTTGACATTAATGCCTCGGTTGTCGTTTTCGAGCTTGGCCTGCGAGCCTAAAATCATGAGCAGGAATTTCTCATTTGGATTGTTGCCGAACGTCTGTCCGAAGGTGCGTATCTGGTGTAATTTTCCTGCATCCATGAGGTCGACGATCTTGCCCAGGTCGCCAGCATTTCTGCTTATGCGATCTGGTGCCCATGTCAGGATACCGTTGAACTTTCCTTGATGTAGTTCCTGTATTATCTCGTTGAAGACCGGCCGCTGGCCTGTTTCCTTGGCAGAGTGGCTTTCGCGCTTCATCGTCACGATCTCAAGTCCTTCGCGCTCTGCTAATTGGAGCATCTCCTTGATTTGACTGTCGATACTGAGTACCTGCCGCTCTTCCGACTCTGTCGACTTTCTCGCATAAAGGCAGTATTTCATTTTGATTGGAACGACTACTTTGGCCGTCGTCCCTAATGGCGCTTGTGTTTGTGTATAGTTCATACACCTACATGAATGACGCAATGCCTTTTAGGAGTCCAGAGCGTCCCGAGTGGTAGCTGTTGGTAACCGAAATGCCTAAAAATCAAGAAATTCCATCGTCTTTTTAGTCCTGTCTACGCATGATATAGTTGCCTTGCGAATGCTTAAAGCGATCAACTTACATGACAGATATCTCCCTTATAAGAAATTGGCACGAAAAGGCGAAAGAAGATTATTTTTCTCGATATGTTTTTGAGTATCTCGCCTTTGAAGCTTTTTTGAAAAAATATAAATATTCCAAACAAGACATCGAGGTAGCTTCTGGGAATACAAAAGAACGCTCGTATATACAACATTTCAAAAACGATGAGACATATCAAGCAAGATGGACTGCTTTTATAAATGGTGAGCCAGATTACAAAGAAAGATTGATAGACCTCATCAACTACCTACAAAGAGAACCGATGACAACTGGAAATGGTTGGTGGAATAATGCGAGTTATCATCACAGAGCCGGTCTAGATAATCAAGGTAAAATTGCTGACGAGAATGACTTTATGAATGTTGTGGAGTTCTGGTATGAAGTCAGAAATAATCTATTTCACGCAGATAAAAATCCCGATGATAAAAGAGACGAAAAACTAGTGACTTTTGCTTATCAAACTCTCTCATCCTTTATAGAAAATGTACTCTTGCAAGAAATGGATTCAAAATCATTTACCCCAGCAATGTGGGAGGATTTTGAACATAGATTTTTTGCGCAGGGGTCTGAAGTTGTTATGGGAGTAAACGGCTCGAAAGGGGTGGCGACAGCCTACGAACTCCTTTTCTGGGATGATTCAAATTATCCTGTAATATTTCTAAATAAGAAAATAGAAAAAAGTTACATCATAGATAAGATGTCTTTTAACCTCACCAATCTATCTGGAGATGAGTACTTACTACGTAAAGAATGGGAAAATATTAAAAGAAGAGCAAATGGCGCTAACGACCTAAAAAAGTTAAGGGTGTATTTCAAAGACATCATTCCTTTACTGGAGGATGCCCTTGGTGATTTGGGAATATAAAATGAAGGAGTATTAATTTCAAATTTTAATTAGATAAAGGATTAAACTTCCGAATTTCTTTTTCAAGCACCTCCATCTCTTTCATCACCCGCGCCACAATTCTAGCGGATCGCTTTTGTGTACGCCTTCCGTATAACCCAAGCATGTAGTCGACATCCTCGTCGGGAATAAAGGAAGCCAAAGAGATATACGCGGCATACAAAAGCCGAACGCGCTCTTTGATCGCTCGTTTCAGATTTGATTTCGAGTCAGCAAGTTGCGAGATTCGATTAAAGGCATAGGCAGTTTCGGTTTCCTCGTATTTGAAATGCTTGGCGGCGTCTATGATCGCCTCGATATCATCCACACCCAATGGATGACTCAGAAGGCCTACGAAGTCCAGTCCGCTTAATCCACTTTGTTGGTAAGTACGCTACACAAACTCCCTAATCCGAGCTAGGATGCGACGACCCTATAAAAAGGGTATAATCGCTTTACAACTTAATAGGAGACCTAACCCCTTGGTTTGCGCCAAGGATATGGTCGAAAATCCCGCTAGAGAATAAAAGACTCCTCGTCAGAGTCACTCTAGCGGGTCGTACCTGGAAACGGGTACGGGTGGGGCCGAAAGGTTTCCATCGCGATGGCGGGGAGTCTTTTGTTATTCCCGCCAAATTAAAAACCCGCTAGAAAAATATGCATAACGAAAACAACGAGACCGTTAAATCAGTCTCAGCAGGTTCAATTGTTCTCTGGGTCCTTGGCGTACTTACTATCATCGCAGGTCTTGCGAGTGGTCATGTCGCCGTCGTCATCGCCGGAGTCATTTTATTGCCAATCGTCAACACGCTCACCAAGAAATATCTCAAGATCAATTTCTCCGGCATGGCGCGATTCGTCATCGCGGCCATTCTCATCATTGGAGGCCTAATCGTATCAGGTTCAATAGATGAAGCCCGCCAAGTAATTGATTCTCAATCTGGAACGAGCGAAAAATCCGCACCTCAAGAGGAAGTCTTCACGGAAGTGTATTCACTCAAAGGCAAAGGCAATCAAGATTCCGAGTCTTTCAATATCACGGGCAAGAAAGTACGCGTTACTGCAACGACTACCGGTTCAACAGTCGGCAGTTTCTCGAGCATAAGCCTAGAAAAGGAAAACGGCGGCTATATTGGACCTGGTCTTTCCATCTCAACCGAAGGATCCGAACAAGGAGAAGGACAGACAACATACCGCAATATCGCTCCGGGCCGTTATTACATCCGGGTTATCAGCGGAATAAATTGGGAGGTTAAGGTTGAAGAGATAAACTAGCCATGAAACTACATCTACCCGGATTTGTTAAACGGTACCTAAAGAAACGGGATGGACTCAAGAAGTATCAAGAGTCAATGACAGCGTTCCTTGCCGATAGTGAACTGACCTTCGATGAAAGCGAGAAACTCATGGAAATGCAAAAGGAGTTTGGTTTGTCTGATGACGATGTGAAAGCAATCCATAAGACCTCGGTCGCTTCTGTTTTTACCGCTATGGGTTCAGACAAGCGGATCACTGATGACGAAAAGAATGCGCTTGAGAAATTGCTCAACCATTTCAGTCTCACGAAAAGCGACATCGCCTTCAACCAAGACAATTTCAACAAGTATTATACGCTTGCGCTCGTAGACAAGGGCATATTGCCGACAATCGAAAACGCGCAAGCTGAACTGAATGTCGTGTTCAAAGAAGACGAGGTACTTCATTGGGCTATTGCCGCAGACATGATGAAGCGCAAGAAAGTCACCACGCGCGTGAACTACGGCGGCTTTACTGGTTCGATAAAGATCATGAAAGGCGTGCGATACCGCGTCGGATCGATAGGCGTACAAAGCGTCTCCAAGGAGATCATGGACAAGGAGGATTCTGGCGTGTTCTATATCACGAATCAGCGCGTCGGCTATCTTGGTTATCGCAAGCAGTTCTCATTCCCGTTTAAGAAGATCGGTTCGCTTGAGCTTCGCTCAGACGGCCTCCATATTTTCAAGGATGGAAAGGAGACGCCATATATTCTTGAACTTCGTGATTATGAGGTTCCGCTCGCGATGATTTCCCTGATACTCAATAAGGCAGAGGAAAAATAAGAGTCGGACTTCACATAAACTTTAGTTTTCCTTTAGAACTTATGTATATACTCGAGTCGACTGATCAGTTTACTTTTGGCGTCTAACATATAGAATCAAGTCATATTATTAAGATTGTTAAAACAAGAAAAACAATATATGCATATCGCAAAAAACCCATTATCAGCATCCGGTCTTTTTAGGAAGCTGGCGGTATGCGTTCTTGTATTTTCAATCTTTTTTTCTCCTGTCCTGACCGTATTCGCTGAAGAAACAGCGAATACGGAAGCAACTCAGGAAACTGTTATAACTCCTGAGCCAGAAGTACAGACTGAGACGCCAACCGTTAGCGAAGAAACTGAAACTCAGGTTTCTGAAGAAAACCAGCAAGCAGCTCCGCCGATAGAGCCGCCAGCCCCTCAAGCGCCAGAAGTAGATCCTGATCCGCTTCCGCCGCAGGATTCAAAAGGATTGCTTTCTCCTGAAATCGACAACCTGACAGGGGCATTCGTCCATACCTACAAGATTCAGGTTCCACCAGGCAGAAATGACATGACGCCTGATCTCTCGCTTATGTACAATAGCGAGAATCAAGTTAACGACTCTGTCGTCGGCTACGGCTGGTCCGTCAATATTCCATACATCGAGCGCGTCAATCGCACCGGTACGGAAGACCTCTATACGACAGGCGATGTGTTTTCGTCATCTCTCTCTGGGGAGCTTGTTCCGCTCGGATCAAATCTTTACGCACCTCGTTCTGAAAAGGGAGATTTCTTGCGATACGAACGCGTCTCCAACGGATGGGTGGTAACCGATAAAAAGGGTGTGAAATATACCTTCGGTGCAAACGCCCAAGCTCGCCAAGACAACTCGGGAAATATCTATAAGTGGATGCTTGAAGAGACGCGCGATACGAATGATAACTTCGTCCGCTATGAATATACCAAAAGCGCAGGGCAGATTTATCCATCGAAGATTTTTTACACTGGTTTTGGAACCACTGACGGAATTTTCGAAATCGACTTTACGTTAGGCTCGCGCCCCGATGTCGTGACTGTCTATAATCCTGCTTTCTCAGTCGCTCCGGCTTCGCTTGTTACGAGCATTGTTGCAAAAATTAACGGTACAAATACTCGCAAGTACGACCTTGTATACCTACCTGGACACAACCAGAATCGTTCGCTCCTTTCTTCAATTACCGAAACGGGTTATGACGAAAGCGGCACGCCGACGGTACTCCCGGCGATGTCATTCGATTATCAGACTGTGGATGATGAATGGTCGCTCGCGTCATGGACGATGCCTGTCTATCCGGACCTCCGACAAGTAGGGTTCGCTTCCGCAACGCAGCTTGTGGATGTAAACGGTGATAATTTGCCGGACTTCGTGTATGCGCTCAATAACAATACGAGCACCACGAATCCAAACGCTGTGTGGCTTAATACCGGATCTGGCTGGTCGCTCGCGTCATGGACGTTTCCGACATTTCCAACTGGCGGGCAAGTGGGCTTTCATACTTTGAATACCCAGTTGATTGATCTCAATGGCGATGGTCTACCCGATTGGATCTATGCTTATAATAACAATACAAGCACCGCGAATCCGAATGCGGTCTGGCTCAATAATGGATCGGGTTGGTCATCAGCATCATGGACTATACCGACTTATCCAAGTGGTAACCAGGTAGGTTTTCATACAGTAAATACGCAGTTGATCGATCTCAATGGAGATGGTTTACCTGACTGGATCTATGCTTACAACAACAATACAAGCACAGTAAACCCAAATACGGTCTGGCTTAACACTGGATCGGGCTGGTCGAACGCATCGTGGAACATGCCGCTATATCCAAGCGGCAATCAGGTCGGGTTTCATACAAACACGCAACTCGTGGATATAAACGGAGATATTCTTCCAGATTTTATTTATGCCTTTAATAATAATACGAGTACCACGAATCCGAATGCAGTATGGTTGAATACCGGCTCTGGCTGGACATCAGCAAGTTGGACGATGCCGACTTATCTAACAGGCAATCAGGTTGGATTTCATTATACGAACAAACTTATTGACGTAAACGCCGATGGTCTTGTTGACTTTATTCATGGATATGACAACAATTCCCCAACAGCAGCCAGTCCAAATACTGTCTGGCTGAATACAGGAATTGGGTGGACAGCAGTTTCTTGGACCATGCCTACATACACAAATGGTAATCATGTCGGATTTGCCTACGATACCCAGCTTACAGATATTAATGGAGATAATCTGCCAGATTGGATAAATGCTTATAACAACAACACAAACACTATCAATCCTAACAAGGTTTGGCTTAGTACTGGGACAGGTTGGCTACTTGCAAGCTGGACCATGCCAACCTATCCAAATGGAAATCAGGTAGGATTTGATTATGACACAAGACTTTCTGATCTAAATAACGACGGACTACCAGACTGGATATTTGCCTATAACAACAGTACAAACATCACGAACCCAAATGCCGTCTGGCTCAATACCGGTTCAAAATCCGATTATCTTTCAACCATTACTGCTCCTGCGGGCGGCTCGATGTCCATTACATATAAGGAACAGCCTATTAATGACAAGAATCCGATAACCCGAAGTCCGTCCCAGTCCATAACAGTCGTCAAAGACATCACGACGAACGACGCATTCGGCACGACCGGAACGAGACAGTACTCGTATCAGGACGGCAAGTATCAGTACTACTCAGACGGACATAGAACGCTCGCTGGCTTCAATATCGTCACGACAACCGATGAAGTCGGCAATGTCACGAAGACCTTTTACCACCAGGGTAATGGCACTGATACATCAAACGGTGAATACAACGATATCCCTGCAAAAATAGGTCAGCCGTACCGTGTCGAAGAACGTGACAGCTCGAACAATCTCTATCGCCTGACGGTCAATAAGTGGGATCACTACAACATCGGCACTGACCACGATTTCGTGAAGCTCGCGCGCCAGACTGTGCTGACGTATGATGGCGATTCAGATCATGCCGATACTGCGACCGAATATACCTATGACAACACGGACGGCTCGCTCCTGACGAAGACCGAATGGGGTAGGGTAAATGCAGTGGCATCAGACGGCTCATTCACTGATACCGGTTCCGACAAGCGCACCACGACAAATGTGTATGCGGCAAACACGACGACCCGAGTGGTGGTGCCAAAGATCAGCACAGTGACTGACGCATCTTCCACCACCGTCAAAGAGTCGAAATACTATTACGATACGCTTTCATATGGATCGGTAAACAAAGGTAATCAGACTAAGGTTGAAGATTGGAAAGCGTCGACAACCTACATTAATAGTCAGAAAGCGTATAACTCATATGGTCTTGTCACTTCTGATACCGATCCGCGTGGAAAGGTAACCTCGTATTCATACGATACCTATAATCTCTACCCAACAACTGTTACCGACCCGCTCTCACATACGACGCAGTATGTCTATGACTACTCGCTCGGCAAGCCGAAGCAGGTGACCGATCAGAACAGCTTCGTCTACCAAACTGTTTATGACGGCCTTGATCGCGTGCTCACTGAAAAAATTCCCGATAGTACTTCACCGTATTCTCCAGTTGCAAAAACGGCATATGCATATACCGACACTTCCGGTGCGGTAAAAGTACAGCGCACCGACTATCTCGACACCTCGACAACGGCAGATACCTATCAGTACTTCGACGGCCTCGGTCGCCTGATCCAGGAGCGCAAAGAAGCGGAAGCATCAAATACTTTCAACGTGAGCGATAAGGCATATGATGCTCGCGGCAAGACCTTGAAAGAATCACTCCGCTATACAAGCACGGGTACTGCTCGTACATCACCGACAACCACTACGGCGCTCTACACTACGTACGCATATGACCCAATTGGTCGCGTACTCACATCGACGAACGCAGTTGGTACGACGACGAATGCCTACGACGACTGGATGACCACTGTCACTGATCCAGCAGGAAACATGAAGCGTTATTATCACGACGCATATGAGAACTTGTCCGCTGTCGACGAATTCTATGCGACTGCAAGCGCTTATACCACGAACTACGAATGGAATTTGAACGGCAAACTTACGAAGATAACCGATGCGCTCGGGAACGTCCGCAATTTCACGTATGACGGCCTCGATCGTCGTCTGACTGCGCAAGACACGCACGCTGTGTCTGATGCAACCTATGGCATATGGACATATACGTATGACGATGCAGGAAACATTATTCAGACAGTAAGTCCGAACGCACTGACGACAAACTACGCCTATAACGACGTCAATCAGGTCACTTCGGAAGACAACACTGCAACCACCGACACGGATATTGCGTATTCGTACTCAAGCTGCACGAATGGTACGGGCAAACTCTGCTCAGTGACCATGCTTCTCGGAGCGGACACATCCTACCTCTACAATTCGAGAGGCACGGTCGTCAACGAAATCAAGGTCATCAACGGAAACACCTATACGACGTCCACGTTCTACGATCGACAGGGGAATATATCCTCAGTCGTCTATCCCGATATGTCCGAGATTCGCTACACCTACAATACTGCCGGTTTGCTCGAATCAGTTGATCGTAGGGAACCGTCTGCGCGCACGTTCACTGCGCTCATTACTAACTTCGACTACAGTCCGACGGATCAGGTCCAGACGCAGAATGATGCGAACGGCGTGACGACGATGAACACCTATGCTGCTTCAGCGCTCTACCGCCTAACCAATCGTTTGACGACGAATTCGACCCGTCATGTGCAGGATTTCGCATATGTGTATGATCCGGTCGGCAATATCACCGAACTTGATGATGCATCCGATACTGATACTGCAAAGACCGCTACGTATTCATATGACGCACTCTATCGTCTGACTGACGCTGTCATTACCGGCACGGCAAGCGGCGGTGACTACACGCATTCATTCGCTTACGATGCGCTCGGCAATCTGCTCTCTGGTCCAGCGGGCGCATACGTCTATGCCGGCACCGGGTATGCGAATCCGCATGCTGCGACAAAAATTAACAGTATTACTCGCACGTACGACAATGACGGCAATCTGACGTCAGACGGCACGTTCACGCATACCTGGAACTACCGCGATCAGCTTGTTTCGAGTACTGACGGCTCAGTGACCGCAAACTACTGGTACGACCACGAAGGTAACCGCGTCCGCTATGTTACAGGCACGACTGACATCTCATACCCGAACAAGTATTACAACGATGACGGTACGAAGAAGACCAAGCAAGTCTATGCAGGAAGCACCCTTGTCGCCACGATCGAAACTGTTACTAATCCGACGGTCACAGTGACGCCGTATTATATCCATACCGATCACCTCGGTTCAACTACCGCCGTCACTGACGCCTCAGGTGCAATTTCTCAGCAACTCGATTATTACCCATTCGGCGAATCCCGCATCTCGTCTGGGGCGTATAATGAACAGAGAAAGTATGTGGGGCAGATTCATGACAACGATACAGGACTCGATTACTTGAATGCGCGTTACTACAAGGGGAATGTTGGGAAGTTTATTTCTCAGGATCCGGTATTTTTAACTATTGGTGACGAAAAACCGACAAAAGCACTGTCGGGCAGGGATATGACGAGTATCCTGAGCGATCCGCAGTCACTGAACAGCTATTCATACGGAAGGAATAATCCGATTACGATGAGCGATGCAAGTGGTAAATTTGCAGGAGAACTTATTTTTGCTGCGGCGTATATCGCAATGAATGCTCCACAAATTACATCATTCTTGCAATCACTTACAACGCCTGTTGGCCAATACGGACTTTCTCAAGCTATTACTGATGCAAAGCAAGGAAACTATCCTATGGCAATACTTGGCGCTGTTACCGCAGGAGAAGTGCCAAAAGGTAAAGTATTAGGTGATATTGCCGAAAATGCAGCGAAAGGAAGAGCGGGCGAACTTGCCAGCGGTATTGTAAAAAATACTGAAAGAATAGAATCCGCTACTGGAACTGCTAGCTATCGTATACCCGATGGATTGGATCACTCAAAAAAATCTCTCATGGAAGTTAAAAATGTTGCACGTCTGAATTACACAAACCAAATGAAAGATTTTGTAAGTTATGCGAAAGACGCAAACTATAGTCTTGATTTACACGTTCGCCCGGATACTCGTCTCTCAGGCCCTTTGCAAAACGCATTAGGAGGTGTAAAGTCGACATTG
This sequence comes from Minisyncoccota bacterium, assembly GCA_025453495.1. Lineage (GTDB taxonomy): Bacteria > Patescibacteriota > Minisyncoccia > Phycocordibacterales > UBA9973 > JALOQM01. The sequence continues at coordinate 177,917 of JALOQM010000001.1, read as the reverse complement.
AAAAATATTGGTAATGCCCTTTCTGGCACAAGTGAATAAAACATGAATGAAAAAGAACGCACACAACTTGATAAGTTACTAAACGCTCTAGTTCCTTTTGCTCAGAAAATGCTAATCCAACATGGTGAATTTTATCCGTTCGGTATGTATTTAAACTCAAAAGATGAAATAGTTGCCGTTGAAAATGATTTTTTAGAAAAACATCCCACCCCAAAAGAAGTCATTGATTCTCTCATGCAGAGTTTCCAAGTAAAAAAGCAAGAACATGATTTACATGCTTTCGGTATTGCTTTTAATGCGAATCTATATGCAGGAAATACTGATGGTGCAATTTCTATTCATCTGGAGGATGCTGAAAATAAAGTAATTTCCGCCACACTTCCTTATAAGAAGAATGAATCAGGCGAGATTATGTATAAAGAAATGGAATTTGGTAATGGAGAAAATATTGTAATTGGATAAGAATCTGGATTCTACATAACCTTCCTGAAATCCCTCTCATACTTCTCAATAATGTCGGCTTTGTCGTCGGCTTCTCTGAGATCAAAACGAAAACTGCCGTTCCAGATCTGAATAGCGCATCTGAAATCTTCCTCGGCTTTTGCAGATAGATGTTCAGTTGCCACATCGGTCAACTTCGCAAGTTCGTGATTGAGAAGCGTCATTTCTTCCCGATACGACTCAATAAGCTTGTCATATTCTTCCGTGAAATTAGCATCAAAGGTATCCGATGCTCTCTTCCCGAGCTTCCTAAACTGACAGAGCGTCGTGTACTTCTGGATTGGCTTGGTATGCTTCTCAATAAACAAAGCGAGATTTGAAAACGGCAGAATCATATAGACTTGCTTTTTGTATTCTCGTACAAATTCCAAATCCTCTTGGCATGTATACAAACTTTCCCCAGTGAGTTTCTCTACAGTTTTTGTTTCTCCAAGGACGGTTATTTCTGCTTCTTCTCGTTTAAGTTTCTGCATACGGAAAAGAGTATTGAAATATCTCTTGGATTTTTCTAGCTCCGCATACCAAATCTCAAACAGTTTTTTGTGGTTCTTCCTGGTAATGCCGTTTACTGTATCGAAACCACCATTCATGAAGATTGGCGCAAACTGCTTAGTGAATAGTCCATCATCAAGCCACGAGCGCAGTGATTCCTTGATCAGATGCTCCATAGTCACGGCTTTTTCCTTGGCATACGACTCAATATCATCCAATATTTCCTCCTCATCCCGGTTCTTACACTTGATACCTAGATCACGAGCAGTTTTGTATATCGCTTCGCTCAGCGGAAATTCCGCAAAGTAGCCACCAAGGATAAAAGCGTCCCGCTCAGTGCCTTCACCGCGCATTTTGTTGATGCCTTCGTAGTATATGCGCGAGAAGATGATGTCGACGAGTGTATCTTTGTCTTCATTATTGACCTTTCTGGCATTGAACATTTCATAAAGCTGTACTTCATCACCTAGATATTGATTGCTGTACGCAACAGAGTCATCCAAAAGAGCGAGATCCTCTCGTATCTCTCTCGGGAGATTGAAGAAAGTGAAAAGGTGCAACACAGAGCCGTACTCGAGATATGTGTGAGCGAGCGCGAACCGCAAACACTCTTCTTCCTCGAGTCCATCCATTATGTCGTCATTGATCAATTTTTTCATTCGCTCCGGCTCGGTCAGGCAGTACGAAAGCAATCGCTGATGCCTGACCAAGGATAGCTCCGCGCGGTATGAGAACATCGTCGCATCGATCCGCATCGAGTTCTCAAGCTTAGCAATCTCCAAGTATTTATTGTATTCATTCGCTTGCCCGAGCCGAGCCGCCCATCCTTGGGTGAGGGTGTTGAGTTCTGCTTCCGAGAGCATATCTTTACCCGTTTTCTGCCTATGCTCTCCGTTATGGACAAGCATGGTAACTCGCTCAAGCGGCGTCAGGTTCGATCTCTTAATAATGTTATTCAGATTTTTCATATGCGTGTTTTTTGCAGCATGCTTTCGAGGAATTCGACCCGATCCTTCAGCTCGGTATTGGCGATGTTTCTCGAGAGCGTCATCGCAAGCTTGGCAATCATGGATGCTTGCTTGAGCGATATCTCCCGGTTCACGACCTTGCGGAGGGTGTCCGAGAGAATGGTATTTATTTCTTCAAGTTGTATTGGTTCCATGTTAGTGATGTTCTACGATCTCAAACCACGCTCGCACTTCATGCGCCCGGCCGCCTTTGATGATGTTCTTGTAGAGAGCGAAGATGACGTTCGGCGTGAGCTTGCGCGCCCATGCATTCAGGTCTTTGGAAAGTCCGTCTTTTTCAAGTCGCTTGTTCCAGTCACTGAGCGTGCCCGTATCGACGTTGTATCGCTTTGAGAAATCAAGCTGTGTCTTTATCGAGAGCAGCTCAAACACCGCTTCTTCTTCAATGCCAAACTTCTCAAGCGCGACTCTCGGCTGTCCTTTGAGAAATGACGGGAGGGACTTCCAAAGAGCGTAGGTTTCGTAGACCTGCTTCTTGTACGGATCCTTGGAAAAATCGTCTCCCTGCATACGGTTATACCTTCACAGCCTTTTCGCCAGTGAGCTTCTCGAGCCGCTTGAGCGCAATTGCCACATACGCCTCATCAAGTTCGATGCCGATGCACTTTCGACCTAAGTGCTCACAGGCAACGGCAGTTGATCCGCTTCCGAGGAAGGGATCGTAGACGACGTCGCCGACTTTCGTGGAGTTCGGAATGATCTTCCGCAGAAGTCCCACCGGCTTTTGCGTCGGGTGCAGTCTCGATTTTGTCGGTCTTGGATGGTAGATCACATTCCGCGCCTTTGATCGCTCCATCTTGTGCTTGCCGAACCAGCCGTAGGCGATGAGTTCGTACATTGCCAAGTAGTCCTTGCGACTCATGACGGGCTGGTTCTTGAGCCAGATGATCATCTGGCTGTAGTAGAAGCCCGCCACTTTCATGCCTGCGCGAAGACTCGGGAACATTGCATCAGCATTGAAGATATACACGGCGTTGTATTCCGTAAGGTACGGAATGACCGCGCCGAGATATCCGCGCGTGAAGTTCTCGTATTCCTCCTCACTCTGGAGATGGTCGTTGGCGATTACCTTCGTTTCATCCGCGCTGATCTTCGCCAATCCCTGCTTGTTCTCGACATACGCAATCCCATAGGGAGGATCACTGACGACCGCTCGCACCTTGTTATGACCGATGACCTTGCCGACGAATGCTCTGTCGAGCGAGTCGCCGCAGGCGATGATGTGGTCGCCGACTTTGAAGATGTCTCCGTTAGTTACCTTCATGGATTTTCACTGCTTTCTGGTTGGTAAATTTCTCCCATCGGTCGATCACAATGGTTGCGAATATGAGATCCTTCTCGACTCCGCGCCACGCACGACCGAGTTCCTCGCAGGCGATCAGGTCACTGCCGCTTCCGGCAAATCCGGAAAAGACAATGTGGAGCGGTGCGCTGCATCGCTTGAGTGGCTTCTCGTTGAGGGTTACGGGTTTCTGTGTCGGGTGCTGATATGACTGGGCACTGTCGCGCTTCTCGATCCAGATATCGATCATGTCGAGTATCTCGTCATGGACTTGATTGCCAGTCGTCACTTCCTGATTAAGTATCTCGTTGGCATTGTGCATTCCTGTGTTCAGGTACGGCTTGCCGATCGTGCCATACACGCATGGCTCGTACACTTTGTTGAAGGCGATCTTGTGCGTCGGGTTTTGGTTGTTCTTGATCCAGAGACAGACGCGCTTCGCATCTATCTTGTGCTTGCCATACAAGCTCTGCACCATTCCGACGTATGAAGAATCGCACCAGTAGAAGAAGTGGGCATCTTTCTTGCTGACCGATTTCGCGACATCCATGCTCTTGTCCAAGAAGGTCATGAAGTCGCTGTCTTTCTTGGAGTCGTCCTTGCTGGAATATGAACCTTGGTATTTTTCTTTATTGCTGACTCCCTTGGAGTAGTCGAGGCCGATGTTGTACGGGCTATCGCAGTAGACGACGTCTGCCAAGTCTCCCGCCATGAGCTTCTGTACCGATTCGCCGTCGGTCGAGTCGCCGACAAGCAACCGGTGTTTGCCGAGTTCCCAGATTTCTCCCGATTTCACTTTCGGTGTGATCGTCTCCTTGAGTGCTTTCTCGAGATTGTAGTCGTCATCGACTACGTCGACATCGTCAAAGAGGTTCTGAAGCTCGTCGTCACCGAAGCCGACACCAAGAAGCACGCTCATGTCGAAGTCCTTGAGGAGTTCCTCGTCCCACGAGCCGGTATTCTTGTTAAGGCGGAGATTGAGTTCGCGCTCCTCGTCGAGCGTCAGCTCGCGGGATGGCACCATGCACTCGACTTCGTCGATGCCAAGATTGGCGTATACTTTAACGCGTTGCTCGCCGCCAATGATGGTGTTGGCGCGCGTGCCGATGTTGAGGATTATCGGGACGACCGTGCCGAATTCTTGTACGGACTTCTCCAAATCCCTGCGTTCGTTCTCGCTTAGCTTGCGTGGATTGTATCCGTTCTTGGTGAGGTCTACCAGCCTGCGAGTGGCGGGCGACCATGTGATCTTGTCTTTTGCCATGTGTTGATTGAGGAGAGGGTTTTATTAAACTCTCCTATATCTACTCGTCATTGAATGACAAAATGACAATTTATTTTCATTGAGCGAGTGTGAATGACGGAATAGGCCATAAAATAAAAGACCTTCTGCCTGTATGGACAGAAAGTCTTTTATTCGTCATTGCAAATCAAATGACTATCTTTCGCGTCTGATAGAAAATAGCGGCTTGTAGCCATCTCTCTTGGTGTAGTGAGGAATGGGGTTCGTCGCCATACCGAAGAATCGCTTGAGTCCCTCGTTGAGTTCGTATTTTACGTTCCTTCCGAACCCTCTATCCCATTTCGTGGTAGTTAAAGCTCCGTCGTTTTCTGCAATTGCGTAGAGGAGTCTCCATTTCAGATCGGGGTTCGTCGTCTTCATGTTCACGAAGCCCATATCCTTATAATTGAACTTCTTTGATTCCAAGTTCGGATACGAAACCTTAACGAAATGCCCATCGATGAACTGGATGTCGAGGGATTCCCATACCGCGTTCTTCGGAAGAGGATATGAGGCAATTACAAAATCTCTCTCACTCTTGGTCGATGTTATAGCGATATCCTCGGGGTTCACGATTCGTACTTCTTGAATCGGTCGTGTAAATGCGGGGATGACGAATTCTTCCTCTTTGTCATAGAGGGAAGAGATTCTAGAAATGGATTCACTAAACTCAGCCATTCTAGGAAACGCCATCTTTCTCGTGGTTTCTATCTGCGGTTGCATGCGCTCAGCCATTTGAGCTGCCATCTGTATTGGTCCGCGCATATCTTCGGAGACCCTCTGAAATGATTCCAATGTCTTTTGTAACGTTGAAATAACGCCCTCGGGAAGTTTGGGTTTGTATCCATTCTTAAGTGCTTCCAGATATACCAATTCGCCAACTGTCATGCCCTGATTATATCTCAAAAATTGGCATTTGTTGGCATTTGATCCGGGGAAAATCTGTGCCTAAGTCTCATTTTCAAAAAGGTGACCCCGACCCGCAAACATCGCCCGGGTCGATTCGGAAACGTCAGAAAAGCTTTACTGGGGTTGACGGTCGGGGTACCATACCCGAGTAGCCCGCCAAAAGAACTAAGTATCGGAGTGATTCATAGGCTTATGAGAGTAGATCGACCCGATTACTTAGAAAAAGATATTTAAGTTAAAATAGAAGCATGGAAGGATTCCCTCAAAATATTCCAAAAATAGAAAATGTGCATTCAGGCGAAAACAAAATCGAGAAACTTCAAATTAAAGAAGGTGTTGATTTCGTATTTGAACAACATCCTGAACTTGCTGAGATTGGTACTAAAGAACAATATTCTGAATACTTAGATACTGTTTTTCCTGAAAGCAAGATAAAAGATATTGTATATCATGGAACAGATGCTAAAAATCTTCAAAACATATTAATTAATGGCTTCTCAAAAGAAAAAGAAGGTTGTTCTATAAGAAATGCTGTATTTTTTGCAAGAAAATATAACGCATATGGGAATGATGCTTATGAATCAGACGGTAAAGTATTAATTCCAGTATTAGTTAATACGAGAAATATTCAAATTGTTGAAGATGGAAGCATTAATCATAGTGATATATCATCAGTGTATAAGGAAGGCAAGGATGCTTTATTGCAAATACTTTACGATGTAAATAGTTATAAAGATGGCAAGAAACTTTCATTTGAACAATTAGAAAAAATGAGGGAAAATATTGAAAATCAAGGTCTGAATGAAATCTTAAAAAATACTAAACTCTCTAAGGAAGAAGTTATTGCTAAGCTGGAAAATGAAACTGAAAGAGATTTTTTTCTTGAAAATTATGTAAATAAATTTGGAGTAGAAAATATACCCTTCGGTCAATTAACAGTAGCACCAGAAAAGATTCATATTCTTGGCTCAAAAGCTGATATCGTGAAGTTTGGTGATTTTATGCAATAAATAAAAGGTGCCCCGACCCACATACCTCATTTCAATTCTCAAAACCCTTTCCAAATACCCTTACGCGGACTCACCACCCTGGTACTTAACCCACATGGCCCGCCAAGTGGGGCAGACCCACATACCTAAAGCAATAAGATTAGGCAGTAAATAACCAATGAGATCAATTTTGTTTCACTGTAAAGATTTTGGTGCCGTTATCACGGGTCTCTCGACTCGTCCTAAAGATATTGTGTATGGAGATATTTTAGATGAGAAGCAGTCCTCTCATGATTGTATTCTAGTATTCATCACGGTTGAGAAGGGTGATACTCCTGAAAAGGCCTCTAAACTTGCTCAGGAAATCCTTAAATTCTGTAAAGACACCAAACATAACAATGTGTTCCTTTGTCCATTTGCTCACCTCTCAAATAATCTTGCTGTATCGAAAGATGCGCATATCGTTCTAGAGAAGATCATAGCAGATTTAAAGACGTCAGAAGTTAGCTTAACTGAAGGACATTTTGGTTCAGATAAGGAATTACTGATCCATCTGTACGGACATCCGGGAAACGCAAGATATCGCGAATTTTAAAGAAATCGATTAGCGACCCACACACCTCATTCTAATCTCCAAAACTCCGCTAAAATACCCTTACAACACCTCACCATTCTGGTACTGAACCCGAGTCGCCCGCACTAAAAACCTGTTATCGGCATGACCCGAGTGGTTAGGTGGATGGGGCGACCCGATTACTAAACATCGAGATTTAAGCTAAAATGAATTTATGAAAAATATCTCCTATTGGCTTGATATCCCATACACTTCTCGTCCATCTCTCAAACAAGATAGAGAAACAGACGTGGTTGTTATCGGTGCTGGAATAACTGGGGTTTCTGCCGCATATCATTCTGTAAAAGCAGGATTCAAGACCGTACTTATCGAAAGAGATGTTATCGCATCGGGATCAGCAGGAAAAAATGGCGGTATGGTGGTTGAAGGTCTCGCGATTGATTTTGTTGAAGCGGAAAAGCAGTTCGGAAAAGAGCAAGCCATAGAAGCATGGCAGCGAACTATAGATGCAAGAGAGTATGTTGTTTCTTTAATAGAGAGTAATAATATCGCTTGTGATTTTTCTCGATCAGGAAGTTTATATGTTGCTTCGGAGTCACAGGATATATCAACGCTGCAAGACGAACTACAGGCAAGACATCATGCGAATTTTATAGGAGAAATCATACCTCAATTTGAACCAAAAAAAGATACTCTTCTTGTTGCAAACGACTGTTCTTTACACCCGGTCAAATTTGTTCGGGGACTTGCAGAAATTGCCGAAAAAGCAGGTCTTTCGGTATATGAGCAAACTCCCGCACTATCGTTTGATGTACACACAGTAACAACTCCTCATGGAATCATCCATGCAAAGAAAGTAGTTGTTGCAATTGAAAGCAATAAAACTGATCTTACAGAAAATTATGGAATCATTAAAAGAGAGCTTGCGCTTGTTACGGAGCCACTTTCAGATGAAGATATTTCTGCCTTATCATGGGATAAAGGTGGAATGTTTTGGAATACGGGGAATAATTATATTGCTGTCCGCAAGATTGGAAACCGCTTATTCTTAAATGGAAGCATCAACTTGAATCCTTCTGAAAAAGACCTGCTGAATGCTGAAGAAAAAATAATAGAGCGATTCCTTGCTTTTGTGCAAAATCCTTCTAAAGAGAACCTTGCCGTTTCGCACCGATGGACAGGGCTGTTGCTATATCCAACTCGTAACAGACCTTTTATTACGCAACAAAACGGCTATTATGAATTGTTCGGAAATGGTGGCAATGGGCTAACTAATGGCATTATGATCGGTAAACTATTAGTAGAATCATTTTTGGGTGAAAACATTCCAGATATATACCAAGATTGAAAAGTAGACCCCGACCCATGTACCTCGTTTCAGTTCTCAAAACTCTGCCAGAATACCCTTACGGTGTCTCGCTACTCTGGTACTTAACCCGAGTGTCCCGCATCTAACATCTAGCACGAAGTCCTTATAACAAGGCTTCTCTGATATAATTAGCACTATGGAAAAACCCCTTGAGCAGAGACTGAAAGACTTGTGTGACGAACAGCCGTTCCATATAGGATTCTCGTTTATTAATCTTCAGACAGGAGGATTCTTCAATAGATTTGGTGATGAGATTGTGCCTTCCGCAAGCACCAGAAAGATTTTCATACTCGCCTGCGTTCTTGCTGATATTAAAGCAGGAAAACTGAACCTGACCGATCATTTCTTTATTCAGAAAAAATACCAGGATAACAATTCAGGAATTTTTCATTATTTCGATCCTAATGCATGCGTCATATCTTTGCATGATGCGCTAGTCGCCATGGTAGCTATTAGCGATAATGCATGTACTGGTGGGATTGTTGAAATGATTGGATTAGATCGGCTGAATAAATACATTACATCTCTTGGTTTTAATCAGACCTTGTTAAGATATGGAAATCTTTCTGCATCCGCACATACTCCCGCAAGAGTTGAAACGACCAATGTCACTACCCCGAATGAAGCGGCAGCAATGATACATTGGTTCTTAAAAGGATCAATCGACGAGAAGGAAGCGGTTCATATAGGGCTTGATTCAGAATTGTGCAATCTTGCACTTAAAATTCTACTTATGCAACAAATCAATTACCGGTTACCATTTCATCTGCCCGTGGAAGCCAGAGTTGCTCACAAAACAGGAACAAGAAGTAATGCATACAATGATGTTGGAATTGTTTATAAAGGTGAGCATCCTTTATTCATTCTTGCAGTTTATACATTTGAAGTGCCGGAGATGATTGAAAACATGCCAGGGAAATATGTTGCTTCCGATCTCATTGCTCGGCTGTGTCGCAGTTGTTACGATTCTTTTGAGGATGTATCTTAGCCGCACGAGACGCGTCGATTAAGATTCTGAAATAGTGCTAAAATGACCTTACTGGGCTTGTCGGGGGTTAGTTCTAACACGACGCTCTCCGCACTAAGAATCTGTTATCGGCATGCCCCGAGTACCTAAGTTTGTAGGTTTAAGTTATAATTAGGCAATGGAAAATCGAGGTTCACAAATTTGGATAATACTCATCGTTATCGCAATTATTGGCGGTGGAGCTTATTGGCTTGGAAATTCTCAGAGCAAAAATCCGACTATTGATGTAAAAACCAATACCACCATTAAGGCAACAGGTGTGCTGGTGGGTACTTTTTATGACGGCAAAGAGGGATACTCGCTCTCCATCCCGAGTGGTAATTCTTCAACATGTATCTGGACATACATAGGCGGTAACGCAGCTATCCCCGGTAGTGAAACTACGTATGCAAGAAGTGCTTCGGAAAAGCATACGATTTACTCTTATGATTACTATGATTGGAAAGTTTCTTGTATGGATGATTTTGGGAACCAATACACAGGAACATTTCCTGACACCGAATAGGATATGGCTGATAATGAATTTCCCATCATAAATACTGGTAATGGAATAGATCGCGACCTTGCAGCAACAACAAACAACCGTCTTGAGTTGCTTGTAACAGACATAAGAAAACTAAATCAGACAATATCTGAAGCAAACGAAAAGAACGATAAGCTTCAAAACAAAGTTTTCTGGCTAACAGTGGTCGGGGTCGGAATTGCAGCAATTCAATTGATCGAGGTTGTTGATATCGTGTGTCGTTGGTTTCCTAAATAAAGGAGCCCGACCCATGTACCTCATTTCAACTTACAAAAACTCCCTGAAATACCCTTACAGCACCTCACCACTCTGGCACTGAACCCACTATATCCAATCAAAAGAAGTAACGAATTTATATTTCAGTAAATACAGCAACGAGTCAAAACTGCTTCTTCAATTTTGTTACTTATTATGTTACTCTTCTTTGTAGTCAAGTAGTACTTTCTAAATCAAAATTAAGGAGGATTTAATGTCTACAGTAATCGGAATTCTTGCGACTACTGCGTCGCTAGCAATCGCTCTGCTTGGTCTTCCAGCACAGATTGTCAAAAATAATCGTAGAAAAAACTGCGATGGACTTTCTCTACCACTCATTTGCACTGTGTTTTGCAGCTACAGTTTTTGGAGTATTTATGGCTGGACTAAACCAGATTTGTTACTAGTGATAGCACAGACCCCTGGCTCTGTGCTATCACTCATTATTATTTTTCAGTTTTTCCACTACCAAAAAAAAATCGTAAAAAGAAGCCACAACATAAAGGACAAAAAGCAAAAACTGGTCAAACTTCTGTAGCTAATACATACTGTCTTCCGCAAAGGTATATTGGCTTAGTGGGTACTGTAATTAATGCCAAACTTGAATTCACTGGACTATCCAATGGCAAAAAGTGATCTAAAGCGCTTCTCCTTGTGGAGTTGCGCTTTTTTTATTTTGATATATAAAAAAATATTTTTTATATATCCTACAGAGCACAATAATGCTATTAAAGATATTGCAAAATAATGAATGTAGCTGTTATAGATTCTGAATCTGTCTATGGAAAGTATTGAAAAACAAAGACAATTACCACGTTGAAGATAGGCAACATTTAAATAGCTTTGGGTATCAAAAACTTATTGAAGAACTCTCGAGAATGATAAAGAGATGCCAGATCGCACATTAAGTAATCTATTTCTTCGTTCTTGGAAAGAAACGAGAAATATACTAATTTTAAATCTTCAATCTTAGTGACTTTTTTTTACCAAACAGATCATAGTGTAAAACATACTGTTTTTTTGTCATATTAAATGACAATGTCCATATCGAACGCGCCGTTGGTGTGTTTTGCAAAAGAAGTGACCCCTCTTTATTTAAAATCTCAAGGATGTGTTTTTGCTTGAAGGTCTTTTTTCTTAAATTTACTTCGCGCAAGATTTCATAATAGCGAAGAAATGTAGTATTTGTCGGCCTATACAAAAGTATTTTATCTTGTTTGGAAAACTCCGGATCATTGTAGTGGTTTGTTTGTATCAAGAGGTCGTCTTTTGGCTTTACTATTTTTAAATTAAGCCCAGAAAAATGTTCAACAACAACCATATTTCCTTGAGCATCAGCAATAAAAAAGTTCTTTGCACAATTTAGTGGTACTTTTTTAAACAATCTCACTGCCTCCGCTACGTTCTTACAAGTTTCAGCGACTAATTTAATCATATGCATACTTGATAGACCATATGCCCAATCATTATTTATTGAAGCCGTCAGTCCAATATATAGTCCATGTTCATTGAGTGCATCAACAGGGAGATATGATTGATCAGTAAGCGCTATTCTTTTTTTATAGATATTCATATCTGAAACAGAAATATGCGCATAATTCTTGGGATTGTATGTCTTGTATACACAGAATACTTTCTCTGTTTCAGGCAACCAGTCATAATTTCTGCCGACAAACAAGTCAGTACCCTTTTTTAGTCCAAAGACTGAACATGCTGTTGCCGTATATCTGTTTGTGCTCATCATCCATTCAACAGAATTACCAATGAACGAATACTGCAACATATCAAGGTCATATCCACCAGCGATGGCAATACCTCTTAGTTCGTCCAAGAAACTAGGGAAGTATTTTTTATATATTTTCAACTGCTGACTATAGATAGTTTTATTGATAGTTATCCAATCAACTGAAAACCCATTCTTTTTGTATATCTTGCCGAACTGTGTACCGATTGCAAAACTATCTTTACCTTTAAATATAATTGGTTTCATATTGACATGATAGCATAGTCAAAACTCCAGACAGACAAATAGATAATTTAAATATAGAAAAGCACTATACTGTGATTACTAAATATATTTAAAGAAATGCTTAGTGTACAGTGTTGTAACTTTGCTATGCCCAATATTACTTGTAAATTAATACAGTAAGTATGTGTTTAGTGCATACAAGAAATTAATTTTTCGATACTTTATTTACACTTATACATAATGGAAACATACGATACAAATTCCACATACTATTACACTCGCCTGCATGATACTGCACTTGCCAACATGCACGCTCTTGGTGGCTCTTTTGTGATGGTATCGGGCGTACTTGGTGTCGACACTGATGAGTTTGAGCACAATCTCTCTGTGATGAAAAATATGATTGCCGAACTTGAAGCGGATGGCCACCAGGTATTTGATCAGACACCGTATCTTGATATCTATCATGATAACGCGCCGCGTGAGTATGCGGCAAAATTTGAAATCTTCTACAAAGGCGTCATACAATCTGGACTCATCACCAAACTCTACGTCCTTCCTGGTTTTGAGCACTCACTCGGTGTCAGATCGGAAATACAATATGCGGAAGATAAAGAGATTGAAGTAGAGTATGTGCAGTATATGCTCTAAGGAACACCTGGGCTTACTATAAAAAGATTGTATATATCGTGCCAATAATTACCACATACGAGAAAACCACATATTCTCAATACTCTCTACTTTTGCCGAAAACAACCAGTATGCTCGACAACTGACATAGAGATCCGTACAATGTGCCTATATGGATATCCCGGAAGACGTACGCGACTTTCTCAAAAAAAATACTATCGGCGTCATATCGACGCGCGGTTCACACGGCATGGAGTCAGCGGCTGTGTATTATACATTTGACGATGGTTTGCACCTGTACTTCAATACCCGCACCAATAGCACAAAATTCGAAAACATAAAAGAACAGCCTGAAGTAACCTTTGTCGTATATTCGACAGAGCCTGCCCAGACGCTTCAGATGACCGGCATAGCGGAGGAAATAGAAGAATTGAACGGCGCTAAGGATATATACATCAAACTCCTCGAACAAACACTCAAAGGGAAAACCGCGCCGATTGAAACACTCCACTCAAACATCCGATTCATCAAGATCACGCCGAAGTGGGCACGCTTCGGGGATTTCTCCGGTGGCATCTCCATTGACCCATTTACGACACTCCTTGGTACATCACGTCCACACTAATAGCACGTTGAGTGCTGAAAAAAAAATTAATTTGATTGTGTGTTCGGAGTATACGTCTGCACAATTTGTTCTGTAGCAGACTGTGCTTTTTCTGTTTCTTGATTTTGTTCTTCTATACGCTGCAAAAACGATTCGGGAGCACAACTTCCTCCTTCACAGCCTATAAGCAGTTCGTCAACTTCACAAAGCACCGCGCGGCGATATCCGTCAATATATCCGATGACCCTGCTTCAAGGCGTGAAACCACAGTATCGACATTCTCTTCGGTGGTTTTCCGTACAGATACTTCCATGGCTCGAAATGTTTCCGACTCATCCGCAATGTCTTTTTCCGTGATGGGCTCCTCTTCTAGTACGCAAGTGATAAACATCTTAACCTGTTCGGTCTGAGACATCTGTATTTCCCGCGGGAGAATCAGCTCGACACCAGATGGGATACGTCCGGTAGCAAGAATGAGTGACTACCTCTCTCTATCAAGCGAAAGAAATTTTTTTCTTAATCGGGCGATCTCCTCATTGATAAGACGTGTCTCTTCCATACTAACGAGCGCCTGTTTCTCTTCTTGTGCCATAATTTCACGAGTGCGTTTCTCGATGTTGCTTTTTCCTCGTTGATCTCATGTATCTTACCTTCAATATGCTTGAGACTCGGTGGTATCTCCGTGAGTGGTGGCAGGTTGAGCATTTGCCAAACACTAGCCAATTTTGCTGCTGTGTCATCTCTGCTTCTTATAAGAGTATCGAGTCGTGAGTCATATTCACTACTTTTGAGGCAAGAGTCGTAAGCACAGCTGCGGCATAAGTGACGCTTCTTGTGTATGAGATTCAGGTACCTCCGGCGTAGCGGTCAGCACTCCTGTGCTATACGGCGCAACTTCTTGATTCATAATTATATTGTGCTATTTGAGATTATATGTGTCAACAGTGCTATGGTAATGCACTATCCCTGTACTGTCTCAGACACCAACGCAACGACTCCTTCATCAAACATTGATGGCAGAATTTTTTCTGGTGAAGGAGTATTGACAGACCGCGCGAGTGCTTCTGCAATTCTGATAAAGACAGCATTTGAAAATTGAGGAATACCAGCCCGAAGCATACCTTGAAATGCCCCAGGAAATACAAGCGAATTGTTAATCTGGTTTGGAAAATCAGATCGCCCAGTCGCAACAATAAATGCTCCAGCTGCCTTTGCCTCATCAGGCATGATCTCGGGCGTCGGATTTGCAAGACCGAAAATGATTGGGTGCAGCGCCATTGTGCGAACCATAGCCTGAGTAAGAGCACCGGCCTTTGAAACACCGATGAATACATGCGCACCAGCTAGTGCATCAGCAAGCGATCCTTCACTTAGCAAAAGAGCGCTGCCATCTAGCAATTCTTTCTTTTCTTTTGTGAGATCACTACGACCAGCGTGAATAATCCCTTTACTGTCACAAAAAATAGTATTCACTATACCGTACACATGCAGGAGTCTTCCAATAGCCACACCAGCAGCGCCGACACCATTTACAACCACTCGTGCTTCTTCTTTGGTAAGTCCGCGAAGCGAAAGTGCATTAATAAGTGCCGAAAGTGTGACTGTCGCTGCTCCCCACTGATCATCGTGCATCACAGGGATCGGAAGTTCGGCACGTAGACGCTCCTCAATCATGAAGCATTTTGGCGCGGAAATGTCTTCGAGGTTGATACCACCAAATGTCGGCGCGATATTTTTAACTATTGCAATAATCTCTTCGGGATCTTGTGTAGTAAGACAAATCGGAAATGCGTCTACGCCACCAAATTCCTTGAAAATCGCAGCCTTCCCTTCCATGACCGGTAGTGCAGCAAGTGGTCCGAGATCACCAAGTCCGAGAATCGCTGAGCCATCAGTTACCACCGCAATTGT
Source organism: Minisyncoccota bacterium (assembly GCA_025453495.1). Taxonomy (GTDB): domain Bacteria; phylum Patescibacteriota; class Minisyncoccia; order Phycocordibacterales; family UBA9973; genus JALOQM01. The sequence goes on along the minus strand of JALOQM010000001.1, from coordinate 162,572 downwards.
ATTGCCTTTTAGTGTAAGGCTTCGAGCGAGTGACGGATCGGTCGCGATTCGTCGTGATACCTCCGCCACACCTGGCGTATATGCCAAAGAAAGTGCTTCTTTTGTCGTAAGCGGAATTTTGCTCTTTGTTTCGAGCTTGCCGCCATGTTTTGCATGCAGCTCTACAGATGCAGTATATATATCAGATTGCATAGACACATAGTATACCAGAGGACTATAATCAAACCATGATCAAAAAAATAATCATTGTTATACTCTTTATCATCTTTGCTATCGCTGTTGTCATGGTCAAAAGTAACCAGAAGAAAAATACTTTTGTCCCACAAACCAAAACTGATAGTGACGCCGGCATGCGTGATAATGGCATTGAGGTCCAATAAAATTAGACCACAGAAATAAAACTTTGTATTGTCATAAAGTGTAGGGTACAATCGTCAGTAAGAGAAGAGGGCCTTGGTCGGACCTCTGATTATTAGAAATAATGTGATCGATCAAATTATAAAATAGTGTGCATATGACATCAAAATTTAAAATACTTCTTACTCTTATCGCTGCTATAGCTATCGTCATCATTGTAGTCCTCATACACAGAGGGCCGCGTGGCACCGTAAATCGTAGCGATACACAAACAGGGCAGGCTGAAAACAATACTTCAACAATACACGCAGAACTTCCAAGAGCCACAGGAAGTGTCAACGATCTCTTTGAAGCAATCGACCGATCGACCGGCAATGAAGATCAATATGCAGCATCCGAAACGGATCAAATTCCAGCGGATGACACTACTGGATTTGATCAATCGATAAATGAAAATAGTATCTAATATGTTTAAAAAAACTATTGCACTCCTCGTCGCAGTCCAGTTCCTCGCTCCAGCACTCGCTTTTGCAAATGAACTGCCACCGCGTGGAGGCGCACGCCCTGAAGGAAAAAATATTTGTGCACGCGTCACAACATTTGGCGTAAACTCAAAAGAGCGCATGTATGCGCAAGAGACACAGCTCAAAGCACGCCGTGATCAAAATGAAATAAAAATAGAAGACAGATGGAAAGAGCGCGATGCGAAACTTGCAGAAAAACGTCTCGAAAGAGATGAAAATATAAACGAGCATTTTGCAAAGCTTGAAGCTCGTGCGACAACTGACGAGCAAAAAGCAGCAGTTTCGACATTTAAATCTACATTTGCATCCGCTCTCGCAACTCGCAAGAGTGCGATCGACAGTGCGATTGCACTCTATCGTGACAGCGTCGACAGTGCTGTCGTATCACAAAGAACAGAAGTAGACACTATGATTAGTGAGTTCAAAGTGGCAATGCAGGCAGCACAGGATAAGGCAGTTGCTGATTGTCAAGCTGGCGTCGACCCAAAAACAGTAAAGGAGGTTCTCATGACGAGCGCCAAAACCGCAAAAGAGAAGCTACAAGCTGATAGAAAAGCACTCGAAAAACGTGGCGAAGTACTAAAGCCACTCATTGAAGTCCGTAATGAGAGTTTTAGACAAGCAGCACAAGATTTCAAAATAACTCTTGAAAAAGCAAAGGAAGATCTCAAACTAGCCTTCCCTGAAAAAACAGAATAGTGTATACTACAGACCGTTGCTATCGACATGGCACTAAAACAAAAAGCCCTTACGGGCTTTTTGTTTTGTATAGTACCTAGTCTTTCGGAAAACGATTTGCTACAGTTAGTATGTATGGAAGAAAAACCAACACTCGAATGGTCAGCTCCAGAATATCGTGAGAAAAATCGATCAGTCGACTGGTTTTGGGCGCTTGGTGTCATTGCTGTCGCAAGCGCAGTTACCGCGATCATCTATAAAAATTATCTTTTCGCAATATTCATCATACTTGCTGCCTTGGTTTTGGGATTTCTTGCTGTCCGCTCACCTGAAACGATCCTATTTAAAATTACTGCAAAAGATGTCGAGCTTGGACGAGAAAAATATCCCTACGCAAGATTGAAATCATTTTTTATTCTAGAGAAAGAAGCTGAGAGTATTCTCTTTGTTATGTCAAACCGTTCAGTAGTGCCGCTCATCAGTGTGCCGCTTGGTGACACTGATCCAGTTCGTGTACGTGAAGTACTCTCTGTGTATCTCCCAGAAGAGCATAGGGATGAGCCAACAGCTCACAAAATTATGGACTACCTTGGCTTCTAGCCTCAAAATCAAGGCTGTGCTAATATAACTCCGTTCGAGAAAAAATCGTCCTCGTAGTTTAATGGATAGAATGCTAGCTTGCGGAGCTTGCGATCCAGGTTCGATTCCTGGCGAGGGCACAATAAAAGAGACCGTCGAGTGTTTAACCTCGGCGGTCTTTGTTGTATCATTACTTTTTTATGGAACCGTGATAAATGTGTACTTTGGTGCAGAAGCAAGAAATGTTGCAAATGCAACAATCATGTCAAATGTCACTCCATTCAATTCATCTAAACCTTCCTGTATTAGAAGAATTCGATGACGGACAATTAAATCTTCAGCTGCGAATCGAGCTAATTCCCACCCAACAAGATCAACCATAAAACATCTCTGCTTGAGTGACTTACATTTTCGATCAAATAACTCACGTCTTGATGAAACCAACGAGATACATTCATATACAAGTTCTTCAATGTATGATGAGGCATCAGGATTAATTCTTCCAACAATCGTATACTCGTATATATCTTGAAAAGACGTATATGAAGTATGGATATCGTAGGTAAGACTTCGTTTTTCACGAATTTCACTAAACAAAATCTCATCAAGAACCAAACTAAAAATTCTACAGACTTGTCCGTGAAAGGAAGGTGGAAGAGCCCATGTTACTCTATATGTTATTTGGTTAACCGTAAGGTTAGAAAAATCAGAAAACTTTAGGGTTCTTGTTTTTTGCTCGGAAATTAAAGGCTTATTACATCCCTTAGAAATTGGATTCCGATTACCATCTTTCTTGATTCCAAGCGGACTCTTTTCAAGTTCAGCTATCATCTCTGCAATTTTGATACCACTGATAATAACTAGGCTCATATTTGCTGGAACATAGTGTGTATCGTAGAAATTTTGTAAGTCACCTTGTGTTGCCGAAAGAAATCCTTCCGGGCGACCAATTGGTGCATTCCATGTTTCAAGTCGATGTCCTTTGAAGAGAGTTCTGTACATATCTATTTGAAGCTCTAGTATTTCGGCAATTGGATATTTTTCATTAAATTGACGTGAGATTACTTCTCTCTCGCGTTCAATGTCCTTTTCAATTCTTGCTTGGAGTAGCATTGAACCAAAAATTTCGAGCACCTCACGGAGAATAGCGAGATCAGCTGGAATAAAGAAACCATATTGAGTCGATAGATAGTCTATGGTACCAAAATGAGCCGAACCGCCGCAGTTTTCAAAAAACTCTCTTACATGATTAAATTCTCTGTTAGGAATATTTTGACTAACGAGGTGTTCTACGAAGTGAGCAAGTCCAGGTATCGCTACTGGATCTTCTCGTCCACCACTGTGAACGACGATTTCTATTCTGATCCATGGACAATTCAAGGATTGAAAATGGACTTCAAGTCCATTTTTCAGAACATGCTTAGTAAATTCCGCATACGGGTCATGCATTATTGTCCTCCTTTTTTTATTTGCGAATATATACTGTTTGTGATTCTAAAATCTATACGTTACAACAACATACTTGTATTAATTTGAAAATATGAAAAAATGCATCTATACATCTTATTTCATGTCTTATATCTCATGCAAAAGTAATATATACTACTTATATGAAATCAAAATTTTTTTTCCGTCTTCTTATTTCCTCGTACGGTCTATCAACTTTCTCTGAAGGTATCATTATCCCAATTTACGCCATCTTCGTACAAAAAATCGGTGGTGATATCCTTGAAGCTTCAGGCGCAGTCGCGGTCTTTTATATCATTTCAGGTATCTCAACCCTGCTCATTCATCGACTACAATGGAGTCAAAAAAATAGATTCTTGCTACTTACCTTCGGATGGTTTATTTGGCTTGTGGGTATTGGAGCGTACTTTATTATCTCAAATATCACAACGCTCTTTATCGCGCAAGTATTGGCTGCACTTGGCAATGCAATTGCTGACCCTGCTTTTGATGCTGAACTTGAAGACAATACAATAGATGCAGTCGAGACATATCAATGGGGGCAGTTTGAAGCACTCAAAGACATCTTTCAAGGTGTCGCAGCATTTATCGGAGGTTTTGTCGCTGGGATATTTGGTTTCACTGCGCTCATTGGTATTATGGTCGCGACAGCAACTATCTCATTTGTCATGATTCTTTGGTATGTAAAAAGAAAAAAGAGATCAGCAAAGAGTGTCTAACAATTTCTGCCTACTTTGTATATTTTAAAAAGTCTTATTCTCCTTTTGCCCAGGCTTTTAACTCTTCGTAACTTGCTTCACCACAGATGAATTTGTTTGTCTGTGTATTGATAAAGAAAGGCACCCCACCGCACATATCTTTATCCATTGATTCGAGCTTTTTCATATTCTCATCATTGTGCCAAACCTCAAGACTTTCAATTTCGATCTTTTCTTCTTTCTTTAGTTTCTCAACAAGTGTTCGCATGTCGATGCAGTGCGGGCATTCGGTACCATAAAATTCATACAAGTGTCTCATAGAAAAAGTATATCATTTTCAAAAAAGAAGCTGTAGTATCTTGCTCCGCTTATTGTTATGACTGTACTCATTTTACGGTTCAGTGTTCTTTTTTGCCCGACCGTCTTTGTGAAACACGGATATACGCCATTTGGTGTATTCAAATACTCATGCCACACCGGCTTTCTTTCGTAGTGAGTAGTGTTGCTGAAGCAGGAACGAGTGGAGGAGTCATACAAAAAATCCGCATAAAGCGGGACTTTTTGTTATTTAGTCATCCTCGAAACAGATGACTTCTTCCGTGCGGCGTTGTTCTTCTTGATGACACCTTTTTTGAGTGCCTTGTCGATCGCTTTATACGCAGCTGGGACAAATTCTTTTGCCTCCGCCTTTTTTTCTTTGACAAGCTTCGCGACTTTCTTTATAGAATCTTTCATCGCTCTTTTGACACGATCATTGACCATCTTTTTCTTAAGGGATGAACGGAGCGCCTTTTTTGCTGATTTGGTGATTGGCATAATTGAATTGATTAATGCACAGTAGCATACCAAATACTAGACAAAAGCGCAATCAATACCGCCATGGGAAACTGTCTGTATTTCATATATACTAAGATACATGATTTCCTACCTAGACGGCACTATACGCTTGCGTACCGATAAATATCTTATTATTGATGTCGGTGGTATTGGGTACAAAGTGTACACCATACCAGAGACACTCACTCGATCAAAGAACAATGACCGCGGAACATTCTTCACTTATCTTGCTGTCCGAGAAAATGCCATGGAGCTCTATGGCTTTGATTCACTTGAAGAACTTTCTTTTTTTGAAATGCTTCTTGATGTTTCGGGTATCGGCCCAAAGGGTGCACTTGGCATCGTCGCTGTCGGTTCTGTTGCCAGCCTCAAAAAAGCTATTGCCTCGGGCGACACCTCATACCTGACAAAAGTGTCTGGTATCGGCAAAAAAACTGCCGAGAAGATAATCATTGAACTTCGTGACAAACTTACTGAGCACAAAGACGCAAGTGGTGTCATAACACGCACAGAGACAGACGCACTTGAAGCACTCCGTTCTCTCGGCTACTCCCAACAAGAAGCGCGCGATGCGCTCAAAGAAGTTTCATCAGAAATTACTGATACAAGTGCGCGAGTAAAAGAGGCGCTCAAAATTCTAGGTAAAGCATGATCGTTTTTTTCACAAAAATATGCGATTACTTATTTTATGAAATTAACAATAGAACGTAATACAATACATACCTTTAGCTCAATTCTCGACCAATGCAGAGCTTTTTTAAATTAAAGTGACTTTGAAAATTTTTTTGTCACTGCATATCTAGGTACTTTTCTACTTGCAATTTGAGTTCATCAAACGTTCCATTATTCACAAAAATGGCATCTGCATTGGCGATACATACACTGAGGTTCTGCTCCCAGGGATTTACTCCTTTCGATTCCTTCTCTTCTTGTGCCTGGAATGTTTCAAAGGTGACGGCATCCGTCGTACTTCCGCGGAGTACAATCCGGTTGTAGCGCACTTTTTGATCAGCATCAACAGCTAGTAAATGAAAGTCGGGTTTTGTTTTCAGGAATAGTATCTCACCTTCATTGCGGATTGACTCAATGATGCTGTTGCCTGTGTACTGCCCTGCTTTTGCATACAACGTTTGGATAATGTGTGCTGGACCGTACGTCCTTCGGAGTTCATTGGCAAGAGGTGTCATGTGTTCACGATCGTGTGGGAGACCGCGTTTAGAAAGCTCCTCAAGAAGAAATTCCCGTACCGAAAAATTCTTGAACCCTTTTTCTTCTAAATACCTTGCGACAGTCCCTTTACCTGCCCCAATAGTGCCTGTAATGCCAATAATCATGAGTGTAAGTATAGCAGAAATACTTTTAGAGCGTGTGCTTTTGCTACAATAGAAAAATGCCAGAGCTTCCAGAAGTACACACAACAGTTTCAGGACTACAAAAAGTCCTCCCAGGTCTCAAGATTATAGATATCTGGAGTGATCTTCAGACGCACACAAACAAAAAGAATGAAGATATAAAAAATCCTGCCTATTTTGCTGCATTTAAAAATGCGATTATTGGCAAAAAGGTGCTTCGGGTGAGACGTCGAGCAAAAAATATCTTGATCGATCTATCTGGAAAGGTCACGATGCTCATACACATGAAGATGACAGGACATCTTCTCTATGGAAAATACACATACAAAAACCCTTCAAGTTCACTCAAAGCAGGCACCTGGAAACCTCATGAGAAAGGACCACTTGAAGATCCCTTCAATCGCTTTATTCATGTCTTATTTTCTTTATCAAATGGCAAACATCTTGCATTCTCTGATACGAGAAAATTTGGCAAATTGGTGTTTGCGAATACTCACACAATTGACACATCCTCGCATCTTGGCGCAATCGGACCTGAACCACTTGATCGTGCGTTTACATTCACGCAATTTAGTAGTGTGCTTGCAAAAAAACCAAACCAAAAAATTAAAGTCGCCCTTATGGACCAGACAGTTATTGCCGGCATCGGCAATATCTACTCTGATGAAATACTCTGGTATGCTGGCGTACATCCAGAACAACGAGTAGTAGACATCCCCGTGCAAAATATGCGACGTATGTTTACAGCAATGAAAACAGTTTTGAAAAAAGGTATCGATTTCTCCGGAGATTCAACGTCTGATTATCGCACTATTACTGGAGAACGTGGTAGGTTTCACCTACATCATGAGGCGTATCGTCGAACAGGACAAAAGTGCCGAAAAAGGGACGGTGGTGTTATACTGCGAAAGAAGCTTGGTGGGCGCAGTGTACACTTTTGCTCTGTGCACCAGGCATTACAAAAATAATTTTTATATTCATATGGATGCAATGAAAGACCTTAAATGGTTGCTCCTCATCTTAGTCGCTTTATGGTTTCTTTGGTATTTTGCCGGCGGGAGAATGCGCAAAGAAGCGACCAGTGGTCCATTTCTAAACCCACCAGCACCACTTGATGATGGCTCAGTCTACGGGCTAGAACCTTAGATCCGAAGAGTTTGATAAAGAACGATACCAGCGGCAACTGACACATTGAGTGACTCTTTCTTGCCGCGCATTGGGATTTCAAGGACACTATCACATCTACTCAAAATACGTTCCGCAATACCGGACACTTCATTGCCGAGCACGAACGCCACGTTCGTGCTCGGCTTGTATTTCTTGTAATCAATTGATCGATCGGATTGCTCAATAGCAGCAACGAAAAAACCTTCTTTTTGTAGTGTGGTGATAAGTGGTTGGATCATTTTTTTACTTTCCCAGGGAATAGTATTTTCCGCGCCAAGTGCCGCTTTTGTGATATCCTTGCGTGCCTTACCAAATCGATCGATTGGTAGTGGTGTGATACCTGTCAGGTATATCTTTGTAATACCAACAGCATCTGCAGTCCTAAATATCGCGCCGACATTATGCGCACTCCTAATGTCATGGAGGATAAGTACGGCACTTATTTTTTTCATTGTCCGCTCGGCAGGAATCGAACCTGCGACCCTCTGCTTAAAAGGCAGGTGCTCTACCGACTGAGCTACGAGCGGATACTAAGGCAAAATACCATACTACGCTCTCAGGGTCAATGAAATACGCTTAGTAATACTACATTTTTATTTATCCACATATTTGTTTTGTGAGAAACTAAAAGCGGAGGTATACTATATGCAGATTTTATGAGCAAAAATTTTCTAAGCCACGGTCCGGCAACAGGATTTATATAAAAGAAAATTCTTTTTCATCAAAACATAGTACAATAAATAAACAGGCAAAAAACTTAATATATAAAAAGCGCTCTTCTCTTGAGCGCTTTTTCTTTTTTGTGCTTACACACACTGCAAAATAATTGTTTCTAGCGCCGTCTCAGGATCAGATTCACCGCGACGAGATTCATGCGTAGCAAAGATGATTGCACCCATACATCGTTCAAGATCAGCAATCTCCCATTTCTTTGCGGCACTTGAGGCTTTTGAGTATACAAAAGGTTTCATGCCAAGAGACGACGCTGATGCGCGGAGATCTTTTACAAGAATCAGATTCTTTATCTGCCACAATAGGAGTCCTGCAATTTCTTCTGGGCTTTTGCCTGCTTTGAATGCACCAAGAAGCAAAATCCATGCTGACTTCTTGTCACGTGAAGCGACGGCATCAGTAAGAGCAAACAAATTGACACTATCATTTTTTACCTCTTTCTTTTCTAGCTTTTCAAATGAAATCATTTCCGCGTCAGATTTTTTGAATGCATCTATAATCTCCTTTACTGGTTTTTCTTCAGAGAAAACAAACACATTGAGAGAATTCGCAAGCTCTGGAGTGCGTGGAAGTATATACGCTCGTGCTTCTTTTTCGGTAAGCACTTCATCAAGAAAAACAACCGTCGGTGCACCAAACAAAGACGTACTTCCTATATGTTCATCTAAGAGTGCGCTATACGACTCACCCTTACGGACAAAAAATACATTCCCTTTGGCATACGTTTCAAAAAGGCGCCCTGCGGCGCTTCTTTTTTTTTCTGTATCTGTACCTGCTATAAGATAGAGCATGTGAAATAAAAACTATGCACGGACTGACTTACGATATTTGTGATACTGATCACCATACTTCTGACCAAGTATCCGTTCTTCTTTGCGGACAAAAATAGAGCGAGTAAGAAAAAACGAAACAAGAGAAAAGACAACAAGAAAAAGAGAATTCAAAATGAGCGCAAATCCGATAACCAACATATCAAGACCAAGATGTGTCGGACTTCTAGTAAAGACGTATGGCCCCTTAAAGAAATTGAGTGCATCAGTCTTGTTTTTCTCCTTTTCAAAACGATGCGATGTCATCTGTGCCCAGATGATAAGTGCCGGAGCAGCAAAAAGAAATACCATACCAATTGCTGTGGCAATATGATCAGGAATTATTTTTATTGGAATCGTGAGATCGAGAAGGAGTCCAGCGACAACTGCAAAGAAATACATTAAGTACGAATGCGCAAGGACTGCATGTACCCCAGGTACTGGCTTCTTAGTATTTTTGTCAGACATGACTTCATGATTCTACCACGACTCTGACTGTATAGGAATAGCTCTATTGCAATACTACTATGCTAATTCCCCCCAATTTTTGCCACTGGAAACATTTGCAGAAAAGGGTAATCGTGCTTCGATAGCATTTTCCATAACACGACGAACGAGCTCTCTTGTAGCTATTTCTACTGACTCAGCCACTTCATAGATGAGTTCGTCATGAATTTGCATCACCAAATGTACATGCTCCACAAGATTTTGCTGTTTGAGTTCTCTGTCAACTTCTCGCATAGCAATCTTGATGATATCAGCAGCAGTACCCTGTAGTGGTGCATTCATTGCCATGCGCTCTGCCATCGCTCGGACATATGGAATTTTCGATTTTAATCCTGGGAAATACCGACGGCGACCAAAAAGTGTCTCAGTATACCCACGTCGTGCTGCCTCATTTTTCACTTTTTCAAAATACATGCGAATACTTGGAAATGTTTCAAAATAATCATTATAAAAGCGCTCTGCTTCTTCTCGAGTTGAACCAAGAGTCGCTTTGAGTGCAGTGACCCCCATGCCGTAGATGATGCCGAAGTTTATAACTTTTGCCTGTCGACGCATGTCAGAAGTAACTGCAGCTTCGGGAACTTTAAAGACAAATGAGGCAACACTTGCGTGTACATCTTTTTCTTTTTTGAATGTATCAAGCAATTTCTCGTCTTCAGAAAGAAGTGCGAGCACTCGCATTTCAATCTGAGAATAATCACATGCAACAAATACATGTCCAGGACTTGCGACAAACCCTTTGCGAATTTCACGTGCAATTTCTCCACGCACGGGAATATTTTGCATATTTGGATTTTGTGAAGACATCCTACCGGTTGTCGTCCCAGTTTGATTGAGTGTGCTATGCAGTCTGCCATTTTCGTCTGCCATTGCTGGGATGGTATCGATGTAGGTTGAGAGTAATTTTTGCAATTCACGGTATTCAAGAATCTTCTCAATGATAGGATGTGCATCTTTTAACTTCTCAAGCTCTGATTCACGTGTTGATCTTGCGCCACCAGCAGTTTTCTTGAGTCCACGAACCACAAGTTTGAGATCATCAAAAAGGATCACTCCGAGCTGTTTTGGTGAGTTGATGTTGAATTTTTTCCCAGCAAGCGTGTATATCTTTTTTTCAATACCAGAAAGCTCCACATGATATTTCTTGGAAAGTTTTGCAAAATGCTCTGGATCAATACATACACCCCAATTCTTTGCAGCTTCTATGATTGGGATAAGTGGTACTTCAATGTCAGTATAGACTTTTTCGAGTCCTTGGGCTTTTACTTCAGCGAGAATTTTCTTTTCTGCGTCAGCAAAGATGTGAGTTCCAGCATATGCATAGATGTCATCAAGAGTTGGATTAGTACTTTCAGAATTAATGAGCCAGAGCGCGATTGCAAGCTTCTGTAATGCATCTTGATTTATATGTTCTTTGTCTTCCGTTGACACTAGAGCTGGTTCTTCTTTTATCTCTTCACTATCGATACTACGCTCAAAGCGATCTATAAGGCTCTTGAATTCAAGCTCTTTGAAAAGAGATTGGATATTTTCTTTAACTATTCCTTCTTTCCATTCTTTATGAGGAAGAATAAACTCGATCGGTGCATCACGACGTATGGTTGCGAGTGTTTTTGAAAATATCGCTTCTTCTTCGTGTTCTTTCAAAATATGCATGATTCGTTCGGTAATACCTGCTGCAAGCAGTGCTGAATGATCCTTCTTGAGTGCTCTATAGATACCTTCGACAGTGCCAAAGGCTTGTATAAGTGTCGTTGCTGTCTTGTCTCCAATTCCTGGCACACCAATAATATTGTCTGAAGGATCACCTTTGAGCCCTTTGAAATCAGGAATTTGTAATGGGCCAAAGCCGAAGCGGTCAATAATGGCTTTCTCGTCATAAAGTACAGTATCATTGAGACCCTTTTTGAGCGTAAATACCCGTACGCGGGCAGCATCAACAAGTTGAAGAGTATCCATATCACCTGACGCGATGATAATTTCTATCTGTGTATCTTTTGCAACCTTTGAAGTGATTGTACCGAGTATATCATCAGCCTCAAATCCTGGTTCTGCATAGATTGGAATATTAAGTGCGGCAAAAACATCACGCGAGCGTTCAATCTGGACCATAAGTGCGTCATCAGTTTTTTTGCGCCCTGCTTTGTATCCTTCATAGCTCTCGTGGCGAAATGTTTTTCCAGGCAAGTCGTAGCAGGCGACTATATAGTCTGGCTTAAATTCAGCGACAATACGAAGCACCATTGTCACGACACCATAGAGGGCACCTGTCGGTTCACCTTTGCTTGAAGCAAATTCTGGAAGTGCATGATACGCGCGATGAATAATCGCATGCGCATCCAAGAGTACTAGCGTCTTCTTAGTTTTTGATTTTACTGTGTTTTTATTTTTTATTTGGACGCTCTTTGGCATATAGACTAAGTATAGCATTCAGAGCATCTATACACGTCGAAGCTCTATAGTACGCTCATTCTCTCCTTTGTGGGTAAAGAAAATACCAATATGTCGCACTGGCATGACATCCATCACTTTTTCTGGCCATTCGATAAAAATGAGATTCTTGGGATCTGCAAGCAATTCTGCCCACCCAAGATGGGCAAGCTCGGTACCATCTTTGAGACGGTATGCATCAATATGAATGAGTTTTGAAAATGTGTATTTCGGCGATAGTGTGTAGATTCGCTCAAGGACAAATGTTGGTGAAGACACGGTTCGTCTAACGCCGAGCAAGAGTGCTGCTTCTTTTGTAAACGTCGTCTTCCCTGCGCCAAGCTCTCCATATAGACCAATGACTGTCGCCTGCTTCCCGGGACCACAAGACGCAAGTTCGCGGATGACATGTGCAGCAAATGCTTTTGTATGATCAAGATGTGTGGCGGTCATGTGTTTTCGTCTCATGCGACTACTGTAAGGCAAAAGTGGCGTTTTGGGTAGAGTGGCTCGATATCTCGCTGTTACTACTGTACTCATTCTACGGTTCAGTGCTCTTTTTTGCCCGCACCCGCTTTCTTTCGTAGTGAGAACAGGTCTGCATACACTACTTAAAATAAAGCAAAAATTTATTTTATATCGCAAATAAAAAAATACACAGAAATACATACGCAGACCTGCAGCTAGAAAAAAGCGGGGTAGCGAAAAAAAATACACGTAGTGAGTAATGTTACTGAAGTGGAAGCGAGCGGAGCGAGTCCATAAAAACACACAAAACCCCTTTCGGGGTTTTGTGTTGAAGTAATTATTTTTTGCGCGTTTTTAGTTGGCGACTAGATCTTTATCTACCGAGCTGACTCTTGTTGTAGAGCATGCGACCAAGAACAATAAGTCCAAAGATCACAAGGATAAGGAAAAGCCATCCGAGCAACGTTGTTGGGAGGAAGCTTCCATCTCCAAAGATAGATGCTGCGCCAAGACTTGTACCATTCTGGTTCTCAACTCTATTGATGACATATGCAATCGCTTCTTCCTGCACTGTTGTCACCGGATTGGTGTACTTAAAGAGTGCATTGGTAAGGAGTGCATCTTTTGATCTTGCAACAGAGAGTACTTTTGCATCAATAGTGATAGTACCTTCATCACCAGGGACAAGCGTACCGATAGGAACGACAAGTACATTACGTTTGTCGTCATATTCACCATCGCTTGAGCGGACGAATTTTACTTCTTTAGGAAATACAACTTCAATCACCGCTTTCTGAAGAGTACGAGAGCTGATGTTTCTGTACGTTACTGTATAGTCAATCGTATCTCCGACTGCGACATTCTCGAAACGGTTTTCAATCTTTATGAAGACAAAACGAGATGCACCAGTTGAGACAACTGTCATTGGTGAGGTAACAACCGTAGTTGGTGTAGTCACTACTGTTGTCGGAGTGGTTACGACTTGTACTGTTTGCACTCCAGCAGTTTTGAATGTGAGAATATCACCACGTGAAATCTCTCCATTGTCTGATTCTGCGACTGCACGGAAGTAGTAAATAGTGTCTGAGCTAAGACCAGTGACTGTCTCTATCATGGAACGAGATGATGATGTGCCAAGAGAGCGAGTAGGTGTCTTTGCACCAAGTGATGTCGTGCGTCCGTATTCAAACCAACCAGTCGCACTAGCATCTGTCGAATTGGTAACAACCCCGTTTATGGTCGCTGATGTCTGAGTGACTGCAGTCGAAAGAGATGTAAGCGCAGTAACTGAGCCAGTGTTCTCCTCTTCTTCAACATCAGTCTTGAAAGATCTGATGCTACCGTAATCAGTGCCATGGCTATTTTGTGCGACTGCACGGAAATAATACGTAGTGTTCTCACGAAGACCAGTTAGGCGATACTGTATCGAACCTGAGCTTGTGCCCTGATTTTGGGAACCAACTCGTGTGCCATCTCCATCAGCAACATCGTCGTAATCTCGAGCATACTCAAACCATGTTGTCGTTGAAGCGTTATTTGCATCATACGTTCCTCTGAGTATTGCCTCGTCAACATCAATACCAGTTGCATTGTTGGTGGTGACATCAGGAGAAGAGCCGTTATTGTTGGTAGAGTTATATTCGTCGGTATCACTTGTAGATGTACAACCTGGATCGTTCATATCGACAAGGCCGTCACCGTCATTGTCAGTACCGTCATTACATGCAGCAGTTTGCTGCTGTGAGCCGCCAACCTGGAAGCGCAGCACGACTGAACCCTGTGCACCCCATCCTGGAGCGATAGTGCCGATGTTCAAGCCACCACTGAAGAGTTCAAGACCACTCTGACCATTTGGCAAATTTTGTCCGACCGAAGTCTGGTTTGGATGCCATGAAGCACTTCCTGGGATAAACGTCAGTGTCTGCGCATTTGAGAGAATGACTTGTGCTTGTCCTGATGCAGTTGTTGCATTTGATGCACCGACAGAACCTGAGATTGAATGATACATCGATGAACCCATTGATGAACCACCAAAGAGTCTGATAGTAGTATTTGTCGCTGGCTCTGTACCAGTGTTGTGATAATAAATTGCAACCGAGATAATCTGCCCTGGTGTCGCATTTACTGAACTATTCCAGTTAGTAGATGAATTCGGGTGCAAGGTATAGTTTGACACACGTACCGTCGCAAAATCTTGCGAGTTGGTATTGAATGTCGTTGCTGCATGAGCTGCTTGCCCTCCAAAAAGCGAGAGCGCAAGAGCAAGCCCTGCGATACGTATTTTTTTTCTCATAAAATGTTTCATATAATTACTCCAATAATGGATGAGTGTATATTATCATATATCGTGATAATTGTCAATAGATATGAAAAAAGACGCGTATGGAATATCCAATACGCGTCTTTGTTTTTGAAAACAAAAATATACTTTAAAATCTCATCATCCTGTTGCCCGGATTTCCGGGCCCACCATACCCAGGACCATAAATAACTGGTCCTCCATTTTGCGGATTAACTGGTCCACCGGAAATAACTCCAGGGGTATTCAGTAAAGGCGGGGCAAAAGTGTTGTGAATTACGGTATTACCACCGCGACCGCCACCATAAAGATGATCCAGCAATAATGCTGTACCAGCACCCACTGCAGCACCTCCCAAAAAATACCAAATACCGTTTCTATTACGATACACTTGTTGTGGCTGAGTGCCGTACCGTGGATCATAATAGTTGTAGCACTGTTGTTGTGCTTGCGGTGGTGGTTGACTTGGACTATATGCATAATACCCCTGGTTGTCGACTTGAGTGCAGAGACGGTATGTAGGAATCGGTTCAAGACGGACAACAACACTGTCACGTTGCGGAGACGAAGCTACAGTTCCATTGCCATTGTTATTGCCGGCATTCACATTCTGATAAGAACGTGCATCGACAAAGACGTTGACATCTCCGCTGCCTCCAGTCTGCTGCACAGAAGCTACTTTTCTGAAATCCAATGAATCGCGGTAAATCGTCGCGCCATCCGGACCTCCTGCATTCAAAAGCGGATCTTGAGTTACAATACTTTCGGATTGTGGATCATCTTCGCTTTCATTTTCTTCTGTGTATTGAACTCTTTTTTGAGTCATTACAACTGCACAAGGATTTTTGCAGTCGTACAACATCCAAGGAACGATAACCGTTCCTCCGGGTGGTTGATACGCAAAAGCATACTCAGTAAATTGAGCTGCAATTTTGACCATACGGCCAGTTGCAACATCAAGTGCCTCAACAATTGAATCTCCCCTAAATTCCCTTATTCCGCGTGGTTCGCGAAAATAATTGAATTCAAAAGTATTCGGACCGTTATCATTAACAAGAACGCGAGAGATGTTAAGCTGACCTTTTTTAAAGGTGATAATCACTTTTTTTGAACGCTCCATAATAAACAGAATTTGATCACTGCCGAAAGCGTCCCTTTTAGTCATCCAGCTATTTTTCGGTTCACTTAAAAAAAGCGGTCGATTAAGCGCAAAACCTACATCGATTGCCTCATTCATAATTTCCTGAGTACAATTTAAAGTATTGCTATTGTTTACCTTTTTAGCACGGCCATCACATACGTCAGGCAGTTCTTTTTGTTCGCCCTTTTTTTCAAAGGCAAGTCCTTTTACCTGCGCGAACGCAGAAACTCCGAGAAGCATCGTCAGAAGGAGGATAATGAAGTGTTTCATAATCGTTGGTTTTTTGAGTTTATTTATTTTTCGATTTTTCCGTACAAAGATTAGCATAATAAAATAATTCTGTCAAGTTATAGAAAAAGAATTACAGGCTATACTGTAAATATCGTGTATGCTCCAATTTGACGAAGAAAAACAACAAAAACAGCTTGAGGATTTGAAACAACAAGAAGAGGAAGATCTGGTGTCCATCCTGGCTGCATCAAAATACAACATTCCCTATATCAATCTTGCTGGTGTTGTTATCGACAATGAAGCACTGCGTATTATCCCAGAAGATGAGGCGCGTGTGCTTGGTATCGCACCATTCAAATTAGTGGGTAAAAAAGCGCACGTTGCCATACTCTCTCCTCGACCTGAGCTTGTCTCATCAGTAGAAAAACGCGTTGAAGGACAAGGCTTCTCTCCAGTGCTCTATATGGCATCACATGCCAGCGTCGAAAAAGTCTGGAAGCGCTACCATGAAATCTCTCTTGCTTCAGCCTCAAAATCGGGCGGTCTTGATATTTCTAATCAAATACTGCTTTCTATCGCCGACAAAGTCAGATCTATAACTGACATAAAAGGTGTCGTCGAAGAAGTAACTAGGGAAACACACAAAACATCACAGCTTCTCGAAGTGCTCCTTGGTAGTGCTATTGCGCTTGATGCCTCAGACGTACACATAGAGCCTGAACAAGAAACAGTTCGTCTACGCTATCGTTTGGATGGACTCTTGCATGACGCTATGGTCCTTGAGCAAAAAACGAATCGTTTACTAAACTCGCGTATCAAACTGCTCTCTGGTATGAAGATTACTGCAGAAAATACTCCACAAGATGGCCGCTTCAGTATATTTTTGAAATCTGGTGAAGAAGTAAACATTCGCACCTCAACAATACCATCTGCGTATGGCGAGACGATCGTCATGCGTGTCCTCAATCCAAAATCAATAAAAGGAAAACTCGAAGACCTTGGTATGGAACCGCGGCTCTTTGAGATCGTAAACAAAGAAATCACAAAACCGCACGGTCTCATCTTACTCACTGGTCCGACAGGTAGTGGTAAAACAACGACACTCTACGCCTTCCTTCGAAAAATTTACAATCCTGAGATAAAAATCATCACTATCGAAGACCCGATAGAATATCACATTACCGGTATCACGCAAACACAAGCTGATCACAAAAAAGGATTTACCTTTCTTGAGGGTCTTCGCTCAGCACTCAGACAAGATCCTGATGTGGTAATGGTGGGAGAAATCCGCGACGCTGAAACAGCAAAAATCGCAGTCGAAGCAGCACTTACTGGCCATATGGTATTTTCTACTTTACATACCAACAATGCTGCTGGCGTCATTCCTCGTCTGATTGACCTTGAAGTCAATCCAAAAATTATCCCAAGTGCTCTTTCTGTCTCAATGGCACAGCGTCTCATCAGAAAACTCTGCGAACACTGCAAAAAAGAACGTACAGCAACACAACCAGATGACACCCTACTGCGCAAAATACTAGAGTCGGCAGCGCAAAAAGGCAAAGAGTTGTCTCGCTACGGTGTCACACCTGATCAGAAAATCACACTGTGGGAACCTGTTGGCTGCGAGAAATGTGATAACACCGGCTACAAAGGACGTATTGGCGTCTTTGAAGCGATACTGACAAATGAGGCTATCGAAAAAATTATTCCAGAAAATCCAAGTGAGAGAGAAATCAAACGCGTCGCCCAAACACAAGGCATACTCGATATGAAAGAAGACGGTATCATCAAAGCACTACATGGTATTACCTCACTTGAAGAAGTCAGAAGTGTGGTAGATATTGAGGAAGACTAGATACCTCGCTCCGCTCGTTCATCATTTAAGGACAAACATACATACTGTGTTCTTTTTTCTACCGTTCTGTTTCAAAAGCCCTCAGGGTCGCTTCACTTTTGTAGTTTTTGCAAAAGCAAAAACTACAAAACTTGCCCAACCAGACATTTTGAAACGGAATCGGTGGAATATATATAAAAAAGAAAAGCGGTTCAGAAATGAACCGCTTTTTGGACACCGAGGCCTACTGCCACGGTCGCAATCAAACACGCTACTCTTCTTCATCGCAAGGTCGGTAGCCTGACACCAAGCGATATATCGCTGTCCTAATTACAACCAAAGTCCGCGATACGACTCTGATACATTTTTTAAAAAGAGCATGAATCTCCAAACAATCCTTTTGCAGTTATACCGCAAAAGTAAGAAGTCCTCAGAGGATAGCCCCAGTAGATTATAAATAATAACCAAGACGTCCTTTTTAGACTCCTATGACCGGAGCCTGATTGCTTAGAGATTCATATTCTCTTTTATTTCAAAATTCATGTAATGAACCAACGTGGTATACTGTATCACGATTCGTAACTCACAAAAGTCACTTTGTGGATTTACTGTGAGTAAGTATAGCATACTAAATTATTATGTCAAGTCCAACACAAAAAAAACAAGAAAAGAGAGAAGATGACATTTTCCTTGATTCAAAGCTTAGACCTTCGAAATGGGCTGAATATATTGGTCAAAAACAGATAAAGGATAATCTACACATCCTCTTGGAAGCTGCTCGAGGGCGCAATCAACCACCCGAACATATCCTTTTTTACGGACCGCCTGGACTGGGGAAAACTACCCTTGCCCACTTGATTGCACACGAGACTGGACGACAGATGAAAGTCACTTCTGGACCCGCAATTGAGAAGGTTGGTGACCTTGCATCAATACTCACAAACCTCTCTCCAGGAGATATTCTCTTCATCGATGAGATTCATCGACTCAATAAAATGGTGGAAGAAATTCTCTACCCTGCTATGGAATCCGGCTCACTCGATATTATCATCGGTAAAGGGCCATCAGCACGTACTATCCAGCTTGATTTGCCACCATTCACGCTTGTTGCAGCAACCACAAGGATTGCACTTCTTTCTTCTCCACTGCGATCGCGATTTTCTGGTGGTGTATTTCGTCTTGAATTTTATACTGATGAAGAGATCAAGGAAATCGCTCGCAGATCACTCTCTATTCTCGGCACAGAACATACACTCGAAGATGATGCGCTTGAGGAAATAGCTAGACGAAGTCGCTTCACTCCACGTACCGCAAACTATCTTATAAAAAGAGTGCGTGATTTTGCCCAAGTCCACAAAAAATCCTTATCAAAAAAAACTGTCCATGAAGCGCTCTCGCTACTTGGTATCGACGAACTTGGTCTCTCCTCATCTGACCGAAAAGTACTCGAAACAATTATCGATAAATTTGATGGCGGCCCAGTGGGACTCAAGACTATTGCCGCAGCAACTGCTGAAGAAGAGGCAACAATTGAAGAAGTAACTGAACCCTATCTTATCCAACTTGGACTTCTCGAGCGCACCGCAAAAGGTCGCGTTGCGACCCAAAAAGCCTATGACCATCTTGGTTTTGATTATCCAGAAAATAAAGATTCGAATGAGTGTTAATCAAACAAAACAATACTTACAAAAAGAAAAAGCCTGCTACAAGAGCAGGCAAGAGAAATAACTTCGTTTAGGATTGCGTGTTGCAAGCACGCAGGTTCTGCTAAGTTAGTCTTAATACTTTCGTACGTTCTAACATAGAGCATACTCAGGAGCCTTGCATT
The DNA here is from genome assembly GCA_025453495.1 of Minisyncoccota bacterium. Taxonomy (GTDB): domain Bacteria; phylum Patescibacteriota; class Minisyncoccia; order Phycocordibacterales; family UBA9973; genus JALOQM01. Next base: position 142,634 of record JALOQM010000001.1, on the reverse strand, counting down.
AAGGTCCTACAACCCCAGAAGCATCGATTTTTTTGTGGATTTCTCCAATCAATCTATCCCAGAGGGTCTGGTTTGTCCTATTCCCTGTACCAAGGAATCATTTATTATTTTCTTCAAAGTATTTCCCTAACTACAATATATATAAACCTATATATATTGTCAAAATAAAATTGGATCTTTCTGGTATTTTGCGTATAGTAAAAATAAGTATTAAAAAATAGTAAACTACACTACTTGTAAAAACACCAGTATGAAAATCATTGCTATTGATCCTGGATATGAGCGCCTTGGAATTGCAATCGTCGAAAAAAACGGCACTGGAAAGGAGCATGTTATCTATTCAGATTGTTTTAAGACAAGTGCAAAACTCCCCCATCCCGAACGTCTCGCTCTTGTTGGCGCAGAAGTCACGCGAATTATAAGAGAGTACGCGCCTGAACGGCTAGCCACAGAAACACTCTTTTTTATGGAAAAGAACCGAAAAACTGCAATCGCGGTAGCTGAAGCACGTGGTGTGATTCTGTATAGCGCCGCGCAAGTCGGTCTTCCTATCTTTGAGTACACCCCAATACAGATAAAAGTGGCAGTAACTGGCGCAGGTGGCGCGGACAAGCAACAGGTTATGCGTATGACTGAAAAACTAGCAATACTCGACAAAAAAGTGCATTCAGATGATGAAATGGACGCAATTGCAATCGCCATCACTTCGCTTGCAATCGATCGTATATAGCCGAATGTAGATACTTTACTGTTGATTGTAACAATGCTTCTGAGTGCCAATATGGTTCACAAAATGACCTACTGGGTTATCCACATAAAATTGAATTTTTCATTGCAAAGCGAAAAAGTTTTTGTTACATATATACCGATTACTAGATAAAAAAATTAGTACATGAGTTACGACGACGAAAATTATTCAAAAGGAGATGAAGAAGAGGAAGTACTTGGTTATAATGGCGAAGACGACAAAGATGATGAAGATGATATGACTGAAGATGACGACGCTATGGATGACGAAGATGATGAAGACGAAGACTTCGACCTTGATGATGAAGATGAGGAAGAGGAAGAAGAGTTCATAGGAGGCGACGCCGACCAAAACTACTAAATAATAAAACTCCCACATTGTGGGAGTTTTATTATTTAGTAATCTTTAGGAAGCGTTTTTTGCCGATTTTGTAGGTTCCTAGTTCAGGGCTCGCTTGTGGATCAGTTATTTTAGTATCACTTTCAAGATGTGTCACTGCACCCTCCTCTACAAGTCTCCGCCATTCACTTTTTGACGAAACAACCCCCAAGCGCAACAATACGGCGACAAGTTGCTCGTCTTTTTTTGCTTTCTCAGTCTGGATATCGGTTGGCACTTCTCCCCTCTGAAACGTCTGGAAGAAAGCGTCTTCCGCTTCTTTTCCCTTTTTTTCTCCGTGATACAAGGAGACAATCTCTCGGGCGAGTCGCGCTTTGGCATCGCGCGGATTCGCACCGTTTACCAAAGACTCTTTGATTGCTTCAATGTCTTCCATTGTTGCCATGGTGCACAGTTCAAATGCTGGGATAATCAATCCGTCGGTCCAGCTCATTATCTTTCCAAACATGTCTTTTGGTGTATCGATAAGGCTTACCATATTGCCCTCGGTTTTTCCCATCTTCTTGCCTGTTGCGTCTTCAAGTAACTTCGTCGCAATGACAAATTTTTCTTTATCAAGCAGAAGTTTTTCAAGTGTTCTGCCGGCGAGCATATTAAATGTCTGGTCGTTGCCGCCGATTTCTCCGTCTATTTGCATGGCAACCGAGTCATATCCTTGCATGAGCGGATAGAGAAACTCGTGTATATGTATCGGCTTCCCCTCTTCTATTCGGCGCTCAAACATATCGCGTTCGAGCATTTGCTGAACGGTCATCTTTGATGCAAGATCAAGCACATCTCCGAATTTCATTTTGCCGAGCCATTTTGAGTTATACGCGATCTCTGCCTTGTTTTTTCCGGAAAACCGCAGAAGTGCCGAGGCCTGTTTTTTATACAGCTTCATGTTTGTGAGAATTTCCTTCCGTGAAAGTTGTTTGCGTGTCGCTCCTTTGTCCGTCGGATCTCCAATCATCGCAGTAAAGTCACCGATGAGGAGAACAACAGAGTGCCCAAGCTCTTGAAATTCAGCCAGTTTTTTAATTCCAATCATATGGCCAAGATGCAATGTTGGCCCGGTCGGATCTATACCAAAATACACTTTTAGTTTTTTGCCTTCCAGCAAACGCGCGGTGACATATTCCTTGCTTGGATATACAGAGGCAACCCCCCTCTCCAGAAATGCCCACAGTTTTTCGCCCTCTTTGCGCGTATTTTTCATACGTAGTACTGTACCACAACTGTACGAATTTGTCCGTTCGTCTAGGTATTCCATGGTATTATGCAAAGATGAAGCTTAATACAAAACTCAAGAAACACTGGCACAAACACCGAAGCACTGCGACAAACCTCGCCCTTCTTTTTATGAGTATTGGTGTTTTACTCATTGGAACTCTTATTGTCTGGATTGCGACGGTAAAAATCCCTGATTTTAAGGTACTTGAGGATATCAATACAAAAGGATCAACAAAAATATATGATCGTACAGGAGAGATACTTCTCTATGATCTACATCAAGATAAAAAGAGAACTGTTGTACCACTTTCGGAAATAAGCCAGTATTCAAAAAACGCTACTATTGCGATTGAAGATGCGGAATTTTATAGCCACCATGGTATCCGCATTACTTCAATCATACGCGCAGTGCTCTCAAATACTATCCCGGGTGGCTCAACACAAGGTGGCTCAACCATTACCCAACAAGTCATAAAAATGACACTGTTGTCTCCAGAAAAAACAATTGCGCGAAAAACAAAAGAATGGGTACTTGCTATAAAGCTCGATGCCTCAATGAGCAAAGACGATATTCTTGCTTTATATCTAAACGAGGCTCCATATGGTGGCACTATATACGGTATACAAGAAGCATCACGACAATACTTTGGCAAAGCTGCCAAAGACCTTACTCTTGCCGAAGCAGCCTATCTTGCCGCGATTCCACAACTCCCTACGTACTATTCTCCTTATGGAAAGAATCGTGCAGATCTTGATAAGAGAAAAAATCTAGTACTTGATCGCATGGAAGCTCTTAGATTTATCACAAAAACAGAGAATGAAATCGCACAAGCAGAAGCTGTTGCATTCCTTCCACAGTCACCAAGCAGCATCAAAGCACCACATTTTGTGTTTTTTATAAAAGAATATCTTGAGAGCAAATACGGAAAAGATACTTTAGAAACTGGTGGTCTAAAGGTCACAACAACACTTGATTACACAATGCAACAAAAAGGTGAAGCGGTTGTTAAAGAATATGCGACGCTGAACAAAGAAAAATTTAATGCTTCAAACGCTTCTCTTGTTGCTATTGACCCCAAAAATGGAGACATTTTGACAATGGTTGGTTCAAAAGATTATTTCGATAAGGAAATTGATGGGAATTACAATATTGCCCTTGCAAAGCGACAGCCTGGCTCAGCATTTAAACCATTCGTCTACGCAGCAGCATTTGAAAAAGGATATACGCCAAATACTGTGCTCTTTGATCTGCCGACAGAATTCCAAACTACTTGTGATCCACTTGGTCGCGCCTACCCTGGCTACAATCAAAATGACTGCTATATGCCAGAAAACTATGATGGCCTCTATCGTGGACCAATAAACCTACGCAATGCGCTCGCACAGTCAATAAACGTCCCGGCAGTCAAAGCACTGTATCTTGTCGGTATAAAGGATGCGTTGCGAACAGCAAAGGATATGGGAATAAAAACACTTACTGATCCTTCGCGCTATGGACTGACTCTTGTGCTTGGTGGTGGTGAAGTATCACTACTTGATATCACTTCCGCGTATGGTGTTTTTGCAAATGGTGGCGTAAGAAATCCATATCGCTCTATATTAAAAATAGAAAATGCAAATGGTAGTGTACTAGAAGAAGCAATCATCGCCGAGGCGACAGTACTTCCAAAAAATGTTGCACTTATGATCTCTGATATTCTTTCTGATAACACCGCGAGAACTCCCCTATTTGGGGCGAACTCACCACTCTATTTTAGAGAACGTGCTGTTGCGGCAAAAACAGGTACTACCAACGATTACCGCGATGTATGGACAGTTGGGTATACCCCATCGCTTGTAGTAGGTACTTGGGCTGGAAATAATGACAATTCACCAATGGTCAAAAAAACATCAGGAACTATTATAGCTCCATTGTGGCGTGCATTTATGGAAGAAGTGCTTCCATTGCTTCCAGAAGAAGAATTTGAGCCGCCGGTTATACCAAATGACTTAGAAAAACTTAAACCAGTTATCAGAGGTGTTTGGCTTGGTGGAGAAAGTTTTCTTGTTGACACAATTTCCGGGAAACGTGCTACTAGTTTTACTCCAAAGGAAACACTTGAAGAAAAAGTTATTACCGATGTCCGCTCAATTTTGTATTGGGTAAACAAAAATGACCCACTTGGTGCAAGACCTGAAGAACCAGAAAAAGATCCTCAGTTTAGAAATTGGGAATTCCCTATTAGACAATGGTGGGAACAGAATAGAGCTCGATACCCAATCATCCGAGCATCAGATATACCAACAACTTTTGATGATATACACACACTCGAAACAGTCCCGAAAATTGCGATTACTTCTCCTGTAGTCGGTACTTCCTATCTTCCCAACGAACGGGTAACTATTGCCATTACTAGTTCCGGGAGATATCCATTGGTAAAAGGAGATATCTTTATAAATGGGCAATTTGTGGGTAGTGTCAAAAACCAGCCATTTGTTTTTTCATTTACTCCTTCTAATTTTGGTATTACAGAAGGAAACAATAATATACGAGTTGTCGCTTATGATGTTGTATACAATAGTGCTGAAGTTGAGAGTTCATTCTTTGTTGACCCATCACGTAATTAAAGAATATTTACTAAAGTGTTTTTTCTTGAGAGATTTATTTTTTCAAGTATTTCTTTTTTACGGAGAATAAGTGCCGCTTTTTGCGAGCCACTTATTTTTATCCTAAGTATGTTACCTTGCACCTCTATATTTTCTTCTTTTATTTCAATCTTTGCATAAAGATACACACTCTCTATAATATGCTTTTTTTCTAGGTATTTTGCTGAAATAACCGACTGTATCTTTTCTAAAAACGTAGTAAGTCTGTGATATTCCATTTGATTAGAAATTCTTAAAGAAACCTCTGTTTGTAAGCACTATATTCATACCCGTATTTTTACTCAAAGTAGGTTTCGAAAAGAGTCTATATTAGCGATTCATTGGCATAATAAGATACAAGAAGGACGTATCTGAAACACCACTGACTACAATCGGGCGAGTTGATTCATTCAGTGAGATAGTCACGCTATCGCTAGTAATTGACTGGAAGCAATCCAGAAGATAGCGCAGATTTATATTTACCTCAACAGACTCACCATTCACCGCGGCATCAAGTGCGGTTCTATTTTCTCCTATATCGGCACTCTTTGCATAGATCTCAACTTTTTTCTCTTTTGGCATAAGCGAAAGTGTAATCTGATTGAATGAGTCAGAAAAAACAGTTGCCATCTTAAGTGCTGCCAGAAGATCTTCTCGAAGCACCACAAGAGTACTTTTAAATTCTTTGGGTAAAATTTGTTTATAATCTGGAAACACTCCATCTATAACACGAGAGGTGAGATATATATACTGGGTAAAAAAAGAGACTTGATTTTTACTTATTATTATACGAATATCCTCATCAAGACCACTAAACGTTCTTATTATTTCGTTTATATTTTTAAATGGAATAAGAAACCCCTCAAATTCAGTGATTTTCTTTATTTTAATTTTTTTCTCAGCCAACCTAAACGAGTCTGTAGAAACGAAAACTAAATACTCTCCATCTGGATATATGTATACAGTGGCTATTTCTTGTTTTATATCAGAAACAGCAGCACTATAATACACCGATTTAAGCCCTTCAATAAAGGAATGTGCTGGTAGTGAAAACTCAACACCTGAAACGGACGGTAGGGTTGGAAAATCATCTGTAGGTTGGCTTTTCAAGACTAGTTTGTCTTTTTTTGTCTCAACTACCAAATTATCATTTGCTGTTTCAAGTACCACCTGAGAACTGGTCGTAATGTTCGAAAATACACTCGTAATAACATTTCCACGAACAGCAACGATTCCTGGAACTGTAATCTTTCCTGGAATTTCTATTTCAATACCAAGACTGAGATTTGTGGCTCTTATTTTTAACGATTTCCTTGAGCCATCTATAAGAACTGAATTTAAAACAGGAAGACTGAGATTTTTTCCGGTTATACGCTCAGCTAGCATAAGTCCATTTTTTAGTTTTTCTGCTGAGCATTCTATTTTCATATATTTTTATATTATTTATTAATTAAATACATACTACTACTATAAAGACCTGTGGATATGTGGATAGATACTAATAGTGTTGTTATTACTGAACATTTTAATATAGATTGATATACATATGTGTGTAAAAACAATACTGTGTTGTGTGCTGTGTTTGAATAGATGGTTTGTTTTACATAATTACTCTTCTTAATTCACATATATTGTTTATTTTTTTAACAGTCTATACACACTGCTATCAACTTTTAAACAACGCTCGTATCTGTTCTATTTCTTGTACAAGTAAAGGATTGTTTTTAAGATCATTTTTTATTTTTAAACAAGAATGAATTACAGTTGTGTGATCTTTTCCACCAAGTTTTTGTCCTATTGATGGATATGACACATTGAAATCCTCACGGAGTACATACATTGTTATTTGTCGTGCTTTTACTATCTCTTTTCTTCTTGTTTTTTCGTAAATAGTGTTTTCTTCTATGTTGAAAAAATCAGCAATTGTTTTTACTACATCCTTTACTGCTACATTTTTCTTTGGTTTTATATTGTTTTTTATAAGTGATTTTACTTCGAGTACCGAAAGAGGTCGCTGTTTGAGTTGAATATGACAGATAATTGAATTTAGTGTCCCTTCAAGTTCACGAATGTTTCCTTGTATTGAAGAAGCAAGATAATCAATAATATCATCCCCTATTTCAAGCCCATTAGCACGTGCTTTTGCCTTTAAAATAGCGACACGTGATTCATAATCAGGTTCTTGCACATCTACTATCATCCCAGCGGAGAAACGTGACTTGAGACGATCTTCAAGTCCAATAATAAAGTTTGGGTGTTTATCTGATGAAAAGACAATTTGCTTATTTTTTTCGTATAAAGTATTAAACAAATGAAACAATTCATCTTGTGTTTTTTCTTTACCAGTTATGAATTGAATATCATCAATAATAAGAAGATCGTATTTTCTATATTTTTCTTTAAATATATTTATAGTTTTGTTTTGAACAGCACTGATGTAATCATTTGAAAATTTTTCAAATGAGACGTAGTGTACTTTTTTGTCAGAAAATTTTTTCTTTATTTCATTACCTACAGCTTGAATTAAGTGTGTTTTTCCAAGACCAGTGCCGCCGTAGATAAAAAAAGGATTGTAATTCGTGCCAGGATTTTGGATGATTGCTTGTGATGCAGCATGCGCGAGTTCATTAAAAGAACCCACAATGAATGCATCAAGAGTATATTTGGGATTAAGGTTGTCCTCTTTGTTTATGTACAAGTCCCCCAAAGGAAGTTCTTTGTTTATGGTCACTGTGTGCTCTTTGACAGGTTCTTGTTTTTCTTCTTTTTGGTCATATTTAGCAATAATATATTCAACAGAACGCAGTTGCTCATAGGAGTCCCTGAGTGTTTTTGCTATCAATTTATGATATTTTTTGTTCAACCAATCTTTGACAAATTCATTTGGTACTCCTATAAATATAGTACCTCCATCTTCACGTACAATACGGGTATTTTTAAACCAAGTATTAAAATTCGCTTTTGAAACAACAGCTTCTATTTCAGTAAGGGCGGTGTCCCAAATTCTTTTTGAATCAATCATAGGTTTTTTAGCCAGTGGCTATTGGGAATCATTATAGTATGGGTGTTGATTGATAAAAAAATACAATCACTGGATTACTTTGTTGATAATATGTGTATAACTAAAATCTGAGAGTAGTAAAAAAGCTAATTGCCTTATTCTTAATAATACGCTAGACTACCCACATGTCGCAAACATACAATCCCTCGAAGCGAAAAAGAAAGACTACACACGGTTTTCTCGTCAGAACAAAAACAAAAAACGGCAAAAAAGTACTTAAAGCGCGAAGACAAAAAGGCCGCAAGAAGCTTTCTGTATAAGCTTTTTATTCATGCTCCCGTCAAAAAACAGAATACGGAGCTCTGAGTTTCCCCGAAATACGAGAAATACCCGCTTGCTGCACAAGCGTTTTTTCGCTTTTTCTTGTGTTGTAATACCTGAACAAAAAATAACTAGACAAACTGCATTTGCTGTTGTTGTCCCAAAAACCATCGCAAAAAAAGCAGTTTCTAGAAATACTCTTCGTCGTAGAGTATATAGTGCCCTCCGAGAGCTTTCTCTGTTATGGCCAAAAAAACCCATGTTCTGTATTTTGTTTTTTAAAAAAGGATCTCATAAAATAAGTTATGATCTTTTAGTACATGAATTAAGAGATACTCTTATAGAATTGAGAAAATAAAAATGAAGTATTTACTTATCGGGTGTATACGAATGTATCAATATAGTGTTGGTGTTTTAAAAAAACTTGGCATCCTAAAAGACAACTGTGTCTTTTACCCGACCTGTTCAATGTATGCAATTGACGCAATTAAGAAATATGGATGGATTTCAGGAACACTGCGTGCAGTCCGCAGGATTTCACGATGTCATCCATGGCAAAAAAACCACATTGACCCAGTATAGAATGGGATTGATTTTTGCTCTTTTTTCGATACAATAGGCAAATGATTACTACTCTTTGGAATAATATTTTTTACGAACCGCTCTACAACGCTCTTGCTTTTTTGGTATCTTTAATCCCTGGAGGAGATATTGGTGTTGCTGTTATTCTTTTAACAATACTCGTTCGTTTTATCTTGTATCCTATAGCTAAAAAATCGATTGAAAGCCAAATACATCTTCGCAACCTGCAGCCAGAGATTGATGCAATAAAAGAAAAATATACTGATAAGCTTGAGCAATCTAGAAGAACGTTTGAATTATATAAACAATATAAAGTTAATCCGTTTTCAGGATGCCTACTAGTACTTCTCCAACTTCCTGTCATTTTTGCTCTCTATAAGGTTTTTCTTGGAGCACTTTCTTTGGATGCTGGTCTTTTGTATCAGGGTGTCTCCTTTCCGCCTGTTATAAATACACAATTTCTAGGATTTCTTGATATGAGTGGGAAAAGTATTGTTCTTGCTATTTTGGCAGCTGTCACCCAGTTTATACAGGCTAGATTAACACTTCCCAAACAAAAGCAACAAACGAATGACGGATCTTTTCAAAAACAGTTTGCTAAAAGTATGCAAATGCAAATGCAGTATGTACTTCCTATTTTCGTCGGAATTATTTCATATCAAGTTGCTGGAGCAGTAGCACTTTATTGGGCAACAAGTAATATTTTCACTATTTTTCAAGAAATCATAATACGTCGCAGGTTAGCAAAAAAGACAGAAGGAAACACTGTGTCTGTACAAGCAAAAGTTATTGAGTAGTTACATGGATGCACAGAAGGAAATACGAAGCACTATCAGTGATTTCTTTGAAAAACTATCTTTTCCTACTACTAGTGTTGAGGTAGTGCCCGTGCCCCATAGTCTCAAAGAGCATACGTTGCTCTATTGTGTTACTGTGTCTGATCCTCGTTCTTTAATCGGCAAGCATGGAGAAGTACTTGCCTGTATTAATCACCTAGTAAAAAAGATCATCAACAAAAAGCAGGTTCAGTATATGAGAAAAGATAAGGCACTAGAAGAAAATCTGATTATTGATATTGACGGGTATCAGCAAAAAAGAATCGAAGAAATACAAAGCGTGGCACACATGCTCGCTGAACGAGCAAAGTTTTTTGCTTCAACTATCTCAACTGACCCGATGAACTCTTTTGAGCGGCGTATTGTTCATGAATTTTTATCAGAAAGAGAATATATCAAGACTGAATCTGTAGGAGAAGGTGAGCAAAGAAGAATTATAATTTCTTATACTTCACAATAGTGCTTAGTTGAGTGTGAGTGTCCATAGAGAAGAATCATTTTTATTGGTGAGAAAAAGATTTGATTCTTCAGTATCAAGGAAAAGATGTATTCCATCAATTTCGATTCCTGCTTCTTGGAAAGGATCAGACACTCTTTTTAGAATTCCGTCTTTTGTATTTATTTGCCAGATCATATCACTAAACGATTGTATTCCTTGATACCACACGTCCGGGTACTCTCCTCCGTTTATATATTTAGGTACAGAGCAGTAGAGTGTAATACTATCATTAGACCATACGCATTTTTCAGGAAGTGTGTGCACATCAAGATCAGTAGATTTTTTTGTTTCTGTATCGTATATCGCAGTAAGAAAGCTGTTTCTATTTTTTGTTGCCCGAGAGTATAGTACTTTTTTACCATTCGGACTATAGAGGGTGGTAAGTCCCGGTACCTCACTCATCACTTTTTTGAATTCTTTGGTTTTTGTATCAAGCGTATAGAGATAACCACCAAAAGATGCTGCTGGTTTTGTTGTTAGTGCGATAGTACGATCATCTACCCATTGAGGTAACCATTCACTAAATGGAGATGAAAATACTTGTATCTTTGATCCACCTGTTGCGCTTGCAATGATCCCATTTGTAAATTGACCAGAACTCACAAGGTAAAAGAATTTACTTTTATCAGGAGAAAAAGAAAGTGATTCTATATTTCTTTCTATAAAAGAACCTCTCATGTTTGTAATTGAATCCCCTCCCTCAATAATCTTTGGAAGTGTACCAGCGTAGGTTGCAATAGTTACACCATCTTCTTCCACAAGACGCAAAAGTGTAGTTAGGGCATCTTTGCCAAAATACGCTTCATGTATTTTCGGAATCTTGGTCCCAGATATTTTTTTTTCTTCAATAGTATCTATAAATGTTTGAAAAATAGTCCCATCTCTCTTATCAACGTATCGCACTGCAGTTACTTTTTCTTCTTTTGGAATACTTTGTTGTAGTGTAAATATTTTTTTTCTTGTTCTTTCGTCAGCAATCCCAGTGCTTTCTATTTCGAATTTTTCTTGGAAAATACGAAGCGCAGCTGTAGTTGCTGTACCAAAATACGTCGTCTCATTTCCTTTAGATCCAGCACCTTTTATAGCGACAATGGTTGTTTTATCACTACCACCACTAGGTTCTATATTGGTGTTCAAAAATATCTGTAATTCTCTAACATCTTCACCAGTGTCACCTTCCTTAAGGTCTCTTGTCCATTGCGCAGTAGTTTCATTTTCTGTTGTATTTATTTCTGTATTAATTATTTTGCGCGATACACTGACAGCCGCAGCCCCTGCAACAGGACGAGACGTAATTTGTTTTAGAAAAAAAGAACCTCCTCTTGCTTCTGAATCGATTTCTTCTCCTCTTTGTGAAGATGGTTCACTCATCCTTTCTGTTTGAATTTGGTTTGATCTTCCAAAAGTAAAAAACTCACGCAGTGTTGGAGTTTCAAGAGAAACTCTTTTTTGGCTAATAGAAAAGAAAACAAAGACTCCACATAGAGCAAGGAGCACTATTGCTGTGATAAGTATAAGACGCTGTCGCTTGTTCATAATGATTAATTATAGTCTTTTAACTCTTGTCAAAAGCTGGACTTCTTTTCGAAGATACTTTTGTGTTACCTCTAATTTTTTTAACCCATTACCAGAGCTTCTCCCATTCCCACCTGAGGTAGATTCTACTGCTTGACCATTACCAATATACATAACAACATGTCCGACCTTATTTCCATTTTCGTTTGCCACCCATCCTAAAAGATCCCCTGTTTTAAGAGCTATATCGTTGACGTACGTAGCAGTTTCTCCGTTAATAATTCTGTTTTCTATCTTTGTAATTTTTTCAGATGACGAAAATATCGTTCCTGTCCCGCCATTAATAGGTGCAATACCTGCACCAACATATATATAATTTATAAATCCAGAGCAATCAAGACAAACAGTTCCCGGTGGGCAGTAATTTTTGCACGGACCATTTTCGCACATCTTTGTATCACTTGGATACGGTGCTGGGCCGCCTTTACCGCCAAAGCGGTAGGTAACTTTTCCATCAAGACTGCTGACAATGCGACTTATTTGTGATGCTCCACCACTTCGTGGATAGAAGATTCCTGACGGAGAAGTATAATTTGCGATAAATACATCACCAGTATCGCCACCTACTTCCTCTTCAATATTGATTTCCTTAATGGGCACCCGAGGATTTAGATTAAGAAGATCAGGGTTGATTGTATTGAGTAATACAAATGATCCGATAAGCAAGACAAGACCACCGAGTGCGTTCCAAATTCGTTGCTTTGCATCATCTTTTTTAAACACAACATCACTCATCATATATTCTATACCTGCCCATACGATGATAACTACTGCGATAACACCAGCAATACCAATTGCTAGTCGATATAATACCTTTAGATATGCAGGAAGCCCTTGTGTTGTATTGATTGTTGAAAGACCAGGGAGAGGAGCAAGAAGAAAATAACACTGAGGATCTTTTCCGTCTGCAAGATTATCGCCATTATCGTCAATATTGTTGTCACAAATTTCTTTTACAATTGAAGTAGTGTCACTTGTTGGCACCTGAGCAAAAACCAAATCTACGGTTTGGAAAAGAAGCACACTTAATAAAGAGCTGCTAATTGCTAGAATACGAATTACTAAAAATATATTACTCATTTGCTTCAAGATTAACGAACAGCGACCGTGTTGCCTCCTGGAATAATTTCATCCTAGCTTCTGTCTTAACTCGAATTTCTGCTACGCCGTTTGTGGTTACTTGTACTGGTAACATATGTTTTTTTGTTGGCGACGTAATTTCCTCATTGTTCACATTCCATTCAAATGAAAGCTGTGCTGTATCAGCAGTATTTGCTGAAAAATAATACGGCTCAGCGGTAATAATTAGTCCTTCTTTATTTACCTGTACACCAGTAATATCTTGAAGCATGCGTTCATATCTGACTCCAAGCGCTGGATCAAATTCATAGAATAACACTTTTGAGGCACGAGGTGTAATTGTTACTTTCTTTGTTGCTTGATAGTTACCAGAAACTGATTTTGCTGTTACTGTTATAACTTCTTCATTTGTCAGGTAATTCTGCTGGAAAGAAAAATAATTTCTTCCATTTCCTGAGTTAATGGCTTGTTCCCTTTGATTGCGATTCCATGTATAAGTAAAATCAGATGGTTTTAGCATCTTTCCGCTAGTTGTTTTAATCTCAGGTATGGCAACTACCTTTACTACTCCTTCAGACGGAAGCAGTGCTTTTCCTTTGTAAAACGGAGGTGTATACGAGTCAGTTGCTTCCCAAAGCAGGTCGATTGCTAGTGGTTGGATAACTATACGCTTGGTTATGGTCGGCACACCTGGAACATCAATTGAAGCTTCAATTGTCGTTGTTGATCCGACTCCACCAGTTTTGAATGTCAACGTTTTCTCTCCAACACCACTAAGTTCTGTTTTTCCATTTATTTCCCACCTAATAGTAATTGTATCAAGATTTACTGAAAGACTAGTGAGAGTCACCACTACTTCTTCATTTGGACCTGGAATAGTAGGACTAACATTTACTGTGATGTCAGTATTTCCAGTAAATTGTGCATCTATAGTAACTGGGGAAAACAAAAGTACGCCCATCAAGAGTGTGCCAAGGAGTATGATTTTGCCGATACGATGCATGTTTTGATTATATCACTTATATGCAGTTATGAGACACCTGCTGTAGTGGCTTCGATGTTTTTTATTTCATTCTCGATTTCTTCTCGCTTTTTCTCAAGATCATCGATTTTCTGTAACTGTATATCGATTTTTCCTTCAGTTTCTTTGAGTTCTTTGATCTTCCCTATCTCTTCTTCTAGTGCCGCTTTGAGCTCTTTTAGCGCCGCAAGCTTTGCTTTGACATCTCGCTCAAGAGCTATAATTTTCTCTTCAAGGGCAAGGCGAGCAGTAGCAAGTTTTTTTGCTTTGTCTTGTAAGCTATCTGCAGGAGCAACTGTATCACCAGTGCCGAGTTCTTTCGCCACCTCCTCTTCAATAGCGCTCACGGTTGTCATTTGTGTTATAGTATCGTCTTGTGCTGTTGCACTTGGTTGTATTTGATCGCTTGTAGTATTAGCTGATATCTCATCCATACAGAGAGTATACCATTAAAACATTGCTTTTCTTATTTTCCGACAATATCCTCTTCGATTTCTTTGAGGTCTTCATCAAGGATGGCAAGCTCATCAAGTTGTGACTCTTCCTTTGTTTTTTGTCGGACAGGTGTCATTTCAGCTGCGTCTATTGTTTCTTCTGTCTCAGGTATTGTTTTAGGTGCTATTGTTGTTTCAAATGGTTGCGCTCTTACTATTTCTGTCTCTGAAACAATAGCTTGTTCTCTTTGCGTTTCAGATGCTTCAAATTCTTCCTTAGCGCGTTTTATAGCAAGTACTTGTGATGGATCTGAGGTAATAATTTGATCTTCGGTGTATGAGGCAATGATCTTTATGGCAACATGCTTGAGTCCTGCAAAGAAGATGCCCTCACCAACGGCAGATTCAAGAAGAAGATATTTTTCTTCATCGGTGAGATTAAATGTCTTCTGTAGAAGATCAATCGATGACGGTGATTGTTTAAGGAGAAGCTGCAATGAAGAGTTTGTTACAATAGGCACACCATAGGGACTTCTCATGAAGTCTCCAACGTCTTGGGTGATAGTACAGAGGCCAAGATAGTATTTACGCCCTCTTTTTGCGATTGAGTAGAGAAATGAAGCGGTGTCTTCTGATTTCATCATCCACCATGCTTCGTCGACGACAAGTAGGCGCTTTTTTATTGATTTACGCACTTCGTTCCAGATGAAGTGCGTGACAATATACATAGCGACAGGCTTCAACTCATCTTCCATGTCGCGCACAGAGAAGACGACAAATTTCTTGTTGATGTCGACGTTTGATGGGCGGTTTATAAAGGTTGACCAAGATCCTTTAGTATATTTTGTCAGACGTTGGAGTACTTTTTCGCTTCCTTCCATACCAGCAAGAACAAGCTCAAAATCAGACAACAGTGGTGGTTCTATGTCACTGAGATCTGAATCAGCAGTAATATCTTTTATTGCATATGTTTCTGTAATCGCTCTGTCTATGAGCGCGTCCTCTTCTGGTGTTAGTCCGCCGAGCATGATACGAAACAAGCCGACAAGATTGATTGTGTTTGAGCGAAGCACGTCAGCTGTCGTTTCATCTTCACGTGGAATTGGTAGATCAAATGGGTTGATGTGGTGATCAGAAGAAAGCGCTATATTGAAATAGCGTCCACCGACTGCTTCAGCAAGATACTCATACTCACGTTCTGGGTCGATAACGATCACGTCAGTATCAAACATAAGTGTACGGATAATCTCAAGCTTCGTCGCATACGACTTTCCAGCTCCGGACTTTGCAAAGATAATTGAATTATAGTTTTCAAGGGAGAAACGATCAAAGATAACAAGTGACGCATTGTGTCGATTTACGCCATAAAGGATCCCATTGTCACTTGTGAGGTCGAAGGACACAAATGGAAAAATAGACGAAAGCGGCTCAGTATTGAGTTTTTGGTGTACTGAGAGAAGATCATTACCGATCGGTAAAACACTCTTAAATCCTTCTTCTTGCTGAAAGAGTGCTGGTTTTAGATAAATAAGGCGTGATTCAAGGATAGTTTTTATCTCATTTTCAACTTTGAAAAGCTCATTTTCATTGTCAGCATATACTGTGATATACAGTCCAACCTCAAAGACCCGTTCTTGCGCCTGTTGGAGATTGTCTCTAAGCGCCTCAAGATCACGGTAAGCAGTATCAAGCATTGGATCTCTGACAAGTCCTTTTGCTTCTCTGGTGTTGATCTGACTTTGAACTTCTGCGACTTTTTTCTGGAAATCGCGAAGCAATTTCTGTGAATCTATAGGATGAATAAAGATTGATACATCAAAAATCTTGTCGAGGTTTATTATCGGTGAGAACCAATTATCGGTCAGGAATCTTGGATAGGAAATAACAAAAAACGTGCGTGTTATTTTCTCGCCAAGATTTAGAGATTTCGACTCTATTTTAAGAGCAGATGGTGCGATGATGTCTTGGAATTCGAGGGTTGCTGATTCATAGATTTGTTCAGGTAAGACAGAAAGCACTGGCGTTTTTTCCGCTTCTTTTACTTTTGACTTATTCCCAAACAATGTATCAAAAAAGCCCATATTATTGTGATTTAATACTTGCAGTTATTTCTCCCGGATTAAATATCTTATAGAAAAGTTCTATAACCTCCTCAGTACCAAGCTGTGCTGTTCTGACACCCATACGGGAAAGTCCCTGTGTGATAGTGCCAACTCTTTGCTCAAGTTGTGTACGTTTTTCTTCAAAGCTTGCTAATTCTTCTTGAGCTACTGTTTTTTTATTTGTGCCACCAAATAGTTTTTTTATAACACCCTCAGCTGAAGGCAATGATACTGATGAATACGGAACGATGATAAAAAAGTTTTTTGTCATAATACTCACTGACTCCGTGAAGCTTTTGATGAATTCAATATACTCGCGCGTCTGCACTTTCAAGAGTGGTTCAGTTTGTTCACGCATTCTGTTTTCAAGTAGTGTAAGATATGGACGCATGTCACGTCGGCGAGATTGGACGACGATCTGCATTGAGAAATCTATTGAATTGAGAAAGTTCTGAAATTGTAAAAGAACTGCCTGTTGTTCTTCATATGACTTGAGTGACAAATTGATTGATGAAGCAAGCAAAATAGCACGAAGGCTGCCATCTTTTAAGACGACGATACCGTCGCGCACTTCTTTAACAGGTACAAATTCTTGTGATGCTTTTGCGTTGATAGCCATATGTTAGTTATCTTGTGTCGAGTTTATCGAGCTTTGCGTTCTCTTGCATATCAAGAACATCAAGACTCCATGCGATGTCTTTGAGTTTACTCCCAGAAAGACGTGGTGCTTGAATTGGTACTTGTTCTGTCTCAGGCATTGGTGTTTTTTCTGGCGTCTTTCTGCGCTCTCTTTTTTTCCAAAGATAGAGTTTGTCCTGAGTGATGTATTTCATCCAAGACTCAATAGTTTGTGCGAATGGTCGACCATTTACTTTGTAAAATGTCAGAGCAAGTGCGAGTCCAGCGACAGGAAGTATGAGTGGTATGGCGATGATCGCTGGGAGAAGTTTCCAAAGGACATAGATGATACCCGCTCCTCCGGCAAGATATAAAAATTGCTTAAAAGTGAATGGGCCGAAAATCTTGTCTTCGACGTCAATGAATTGCGGCACTTCAAATCGCATATATTCATTATATGGTATCTTCCACTGCCGGCAAAGCAAAATGCCCGCAAACTACGGGCATTTTGTTATTCAAGAGGTTCTCGGTATGGATCGACACGGTCACGATGCCTTATTACTTTGAGTGAAACTGTATCTGCGTCAGACTGCTTATTTATCGAATAATCTCGCTCTTCATGAGGAATTTTGAAATTACCAGAAAATTTTTCACCTGTAATACCTCGCTGTATCTCGTTTGACGTTTGTATTGGCGAGGTAGTACGTTCTATTTGCTTGAGCAATACCTTATGCTCCTCAAAGGCTTCCTTTTCCTCGTCGCCAATGAAAGGTTTCTCTGATTGTATTTCAATACCAGCTTGCGCAAAACCACTACTGTCATCTTCAGGTTCAGTAAGAAGGAGTGCAATTTCTTCGTCAGTTATTTTTTCTGTAGTAGTTTCTTCTTGTTGCTTGCGCATTTTTTCAAAAATAGGCGCTACTATTTCGTTTTTTATATCTACAGTAATGGCAGATGCTACAGTATTACTTACTTTGAGTGCTTCGATAATTTCTTTTTTGATATCTTCTTGAGTAATGAATCCAAAAAGAGCAAATTGCACAATTGCAAGCAAGTCACTTGATGCATCAAGCAGTAATCCATACTTCTTGCCGATACTTTGTGTTTTTTCTCCAACTATAGGATCAAAGATCAACGCGCGCACCGAGCGCGGGACCGCATTGAATTTTTCTTCCATTTGTTGTTCAGTAAAATCTATCATAATTTTTTCTTATCTGGCTAGTTAAGTTTGTCTATCTTTTCTCGGAGCTTTTCAAGATCTCCTTCTTTCTTTTCAAGTTCGCTTATACGTTTTTTCTGATCTTCTGTTACCCTACCAAGAGCCGCGATTTCTTCTTGTTTCTCTTTTCTCTTGTCTTCAGCAGCTTGCCATGCAATATAAGCTTGTCTCGCAGTATTTCCACCTTTCTTTTTTACACTTTCATATTTTTGTTTCATCATTTCAGCATTTAGATCAATATCTTTCAGTTCATTCTTTGCCGTATTTATCTCAAGAGTAATTTTTTGTTTTACTTCTTCAGGCGTACCAGAGTATTTAGTTTGATGTGCTTCAATTTCTCTATTGAGGCGACCAATATCGTATTCTGCTTGTTCTGCGGCGCGAGCAAGTTTCGACATACTTACTGATGATTTCTCAGTCATTGCTGCTTCTCTTTCGATCTTTTTGGCTGCTGACAATTGTGCGCTACGCTCCGTGCCAAGCAGATCTCCATCACCTGTTGCACGCTCTATCTTTGCGCGCAATGTATTCTCTCTAAGGTATCTTGCATATTTAAGTTCGCGCTCTTTGTTTATTTTTGAAACATCAACATAGTCTGATGCTTTGACTTCCTTTGGCGCATCTGGTGCTTTTCCATTTGCTTTTTCATAGTCAATTCTAAATTTGTCAAGATTAAAGCCAGGCAAGTTTTTTGCAGCCTCGTATGCTTCTCTGTATTTGTTTTCATACTCATCAAACACAGCTTTCTCAGTCTCGTATTTCTTTTTTGCATCCATGTACTTTTTCTTTTCTGGATCATCCTCGCTGAGTGACTCCATCCACTCCTCATCGCTTTTCTTTGATCGCAGGAGCTCTACCATAGCAAGATGCTCTTTTTCTTTCTTTTCTTTATCACTTAGATGTCCTCCCTCGTGTCCAGTTCCAGTGTTTATATTTATACCAGTTGCACCACCAAACCTAGTGAGAGCACTCTGAAATCTTTTTGATCCACGAGCATCAAAACTTGCATTACTGAAACTTTCATATGATTTGAGTTCTCGTTGTGCAAGCCAACCACGAACACCACCTTTTTCTATGCGTTCGGCCATTTTCTTTTTGTATTCTTCAGAATTCATCTGATCTGCGGCATATCTGCCAAGTGTGCCACGAAGTGCAAATCCTGCTCCAGCAGTTGCTACAGCAAGTCCTGCTCCAGCAACTACTGAACCAACAGCGGAAGCTCCTTTTTTTATAGCACTTACAGCGGCACCAGCTGTGTCTCCTGCAAGTTTTTCAGCAATATCTTTTGCTTTTTGTATAAGGACAATTAAAATTCCAAACTGGAGCATAATAGAGACGAGGAGTTGTGTAAAATCAAAATCGTTTGCTTTAAGCAGTAACCCATCGAGAAATTTGCTATTCACAAATGCAATAATCAAATAAATAAAGAACAGAAAGATCGGCGCTAAAAAGGAAACCTTTAAAAGGTCAGAGAACCAACTACTCCAATTAATCATAGGAATTTGTTTAAACCAATCAGGTGCAATGTTTGACATAAAGGCGAATGCTGAAAATATCATAGCTACCCACAAGGCGACAATCCTCCCTATAAAAAACAGTGCACTCATAAATAATGTCCAAGCAGTAACGAGATTGACAATTAAGCCAAGTATAATAATCAAAAATGTTGAACTAGTACTATGCCAATTCATAGTACGTAGTTTTGTAATAGTCTCATCAGAGAGCATTTTGTTTACACTTACACCACTGACAATAGCTTGTGAGAGACTTTTTTCTTCCACACCTAGTTTTGAGGCATCTGTGATTGCCCTACCTTCAGTACCAGTGATTTGGATCTGTTGATAAAAAATGCGTGCCAGTATATTTGATGAGTCGATAACGACTTTGGTAAAAAATAGACTGAAGTTTATAAGGACACCGACTATGATAATAGTGGTCAGCATACGTTTCACATCAGAGCCACTAACGCCAAGTATTAGCTTAAATGCAATATATACAAGGACAAAAATGAAAAATATGTTTGCTATATCACGGACGATCTTCCATCCTTCTGTTATAAAACTTGGATCACTATATACTTTGGTACTGATTGAAAATGTAACGAATGCGTCAAGCAACCAACCAGCAGCACGGAGAATCCATGATGATGGGACATAAAAAAGGTAATAGAAACCTATAACCAAACAATCAGTAAATATAGTGCTTATACCGCAGTCAAGAAGATCAATAAGTTGTCCTTCATTGTTTATTTCAGATTGCGTCAGGCTTGCTGTGATTTCCTCGCTTTGTTCTCCGGTATCACCAGCAGCACCTGTTTTGAATCCGACAATCTTACTGTAGGCATTGTCTGTTGAATCTGATTCTTCAACACGAATGCGAGCGTAGTATTGTGTATTTGGGGTAAGTCCAGCTGCTGTGCCTACAGTGATATTAATTTCTTGCGATGTGTACCTGAAGTTAATGAGAGTCGCGAGGTCATACTCTTGCACAAGATCGTTTATAACAGGTGCAATTGGAGGTGAGCCAAATCCTACACTTGCTTGTCCAGGAGCTACACTTGTGCCAATATCAAGCCATATTCCTCTGCCACTATCGCTAGTAGGTGGCCAACTACCATCACTGTTGGTGTCGTAAATTGATTGCCAACTACCAAGGTCTTCTTCCTCGTCGTAAAGAGTGTTATTGCCATTTCTACCTGGATTTATACCCTGTATAGAATCACCACCAAGGCGGAGATTCATTTTGAATGTGACTGTCTGAGAAGTTGGTGTACCTTCAAGAGTCAAACTCAGATTATTTTCATTAATGATATATTCATCACCATCCCTGCCGCTATAGGGTACAGTACCAATTGGTAGAATATCGCCTACTCCTGAATCACTGGAAGAGGTAGCTGGAAATACCTCTTGCATACTGTCTGCTGCGTGTACTTGTAGCGGACTAGAGAATAGTGATGCAAAAGTCACGCCAAGAAGCACTAGCGTGAGCACAAAGTGTTTAAAGCCAGATTTTATTTTTCGTTTTAAACGATTCATTAATACACTTTATTGTATCAGAGTATGGCAATTTCGCGTATGCCCATAGTACGTATATGACTACTACTATTCTCCAAACATAAGTCGTGCTTCAAATATACCGACAGTGTTACCTACTTCACCGGTGTCAAAATTCATGAGATCTGTAATATAAATCTGACTCCAGGTTGGTCGATAGCCACTCCAGTTTGAATTACCGAAATAAGAGTATTCCATAAATGGATAATAGGTCGTATAGCTTCGTAGTGGAGCACCGATAAGGTTGTTAGTGATTGGGTCTAGTTTAAGACTACCAATATCAACTAGTGTAGTACCACTTCCACCTTTTGGATAATCATAATAATGAGGATTCTGGTACGGCCATGCACGTACTCGAGATTCGACTGGTACAAACTGTATTTGTGCTTCACACCCGCTTGGACCTTTGAGTAAGGTGTTGTGTATATACACAATGTCACTAATTAACTGCCGTGTTTGATCTTTTATTGCTAAGGTATTAGCATCTGTGACAAAATTTTGTGCTTGATTACCAAATGAGCGCTTTGCAAAATCAAGCCTGTTGTCAAGTTGATTTTGTATAATTTCAGCTTGTGATTGACTTATAGCACCAGAGAGCGTCTGCGAATCAAGTGTCGCTTGTTCTGTGTTGATGAGTGTTATTTCTTGTTTGATTTCTTCAAGTCTACGTACAACACCCCTAAGCGATACAATGTCTTGGGTATTTTTCTGAAGAATTGATGTATATCCAGGAATTTTGGCATAAAGGAGTGCTGCTTCACCTGCGGATGAGGGGAGATTGACTGGATCAAACTGTCTATTCATTTGTACAACGAACCGCTCAAAGAGCGTATCAAGAATTTTTATCACTTTTTCGTATGAGAGAATGTATTTGTCAGCTTCTGCCTGTATGCCTGTGAGATTCTGTATAAGCGCGCCATAGTATCTTATATGTTTAAGATCATCAGCATTTACGTCACCCGGTGTAGCTACATTTGTCCAAAAATTAATAACTGATGTTCCTAAACCAAAGGTAAATGTATCGTATATCCTGCCAAGCGCTGTTTCGTTAAGATTTTTTGTATCAGTAATTTTAGATTTTATAGCAAAGAAGTTTGCTTGTGCTTCATTTTCCCAGCCTGGGTGTGGTCCAGGTATACAGTAGTCAAGTTGATAGATTTCAGGGATTATTCTATTCAGCCAGTAATTTTGACCTTTTGCGCTTGTATAGAGCACTGCAGGAAGAGGGTAGTTCGCTGAATTTATTGTTGGGTTTGGTAGTGGGGATTCAATTGCTGGATCATCAATGATTGCTTGTATATACTCATTTTGAGTATCAATAATTTCTTGGATTGAAGCAATATTAGTAATGTCAAACTGCCGGTTTTGATTGAACCATTGATCATTCACATTTGTAGTTGCCGAGAAATTTTGCGTCGCACTTGCATTTGAACCATACCCGCCACCGCTATATACTTCGATATTACTTGCTCCAGTTCCACCAGTGTCACCATTTGAAAGATCAGAAAGTGAAGCAAGACCTTTTTTGAAAAGCTGGTTGAGTAGTGCATCAAAGACTGCTTGTAGACTGCTGTCGAGATCTTCTGGTGCAAGTAAGAGATTGTCTGTTGGTATATTAAGAACTTTGGTCAGTTGACTTGAAACTACACCTCCTGGAGTTGTAGTTTCATAGCGGCGACACTGATCAACATATTGGTCATAGCCAGCTGTTTGTGCGGCACCTATAAGACTTGCAATTTGTTCTTCATTGAGATCTTGGAGATCAGCTACACTAACACCGATTGCTGCTGCTGCCTGCTCTGGTGTTATACCCATTTGATTTATGAGACTAATAGGATCATTTAATGCGAGATTTTCGACTTCAGTAATACTGATCACTGCCCCAGATGGTGGAATATAGCCGACTGGGTCGACACAGACTTTTGGTGAGAGAAATCCCATTCCTTGCTGTAGCTCATCTCGTATGTCTTGTGCCACTGATTGTTGTGTACCTGCAAGACGACGACTGAGTTCTCGTGATGCTTCTATACTGAAGCCAATAGGATTATTCTGTGGCTGTTGTGTCATTGCAAGCCACCCATCCCAACCACCGAGATTGAAATCACTATAAAATTGCTGTGGTGTATAGCCGCCAAGAGAATTTCGAAGACTATAAACGCTATTTTGTTCAAATGTTCTTTGTGTTGCACGCACGTAGCCTCTGATAAACGATTGTCCAAACGGATAGTTATTTCTATTTCTAAATGTCGACGTTAAACGCTGTACTTCTCTATCAGCAAGACTCTTAAAGAATGATTGTGGATTTCTTACAAAAAGTGGCTGACCATTGAAGCCAGTATTAATCCAGTTGACCGTCTGTCTCGTTATCTCTCTCAAGACAACCTGTGAAGCAGCGCGAGCAATTTTTTTTAGACATGTTTCTTTAAATGTTAAAGCTTCTTGTTGCCTTCTTACTTCTCTGTCGCCTACTTGTACACTAGCTGCACCACTCACTTCACTTAGCGCCTCACCTTCAATAAGGCCACCTAGTTTACTCGAAAGGTTTCTTTGCAATAGATTGTTTACACCACAACTGACACTAGCAGAAAGAACTCCTTGTGATGCGGCAGTAAAGTCGAGCGCTTCAGCACTTTTTGTGGGTGGTGCAAGAAAAGCCGACTGCAAAGCTATCGTTCCGAGCAACATGCCGGCAAGTATCCGTGTTGGTCGAGTGGCAGATTTCATTTATTTGAGTATACCATGCGATTTAAAATACTCTTGTAGTTTTGAGAATGTAGTGTCAAATACAGAGCTTTGTTTCTCGTATTGTGAGATACCAATCAAACCGAGCATGGCGTTGTCAAACAGTTTTGCAGTGTTTGTAAGTGAGACACTAATACCAGATGCACTGTTTGCAAGCTCTAGATGGGTGTCTACTATCGCAGAAGGTACTGTTATGCCTATAAGGTCTTTTGCAAGCGATTGGTATTTTTTGGCGATATTTTCAATATCTGTAATAGTAGATTGGTCTTCTGTAGATAGCGCAGCCTCTATACTTGAGAGCTCAGTGCCAATACCGCTCTCGTCATAGCGCTTCAAAACGGTAAGCAGGGCAGAATGATAGTTTGTGACAGCTACCTTTGCCTCATTTGTTGTTTGTATTGAGTCCTTTGTATAGACTGGCGTAATGAATTCTTTTTCACCTGCGTTTTGGCTGATAGTTTCCGCAAGGTCGCGTATTGATTGTTCATTGAGATTACCTGATTCTTTTAGTGCACTAATTGAAATAAACAATTCACGAGAAAAAGCTTCTGTTTCATCAAGTGCCTCGGTTGATTGTTCTGCAGAAGAAAGAGTAAGAGTATTTTTTTTTCCATCAATCTCAACTTTGTCACTTATTCCATTACCATCGCTATCAGTATTGTTAGGATCGGTGCCCCAGAGCGCTTCCTCCCAATCTGCGACGCCATCTTTGTCGCGGTCGTTCTCGGCAAGTTCGCTGATTGAGATCAGTGTGCCATTAGAAGCAGAAGTATTTTCGGTATCGCCGCTTATTTTTTTTCTTCCACTAAAAAATTCTCTCCCAAGAAGAATAAGTGCCAACACTCCAAATACTGAGATGGTGATACTAATAAATCGCTTGCTTGGTAAGTATTTTCGATATCTCTCAATTACGCTTTGTTTCATAATTTAAAAAATTAAAAAAGAGAAGGTTTTGAGGTGCTAAATTTAAGTATGTTAAATGAAGGCACAGGGATTGGTGGAGCAGTGTTGGTATAACAAATACCAGTTGTGGGTGTCGCGTTGTAGAGTCCCAAAATCCAACCTCCAGGATTAACAGACTGAGTGGTTGCAGTGATGGTATAGCCTGTTGCTGGAAATACTCCGACAGGCTGAATACTCATCATGCCGTATTGTGCTCCGCAAGTAATACCTGGTGTCGTCGTACTTATCACTCTTCCGCCGAATGAGCGCATTGTCCCGAGTGCGGCAAACGAGATATGTGCAGCGAAGAAGAAAGAAAAGAGTGTAATCGAAAAAAAGAAAATACAATACTTCATACAAATATTATAGCTTCTTTGAGAGGCAAATCCAATGCTTAAGTGTCAGATTCTCAGCTCGTGCTTGTGTCGAAATACTACACTCGATGAGTACTGTTTTTGTATTAATACCAAGATGTGAGAGATTGCTCGTAAGAAGCTTGCGTTTGTGAGCGAATCCAGCGCGGAGAAGTTCAAAAAAGTGACTTTCCTCTTTAATGCTTGCGAAGTGTGCTTTTGAAATATTTTCAATAGAGATGATTGCTGAGTCTACTTTGGGTGCCGGTGAAAAATACCGCGCTGGTACTTTGGCAATATATTTCGGTGTACCATATGCTTTGACAGAAATAGAAAGAATGCTTTCTTTCCTGTCACGAGCGACGATACGCTCAGCGACTTCTTTTTGGACAAGAAGCACCATTTTTTCTGGTTGCGTCTCTAATGAGAGAAATTTTCGAAGAATTGCACCGGTAATGTTGTAAGGTATGTTGGCAATGAGTTTGTATTTTGTCTCTCGTATTTTGTAGTTCGAAAATGAAAAATCAAGTATGTCATCGTTGAGTAAGATGAACGTACCTTCTTGTATCTCGTCAGAGAATTTCTCGGAAAGATAGACAAACAAATTAGTATCTTTTTCTATTGCGATAACTGTACCCGCGTGCTCGAGTAATTTTTCTGTGAGCGCGCCTTTGCCGGGACCAATTTCAAGCACGACATCTTTTTTATTTAATTTTCCAGCAGCGATAATCTGCGTGAGCGCAGTGTGTGACTTTAGGAAATTCTGTCCAAGAGATTTTTTTGGTCGTATGTGCTTCATGTTTTATTTCCAAGGTTTAACCTTGGAATGAAAGTATAGATATGTCAGGTAAAGTTAATCTAAATAAATCACTTTCCCTCCAAATTCATTTTCGTGCTCACGTTCTTTTCTTTCAATCAGTTGCTCAGGAATATCGTAAAGAAATTCGCTTGGCGTGTTTACTTGCTTCATACCAAATATGGTACGCATGTTTGCCCATGAGAGATATACTTTTTCTCGGGCGCGAGTAAGTGCGACATAAAAAAGCCTGCGTTCTTCTTCATCTTCATCTTTTGTTTTTTGTGTATCCATGCGGTCGTGCGGAAAGAGTCCTTGTTCAAGACCAACGACAAACACATGTGGAAATTCCAACCCTTTTGATGTATGCACGGTCATGAGCTTCACGCCGATTTTTTCTTTTTTTTCCTCAAGCGAATCTTGTTCACTCGCAAGTGCTGCGTCTTCAAGTAGTTTTTCGACACCTTCCATTCCTTCAAGCGGGTCATAGCGCGTTGCGAGCGTTACCAATTCTTTGATATTTTCAAGTCGCTCTTTGTCTTCCTCACTGCCAGTTGCAAGTACTTCCTCGATACCAGTCTTTTTGATGAGGAATTTTATCGCCTCGGAGGGTTTCGTTGTTTCTACCGCTTCTTTTATTTCTGCAAGTACTGCATAAAATCCATTGATCTTTTTTTGCATGGTAGCTGGTAATTCACCAAATTGATTAGCAAATAGTTTTGCAATCGTGGTTTTACCAATACCACGCGCTGGGGTATTGATGATGCGTTTCACATCAGCAAGGCTTTCGCGGTTGAGTGCAGCCTTGATATAGGATATGACATCTTTGATTTCTTTGCGGTCGAAAAATTTCGTTCCGAGCACTTGATACGGGACATTTGCCATCAGAAATGCTTCTTCAAGTACGCGTGATTGGAAATTGGCGCGATAGAGAACTGTGATGTTATTTGGTTGTGCCCCTTCTTGGATCAGACGGTCAGCAGTGCGTGCGACAAAACGCGCCTCATCTTCTTCGTTCCAGGCTTCAAAGAGTGAAATTTTTTCTCCCTCTTTGTTGTTGGTGAAGAGATTTTTTGGGATACGAACTGCATTTTTTTTGATCACTTCATTTGCCGCCTCGATGATCGTTTTGGTGGAACGGTAATTTTCTTCAAGGAGCACTACTTTCGCCCCCGGGTAGTCGCGTTCAAAGCGTAGGATGTTTTCGATGTTCGCGCCGCGCCAGCTGTAGATATTCTGATCGCTGTCGCCAACCACGCAGATATTCTTGTGTTTCTCAGCGAGCAGTGTGACGAGTGTGTACTGCACTTTGTTCGTGTCTTGATATTCGTCGACATGAACATGTCGCCAGAGACGCTGATATTGTTCTCTTACAAAGGCATCACTTTTAAGCAGTAGTGTCGGTAGAAGCAGGAGGTCGTCGAAATCAAGGCTGTTCTCCCGTTTTTTTCGTGCTTCATATTCTTCCCATACTGCATGCGTCACTTCTTCAATATAGGAGGAGGTTTTTTCGGCAAACTGCTCGCGAGTAACGAAGTCGCTTTTGTTTCTGGAGATAATCGCCTTTATTTTGCGGGGTTCAAATTGCTTGGGGTCGAGACCTCGGGATATAAGTGAGTCTTTGATGATTGACCGTGCATCTTCCTCGTCGAGGATCGTAAAGTGCCGGGTGACACCTAGTTTCTCGGAATTGTCCCGGATAAGCCGCACACCCAGAGAATGGAACGTACCGACAAATGGCATACTGCCGCTCTGATCAGCACTGATCAGAGCGGCTACTCGTTCTCTCATCTCTTTTGCTGCTTTATTCGTAAATGTGACTGCCAAAATACTCTCTCCCGGGGTACCAGAGGCAATCAAGCTCGCGATTCGGGCAGTAAGGGTCTTTGTTTTACCAGCTCCGGCTCCGGCAACAATCAAAAGTGGCCCCTCAGTGTGAAGGACTGCTTCTTTTTGCGCTACATTGAGCTCATCTTTTTTGTTCATTCGAGTCAATTCTTCGTTAGTGTGTCTCAAAAGTCAAATATATAGTTTTCCCCACTGGGCATTTTTTGGCATTGACTTGCCAGTGAGGGTGCGTTAGCATTTTAAATGTTCCTGAAACAGCTGTCCGAATATCAAAAAACACCTTATTTCTGGAGTATTTTTGAGTCGGAGCGATTGCATGACTGTAACAAATCGCTTAAATATAACTTTCTTTACAGACACTTTTCCAAAAGGTCGCCCTGTAAATCTCTAAGTACGTATAACAAAGAGGGGTTATTTTGCGCGGTATTTCCTAGGCTTATCAAATCTTACAATACAAAATCCGGCTATTTTAAAGCTTTTTCACGCAGCCGGACTGAAAAATCGATTTTTTTGAACTCCAGAGTATTTTTGGTGGTTCTTTCCGTCTTTCTAGTCTTTGGCATGTTGACACTTCCTAAAGACACTCATGCTTGGAATCCATTTGGTATTTTCTCAGCTGGAACAGTACAAGCTGATGAGACAGTAGAAAATCAAGAAAACTCACAAACAGTCACTCTTCTTGAAGCAAAGCCAATTATTGACCCTCAAGCAAAGACACTTGATGCTGTAGAAATTGTCGATGGATCAGCGCTTGTTGCCGAAAGCGGTCCACTTGGCACAGCAGCAGATGTAGCTGACACTTCTACAAATGACCAAATCAGTGTCTATACCGTACGTAAAGGAGACACAGTTGCGGCAATTGCTGAGATGTTTTCTGTCTCAACAAATACTATTCTTTGGGCAAACGATCTCACCAGAGGGCAGGCACTCGTAGAAGGTCGTACCCTGGTTATTTTGCCCGTAACAGGTGTCCAATACACTATTAAAAAAGGTGATACCTTGGCTTCTCTTGCCAAGAAATACAGTGCTGATGCAGGAGATATAGCTGTTTTTAATGGTATTGCACCAAATGCGGTGCTTATTGTGGGCGATACTATTATTATTCCCGATGGGGTTATTGCCGCAGCACCACCTGCCTCAAAATCAAAAGGATCTGTTTCAAGAAGAGTAATTCCTGGTTCAGGTGGTCCAGCTCAAAATGGCTATTACATAAAGCCAGTTGCGTGTCCAAGAACACAAGGGCTTCATGGTCACAATGGTACTGACTGGGGTTGCTCTGTCGGTACAACAATACGAGCAGCAGCAGGTGGTACCGTTGTTGTCGCGAGTGGTTCAGGTGGCTACAATGGCGGTTACGGAAATTACATCGTTATTGCACATCCGAACGGAACACAAACGCTCTATGCACACCTTTCCAAGGTATCTATAGAGTCAGGCGATACTGTCAGACAAGGTCAAAATATCGGTACGACCGGTGGTCGTCCGGGTACCTTTGGTGCCGGAAGATCAACTGGTGCGCACTTGCACTTTGAGGTTCGTGGGGCGAAAAATCCTGGAGTTGATGGGTCCTGGGCAGTGCAATAAGGTCGTTTGACTTATCACTCTTGAGACAGTATATTGAGGAAGTAAAGTCCGTCGCGAAACGGATTTTCTTTTTTACAAAAAACTTAATAACTAAAACAGAATATATGTTAGACCTAAAAATAATGAAATCAGCGCTTGAGCAACTTGAAGAAGAGCGCAAAATACCGAAAGAAAAGATATTTGAAGCTATTGAGCAGGCACTCGCAGCCGCTTATAAAAAAGATTACGGTAAGAAAGGACAGATTGTTCGAGCAAAGTTCGATACTGAAACCGGAGGTACTGATTTTTTCCAAGTAAAAATTGTTGTTGATGAATCCATTGTACGTATTCCTGAGGAAGGCGAAGAAGAATCTGAAGAAGAACCAGTTATCGAAGGAGATGAGCGCTCTCGTTTCAATCCCGAACACCATATCCTTCTTGAAGATGCCAAGAAAATAAAAAAAGATGTACAGCTTGAGGACGAAATTGTTTTTCCACTTGAAGCAAAAGATGACTATGGTCGCATCGCTGCGCAGACCGCAAAGCAAGTTATTATCCAGAAGATTCGAGAAGCTGAGCGCGAGTCTATCCTTGGTGAATATGGTGACAAAGAAGGGCAGATTATAAATGGATTTATCCAAAAAATCGAGCGTGGCAATGTGTTTATAGATTTTGCACGTGCGACAGGTGTGCTTCCATATGAAGAGCAAATCCCTGGTGAGCGCTATGCACGTGGTGAGCGCATTCGCGCATACTTGTATCGTGTCGAAGAGACACCACGCGGCATCAACTTGCGTCTCTCTCGCACCCATCCAAAATTTATCGAAAAACTATTTGCGCTTGAAGCACCAGAAATCGCAAGTGGTACTGTCGAGATCAAAAGTATCGCGCGTGAACCAGGTTCACGTTCAAAGATTGCCGTTATGTCACATGATGAAAATGTCGATCCTGTCGGCGCATGTGTCGGTCAGCGTGGCGTGCGAGTTACGACTGTCATGAATGAACTCGCTGGTGAAAAGATAGACATTATCCCGTGGTCAGAAGATCCGACAACATTTGTCGCAAGCTCTCTCTCGCCAGCTCGTGTCCTCAATATTGATATTAACGAAGAAGAAAAGAAAGCAGCAATCGATGTTGCTGATGACCAACTCTCGCTTGCTATTGGTAAAGGCGGACAAAATGTGCGTCTCGCAGCGAAATTGACTGGCTGGAGAATTGACATCAAAGGCATTGCAGCCGATGAGACAATCGGTGCTGATGAAGAAGAAATGTCTGAAGAAGAGATTGACGCGACTGAGACAGCTCTAGAGAATACTGCTGACCCTCAAACACTTACAGAAGAAAAATCCGCCGAGGAATCAACAGAAGAAACAGCTTCGTAGTTAGTAGCAGTCCTCATTTAAAAAGTAAGTATCTGTGTCATATGCACTCGACTTGCTATAAGAAGCCTCACTCTCTTTGTTTGTATTATTAACTATATCTATATAAAAACTATATGGCCAACATCAAAGCAAAACCGTCAAAGTATATGCTCAATCTTCTGCACGCGCTTCCTCCATTTGTGGATGAAGAAAAAGGAGTGATCAACACTATTGTCGAAGTATCTGCCGGAAGTATTAATAAATACGAACTCATTACTGAATCCGGTCAGCTCAAGCTCGATCGTGTCGGGTATTCATCACTCGCCTATCCGTTTACCTACGGTGCGATTCCAATGACTTGGGATTATGACGGCGATCCGCTTGATGTTGAGATCGTCAATATCACTGAGCCGCTTGTGCCAGGCTCACTTGTCGAAGCTCGTGTTATTGGCGTGATGAAATTTATTGACGGCGGTGAAGTTGATGACAAAATTATCGCGGTGCTTAACGACGACAAACGTTCCGATCACATTACCTCGTATGCTGACCTTGGTGAGTACTGGGAGAAAGAAACTAAATATTATTGGGAGAATTACAAAGCACTCAAAAAGCCGGGTACCGGTGTCGTCGAAACCTTCCATGGCCCTGCGGAAGCGATACAAGTTATTAAAGAGTGTACGGAGCGATATCACAAAGAATACGCGCCAAAACTTGAAAACTAATGAATACTACAAGCGAAGTAAAAAAGCTCGATAAGAGCAGAGTTGAGATAATAGCAGAGATCGACGCGGAGACATTTTCTGAGTATGAAGCAAAGGCACTCACACATCTTGGTGAGCATGCTGAGATTTCTGGTTTTCGAAAAGGTAAAGTACCTGAAACTATTCTCAGAAAAAACATTCCTGAAATTCGCATACTCGAAGAGATGGCAGAACTCGCAGTTACTGATGCATACGGACATATTCTTGAGAAAGAAAACATTTCTGCGATTGGACACCCAGAGATCACGCTTACGAAACTTGCGAAGGGTAACCCACTCACATTCAAGATCGTCACTGCTGTCATCCCGGAAGTGATACTCCCTGACTACAAAACAATTGCCAAGAATGCACCACAAGAAGAAGTTGTCGCTGTGACGGATGCAGATATCGAAAAGACTGTCGATGAAGTACGCAAGATGCGTGCAAAAAAAGAGCAATCTGAATCAGCCGCAAGTACACAAGCAGAATCTACACCGCTTGAGGAATCTGGAGAAACAAAAGAAGCAGATCTTCCACCACTTGATGATGCATTTGTAAAAACACTCGGCAGTTTCAATGACGTGGAAGATTTCAAAACGAAGATTCGTGAAAACATGCGTCTTGAAAAAGAACACCAAGCAAAAGAAAAGCGCCGCTTGGCGATCATTGAAGCATTGATCGAAAAGTCTACGATTGATGTACCAGAGATACTTGCGCATGCTGAAGTAGACAAAATGCTTCATCGACTAAAGACTGATATTGAAAACATCGGCTTTACCTTTGATGCCTATCTCAAGCAGATGCAGAAAACAGAAGAAGATATCCGTAAGGAATGGTTACCAGAAGCAGAAAAGCGTGCCAAGCTCCAGCTTGTTGTGCAAAAAATAGCTGAAACAGAAAAGATTGTCCCTGATGAAAAAGATGTCGAGCATGAGCTCAAGCATCTACTTGAACACTACAAGGATGCTGATCCAATGCGAGCGCGAATGTATATCACAGCGACACTCACCACCGAAAAAGTATTCCGATTTCTTGAAGCAGGAGAAGTAGAATAAATTTGCTGTAATATCTGCTTCTGTTTCTCAGAGTGAGTAATAATATAAAAAGAAAACCCCCGTCGTTTGACAGGGGTTTTTCTTTTCCTTTTACCGAGTATAGTAGTATTCGATAGCAGTACTTAATTGATTATTGTTTTGAGAATTTTGTACAAAATTTATTCTCATAACAATTTTGATCCCATCGTCGATGGGTCGAATCCCTCCGCTTAACCGAAAATAGTTATTGACTGCATTGTCGTAAACAGTCTTTATGCTCTCGTGTGTGGTATACCCCTGGAGAGCTGGTCCGAATGTAAAATTAGTAATGGGTGCTATTGTAAACCCATCAAAACTTACAGGAACAAGTATCCCTGGACCGTTGGGTGAATAGGCGCCGGGGTAGTTTCCAGGATGACCCGGGTCTCCAATAAAAAAGACTTGACCTGCAAGAGCAGGAGAAATTGTCGTATGAATCGGAACAGCCACGTTGTTGTTCTGGTTCAATGAGCATGATGTTGCTCCAATCGCGAGGATCAGAAAAAGGAAAAGTTTGAGAGTAGTTTTCATGGTATGTCTGGATTGATTTAAGGTTGTTCATCAATATGCGTCAGGTGCATAAGTCCGTTACTCTATATACAAAGAGCTTATTTAAATCTGAGCTTATTATAGCATATACAATATTTTTGTCAATATATCACTAGACAGACAAAATCAGCACTTGTATACTGTTTTCACTTAAAAAATAAGATAAAATAAACCCATGCTTATACCAACAGTTATAGAAAAATCGCAATTCGGTGAGCGCGCCTATGATATTTATTCGCGACTACTTCGAGAACGAATCATCTTTCTTGGTGGTCCGATTGATGACCATGTCGCCAATATCGTCATTGCTCAGCTCCTTTTCCTTGCAAATGAGGATCCGAAAAAAGATATTCATCTATATATCAACTCCCCAGGTGGGTCAATTACTTCTGGGTTTGCCATTTATGATACTATGCAGTTTATAAAACCTGACGTTTCTACGATTTGCGTCGGTATGGCAGCATCAATGGGTGCATTTCTGCTTGCCGGTGGTGCGAAGGGTAAGCGGTATGCGCTACCAAACTCTGAAGTCATGATCCATCAACCACATGGTGGTGCAGAAGGCCAAGCGACCGATATTGAGATTTCGGCACGTCGTATCCTTAAGATGCGTTCTGATCTCAATCAATTACTTGCCAAAAATACTGGTCAAAAGCTCTCTCAGATCGAAAAGGACGTCGAGCGAGATTTCTTTATGTCGAGTGATGAGGCAAAAAAGTATGGCATTATTGACGGAGTTCTTGAAAAAGCGAAGTTATCCACATCTACAAAGTAACTACAAAAAACCGCCGACAATGGCGGTTTTTTGTAGTAGTAGCTATCGAAAAAATTTCTGTTATTATGGGCATGCAACCTTATAAAAAATAATTTGACGTTTTAGCAACCTTCAAGATCAGTATGAACGAATAGAAAAAATCGAATTACCCTACATTTCGCACAGTAGTATCTGGCTTTTGTTGAGTGTGTACACTGATTGCTGGTTCGTTTGACGGACACCAACATGGATTTATTAACAATTTTTATATCGGCAGGAGCCCTGCTCACCGGTTTGGTGCTGGGCTATTACCTGCGTCTCATCATTTCGCTTGGTAAGCGAGGCTCAATGGAGCTTGAGATCAAGCAGATGCTGATCGGCGCCAAAGAAGAAGCGCAGCGAATTCTCGATGATGCAAAAAAGAAGGTAGACGATAAGATGACAGAGCTTCGTGATGAAGAGAAACATAAAGAATTAGAATACAAAAAAACAGAAGATCGTCTTATCAAAAAAGAAGAATTACTTGATGCAAGACAGACAGAAATAGACAAGGAAGTAGAACATATAAAAGAAAAAGCAGAGGAAGTGAAGCTCATAAAAGAGCGAGCAGATAATCTTGAGAAGCAGAAATTTGCTGAACTTGAATCGATTGCTCGACTTTCTGAAACTGAAGCAAAAGAAGTACTCTTCAAGCAAATGGAAGCAAAATATGAGGAGGATCTACTTGTTCGTACACAAAAACTTGAGCAAACGAATGATGAAAAAATAGACCGTCGAGCCAAAGATATTCTAGCCTCATCAATCCAGCGACTTGCTTCTTCGACCGCAGCTGAGCTCATGACAACAAATGTCACTATTCCCTCAGAAGAGATCAAAGGCAAAGTGATCGGCAAGGAAGGACGAAATATCAGAGCATTTGAAAGAGCTGCTGGTGTTGAGCTTATTGTTGATGACACACCGGGGGCTATTGTTATTTCCTCTTTTGATCCAGTACGCAGGCAAGTGGCGCGCGTTGCACTTGAAAACCTTATTGCCGATGGACGTATCCAGCCTGCGAAGATTGAAGAAATGGTAGAAAAAGCAAAAGAAGAAATAAACAAAATTATAAAAGAAAAAGGTGAACAAGCAGTCTATGAATGCGGCATATTTAATTTTGATCCACGTATTGTCGCTATCTTAGGTCGTCTACACTTCCGTACGAGTTATGGACAAAATGTCCTTCAGCACTCAGTAGAAATGGCGCATATTGCAGGCATGATCGCAGAAGAGCTCAGTGCTGATGTGCAGATAGCAAAAGCGGGCGCACTTGTACACGATATTGGTAAAGCTCTTGATCACGAAGTACAGGGCACTCATGTCGAAATCGGTATGCGTATCCTCCAGAAGTTTGGTGCTGATCCACGTGTGATTACTGCAATGAAATCGCATCACGAAGATTATCCATATGAGACAATTGAGTCCATTATTGTCCAAACTGCAGATGCAATCTCAGGTGGCAGACCAGGTGCGCGTCGCGATACGGTAGAAAATTACCTCAAACGTCTTGCTGATCTTGAAGCAGTTGTTAATGGATTTTCTGGCGTGGAGAAGTCGTATGTACTCTCCGCGGGGCGTGAAGTACGTGTCTTTGCAACACCAGAAAAAGTATCTGATATTGAAGCAAAACATCTTGCACGCGAGATAGCGCTCAAAATAGAGAGTGATTTGAAGTATCCTGGTGAGATTAAAGTTATCATGATTCGTGAAACTCGTATTATTGAATACGCGAGATAGTTTACAAAAAAACCCGCAGGTGCGGGTTTTTTTGTAAGCAATTCTTTGAGAGAATTAGAGAATCGCTTCCTTTGCTGCCTTTGCGATGCGGAATTTTACTACTGTGCGGGCTGGGATTTGGATCTGCTCACCTGTTGCAGGATTGCGACCCATGCGTGCTGCGCGTGCCTTCTTCTGAAGTTTACCAAGACCAGGAATAGTGAACTCACCGTTTTTCTTTGTTTCCTGGTATGCCATCGTAACGAGCGCGTCGATCATTTCTGACACTTCCTTTTTTGTCTTGCCAAACTTGTCAGCGAGCGTGCTGATGATCTGTGACTTGGTCATTTTCGTTGCCATAATATTAAAAATAAATATTTAAAAATAATAATATCTTTATAATAGCAGATAATTCTGTCAATGGGAATATAGTGCTGGAAAATCAGCTCAATTTTGTGATTAACTAGAAAGACGAAAACCTTTTGCAGCAACTCTTATAAGTCCATCTGATAAAAGCCCTTCAATCGCTTCTTTTGCTTTTTCGCCATCTGATTCTATAAAAGACACCATAGTAGTGGCTAAAAAGCCATTTTCGACCATATATTTGAGTATTTTTCCGCGTACCTCACGTAATGAACCAGAGAATTTCGGTTGTCTTTTATGATTAGTGCTCCGACGATTTGGGTTTATTGTTTGAGATTTGATATGCGCACCATAGTCCATAAGTGCGGCATACCATTCGCGGGGCTTCTTTTTATCCACCGTCTTTTCGAGTAATGGCAAGAGTTCTTTGTCATGAACATCATTTCGTCCAGGGAAAAAATGATGTATATACACCGAACGAATATTTGTTTCAAGAAATAGTTCAGGAAGGTTAAATGCAAAGGCACATATGGCTCCGGCAGTATACTCTCCTACTCCTGGTAAATCATCAATTGCAGCACGATTTCTTGGAAACTTTCCATTATACTCATGGGCTATTTTCTCTGCCGCACGTTTCAAGAACTTAGCTCTTCTATTGTACCCAAGGCCACTCCATAGAGTCAGCACAGAATCGAGTTTCGATTGTGCTAATTTCTCAACTGTCGGAAATTTTTTCATGAATGCCTGATACTTCGGAATTACTCTATCTACCTGGGTTTGCTGCAGCATTACCTCAGAAA
This sequence comes from Minisyncoccota bacterium, assembly GCA_025453495.1. GTDB lineage: Bacteria > Patescibacteriota > Minisyncoccia > Phycocordibacterales > UBA9973 > JALOQM01. The sequence goes on along the minus strand of JALOQM010000001.1, from coordinate 105,673 downwards.
CAAGTATGGCATATGGATCGATGTCACCTTTTTTATTAATTTTTAGTGCAGGAAAGCGCCACGGGAGTCTATCTCGGCCATGTTTTTTATAATATTGATAAACAACCCTAACGAAATCTTTTTCTTTCACTTTTTGTGCGGGTAGGGAGAATCGAACTCCCGTCTCGTCCTTGGCAAGGACGCATTCTACCACTAAACCATACCCGCAATACACTCACCGGGTCGGGGTGCAGGGATTCGAACCCTGAGTCGCCTGTTCCCAAAACAGGAATGTTAGCCGTTACACCACACCCCGATATCACTCTCTGCGCCTTTTGTAAATATATTTTGAAAATCTAGCTTCTGAACTTATTTCTTGTCTGTAGGTTGTACTTCAAAAAACAAAGACGATTCACATACTAGCATAATTTTATAAAAAGAAAAACACTTATAATATGTTTTCTAGTATATTTACCCTAGCTTTGTTGCTATCAAGATCAAGATAGACACAAACAAGGTCTATTTGCCAGGGTGTCCCATCATTAATTTCATTATTTGCAAGATACGAATGGACTGTATTTTGAAACCTATGTAATTTCCTTTCATGCATGTTTTCTTCCGGACGAATTACTGTCTCAGGTAAAGTAGCATCAGTAATTTCACATGAAACAGTCTTTACTTCGACAAAATGAATTATTTTGCTATATTTCGCAACTATGTCAATCTCACCGTATCTTCGTGTGTAGTTTCTTTCAAGTATTTCAAAACCTCTATTTTTAAGAAATCTACAAGCTATATTCTCTCCTAACTCACCTATTTTTTGATTTTTTGAAGTAAAAAGTTTCATGAATAACTTTTATATGTTTCATGTGAAACTAAATCTGTTAATAACTTATTATGTAACTATTTATCATTTTATAAATATGTTTTCTAATCATAAATTGCTATAAAAGTATTGATAATAAAGGGTATTATCATATTCTACACAAAAGGACTCAAGTTTTGTTAAAGTGCATTTTTTATGTCCTTTATAAACTATGCACAGAGTTATCCACAATTTTTATTGAATTTTATAAGAAATTTCAGCATATGTTTTATTGATTTATTTCTATAGTGCCTCAAGTTTAATTAGACACTTTTTTGTCTTTTATAGATGAAAAAAGTCTGCATGACGTATTTACCAGTAAATATTTATATCTTTCCGAGGACAGTAATGAATTATGCATTTTTGATAAAAATTGGTCTGAGTTATCCTACTTCTGCTTCTTTTGTGCGACTTTATATGGCAAATGTAATTTGTAAATTTATATAAATCGGATGGAGTGCTTGAAAACACTGTAGGAAATGTCTAGTTTTTCTATCGGCAATAGAATTTATTATGGTGCGGGTAGGGAGAATCGAACTCCCGTCTACTGCTTGGAAGGCAGTCATTCTACCACTAAACTATACCCGCAATTAACATTGGAATTCTAGCATGTATAAAAAACTATACAAATAGATTTATCGACAATTTTGTGTAATAATCATAAAAGTGCGCCCGTAGTGAAATGGATATCACAACGGTCTTCGGAACCGTTATTGTGGGTTCGAATCCTGCCGGGCGCGCATATAGAGAAAACAGTACTAGTAATGATTTTTTAGTACTGTGTGTTTTTGTAAATCATGATTCGCCCTTGTTATTCATGAAACATCAATTTTTCATTCCAGTAGAAGTTTCACAAGTAACAAAAACTCTCGAAAATGAGGGTTTTTTGGCATACTTGGTCGGCGGATGTGTCCGTGATTTGCTTATGGATAGAAAACCCAAGGATTGGGATATAACAACAAATGCGATTCCCGAGCAAATTATCTCTTTTTTTCCGAAAACTGTGTATGAGAACATTTTTGGTACAGTTGCTGTTACTCATGAAACAGTAAGTGATGAAACAGCAAAAATAATAGAAGTTACACCATTTCGTATAGAAGGGAAATACAGTGATAATAGGCACCCTGACAGCATAATTTTTAGCCAAAATATAGAAGATGACCTTAAAAGACGAGATTTTACAATAAACGCACTTGCACTTGATTCTAAAGGACAAATAATTGATTTATATAAAGGACAAGAAGATATAAAAGACAAAATTATCCGATCAGTAGGGAATGCAAATGAGCGTTTTAGAGAAGACGCACTTCGTATGCTTCGAGCGGTGAGATTTGCTGTCCAGCTCGGTTTTGAGATTGATCCAATCACAGAAAGAGCTATTGTCGAAAATAGTCATTTGATTAAAGCTATTTCTATCGAGCGAATCCGTGACGAGTTCACCAAAATAGTAGTTTCACGTGAACCAGCAAAGGGAATTCGGTTGCTTCATAAGTACGGTCTTCTCAAGTACTTTATTCCAGAATTAGAAGAAGGGGTTGGTGTTGAGCAGAAAGGTGAGCATATTTATGATGTTTTTGAGCATATGCTGCATGCACTTGACCATGCAGCTCAAAAAGAAAAGCCATTTGATATTTGTCTTTCCGCCTTGTTTCACGATATTGGAAAGCCTCGAACCAGGCGGTGGGATGGATCAAAAGCTGGAGGGAGAGGAAAATATACGTTTTACGGTCACGAAGTTGTCGGTGCTCGTATGGTGCGAAAAATTATGGAGCGTTTGAAATTTTCACGTGAAACGGGGGAGAAAGTAGAAAAACTAGTCAGACACCACATGTTTTTCTCAGACACAGAACAAATTACTCTTTCTGCTGTCAGAAGAACGATTGTGAATGTCGGGCGTGAGAATATTTGGGATCTCATGGAGGTTCGAGAGTGCGATCGTGTGGGTATGAAGAAAAAAGAGGCACCCTATCGTTTGCGCAAATATCACGCCATGATTGAAGAAGCATTGCGCGCACCAACATCTGTCGGTATGCTCAAAATCGATGGGGCAAAACTTATGGAAATCGGCATACAACCAGGTCCACGAATGGGGTGGATGCTCCACGCTTTGCTTGAAGAATGTCTAACGGATGATAGTAAAAATACTCCTGAGTACCTTGTAGAGCGGGCACGAGAACTAGATGCATTATCTGATATCGAGCTACGATCTCTTGGTGATAAGGGTAAAGAAAAAAAAGAAGAAGCTGAAGAAGCAGAACTTGCCGCGATTCGTAAAAAACATTTCGTGTAATAAAAAACGCCCCATAAAGGGAGTGTTTTGTGATAGATATACTAGGTTTTGAAAACTTCTACAGATTTTTTTTGCTTTCAATTAATTGTTATCTCAATTCTAGAGCGTTGAATATTTTCATTTTAAAAATCCCCGTCTATGAAAACAGACGGGGATTGTGGTGGTTAGTACTTTTATTGCTAAATCAATATTTCAGATTATGTAATGCTCACGACTTTAGGCTAGGAATTATCATTCATAGCTTCAATTTCTCTATCTGTAAGTTTGATAAACATCAGAACTGGCATCTTGTGTCTTTTCCAGAGCACCCCAGTCCTTCTAAAGAGTAAACCATTCTTATTTGGTTCGCTCATTTTTCCGTTCCATTTGATTTCCGCAACCATATAAAAAGGCATACTAGTATTATTCTCGATGGGGTCTGCTGTCCCAATCATTGTATTGCCAAAAATAAGATGCACAAAATTTTTGCCACGTGGATATCTTGTGTTTTTGAATTCAGTTACTGGAACTGGAACAAGGTAGTGTTTTTCCCTCAATATTACTAAACATTCGTTTAATCTTTCGCATGTCACAGCGGTATCAAATTTTACAGGATAGTGGTTTGAGTGATCAGGGTATTCAGTACCATCAGGCTTCTTGGTAAGAATCGGCCTACCAATCTGAAATAAGTCTTGGTTATTCATAGTGTTCTTTTTAAGAATGAGACATTTTTTTGAATGAACTAACCTTGTTTTTCAAGGTAGAAAACATAATAACACAATATATTCTGTAGTCAATAAATTTTTTAGAGCTGTATCTCCAGAGAAATCGGACAATGATCAGACCCATAGATATTGGAGTGGATTTTTATATCTTTTATCGTAGGTAAGAGATTTGTAGAAGTGAAAAAATAATCGATACGCCAGCCGACATTGCGCTCTCGCGCAGCCGTCTTCATATCCCAGTAGGTATAGGCTCCGGTTTTGGTCGGATAGAAATGACGGAATACGTCGACATAGCCTGCGGCGACCACCTCATCGAGCCACGCGCGTTCTTCGGGTAAGAATCCAGTATTCTCTTCATTTTCCTTTGGTCGAGCAAGATCAATTGCCTCATGAGCAGTATTTACATCACCACAAAAAATAATTTTTTTATCTTTCCGTTTAAGATTGTTTATCAACTTCAGGAATTCATCATAAAACTCAAGTTTATATGCGAGGCGCTCCGGTCCACCGCCACCGTTTGGGAAATACACATTCAATAGCACAAAGTCAGCATAATGTGCGATAAGAATACGTCCTTCGTCGTCAAATTTTGGAATACCGATACCATATTCGACTTTTTTTGGTTCAATCTTTGAGTAGATGCCGACGCCGCTGTAGCCTTTTTTTACTTTTGAGTATGAAAAGTAGGAGAAATAACCCTTCACATTACGGACTTCTTCCGGCATCTGCTCGGGTTCTGCCTTGGTTTCTTGAAGGCACAAGATATCTGGTTTCAACTTCGCAAAAACTGGCTCGAAGTAGCCTTGTTTATACGTCGCGCGTATGCCGTTAGTGTTCCAAGAGACTATTTTCATATCTAGAGTATAATTTTTTTTACAGCTGATTTTTTATAGCAATAGCGGTTTGCGCTATTTCATCTTCAGTATATTTTCTCTTTCCTTTCCAATGAGCGAAACCATCGCCCTCGTGGCGGGGAATAATGTGAATATGTGCATGGTCAATAACCTGACCGGCAGCGCTGTCATTGTTCATAGCGATATTGATACCGTCACAACCGAGACTTTCTTTGATAGCGATAGCAATTTTTTTGATCATTGGGGACATTTCTTTGAGGATATCATCCGGAAGCATATATAGATTTGGATAATGTTTTTTGGGAATCACTAGTGTGTGACCAATATTGACTGGATGAATATCCAAAAAAGACAAAACGGTATCGTCTTCGTACACTTTTGTAGACGGGATTTCTCCGTTGCTAATTTTGCAAAATAGGCAAGAATCCATAAATAGATTATTTCATACATATGAATCTTTGTATTATTGACTTTCTATTTATATCTGATATAATATATATAGAAATAGTTCGTAAACAATTAATTCCCTCAAAATGAAAACTCTCTTTTTTCTCATTGCGTTCTTCGGATGCGCAACCTTGGCAATGAGCCAACAGTCAAATGTTCAATCTGATACAAACATTTCCTCAAGAGCACGGTGGAATGTAGGAGCAACCTTTGCCCCGCAGATTGTGTATCAATTTGGGGCCGAAAGACCGCAACAGGTCAACGGTCTTTTCTTTACTACTACATTTGTGACTGCCACTGCCGGGACATCACTTTTTGTTGGAAGTAATTCTTTTGGTATGTTTCTTTTTCGAAGCATTCCTAAACAGCAACAGGTGTCTTTATATACTGTTGCAACCAAAAACTTCAATAACCGAGGTAGCTATATTGGTGTTGGGGCAATGCTTGGGCTGGGGTCAGCTCAATGGTTCAGTTCGACAATGTTTGTTGAACTCGGAACTCCGTTCAAAACAGAGAATAAAAATCCGATGCTCAGTGTCGGAATCTTTTTCAGTGGGAGTAAAACATTGAAGAGTTTCCGCTAAAAAAATTCAATAAGAAAAGCCCGACACTATAAACGTGTCGGGCTTAATTTTTATTTATAAGTAGATGTCGTATTTCACTCGATCATTACTTGTGCGAGAACTATTTAAAACAATTTGGGGAAAATTATGTAGCCAATGTTATACTCGACTCAATGACTACCGACAACGAACTCGCCGGATATCCGGAGCTTGTGCAGACGCTCTTGCAAAATAGAGGAATCACGACACGTGAAGCAGCTGAACAATTTCTAACTCCATCATATGAGCGTGATCTTCATGACCCACTTCTTATGAAAGATATGGAGAAGTCTATTGTCCGTATCTTTGCAGCGACGCAAGCAAATGAAAAAATTTTGATATACGGAGATTATGATTGTGATGGTATTCCTGGGTCGGTGATCTTGCATGATCTCTTTAAAAAAATCAAATATGAAAATTTTGCAGTCTACATTCCTGATCGACACGAAGAAGGATACGGACTCAATATGGAAGCAATTAAAGAAGCGATTGAGGGAGACGTGAAACTTATCATCACTGTCGACCTCGGCACAACTGATGTGGATGAAGTTGCTGAAGCGCAAGCAAACGGTATTGATGTCATCATCACTGATCACCACTTGCCGCACGGCAACGTGCCGCATGCGTACGCACTTGTAAATCCAAAACGTGAAGATGATCACTATCCGTACGACATGCTCTGCGGTGCGGGTGTCGCGTGGAAGCTTGCGAGTGCGTTTGCAAAAAAGTACGGAGAATTTTTCACGATCAAAGACGGCGAAGAAAAATGGTGGCTCGATATGGCGGCGATCGGCACGCTTTCTGATATGGTGCCGCTCCAAGGGGAGAATCGAGCGATTGCATATTTCGGCATGAAGGTGCTCAAGAAGAATCGTCGTGCAGGATTGCGAAAGCTCTTTGCAAAAGCAAAAGTCGATGCGGAGCGACTCGTTGAGGAAGATATCACGTTTACGATTGCACCGAGACTCAATGCCGCGTCGCGCATGGACTCGCCACGAAAGGCATTTGAATTACTTGCTGCAGAAAAAGAAGATGAAGCTGGCGCGCTTGCTGATCACCTCGTGAAGATAAACGACGAACGCAAATATCTTGTCGCAACTATCATCAAAGAAACAAAAAAGAAATTGAAAGAGCGAGAAGCGCAGTCAGTTATCGTCATCGGTTCACCAGTATGGCGCGTTGGTATTCTCGGACTTGTCGCAGGAAAACTCGCAGATGAACACAAGAAGCCTGTCTTTGTCTGGGGACTTGAAGGCAGTGACACTATCAAAGGCTCGTGTCGTTCGGGCGACGGGTCAAACCTCGTCGAACTCATGACGGCGGCGGGGGAAGGAACGTTTCTTGATTTTGGCGGACATGCAGGTGCTGGGGGTTTTTCTGTCTCGCACGAGAGTGTGCACTTCCTTGAAGAGCGACTTTCTGTGGCACACGCCACTCTTGAGAAGAAACCTGTCGCAGTAGTCGAAGGTGGCACCTATGAAGCGATACTTTCGCTCGCAGATGTCACAGCGCAGACATATAAACGCGTTGAACCGTTTGCGCCATTTGGTATAGGCAATCCGAAGCCTGTGTTCTTGTTTCACAGCGCTGAAATCAGCTATGTAAAAAAATTTGGCAAACAAGAAGAACATCTTGAGATAGGTTTTGTGAAACCAGACGGTAGTGTGGTAAAAGCAATTAGTTTCTTTACTGAGCCAGAGCGTTTCAGTGTTTCGCTCAAGGAGGGAAGTAAAGTGGAACTTCTCGCGACAATAGAGTCTTCGACATTTTTGCGCAAATCTGAGATCAGGCTTAGAATTGTAGACATTACACAGTAGTTAGTATTTAGTAGCTGGTATTTTATATAAAATCCAGAAAGACAATTGAACAAATTATTTTGTGAAACAAAAAGAGTATGAATGAAAGTGACGACAGAAATGTAATTATCTGGACTGATGGCTCCTCTCTTGGTAATCCTGGACCGGGGGGCTTTGGTGCGGTTATTGTGTGGCGCGAGAAAAACATCGTACGCGAGATCGGCGGCTATGCGCGTGAAACGACAAACAATCGCATGGAGCTTACAGCAGTAATTGAAGCACTGATTGCTCTTGAAGGTGTGATCGGCAGAGTGACTATACACACGGATTCTGCCTATGTACTAAATGGCATCACGTTGTGGGTGCATGGATGGCAAAAAAATAATTGGATGACTGCACAGAAGAAACCCGTTTTGAATCAAGATTTGTGGCAGCGACTCTTGCTTCTCACTCATGAGCGAAATGCAAAGGGAATTCTTGAGTGGAAAAAAGTCAAAGGCCACTCTGGTAATCTTGGCAATGAACGCGCGGATGTGATCGCTACATCATTTGCTGATGAGAACCAGGTCGAGCTTTTCCATGGGACGGTCGACGAATATAGCGCACATATCGGCGGTAGTGTATTTGCTGAGCATGCCGGTATGCCTGCAAAACGTCAAGGCAAGGCGTATTCGTACTTGTCACTTGTCGATGGTGTGCTTGCAAAGCATGCGACATGGGCAGAGTGTGAAGCACGTGTCAAAAGTCTCTCAGGAGTGAAATTTAAGAAAGCACTTTCCGAAGCAGATGAGGAAGCGATTATTCGTGAGTGGGGACTGTGAGTTGTATCAAGGAGTTTGTATCAGATATGTAACACATGCGAAGTATTTATTTTTATACAATCACCCTGTCATTTATTCTCGGAGTATTGATTCGGTCATATGTACCGATACCGATGCCTCTAATCATCAAAATCACCACGGCGGCACTCGCCGTTTTTTTAATTTATTTTTTTCTTACTAAAAAATTAAAAATATTTTTACTTATGGCGATTGGTGCCTTTGTGGTAGTGCTTGGCGGTATTCGTTACAATCAAGTAGCTTCGGTTATACCTTTATCGGCAAGTACTCTGTCACTTGGTCAGAAAATAGTACTGGAAGGAGTTGTCGTCGATGAGCCACAAATGCGTGAAAAAAATCTTCGCTTTGTATTAGAGCCCACTCGCATTGGTGTTGAAACAATAGATACAAAAACAAAATTCATTATTTCTACTGATCGCTATGCGACTATTTCGTATGGAGACTTACTCCGTATAGAAGGGAAAGTAACAGCGCCAAAAAATTTCCTGACTGATTCTGGTATGGAGTTTGATTATGTTTCTTATCTTGCAAAAGATAACATACACTACAGTATAAAAAACCCGGACATAACACACATCTCTTCTGGACATGGTTCGTGGATAGTTACACGTCTCTATACAATCAAGCACGCATTTGCTGCGTCTATCTCTCGTACTGTGTCATCACCTGAAGACATGCTTTTGCTCGGGATACTGCTTGGTACTCGTGCATCGTTCCCAGAATCTCTGACGGAAGATTTTGTAAAGACTGGCACGATCCATATGGTCGCACTCTCCGGCTACAACGTGACGATTATCGCAGAGATGATCATGCGTGTGTGTGCACTCTTGCCGATCGCGCTTGCATCAAGTGCAGGGATTATTGCGATTGCACTCTTTGCAATTCTCGCAGGTGGTGGATCAACTGTACTTCGTGCATCAATCATGGCAGTACTCCTGGTGCTTTCGCGCTATGTCGGACGGACGTATGCTGTCGAACGCGCACTTGTATTTGCAGCATCACTCATGATTGCTATCAATCCAAAGATTCTTGTCTCTGATGTATCATTTCAACTTTCATTTCTTGCAACATTAGGCATCGTCTATCTCTCGCCGCTCATAGACGAGAAACTCGGATGGGTGACCACTCGTTTTGCTATCCGAGATATTTTGTCAGGTACACTCGCAGCTCAGATTGCGACATTTCCACTGATTGTCTACAAGACGGGTGTATTTTCGATTGTCTCACTTCCTGCAAATATGCTTGTATTGCCGGTTGTTCCCATGGTAATGCTTTCGGGATTTTTGACTGGTGTCACAGGCATGCTTTCTAGTATTCTAGTACTGCCATTTTCTTTTGTTTCGTATGGACTATTGCACTATATACTTACAGTTGTGAAGTGGTTTGCTGATTTGCCATTCTCTGCAATTACTATCCGCCATATGCCAATTATTGTCGTGATCGGCATATATATACTACTTATATGGTGGGTACTGCGAAATGAAAAGAGCATACATGTTGTTAAGAAGCTACAGTAGATTTTTGAATTAAGCTCTAAAAATCTAAAATAACAAAACCCACTTTGATCAAAGTGGGTTTTGTTTAGTGGAGTTATCTATCTGCTTCTTTAAAATTCGCCTCAATTACTGACCAATTCAGATTAGCGAAAAAGTCTTCTACATACTGCTTCTTCCCACTTGGCTGATAGTCAGCAACGTATGCGTGCTCCCACATATCAAGTGCAAGTACTGGTGAGAGTCCAGTGAGATGCCCAAGATGCTGCTCGTCAATCCACGCATTTACTAGTCTTTTTTCTTGTCTATCATAATAGAGCATTGCCCAACCGATACCACGAGTCATTGCAACAGCTTTGAAACGCGTGAGCCATTCATCAAATGAACCCCATTCTTTCTCGATTGCAGTTTTGAGTAGAGAATCGCTTTCAAGCTGTAGTGCTCCTCCTTCAAGTGAGCGGAAGTAGTACTCATGGTTGCGCATGCCATCAAATTCGAATCCGAAGCGTCGCTGTAATTCTCCCAATAGATAGGCATTTTTTTCACTATCTTTTGTTAATTCCGCAATCTGCGAAAGTATACCGTTTGTATTTTTGACATAGCCAGTATAGAGCTTCATGTGCTCTTCTATATTTTTTGCTGATATTCCTTTGAGTTCAGGAATGGTAAATTTTTTCTCGGCGTACTGTTGCATGCGATAGTGAATTAGATTTCTAATAGGCACAGTATACCTAGAGCAAAAAAATGACGCAAACAAAAAAATATAAAGTAGGAGCGCTTATCATACTCATGCTTGGGACTATATTGATTTGGTGGATACTCTGGCAGATAGAGCACAAACAGTATATGACACTTGGCTTTCTAGATATAGGACAAGGAGATGCGCTTTACATTGAGACACCCGATGGTACCCAGGTTGTTGTCGATGGTGGGCCAAATGCTGCAATTCTTTCTGAGCTTGGCAAAGTTATGCCGTTTTATGATCGATCAATAGATATGCTTGTTGTTACAAATCCAGACCTTGACCACTATGCTGGATTTATCGATGTGCTCGAGCGATATCGCGTAGGTACCGTGATTGTACCTGGAACTCAGTCAGGTACAGATACATTCGCGCGATTTGAAAATTCTGTTCGAGAGCGTGGTACACATGCGTTACTTGCAAAGCAAGGGATGCGTTTTATGCTTGATGAAGAACATACTATTTATCTTGATATTCTTTTTCCCGACAGGGATGTGTCGACATGGAAGAGCAATGATGGATCGATCGTCTCACGTCTTGTTTATGATCTTGTGTCAGTCATGTTGACTGGAGATGCGACAGAAAAGACAGAAAGAATTGTATTAGGTGATTATACAAAAGAGTCTCTAGAGTCAGATATATTAAAAGTTGGACACCATGGGTCAAAGACATCATCAAGCATCTCATTTCTTGAAGCTGTAGATCCTGATTTAGCGATTATCTCTGTCGGTCATAACAATAAGTATGGATTACCGAAACAGGAAATACTTCATCGGTTGGAAAATCTCAATATCCCGACACTCATCACATATGAAGAAGGGACGATAGTCATACAGTCGGACGGAAAAACATTTTGGAGGAAATGACAAAAAGCGCCGAAAGACGCTTTTTGTCATGCATTATTTGATGATTCCTGCTTTTGTGAGTGCTGCGAAAGCACCGTTTTTCTTGATAGTGCGGAATCCCTTGTTTGATGCAGTCAATGTCATAGACTTCTTGAGCTCAGGCACGTAGATTGTCTTTGTCTGAAGGTTAGGCAATTTATACTTCTTTGGTACAGGAGTGAAAATAGTCGCACGAGTGCGGTTTGCGTACTTGCCAGCCTTTTTTGGCCCTTTATTTGTAATTGGACAGATTTTTGCCATATGTGGTGAGGATGCTATCATGGAACCTATACATATGCAAGAGCTTGATGCTGTCTTTTATATAATTATTCTTATTATTTCTGTCATACTCCATGAGATTTCTCATGGATATGTGGCAGAAATGTTTGGCGATCCAACAGCCCGTAATGCTGGACGTCTGACACTCAATCCGATCAAACACCTCGATCCTTTTGGCTCAGTGATTTTACCCTTCATTATGATTGTTGCCAAAACTGGCTTTGTTTTTGGATGGGCGAAGCCAGTCCCGTACAATCCAAACAATCTGCGCAACAAGCGGTGGGGGACTCTTGCCATCGCATCGGCTGGCATCTTTGCTAATCTATTGATAGCTGTGCTCTTTGCACTTGGGATGCGAATACTTACGCACTATGGCATCGCCAATGAACACGCGATCTCTCTCATTGGTACGATTGTGTTTCTTAATATATTGCTTGCTGTCTTTAATCTCGTACCAATACCACCACTTGATGGCTCAAAAATACTTTTCTCACTTCTGCCAGCACGATTTCATGCCATCGAGGCAGCGCTTGAGCGCTATGGGTTTATCCTCCTCATTGTCTTTTTGGTATTTATCTGGCAATACTTTGCGCCAGCAATTTTCTTTATCTTTACTTGGCTAACAGGTATACTGTAGGTACCACTTTCTAAAAAATACAAAATGAAAAAAACAACTGAAATACTAATTGCTCTTATTCTCTTTTTTGCATTTAGCGCGAGTATGTCTGTCGCAACCACAAATATCGATCCTGTTGATTATCGTGCAAAGGTTGTCCTTGATGGAAGCTATATCGATTTTGGCTGTCCAGCCGCGTCTTCGACGCTTGCAGCAAATACTTCTTCTACCGCAGCACAAACTCTTTCTCGTGAGGCGTCCTCATTGAATTTTTCTCTGACAAGTTCGTTTCAACAAAATGTTCCGACGGTTGGTGTGCCGGGTGTTGAGTCGGTGTCTGTTTCAGCAGCGACTATCACTGATGCTCTTTCTGGAGGACCTTTCTCGATCATCATCACTTTTACTGAGTCAATAGATCAAAACAATCCGCCGACAATTATCTTGTCTCCTGACCTTGTTGCAACTGGCACACTTGTCTTTTCTGACTTTGAGTGGCTTCCAGAAAATAAGACATACACAGTTAAATATCGAATTGTTGACCAAAATGAAATCTACTCTTCCGTCAGCGCTCAGATTGTTGGAGCGATTACACAAGCAATACCTGGCATTCCTGTCGAACAATACACCGCAGAAAATCTTTTCTCTGTGGATATGGCGTCGGTCGCTTCAAGTACTACTACAAGTCAGTTGACAAACTGTGATGTCGTTGTTTCTGATTATCTCTTGACTGGCTCAGCATATGATCAAGACGGCCGGCCGATTGTTATGAATCCTATCGGTGGCGGTGTCTTCAATGATGCGTTCGGTACTCTCTCAGGATATGCATGGGGGCAAAGTACAGGATGGATTAATTTTGCGCCGACAGGTGGTGGTGTGACAATTGATGGAGATGGTTTTTTCCAGGGTCTTGCATGGAGTCAAAATCTTGGATGGATTGCTTTTGACTGTGATACTCTTGGCACCTGCGCAACTGATCCGTTTCGCGTCCGGACAGCATGGCGCCCAGGAGGAAATACTGCTGCTACCGTGGCGACGACGACATCAAGCTCTTCGTCATCATCAGTAGCAAGCACCCCATCATCAGTTGGTGGAGGTTCACCGGTCTCAACTGCAACTTCTACAACAACTACAGCTTCAGCGACTTCTGTTATATCGACAACATCTGTAATTCCTAGCACCTCAACAGTAATCTCGCCAACTACTCCGACAACAAGTCCTACAGTAGCACTTCAGATCCCCGTACTTCCGCCTATTGAACCTTCAGTTGCTGCTCCAGTATCTACTGCTGTAGTGCAACCGACTTCGCCTGTTCCTTTAGAAAGCCGCTCAGAAGAAATCACTGGATCGTCGCTACTTGATGATGCAGTCGCTGTGCTTTTCCGAGGTTTTGAGAATCTTGCCGCATTTATAAATACAGTACGAGGTGATCTTACATTTAAGACCGTTGCTCTAGTCGGTGCGCTTGGTGCCGTGCTCTCAACACCTGGTTCAGTGTTGCGTTCAGCACTTTCGGTGCTTGCATTCCGCAAGCGTAAGCCATGGGGTACCGTATACGATGCAGTTACTAAACAGCCACTTGATCCGGCATATGTGGTTCTTAAAGGTGCTGATGGTCGTGAGATTACTACTTCCATCACTGATCTTGATGGACGATATGGATTTCTCTCCGATGCTGGTCAGTTTACAATTGTTGCAAATAAGACAAATTATATCTTCCCTTCGGCACATCTTTCTGGTCGCGCAAGTGATGAGTTATATTCAGATTTGTATTTTGGTGGTCCAATCGACATCCTTAATAAAGGAGATGTTATCACCAAGAATATCCCACTTGATCCGGTCAGTGCCGACTGGAATGAGACAGCAAAGCGCGAGCAACATCTCATGAAATTTTATTCAAAGCGTGATCTTATTATTTCTCGTATTACTAATATATTGTTTTGGTTTGGTTTTGCGCTCTCGGGATTCGCGCTTGCAGTCGCTCCAGAGCCACTCAATATCGGCATTGTCGTGCTTTATGCAGTGGTTTTCATTCTCAAAGAAACACTTTTGAAAAGCAAAAAGCGCGGTATGCTTACGGACAAGTACGGCAATCCACTTTCATTTGCAATCTTGCGTATCTTCTCAGCAAATCTCAACCCTGAAATCATCCACAAGGTCGCAAATGCGCTTGGTCAGTACTACGCGCTTGTCCCGAACGGTACCTATTATGCAAAAATCGAAGTAAAAAATCCCGATGGTTCCTACGTGCCGGTATATACATCTGAACCGTTTGAGGTGAAGAAGGGAGTAATCGATAAAAACTTCTTGATATAAATCACTACACAAAATCCCCGCAATAAGCGGGGATTTTGTGTAGTGATTATACAAGGATACAAATTAAAAAGTAAAATATTTTTTAATCAGCATTTTTCTTATTTTGTCTGCTCTAACTTTGTTTTTTTGAATAATTACTTTTGATTTTTTTACTTGCTTGAGAATGTTTTCTACTTCACTCATTACACTTTTATTCACTACTTCATATTTTTTGTAGATCGCATCAACTGCACGGGCAGTTTTTTGATCAATAACAGTTGTCATAATATAGTCACTGATTATTGCATAATAATATGTTTCTTTAAATGAAGAACCCTCCTCGTACATCATCTCAATGTCATAATCTTGTATATGCTTTGTTGTTGCCTTGTCGAGCTTTGTGTTGTTTCCAATGACAATATACGCTCTGCGCTTGTTGTTTTTTATCCACTGATACATTTCTTCCTGTTCTTCTGGACGAACAAGTGACCAAAACTCATGCTGATTGTGCATAAGAATTGAAGCTTCTTTTTCTTGTTTTACAATTAGATAGAAATAGTGCATCCACAGAGCATCAAGATTGGGAATCGATTTGAAACGGTACACAAGAGACTCCCCTTCAGAGAGATTAAAAAAGAAACTAGCTGTCTGTGATTGATAGTGTTCGTCGATTGTGTTGATGAAATCATGCAGTTTATTTACCCAACTGTTATTGAGAAGAATTACCTGCTTATTTTTCAAGACTATTTCTCGCGCGATTAGTTCTCGTAATGCTTTATAAAAAGCTTGCTTGGTAACTTTTTTTCTTGCGTTTACTTTTATTTGTAACTCTTTTGTATTAGTCGCCCCATGAGCAAGAAGTGAGATTATTGTTTCTGAAATGCCACTTTTTTCTAATCTAAAAACCATATACCCACAGTATCATAAAGTAAACTTAAAGTTTACTCTTATAATATTTTATACATATTTTATGACTATCTATCAAATGCTTGCTATGCTTTGTACAGAAATACAGTAAATGAAATTCATAGTTCATCTAAATCCATAAAACTAAATCGCCATGAAAGACGCAAGCAAATACGTAAAAAGACTGCAACTCATCTCTATTTCACTTTTTGGAATTGTAGTTTTATTTCTTGTCATTCTTGTTAATGCAAAGGGTAATTCGATAAACGAAATTTCTCTTCAAAGACAAGAGCCAATAATAACTAACGATTACGAAAGCACACCTGTGTCATTTGATACCTCGTCTTATTGCATTGGTGAAGACTTACTTACTTTTGTAAACAAGATTGATGTGCAATTCGACACCATTGTTTGTCGCGGCACTCATCCAGGATCTGGTACTTATGACACTACTAAGGTCACACGATTTGTTACCGCAGATGGTTATGAGGTAACTGCTCGTCAGTCAATTTCTTACCCAACTAATATTGAAATTTCACTTCATCGATAATTTGATAGTCTGTTGGGTTAAGAAAACAAAACCACTCCAAGGAGTGGTTTTTCTTTTGTTACTTTCTTTTGCTATGAAACTTCTTGTGTGTGTCTCGTAATTGTTTATCGGTCACGTGCGTATAAATCTGCGTTGTTGCGATGTTTGAGTGTCCGAGCATCATCTGAACTGAGCGGATATCAGCACCATTACCAAGGAGATCAGTTGCGAAGCTGTGGCGGATGACATGCGGGGTTACTTTTTTTGAAATACCAGCTTTGGTTGCATAGAAGCGAACGAGTCGCTCGATAGAACGTGAGGTGAGCCGTAGTTCACCATTAGTGTTTTTCTTTTTGCTCGTCTGCACAAAAAGTGCTTCGTCCATATCTTGGCGTTTGGCGAGATACGCTCTGATCGCGGTCTTTGCTTCATCAGAGAGGAAAACAACACGCACTTTCTCTCCTTTACCGCGCACGGACAATTCATCTTTGGATAAATCAATATCATGATTGAGAGAACAGAGCTCAGAGACACGGAGTCCTGTCGAGAAAAAGAGTTCAAGAATTGCGCGATCGCGGAGCCCTGCGAGGTTGTGTGTATCCGGAGCAGACAGCAGACGATTGAGTTCGTCTATAGAGATAAGATCAAGGCTACGTTCTTTGATCTTTGCGAGCTCTATCTTTTCTGGAGAAAGGGAAGTTATGCCTCGCTTCATAAGATATTTTAAAAATACGCGCAGCGCGATCATATAATAGTTCTGGGTATTTTTTTTGAGCGTGTCAGTTGTTTTTTTGTTTCGTACTTGTTGTCTATTTAGATGCAAACGAAATTCACGTACGGCATCATCAGTGATAGCTTGCGAGTCAGTTGGTTTTGCATAAGAAAAAAATCGAGAAAGATAGCGATCGTAATTTTCAACTGTCTTTAGACTATTACCTTTTTCTATTTCTATATATTCAAGAAATTCTCGTTTGAGCTTTTCAATCGCGCTTGTCATTGTCTTAAGTGTCGCACAATATTTTTGCTTGGGCAAATAAAAAAGCCGTCTTGATGATTCAAGACGGCGTATAGATTATGCAGCTATTTTAGTTTTACTTGCAAGTTCAATCGCTGTTTCCGCGACTTTCATTGCAGCATCTATACTGTCTGTAATGACAATCTTCAGTCCTTTTTGACAAGATACTTTACCATCAGTGCCGATTATTTTCGCAAGCTGTAAAGGATCTGTACGTGACCACTTATCAGGAAAGAATTCATTTTCTGATATGATACGTACTCGCCACTTACTCTTGTGTGTGTTCCCGGGATAGATAAGGTAGCGTGCTTCACGGTGCGCTGCAGTTTCTAAAGATATACGTTCTTTTTCATGTACAATGATAATAAGCTTAACTTCTTTTTTGATTCTTTTTTTACGTAGTCTTTCACTGCGCTCAACTCGCTCGAAGAGATCTGACTCTATTTTTTCAGGCGATTGATCTCACAACGGAGTGTTTTTTTGAAGAAATCAACAAGCACCATGAAGTACTCGTCCATCTTCTGATTATTTCCTCGCGCATCTTCTCTCCATGCATCGATGATATTGAAGATAGATGGAATTCGAATACGAGCACCATCTTTGCGGATGGGAGGAGGATTGAGAAATATTCCATTATCCCAAGCATCAATAGGGAGTACGTACATCTGTTTTATTTGCTCGAAGATCCATACACTTTCATTACAAACAGTAAGTCCGATCTTATCCCACCCAAGCCCACTGGCGGCAAAGGGAATACCATTCTCAATTCGGTATGATTTACGACCACGCAAATGATGATGGTCATCATTGTGTTCATCATTTTTATTACCGAAATCAATCAGACAGTCCATTTTGTCTTTAAGCCACTTATTGCCACGTGGTATGCGGAATATTTTACTTATTTTTCCTGCCTGCTCGTAATATAAAACGTGTAGAGCTGTGTCGAAGATATCGTCCATATGAAATACACCATCATGGACACCAATCCAGATCTCGTTGGAGAATTTTTCTCGTGGTATCATTTGAAGACCCTTTCTTTTTTTATGTTGTTTTTGAACTTTTTTGATGTGTCGGTAATAACTAGTCAAAATATACAATAATTCTATAAAAGAGCAATCTCGGTTGGTTTTGTAAGGACTCACTTGCTCAAATTTAGCTTTCGTAGTATATTTACCAAGCAATGCTTACAACAAAGAAAAAGCAGACAATCATAAAGAAAGCCCAAATTCATGACAAAGACACTGGTTCGTCCGATGTCCAGATCATGATGCTCACGACTCGTATCGACGATCTCTCAAAGCACCTCAAGAAGCACAAAAAAGACAATCACTCACGCCGCGGTCTTATCAAGATGGTTGCTGACAGAAGGAAACACTTAAAGTTTCTCGAGCGTAATGACAAAACTCGTCACGACGCACTTGTCAAAAAGATTAAAGAATAACAAAACACCCGCTATGTGCGGGCTGTTTTGTTATATACTTGAGATGCACTCTTTGTCGTTGTAGGTATATTTTGCGATACGCAGTGCATTTTTTATACTAAGTAATTTTTTATTTTTTTATGTCAATTATCAAACACAAAGAGCAGCGCGTGGCGATGTTTATCGACACACAAAATCTCTATCACACGGCGCGTAATCTCTATAAACGCAAAGTGAATTTCGGTGCAATACTCAAAGATGCAGTTGCTGGACGCAAGCTCGTCCGCGCACTCGCCTATGTGATCAAAACAGAACAAGAAGATGAAAAATCTTTTTTTGATGCACTCACAAAGCTCGGTATCGAAACCAAGGTCAAGGATCTCCAAATTTTCTCTGGAGGTGCGAAAAAAGCTGATTGGGATGTCGGTATGGCAGTTGATGCGATTACTATGTCTCCAAAATTAGATGCAGTAATACTCGTCACTGGTGATGGTGATTTTGTGCCACTTGTTGAGTATTTACAGATCCACTCAGGGACACAAGTAGAAGTCGTGACATTTGGTAAGTCAGCCTCGATGAAGCTCAAGGAGTCAGCAGACGATTTTCTTGATCTTTCAGAAAATTCACGCAAATATTTGATTGGTGCTCCTGCAGCATTTACTCAGCAAAGAAAGTAGTAAGCCCTAGTGTATTTGAAGGATACATAGATACTTCTTTTCTTTTGTATACATATCGCTAAATAGAGAACTCTATGTGGAAACTATAGCTACTTGTCTTTGCTATACTAACAGCAATGGAAAACGAGAATACTCAAAAAGAAAAACAAGAAGCTGAAGTACCAACATCTTCACGTCCCGGGCTTCGCACATATGCGAAGGACTTTGGTGCTTCAATTTCTGGAGAGCGCGGAGACATTATTCGTCGGGCGATTCGTGAGACCGAAGCAAAAGAAGCAGAAAAAAAAGCCCAATCTCTCTCTTCTAAACAAAATACAGTATTACTCTTAGGAAGCATACTTGCTGTAGTGGTCGGTGTCGGACTTATTACGTATGTCACTATGATGAGTGGTACAAAAACGATTGCACCATCAAAAAATAACCAAGTGCAATCAATTGTATTTGCCGATGCGAGCATCGAACTAACTCTGTCAGATCTAACCAAAGAGGAGTTGTTTGCACAATTTACCAAGGTGCGCACAGCTGCATCTATTGCAGACTCTGTTACAAATGTCTTTTTTACAGATATTCGGGATAATGTGAAATATCTTGTAGGAGCACGTACGGTACTTTCTTTGTTTACCGTGCATATGCCAGAACTCGTTAGTGAGACACTTGAGAATGCTGTGATGCTTGGTATCTATACTACTTCTGATGACAGTTTGCCTTTTCTTATACTCAAAACAAATGCTTACAATGAAGCGTTTGCTGGATTTCGTGAGTGGGAGAGTCGTCTTTTTGACGACATGTATAGGTTGTTTGGGGTCTCGCTGTCCGGTAAAAACAATGCACTTTTTTCTGCAACATTTCAGGATGGCACGCTTGAAAATAAGGACGTGCGCGTGCTCAAAAATACTGCAAACGAAATCGCTCTCTTGTATGCTTTCGCTGATGAGCAAACGATTGTCATTGCTACTGATGCAAGAGCATTTAAGGAAATACTTTCTCGTTTGACATCACAAAAAGTCGAGCAAGCGCGCTAATTTGCACGGTATACATAGCATGGTACTATGATGGCATGCATACCACAGACACCTACAAAGCAAAATTGCTCGCAGAGAAAAGAGTGCTTGAAGAAGAACTAGCGCATCTTGGTAGTTTTAATACAGAAACTACTGCATGGGAAGCCACACCAGAGCCAGAGACAAGTGGCCCAGAATCAGACGAAAATGATCTTGCTGACCGATTTGAAGATTTTGAAGACCGGAGTGCGAAGATCGATGTACTTTCCAAAAGACTAGAAATGGTAAACGCTGCACTTGACCGTATCGCATCTGGCACCTACGGCATCTGTCGCATCTCTCAGTCTCCTATAGAACCTGACCGTCTCGAAGCAGATCCTACAGCAGATACATGTATTGCGCACAAGGAAGTGAAATAAAAAAATCCCGAACAGTATGTTCGGGATTTTTTAGTATTTAGTTTTTTACTTTTTCTTTAAGACGATGCGCTAGTATTTCCTACATGGAATTTTCGCGCGTGTATACAGCACAGCCGTCGCTTTTGAATGGGCACATTATTACTATCGAAGTAGACATATCAAATGGTCTCCATGCTTTTAATGTTGTCGGATTGCCTGATAAAGCAGTTGAAGAATCAAAAGATCGAGTATCTTCCGCGATCAAGAATTCAGGACTAAAGTCACCCAAAAGCAAAAATCAAAAAATAGTTGTCTCTCTTTCACCAGCAGAAATAAAAAAGGAAGGACCATACTTTGATGTCGGTATCGCGCTCGCATATCTTTTGTCTTCAGGAGATATATTGTTTGATCCTGAAAGAAAATTGTTTCTTGGTGAGCTTGCACTCAATGGTGACATCAGACCGCTTCGTGGTGTATTACCACTTGTGCAAGAAGCGAAGCGTGCAGGATTTACTGAGGTATATGTACCAAAACAAAATGCACGTGAAGCCGCACTTGTATCAGATATTAATATATTTGCTATTAGTACACTCAGTGAATTACTTCAGTACCTTGATATACAGGCAAAAGAAAAGATGCCACTTACTCCAGAAAAAAAGACGAACATTGTCTATACTACTCGTGTGCCAGCAATAGATTTTCGAGATATTAAGGGGCAAGAAACAGCAAAACGTGGTCTTGAAATTGCAGCAGCAGGAGGACACAATATTGCTATGTATGGCCCTCCGGGCACTGGTAAGACCATGCTTGCTCGGGCGTTTTCTTTTCTTCTTCCTGATATGACTGAAGAAGAAATATTTGAAATGACAAGCATTCATTCGATTGCGGGGACACTCTCGGGTGATTTGATTACAGAGGTTCCGTTTCGAGCGCCACATCACACGTCGTCGTATGTTTCGATTATTGGTGGTGGCACTATTCCGAAACCTGGTGAGGTGACACTTGCGCACCGTGGCGTCTTGTTTCTTGATGAATTTCCTGAATTTGATAAACGTGTCATTGAATCATTGCGTCAGCCACTTGAAGATAAGATTGTTTCTATTTCTCGCGCAAAAGGATCAGCGGTGTTTCCTTCACATTTTCTTCTGGTAGCGGCACTCAATCCCTGCCCTTGCGGCAACAAAACAGCAAAACAAAAAACATGCATTTGTCGGCCAAACGATCTTGCTCGCTATGAACGCAAACTCTCAGGCCCGATTGTTGACCGTATCGATATATGGGTGCCAGTCGGAGAAATAGAATATGAAAAACTTGCTGGCGTCGGCACAGCAGAGTCGACTGATGTGATACGCTTGCGTGTGCAAGCGGCACGTGAATCTCAGCGTACTCGTTTTGCAAAAGCAAATCGTGCTATCACAAAGAACAGTGAAATGAACGCAAAAGATCTTGCGTTGCTTTCACCACTTGCATCTACAGTCGAAACACTCCTCAATCGAAGTGCCGAGAAATTAAAACTCTCAGCACGTGCGTATCATAGAGTCATCAAGCTAGCACGCACGATTGCTGATCTTGATGCAAGCGATGCGATAAATGACAAGCATATTTTAGAAGCACTGCAGTATAGACCGAAATAGTTCATAGGTTATCCCCACGAAGTGTTTTTGTACAAAAAGAAATAGTAGGGTGCTATACTAAAGGTATGGAAAATGAACCATTGCTCGATACACCTACCATTGTGGTACCAGAAAAAAAGCGCACTATAAAAGTGTTTATTATTATCCTGTGCATTCTCATGCTACTTATTGCGGGATTTGCACTGTATTGGTTTTATCTCAGAGACACAGAAGTAACCGAACAAGACAAGCTCGATATCCTTGAATCACTCAAGCAATCTTCGACAATTGATTTTACTCCAGAAGCTAAGGATGCAATTCTCAATGGATTGTCAGCACAGAGTCAGATACAGAGTAGTGGCTCTACACAAGTGTCAGAAGAAGAAAAATTACGTATCTTAAATAGTCTTGGTCAATAATATGAAATATATACTCTACATCGCTATGTTTGTCTTGGGAGTAGCTGGTTTTTTGGGAGTGGCGCCACAAGCCCACGCCGGAGTAAACGACAATGTATCAGGCTACGCGTGGTCATCGACGATCGGCTGGATTAGTTTGAATTGTACTGACCCAGGAACATGCGCTACGGTTGATTATGGAGTGAAAGTTGACACGACACAGAGTCCAACCGCGGGCACTATGGATGGTTACGCGTGGTCGCCACACATTGGTTGGATCAGTTTCAGGGCTTCAGACACAGCAAATTGTCCACAAACACCATGTACACCTCGCATTGATCTTACTACTGGTGCAGTGACTGGCTTTGCAAAAGCACTTGCTGGTTCTCCTTCGTCTGGTTGGGATGGTTGGATCAGACTTGGTGGCAACGGTTTTGCTATGAATCCAGGAACTGGAGTGCTTACTGGTTTTGCGTGGGGTTCGACTGTGGTTGGTTGGGTTAACTTCAATGCAATTGTACAACTTTCTCCAAATCAACCAGTCTTGTCACTTGTTGCAAGTCAGACTCAACTTCCAAATCCAGGAACAGTTGACCTGACGTGGACCTCTCTAAA
Organism: Minisyncoccota bacterium; assembly: GCA_025453495.1. Classification (GTDB taxonomy): domain Bacteria; phylum Patescibacteriota; class Minisyncoccia; order Phycocordibacterales; family UBA9973; genus JALOQM01. The sequence continues at coordinate 82,419 of JALOQM010000001.1, read as the reverse complement.
CGTACAGCCGTCAAGTTGTAGTGCGCCGTGGACGGTAGCGACCACAGCAAGTGGGACAGAGGCTGGCGTGCAGGTCAATCAGACGACAACATTCACTATTACCTGTACCGCAAACAATGCACCAATCAGTGCGTCTGTCACAGTAACAGTCGTTGCTGCAACTCCTCTTGTATTGCAAGCAAATCCGATGGCAGTCCAATCAAACAATGCTTTCACCGACCTCTCGTGGTCAAGTCCTGCACAACGACAATTTACAAGCTGTACAATAAGTGCAAGTCCTTCTACAACAAGCTGGAGTGGCTCTTTGCCTTCATCTCAAGTACCAAATACAACAAATGGCTATACACACACAAGACAAAATGTCACAGTACCAAGTGTTGCAAATCAAAGCACTGTGTATTCGATAACGTGTGCCGATCCATCGACGACCTCGGGGTCTTATACTGCAACCGCGACTGTCACGGTCTATCCACCGACTCCTTCAGTAGCTCTTTCTGCAAATCCAGCAAGTTTGCCACAAGGTGGTGGTACGACAAATCTCTCTTGGGCGACTGGCAATGTCACTAGCTGCACTGCTTCAGCAAATCCTAGTGGCTGGAGTGGTACCAAAAATCCAACAGGTGGTACAGATACTCTCCCAGTCTTGACGACAACAATGTATACCATTATCTGCCAATCCCCACACACACCACCGCAAGTTACTGCGTCGACAACGGTATACGTTGCTGGTACACCACTATGCTCGACCTGTGTACCACAGCCGGCACCCAAGCCTAAGTTTGAGGAATTTTAAAAAATACCTTACCTAGGGTATAATTAATCCATTAGTCATAAACACATACGTATGAAAACCACCATCATTCAAACAGCAAAAGTGATCGTCCTCGCTCTCGTGCTCTCTGCGGGTATCGCACTTGCACAGACTTGGACAGGACCGACAAGTACTCCACCACAAGGAAATGTCGCAGCGCCAATCAATGTAGGCACGGTATCTCAAGTCAAATCAGGCGCACTTGGTACAGGACCGCTTGCTGTCTTTGGTAATTCGGCTCTCTATGGCAATGTCAGCATTCTCGGTTGTACCTCAAGTGCTTGTACAAACCCAAATCAGAATCAGCCGAGTGGTCCCTCAAATGAAGTAGGTTTCTTTGATCAGTTTAATTTCTTTGGTCTTCCGAAAACTGCATTTGCACGCATCACTCTAAATAATCCACCGTTTAATCCATCTCCTGAGGTTTGTACTGATGGTATTGATAATGATCTTGATGGTTTGATTGATAGTGCTGATCCTGATTGTTCGATAAATCCTCCACCTCCATCTGGTGGCGGTCCTGTACTTTCACCGACATCTCCATCTTCACCACAGCCTACAAGTAATCTCTTTGTTTCTGGTGGTGTAACTGTAGGCGCACTTGCATCAAGTGCAGCACAGGCACAAGTATGCGTGACAAATGCCGGACAGTTGGTACTTTGCACAACAACCCCAACAAATCCTCCTACACAACCAAGTGGCACACAGTCATTCTCAACTCCAGGCACCTATACTTTCCAAGTTCCTGCTGGCGTGACAGCAATTACGCTTGAAGCTTGGGGCGGCGGCGGTGGTGGTGGTGGTGGTGGTGGTTCACACCTCAACAATACAACTGCAGGCGGCGGCGGTGGTGGTGGTTCGGGTGGATACAGTAAGACAGTTGCTCTTGCAGTTACTCCGCTTGAATCTTTTACAGTAACTGTGGCATCAGGTGGTAACGGTGGTAATGGTGGCACAACAGCTCCTGGTATTGGTGCACCTGGCTCTAATGGTGTAAATGGTGGAACAACTACAATTACTAGAAATACCAGCGGTTCTCAGATTCTAATTGCTACTGGCGGTCAGCGTGGTACTGGTGGCGATGGCTCAAGTGCAAATCCACTCTTCTTCGGTACTGGTGGCCCAGGCGGTACGGGTAATAGTGCCGGCGCAAACGGCACAGCCGGAACCCTTGCGTCGAATGCTGGAGGTAAAGGTGGTAATGCGCCAAGCGGTGGCACTGGTGGTACTGGCGGTGTTGCTGGTAATAATGGGCAAGGCGGTGAAGGTAGTGTCGGTAGCACTCCAGGGGCTGGTGGTGGTGGTGGTGGTGGTGGAAATGGTTCGCTCTCAAGCAACTTCTCTGGCGGTACTGGCGGTAAAGGAGGAAATGGAAGAGCAACGTTTACTTGGTAATACCAAAACAGTTTATACAAAAAACCCATTTAAAAATGGGTTTTTTGTATAAACATTGACTTTTTATTTTTTTGTCATAAAATGTATTTGGGAAAATCCCGTTCGTTGTCACCATAAAAAAACTTCAGACCATGAAAACTACCACAAGTATTCTTTCAGTAGTACTGTTTGTAGTACTGTTTATTGCAAGCACTATTACTGGTTCTGCCCAGAATTGGTCAAATGTTCAAGGGATCGCAGCTAGTGGTCCTTCAAAACATGCTGGAATAAAAATTGATCAAAGTGGCAACACTTATGTTGCTGGTTCATTTCAAAGCACTGTTGATTTTACCGCTTTTTCTTTTACTGCAACAGGAGGCGATAATCATGCTTATCTCGTTAAGTATGATCCGTCTGGCACAGCAATGCACGGATTAGAATTCGTGAGCATCGAGTGCGAAATCACTGGAATTGATATTTCCAGTCAGTACTTGTACATAGTTGGTTACTATGTAGGAACACTATCTATTGCTTCACATGTATTACCTACAACAGTAGGATATGAATCCTTTGTGGCAAAAGTGCACGCAAGTGATCTTTCTGTCGTTTGGGTAAATTCTTACGGTTCTGTTAATGACCAGATAATCACTTCAATTGCCTCTCATGGCAGTATGCTTGGTGTTACTGGTATATTCTACAGTACTCTGCAGATCGGTCCTTATTTTTTTTCTGATGCCACAAATAATGGCGATATGTTTATTGCCGGTATTGATACTGCAGGAACAGTGGTGTTTGCCCAAGCAAGAGGTAGTAGCTTACGTGAAGCAGGTACAAGTATTACTGTAGACGCAAGTGGTAATTGGTACGTACAAGGTCAATTTGAATCAGATTCTCTTGTTTGTGCTACAGCATCACTTGTAAATCGAGGAACACAAAATTTCTTTATTGTCAAGTTTTCTCAAACTGGTACAGAAGTATGGGCTGTAAGCGGAGGAAGTGTTGGGTATGATTACTCGCGAGGCATTGCCGTGTCAGGAAACCATCTCAGTATTGTAGGAGTATTTGACCAAGGAAATATAGTATTTGGTCAGTATGGTATTCAGGATATTGGTATGTATTCTTATTGTGTTGCTACATATAACCTTATAACAGGTACGAATACTGGAGCAGTAGCTGTGGTTGTCGGTTCTGGTGTTTCACCTAGTGATGGAAGTATTAGTGTGGGACAAAATGGTGATATGTATCTGACTGGCACCTTTTCTGGTAGTCAGTTGATCGGAGAAACTACGTACACTGCTTTTGGTCTGAGAGACGGATTCATAGCAAGGTATGCACCGTGGTCAAACACGGTTGTTTCTGCCTGTCAGACAGGTGGTGCAGGTGATGAATCACCAACAGCAATATGTGCCGGTATGAATGGAGAAGCTAAAATTATTGGCAGTTATGCTGGTGGATCAACAACGTTTGGTTCGACGACGCTTACCAATGCCGACGCTTTTGCTGACGGTTTCCTTGCGACAGTATCTTTGCCACTTGCAATTCCCGAAGAGAATTCCCTTAATGTATTGATTACTCAGAATTTGTTTTCAGGTACTGTCGTTGTGACGCTACCTGAAAATGCTCAGTATCAGATCAGTATGTCTGACATGTTTGGTCGCGAACTGAAGTCTATTGCAATCTTTGGTTCGACAGAAATCAATTGTGAGAACCTTACACCTGGAGTATATCTTGTTTCTGTATCAAGCATCCAAGCTCGATATTGCAAAAAAGTTATGATTCAGTAAACCCGAACCCCGTTCTGCAGACGCAGGATGGGGTTCTTTTATTTTTTCTTGAGTATGTATTTGTTATATTTTTTCTCAGATACATATTCACACTATTCACCTTAAACTGAACAGCAATGAAAAAAGTTCTTTTAATACTCTGTCTCTATGGCACACCCGTGCTCCACGCACAACAATGCCAATGGGCAAAAACAGCAGGCGGAGCAACTGGCGATGCGTGTCTCTCGGTTGCGATTGATACTCTTGGAAATTCCTATACTGCCGGTTTTTTTACCGGTGTCGTTGATTTTGGATTCGGACAAGTGATTTCGATGGGAGAGAAAGATGCTTTTGTCTTGAAACGTGATCCTTTCGGAAACGCAGCATGGCTTCGCGTGTTTAGTGGTTCTGGAGAAGAAGAGATTCGTGATGTGGTGGTAGCAGAAGATGGATCGCTCTATGTCGTAGGATGGTTTGATTCACCCTTACTTTTTTGTGGCGCTATGATACCACTTACAAACGTTGATACAGCAACGCAAAATAGTTTGCTTGTACGTCTTGATGCGTCTGGATTTATATTTTGGGCAAAACAGAGTACAGGAGCGGGAAATGAGCAGTTCTTTTCTGTTGCTTGTGATGCAGTTGGCAATGCCTATGTTGCAGGAGGGTATTATGATACCCTGCAACTTGATTCACTATCTCTTGTCTCAGTTGGTAGCCGTGATGTATGTATTGCTGGCTACGATACGTCTGGAAGTCTCTTATTTGCCTCATCAGGAGGCAGCGTGCATGATGATGTTGCCTACGGTATTGCATGTGATCCGTATGATCGCTGTATTGTAATCACAGGGTATTTCAATTTTGGTGCAATACAGATAGATACTGCACGTTTCGGTACAGAGACTATACAAAGTATCGGCTATACAGATATATTTCTTGCTCGATATGATCTTCTTGGTAATTGCGAGTGGGCACGAGCCGCAGGAGGAACTAGCTTTGGTGATGCCGCCCGTGGCGTAGTAATTTCTGATTCGGGAAGAATGTTTATAGCTGGATATTTTTCTGGAACTGCAGTATTTGGCTCAAATACACTTTCTACAGCATCAACAGCAGATGCTTTTGTAGCATCGTATGATAGTAGTGGTAATTGTCTATGGGCAACGGCTCTTGGTAGTGTGCCGCAAGGTAATTCGGTAGCCTATGATATAGCGCTTGAAAATACACAAAATCCAATCGTTGTTGGTGGTTTTGAGCGAGAATTTTTGTTTGGACAAAAACTATACGGAAGTAGTGGTTGGTATGACGGATTTATTGCTTCTTTTGCTTATGCTACCGGTGCTCCATATTTTGCAATGAGTACAGGTGGGATAGATGAAGATTGGCTTTGTGGTGTTTCTGTAGATTCAAATGGGACATATCATGTCGGAGGTATTTCTTCATCAGTGCCCACGTATTTTGGTTCTTGTACTGTCTCTACGTATGGCCAAACAGACGCATATGAAGCAAAATGTTCACTACTATCTTCTGGAGTTACTTCTTATGTTAGAGTATCGCCCGTCCAAGTGTATCCAAATCCTTTTTTCACAGAGTGCCATATAGAGCTTCTGGGAAATTTCACTACACTTACCCTTGTCGATATCTATGGTAGAGAAGTGAGACATATCACCTCTCAAGTAGACGGTACTGTGACACTTGATCGTAGAGATCTACCTTCTGGAGCGTATTGCCTTATTGTTGTTTGTGAAGATGGTACTTTGAGTACAACACAAATTTTTATCCATTGAGTATATGCTATAACACCCCCTGTTTGATTATCGACAGGGGGTGTATGTATTTTTGCTCATCGATTAGTATTTTATCGCGTTATAGTTTTGTGTGTGAAGCTATCAAAAACACAAAAAGTACTTTTCATAAGCGCTCTGTTTTTGTTGATTGTAAGCTTTTTTTATTATACCTACGTAGCTCGGAAATTTGTGTTTAAGCATTCTTACACTGAAGGCGGCTCAGCTTTTTCTTGCAGAAGATTCCTCTCAGAAGATTTTGAGTGCTATGAGGCGTATTACTCTACACTTGTCCGAGAGCGTGGTGTAGCTGATGCATTTGCTGATTTGCGTGCTCGCTACAATACAAACACATACGTTAAAGAGAACTGTCATCCAATCACGCATGTGATCGGTCGTGTGGCTATAGAGAAATATCCGACGCTCTCTGAAGCCTATACGTATGGTGATAGTTTTTGTTGGTCAGGGTATTATCACGGTGCACTTGAAGGTATTATCGCCAAGATGGGGCGTGCAGAGGTTCCAAATCAACTCAACACAATCTGTGCTGATATTCCTGGCAAGGAGCGCTATAGTTTTGATTACTTCAACTGTATACACGGATTAGGACATGGACTTATGGCATATACCAATCATGAACTTTTTGACGCACTTACGCTCTGTGACCGTCTCGAGGGAATATGGGAGAAGCGTTCTTGTTATGGTGGTGTCTTCATGGAAAATCTCATTGTCGACAACAACAATCACGCTACTACGTATCTTGATCCCAAAGATCCAATCTATCCATGCAATGCGGTCCCAGATACCTACAAAACAGATTGTTTCCTCATGCAGACCTCATACATGCTCAAAGTGACAGGCAATGATTATGCAAAAGTATTTAGTCTCTGCTCGACTGTTGGTGATGGATATCGGCAAACTTGCTATCAGAGTCTTGGTCGCGATGCGTCTGGTAGAATTCAAGTGATCCTGAAATTACAAAAGCACGATGCTTGCTTGGCATAAATGAAGAACAGCAGGTAAATTGTGTGAATGGGGCGGTGAAGGATTTCATTTCATACTTCCATGGACTAGACGAAGCGCGTACTTTTTGTACAACACTTCCAACACACTTAGCCGCAATATGTCTTACCGTTGCAGAGGCATATGCCAAGAGCTTCTAGCGTCTCGTGCTGTTTCGACATACAATACATTCATGACTAAGAAAGTAATCATCGCAAATTGGAAAATGAATCCCCAGTCGTTGACTGAGGCAAAAAAGATCGTTACCGCAATCACAACGAAGGTCTCACACTTCAAGAAAGTGTCCGTTATCATCGCGCCGCCGGTTATATATCTTGAATCATTGGCAAAATTACAAAATACTACCCTTGCCGGACAGAATCTCTTTTGGGAAGAAAGTGGAGCCTATACCGGTGAGCATTCGGGTACAATGCTTGCAAAATCAGGAGCAACATATGTCATAGTTGGACACTCCGAGCGCCGCGCGATGGGTGAGACAAATGAAATGGTAAACAAAAAGGTTAAAGCAGCACTCAAGGCTGGTTTGAAACCAATTCTTTGCATAGGAGAATCCGTACGTGACGAAAAAGGCGACTATCATACTTTTATCAAGGAACAAATTATGCAATCGCTTGCAGGTCTCAAGAAAGTAAATTTAAAGAACGTTATAATTGCGTATGAGCCAGTCTGGGCAATAGGCAAGAATGCAAAACGAGAGGCGACGCCAGCTGAGTCACTTGAGATGAGTATTTTCATCAAAAAAGTACTTTCAGATATGTTTGGTGCTGTTGCAACAAAAACTGTTGCACTCATTTATGGTGGGTCTGTAAATACAAAAAATGCCGAAGCATTTCTCTCTGATGGTGGTGTAGATGGCGTACTTGTCGGACGTGAGAGTCTCACTCCGTTGAAATTTATCCAGATTGTCTATAGCGCAGAGCATCTTTCGTAAGAGGTAGTAGTTATTAGCTTTACCAATGAAACAGTTTAAAAAAATTACCGAGCTCAAAAACATTCGTGGCAAGAGAATCCTTGTCCGTGTGGATTTCAATGTATCGATCAAGAAAGGCAAAATTCTTGATGATTTCCGTATCAAAAAAGCACTACCCACAATAGAATATCTAAAAAAGAAAGGCGCAAAAATAATTCTCATTAGTCATCTTGGAGATAAGGGAGAAAGTCTTTCGCTTGTGTCAAAGAAATTAAAGACCTATATCGCTCATATATTTGTGAGAGAGGTTGTGGGTGAAAAAGTACTTGCACAGTGTAGCAAGATGAAAAATGGTGAGGTGCTCCTACTTGAGAATCTCCGCGAGCATGCAGGTGAGACAAAAAATGATCTCACATTTTCTCGTGCACTTGCTTCGCTTGCCGATATCTATGTCAATGATGCATTTCCAGTCTGCCATCGTGCGCATGCATCTGTGGTGGGTGTAGCAAAGCTGCTTCCGTCATATGCTGGATTCCAATTACTTCGTGAAATCACCGAGCTCTCACGTGTTATGCACGCACCAAAACAACCATTTCTCTTTTTGCTTGGTGGTGCAAAATTTGAAACAAAGATTCCATTGATCAAGAAATTTCTAAAGAAAGCAGATTTTGTTTTTGTCGGTGGTGCACTTGCAAACAACTTTTTTAAAGAAACTGGATATGAAGTTGGTCGCTCTCTTGTTGATACAAAACTATTTGGCTTGAAAAAACTCACGCGAGCTGACAATCTCTTTCTCCCGGTTGATGTCATCGTAAAAACAGGTCGCACTCATAGAGTAAAACTTCCAGAAGAAGTAACAAAGCAAGACACCATTGTTGACATTGGTCCGATGTCAGTCACGCTTATCGAACTTTTTATTGCTCGTGCAAAGATGGTGCTTTGGAATGGTCCAATGGGTAATTATGAAGAAGGTTTCGGGGTGGCAACAGAAGATATATTGAGCATGCTTGCTCAAAGTCGCGCACGAACAATTGTCGGTGGCGGTGATACAGTGGCACTTGTTGAGAAGCTCAAGATTGAAAATAGATTGTCATTTGTCTCGACAGGTGGCGGTGCGACGATAGATTTTCTTTCTGATGGATCTCTTCCTGGTATTGACGCACTGTGCCGGTAGTGAGCGTACTTAAACCATGGATATGAGACTTTTTATTTGATTTTTGAGTTAGGCATTTTTTTTGTTATTCTTCAATATATGAGAAAAATAAAACTTTTTATTAGCAGTTTTCTTTTTGTAGGACTATTTATTTTATCTTTTGGTTTTTTTGCCAATACAGCATCTGCTGTAGCAAATATTACTGTAATAAAAGCAAGGATAGTCTCTCCAAATCAATTAGAGGTGATAGTAAGCGGTGTTCCTGGTCAAAATATAGTCACCGTTGACCCGAGCAAATTTCACATTGATGTAAATACTGGTGGCATTTCACCACTCACACCGACAAGTGCCAGTATCATCCAGGCAGCTTTTAGTAACGCAGCACGTTTCAGACTTACTTTTGCTGGTACCCCATTTGCGGCAACTGATACAGCATATGATGCTTCACGTGGATTATACATTGACGCGTCAGGTATTATAGATACTCTTTCTAATACAAATGTTGTTATCTCAAATGGAGACTCGATAGAAATAGAAGACAGTCAGAGTCCTACTATATCGGATGTTTCCATAGCAGGAAGTGGGACGAATCCTATATATGCAAAGGTTGGTGATATCGTGACTGTCACATTTAATGCAAGTGAAGATATTGATCCGTCTGCTTCGTATACATTTTATTCTTCAGGTTCAAATCCTGTATTTAATGATGGCGCGCTAATAGAATTTGTCTCTGGAAATACTTGGAAATTTAGCTATATTACTGACAGTTCTGATGTCGAAGGACTGGTTGGTTTTGAGTTTGAAGTAGTTGATCTTGCGGGGAACGCTTCTTCGACTATTACTACTGTTTCTGATACATCAACAGTTACCTTCGACAAAACAGTTCCGACTATTTCTGAAGTCACTCCTGTGATGACACCGACAACTAACACCACTCCAGCATATACCTTTACAACTAATGAGGCTGGTACTATCGCCTATGGCGGCGCATGTTCCTCTATCACTACAAGTGCAACGTCTGGAGTAAATACTATTACCTTTTCAGCACTTACAGGTGGTGCATATACAAACTGTACCATTGTTGTCAGTGATCGTGCGGGCAATGCTTCCAACACTCTTCCTGTGACAGCATTTACAATTACTGTTCCTACAGCAAGTAGTAGTACAGGTAGTGCTGGCGCTGCTGGGGGAGGATTTAATCCCAATATTTCTGAACGGCCAGCATCATTTGATGGCACTTTGCCGAAAGTCTCTGGTGTTTGTACTCCATACCTTACTGAGATGCTCCGTTTCGGTGATCGCAAGGAATCAGTGAGAACACTGCAAACATTTCTCAAGGCGCAAAATTTCTTTACCTATCCTGAAGTCACAACATTCTTTGGTGAATTCACCCTTCAAGCAGTTATAGATTTCCAGCGGAAATACGCTTCAGACATCCTTGCGCCGATCGGGCTTACTACTTCGACTGGATTCGTCGGAGAAATGACGCTGAAAAAGATAAACGAGTTATCATGTAAATAGAGTTATAAAAAACCGCTTCAGATGTGAAGCGGTTTTTTATTTTATACAGTGCTAATTTGAACCCGTGGCGAAGCAGTAGAAGTTAGTGAATCAGATTAGAATCGAAGCATTACAAAATCACAAGTACTCTCAACCCCGCCTCACGCCTGGCTTTGCCAAACTTCGCCTTGCTTCGTGCGTTCTGTCTTTCGATTCCCCAACTATTTCCAACAAGTTATAACAAAAACCACACAAAGCGGGCTTCGTTATAACTAGTGGAAGTTAGTGAATCAGATTAGAACCGAGGTTTCTTCAAAAAAATAAAAGAGTCCCATTTCTGAGACTCTTCGGGAATTAACCTATTTCATCTAAGCTGTCTTTGTCTGCCCTTTGTGCTTAATTGTAAAGGCAAAATAAAGAGCAGAAAACCAAAGTCCAATGCCTACAAACCAGATCATTTGCGCGGCCCATACTCCAAGTGGTTCAATAGTGAACCATGAAGCACAGAACAGGATAATGCCTGTGATTGAAAGCATTGCGGGAATTTTTCCGGCAAAGATCGCACTAAGCGTGCCTGCAAGGGCAAGAACGAGCGTTGCAAGAGGACTGATGACGTAGTTGATTACATCGCGATTGATGTAGAGAAGCATACATACTGGACCGATGGCTATTGCAAGATGAATAAATCCGGCAAAGCAATAGAAGCAATATAGACACTTCTTGATGAAGTTTTTCATTGTCGTGTTTTTATATGGAAAGAGCGATTCATCGCCCTGTCCACGGTGAATGGTTAAGACGTGAATTAACGATATAAAAATACCATACTTGAGGTATTCGTCAAGTTTTTGTGGAGCTGGCGGGAATCGAACCCGCGTGCAAAAGGTGATGCGTGTCGAATCTACATGCGTAGCCGGTCTTTTTGTTTAAGCACGCGCGGTATGAGACGGGCAAAATCCGCGAGCGCCGATTCCTAATTTTTCGTGAAAGAGGCCGGACGCTCCTTTTTCCTTATCCCGACAATATATTGCCTTGCCCTCCGTGTCGGAAAAAGAAGGGAAGACACCAGCCGGCCGTTAGGCGAGAGCTGGAGCAAAGCCAAACGCACTTGCGTACGGTGACTTTACTGAAGCGACTTTGTTTGCACTTGGTCGTCCGCGAAAAGTTTAGCGAGATTTTCGCATACTCGGCATGCACGGCAAGCGATCGTCCTCTTGTCTAGGCCGATCAGCCCCATGTTATTCGTTTTTCAACGTGCGCCGTATTTCGCGTTCGGTCTCGCGCTTCTTGATCGTTTCGCGCTTATCGAAGCGCTTTTTGCCACGCGCGATACCGATAGAGACTTTTATTCGGCGACCTTTATTGTACAACGATAAAGGTACTATAGTCAAACCTTTAACGGCTTCTTTGTCCGCAAGCTCATTGATTTCTTTTTTTGTGAGTAGGAGTTTGCGGGTGCGTAGTGGGTCGTACTCTTTTGGTGTATTAGCACCTTGATACGGAGAAATATGCATACCGATGATATATGCTTCACCACCGCGAACGATACTATACGCACCTTCAAGTGAGCACTGACCTTTTTTCACTGACTTGACCTCAAAGCCCAGAAGCTCGATGCCTGCATCCATCGTCTCAAGTGTCTCGTAGTTAAATCCCGCCTTTCTGTTTTCTGCAAAAGTCGCCATGTACTGATTGTAACACTTCCGTTAGTGCATGCTGAAGGCTTTTCTTTCTTGTTTTACTCTATTTGATATATAATCAGAGGATAAAATAATCTTATGAAACTATTTACACAGAACAATCAACAAAAAAAAGGAAAAGAAAAGAATCCGAAATTCGACTTTTCAAAAAACATTTTTGGCACCATTTTTGTCTTATTGCTCCTGACGGTGGCATATTCACTTCTCTCGGGCAAAGAAGATACACCTGTTGAGGTGTCTCTCTCAAATCTTGCGCAGAGTATTGATGCTGGAGCAATCAAAAGTATTGAGGTTTCTGGTAATAAGCTTTCTATTATACGCTCTGATGACACTAAGGAGACTGCACTCAAAGAAAGTGAAGCAGCACTTACCGAAACACTTGCCAATTATGGTCTCTCAAAAGAGAAGTTAGCTGCAGTGACAATTAGTGTCAAAAATCAGAGTGGTTTCATGTTTTGGGTTGCAAATATTCTCCCATTTGCATTACCAGTGCTCTTTATACTCTTTTTCTTTTGGATGATTTCACGCCAAGTAAAAGGTGCGGGTATGCAAGCACTTTCGTTTGGACAGACACAAGCGCGTGTCACATCTCCTGACGACAAAAATCAACGCGTTCTTTTCAAAGATGTGGCTGGTGCAAAAGAAGCAAAAGAAGAACTCAAAGAAATTGTCGATTTCCTCCGCAATCCAAAAAAGTTTCTCGATATTGGCGCACGTATTCCTAAAGGCGTCATTCTCACTGGTGCCCCAGGTACCGGAAAGACACTTCTTGCACGAGCAGTGGCGGGTGAAGCGGGAGTCCCTTTTTTCCATTTATCTGGCTCTGAGTTTGTCGAAATGTTTGTCGGTGTGGGTGCTTCTCGTGTGCGTGATCTTTTCAAAGTTGCCAAAAAAGCCGCGCCTGCGATTATCTTTGTAGATGAAATCGACGCAGTCGGACGCGTACGTGGCACTGGTATTGGTGGTGGCAATGATGAACGAGAGCAGACACTCAATCAAATACTTGTAGAAATGGACGGCTTTGAGCCAAATGAAAAAGTGATCGTTATGGCTGCAACAAATCGTCCGGATGTACTTGATCCTGCGCTTCTTCGTCCCGGTCGCTTTGACCGACGCGTCGTGCTTGATCTGCCAGACCGTGAAGACCGTGAAGAAATTTTGAAAATTCATTCTCGCAAGAAGCCATTTGCTGAGGATGTAAATCTTAAAGTAATCGCTGAGCGCACTCCTGGTTTCTCTGGTGCGGACCTTCATTCGCTTATGAATGAAGGTGCAATCCTTGCTGCACGTGAGGACCGCAAAAAAGTGTCACAGTTTGATCTCATTCGTGCAATCGAAAAAGTACTACTTGGTCCTGAGCGCAAAAGCTACCTTCTTTCAAAAAAAGAAAAAGAAATTACTGCGTATCATGAAGCAGGGCATGCGCTTGTCGCATCAGTACTGCCATACGCTGATCCAGTACACAAAATCACCATCATCTCTCGCGGTCGTGCACTTGGCTATACACTCAAGCTTCCGATTGAAGAACGTAAATTGCAATCAAAAAAAGAATTTCTCGATGATATCGCAGTATCACTTGGTGGCTATGTCGTAGAAGAAATGCTCTTTGGTGATGTCACGACCGGTCCATCAAATGATCTCCAGGTAGCGACATCACTTGCACGCTCAATGGTGACGCGTTGGGGTATGTCAGAAACGATTGGTCCTGTCGCACTTGAAGGCGAGGGCGGCCGTGCACTCTTTGGCGCTGGTATTGATGGCAAAGAATATTCTGAAGCGGTCTCTGCAAAAATTGATGCTGAAGTATCAAAGATCATGCAAGATGGATTCGCTCGCGCGCGTGATGTCGTGACAAAATATCGCGGAGCGCTTGATGCGATTGCGCTCGCGCTTGTCGAGAAAGAGACACTCGAACAAGACGATTACGAAAAGATTATCATCGCAAATGGCATCATGCCAAAGAAGAAAGAAGAAAAGTAATACAAAAAAACGCCATGATGGCGTTTTTTTGTATGCGTTCCTATGCTCGCACTTTTCCGTTTTCTCGAAGCATCGTCTCTGCGTGGGTGAGAATCTTGCGATGTAGTGCGATACCGTCTTGCGCGATATGTCGAATGGCAGCATTGTCTACCTTTTCGCTCGCACCGAGGACAAGTGCGAAATGCACGATCGCCGCTCCTTCAAAGAATCCTGACCACTCCATAAGTTCCGTTTCATTATCCCACTGATCGCCGACGTATAGATCACGCATAGCACGGAGTTTCTCACTTGTGGCAGTCGCTTTGGATTGGACTGTGTCATTTACTCCTGATTCTTCGGCGATGATAGTTATCCGTTCTGCAAGCGTATTGTTTTCCTCAATGAGACGTTCAGTTTCATCTGAGCCAAAGACACGAGTCATCGCGCTTCGTCCTCTTTCAAACGTTTCTTTACCCACACGAGAGAAGGCAATTACTTCCCCTAATTTTTTTGCTGTGAATTCGTTTAGCATATATCTACTAGTATACCGTATTTTTCTGGTCCACCCTCATGGACTCGAACCATGGACCGGTCGTGTATAAGACGACTGCTCTACCAACTGAGCTAAGGGTGGCTAAAACAATTTTCAAATTTATTCGCCCGACTAAAAGTACTGCTTTTGGTTTAGGGATGCAACTGACCCGAACCTTCTCACTATATAAGAGAAGCTCATTTTTATCAATTTTCTCAGAAACCCTTGCATTTTTAGGCAGGGCATAGTAAAGTGCTCCTTGCAAACATATGCCAACAATCAATCAACTCGTACGCAAGAGCCGCAAAACAACGGCAAAGAAATCAAAAGCAGTCGCACTCGCGCGCGGCTTCAATTCACTTGCAAATAAGCCGAATTTCTACGCATCTCCATTTAAGCGTGGCGTGTGCACAAAAGTGACCACTACAACCCCAAAGAAGCCAAACTCAGCACTTCGAAAAATCGCCCGTGTGCGCCTCACAAATGGCATGGAAGTCACTGCTTATATCCCTGGTGAAGGACATAACCTCCAGGAACACTCAGTAGTTATGCTTCGTGGTGGTCGTGTGAAGGATTTGATCGGCGTACGCTACCACATCGTTCGTGGCGTTCTTGATACGCAAGGTGTCGAAAAACGCCGCCAAGGACGTTCCCTCTACGGCAACAAGAAAGCAAAGAAAGGAGCAAAATAATTTTCAAGACGATTTAACATATGCGAAGAAAAGTCAAAAATAGAAATATCGCCCAGGCAGACATAGTCTACAACTCTGATAGTCTCGGCAAATTCATAAACTATGTCATGTGGAGTGGCAAAAAAGAGACCGCACGTAACGTTGTCTACGGTGCACTCGACCTCATCAAAGAAAAGTCAAAAGTAGAGAACCCTCTTGAGATATTTGATGCCGCAATCAGAAATGCAGGTCCATCTACAGAAGTGCGTTCTCGTCGTATTGGTGGTGCCAACTACCAGGTGCCACGTGAAGTTCGCCCTGAGCGTCGCCAGCTCCTTGCAATGACTTGGATTATCGGTGCAGCACGCGCTGGCAAAGGTCGCCCAATGCACATCAAACTCGCCGATGAACTCATTCTTGCAAGCAAAAATGAAGGTGCAGCCATAAAAAAGAAAGACGACACACACAAGATGGCAGAATCAAACAAAGCATTTGCACACTTCGCTTGGTAATATTTTTCTAGACGAAATTAAAAAATCCACCATACTGGTGGATTTTTGCTTTGAAGCAGAGTATTCTTATCTAAGAAAACCAAAATAACTATGAAAACAAAAACAGCACTTATAACAGGCGCAACTGGCGGAATTGGTGGAGCTATCGCTCGTGCACTACTTGCCAAAGGCTACACAATTTACGCACTGGTGCGTGGTGATATCGCAAGGGCGCATAGTATGTTTGCAGAACACCCGAATATTGTTTTTTCGCAATGTGTACTCACGGACAGTGAAAGCGTGTATGAGAGTATCAGAAAATGGCACAACGCTGGCATTGTGTTTAATCACGTATACCTGGTGGCAGGCAGGTTTGCCTGGGATCATACATTTCCCGGCGAGACGCCCGAGCAAAAGCGGCAAAGCGCGATCGTGGCGCTCAATCTTGACAATTATCTCACCAAAGAAACCGTCATTGACGCACTGCTTGATTTGTATGGAATACACTGTGCGCAGATGCTTGTGACGTTTATTGCTTCGCAGGCGGCAGATTTCAAGGATGACGATCCGCGACGCGTGAACGAAGAAGGGTATGTACAATCCATGATTCGCGTCACAGAGTTTGGTCTTCTGCTCAAGAAGCTTGGTACGTTTATGGATATCGTCATTGAGAAACCACCGCTCGTCAATACAAATGGTGTGCGTGACAAATTTACCGAGCAGACAATCGGCAAAAATCCCTCATGGGACAATCCAAGTGAGGTACTGCAACCCGACCAGTATGCAGAAGTAGTACTCTCACGCAGCTTGGCGTAAAAATCCCCTTGCTATAAAAAGCAAGGGGATTTTATTTTTACTTGACCATTTTTATTATTTCAGTAGTCTAGGTATAAATTTGTTCTTAATCAAATCAATACTCACTCACTAAAAATTCAAGGTTATGACACATCCTGTAACACAACAAGAACTCAGTCGCCAGATTAACGCTTCGGCGAATCGATTTGCAAATTTTCTTCTAAGAAATGGATTTGAGACTCCGAAAGTAGCAATTTGTACCGGTACAAATGGTTCGGAAAACATTATTGCTATGCTTCAAAAAAGCAAACAAATTTCTTTTTCCGTGCTTGGTTTTACAGAGCCAACTGTAGAAGGTCACAGTGGTATGGTCCACGTTGGCTATCTCTCGGGTGCCCTTGTCTGTGTTGTGCAGGGTAGGCTTCATTATTTTGAAGGTGTTACTATGCATGCAATTGTACTGCCGGTACGTACATTATGTGTCTGCGGGGTAAACAATTTCATTTTTACAAATGCTTCTGGTTCAATGGGAGAAGAATATGAAGTGGGTGACATCGCTTTCATATACGATCATGTCAATAATCTCGGTGATAGTCCACTTCGTGGGTTTCCTACCGTATTAAAAAAGAATGATGGTGATGAGTTTAAACTTGATCGCTTTGTCTCTATGCAAAACTGCTATGACCGAGAGTGGATCAAAAAATCTCAAGAACAAATAGGTCGTCTTTTTGCAAACACTGTCGTATATACAGCTGTTCCTGGACCTGAACTTGAGACAGATGCTGAAATTGAGCGCAAATACTCACCACAAGCAGATGTTATCGGAATGTCAATGATTCCTGAAGTTATTGCAGTACGACAGTTTGGTGCAAAAGTGCTTGGACTTACCCTCATAACCAACCTGATTGGAAAAGCAGCAAAGAAGATTACTCACCAGAATAATCTTTCTATGGTATCAGATGCAGATGAGCGATTCTCTCGCGTTATCGATGGGTGTGTTAGAGCACTTACATTTGTTCCAGCAATTGCTTAGTGAGCAAGTAAAGGAATAAAATGCTCGCCTTCAATAAAAGGCGGGCATTTTTATTTTACAGGATTCATTTTCAATGTTTTCAATAAATCGCAAGATTGCAAAAACCGACTAAATAGCGTACTATGCACTCACTAAAGGCGGTTCGGTCTTTGTCTAGTCGCTAACTACTAGCAGTTAGCTACTAGCATTTTTATTTACTATTTATTTACAGCTAGCAGCTAGAAGCTAGCACCTAAAAGCGAATTCATGGAACGAGAATATTCCCTAGAAAAAACAAGAAACTTCGGTATTATCGCGCACATCGATGCCGGTAAGACCACGACATCTGAGCGTGTCCTTTTCTATACAGGCATGTCTCATAAGATTGGTGAAGTGCACGAGGGTGAGACTACTACTGACTGGATGGAACAAGAGCGAGAGCGCGGTATCACTATTACTGCAGCTGCCGTTACCTGTACTTGGATCCCGACATACGCAAATCAAGACAAAAACAAGCGTTTCCGCTTCAATATCATCGACACTCCTGGACACATTGACTTCACTGTAGAAGTGAAACGCTCACTGCGTGTCCTTGACGGTGCAGTGGTTGTCTTTGACGGTGTTGCCGGTGTTGAGCCACAGTCTGAGACAAACTGGCGCTATGCCGATGAGGCAAATGTGCCACGTATCTGTTTTGTAAACAAGCTTGACCGAACAGGTGCGTCATTTGAGCATTCATATAAGACAATCCTTGACCGTCTCTCTAAAAAGGCTGTCCGGGCACAGATCCCGATAGGTCTTGAAGACAAACATGAAGGTGTCATCGATCTCCTCACTATGAAGGCATTTTACTTTGAAGGAGACATGGGAAACAAAGTAGTCGAAAAAGAAGTTCCAGCGGAACTCATGGATGATGCCAAGAAGTATCGTGCTGAATTCATTGAGCGCATAGTTGAGCATGATGAAGTGATGATGAATGCATATCTTGAAGGCAACGAACCGTCCCTTGAAGATCTTAAAAAAGCACTCAGAAAGGCGGTTATTGCAAATGATATATTTCCAGTCTATGCGGGCTCAGCGCTCAAAAATAAGGGAGTGCAGCTTGTTCTTGATGCCGTCGTCGACTATCTCCCAAGTCCACTTGATATCCCTGCAATCAATGGTATTAATCCTGAGACTGAAGCTCCTGATACTCGTGTAGCCGATGATAAAGCGCCATTTTCTGCGCTTGCGTTTAAGCTCATGGCTGATCCGTTCGTCGGTCAACTTGTCTTCTTCCGTGTCTATTCAGGTACACTCGAAGCTGGTTCGTATATCTACAATCCTCGCACACGCAACAAAGAGCGCATCGGCCGTATTGTCCGCATGCAAGCAGATCAGCGTGAGGAAGTGAAAAAGGTTTTTGCTGGTGAAATTGCGGCAGCAGTTGGTCTCAAAGATACAAAGACTTCTGACTCGCTCTGTAGTGAAGACGCGCCGATTGAGCTTGATCGTATCAAGTTCCCAGAACCAGTTATCTCGCTTCGTATTGAGCCGAAGACAAAAGCTGATCAAGAAAAGATGGGTATGGCACTCAATCGTCTCGCTGATGAAGACCCTACATTCAAGGTTACGACTGATTCTGAAACAAATGAAACAATTATCGCCGGCATGGGAGAACTCCACCTCGAAATCATCGTTGACCGCATGAAGCGTGAGTTCAATGTTGAGGCAAATGTCGGTAAGCCGCAGGTTGCGTATCGTGAAACCATCACCGGCAACGCAGAAGTCGAAGGTAAATACATCAAGCAATCTGGTGGCCGTGGCAACTACGGACACGTCAAGATCAAGGTCAAGCCAATGGATCTTAGTATCGATCCTGCTGACCTACCAAAGACTGTCAAACGCTCAGATGCATTTGAATTTATCAACACCATCAAGGGAGGCGTTATCCCTCAGGAATATATTCCTGCCTGTGAAAAGGGCTTCAAAGAAGGCCTTGATCGTGGTATTCTCGCTGGCTTCAAGATGGTTAATGTGTCAGTCGAATTGTGGGATGGTTCTTATCACGAAGTCGACTCAAACGAAATGGCTTTCAAAATTGCTGCTTCTATGGCAATTCAAGATGCTGCAAAGATGGCAAAACCAGTTATTCTTGAGCCGATGATGCGAGTTGAGGTTGTCACTCCAGATAAATTCATGGGTGATGTCACCGGCTCAATCTCTTCAAAGCGCGGTCTTATTGAAGGTATGGAGCCACGCGGTATGAATCAGGTACTCAAGGCGGTTGTCCCGTTGTCTGAAATGTTTGGCTATACAACAAACCTCCGTTCTATGACCGAAGGTCGCGCAAGCTTTACTATGGAATTCCTTCGTTATGACGTGGTGCCGCAAAATGTTGCGACAACGATCATCGAGTCACGTAAATAAATTAGTACCTACAGTGGATTCACAGGTTCGGAGATAGGTTTTTCTATCCTTAGTATTTCTTTAGAACAGAGATGCTATACTCTTTCAAGAAATTTTTTATCAGTTCTTCTCGCGTCTTCTGACGCAGACAAAACCACCCTTTGGGTGGTTTTGTCATTCCGGGGCGTTATTTTTTAAATAAAGGACTTGACTGTGTACTGGATTTTGGCAATTCACTTTTAGTATGTATTTCATGCATCACAAAAATGTAGTGTGGGGTTGACTCTACAACTTTTTTCCGCTAGTATGGTTTGCAATCGCATTTTTGCGTTGTTTTTGTTTTTAGTTGACTATTATTTATTAGTTATTTTTAAGAGTAATTTTATGGCAGAAGAATTTAACAGAGACAAACCACACGTGAACGTTGGTACAATCGGTCACGTGGACCACGGTAAGACAACTCTTACTGCGGCTATTTTGACAGTGCTTGGTCGCCAAGGGGGTGGCTATAGTGCAAAGCTTAAGGGCGTCGGCGATATTGACAATGCCCCAGAAGAAAAAGCGCGTGGTATCACGATCGCTCTCTCGCACAACGAGTACGAGTCACCGACTCGTCACTATGCACACATTGATGCCCCAGGTCACGCTGACTATATCAAGAACATGATTACTGGTGCTGCACAAATGGATGGCGCAGTGCTTGTAGTTGCAGCAACTGACGGCGCAATGCCACAGACACGTGAGCACATCCTTCTCGCACGCCAGGTTGGTGTGCCTCGTATCATCGTGTTCCTCAACAAGTGCGACATGGTTGACGACAAGGATATGATTGATCTCGTCGAAGAAGAAATTCGTGAACTTCTCGAAAAGCAGGGCTTTGACAAGGATTGTCCAGTTATCCGTGGCTCAGGTCTCAAGGCGCTCGAGTCAGCAAACAACGAGGACGAATGGGCAAAGAAGGTACTTGAGCTTGCAAATGCACTCGACACGTATATCCCACTGCCAGAGCGCGATACAGCAAAGCCGTTCCTCATGCCTATTGAAGACATTTTCTCTATCGAAGGTCGTGGTACAGTTGTCACTGGCCGTATCGAACGTGGTATCTGTAAGGTTGGTGAAGATGTTGAAATCGTTGGTATCAAAGATACTACAAAGACAACAATCACTGGTATCGAAATGTTTAACAAGTCTCTCAAAGAAGGCATGGCTGGCGACAATGCTGGTATCCTCCTTCGTGGTATTAAGAAGGAAGACCTCACACGCGGTCAAGTGCTTGCAAAGCCAGGCTCTGTTACCCCACATACTGAATTTGAAGCAGAAGTCTATATCTTGAAGAAAGAAGAAGGCGGACGTCACACTCCATTCTTCTCAGGGTACAAGCCACAGTTTTACATTCGTACAACAGACGTTACTGGTGATGTTACTTTGAATGCTGGTGTCGAAATGGTTATGCCAGGCGATACAGTCACTTTCAAGGTGAAGCTTGTTGCTCCAGTTGCGCTTGAAGACCAGACTCGTTTTGCTATCCGTGAAGGTGGTAAGACTGTCGGTGCGGGTGTCGTCACAAAGATTGTCGCGTAAGCCCCGACGTTTGCCCTAGGGCAAAATCGGAATTCCGACCGAAGTGTCGGAACTACTAAAAATGCCAACAACAAAAACAAAACAAAAAACTAACAAAGAAGAAGGACAAGTACTCCTACGGATCAGAGTGCGCGCGTATGAGAACAAAATACTCGACAACTCAGTCAAGCAGATCATGGACACAGCAGTTCGTCATGATGCGACTATAATGGGTCCGACACCGCTTCCAACAGAGATAAAGAAGTACACTGTTAACCGCTCTCCATTTATCTATAAGAATGCACGTGAGCAGTTTGAGATTCGAGTACATAAGCGTGTCATCGATATCGCTAATCCGAATGCAAAGACGATTGAAGCACTAACAAACCTTTCTCTTCCATCAGGAGTTGATATCGATGTCAAAATGATGTAGTCTAGCTTCGCTAGCTATAGTACGCAGTCGGTAGATGTAGTAATGCATTCCACACCTTAGATCCTAGACCTAAACCAATGAAATTTATTCTCGGCAAAAAACTCAATATGGTGCAGTACTTTACTCCTGAAGGTAGAGCTGTCCCAGCGACCCTCGTTGATGCAGGTCCAATGACTCTCGTCCAGGTCAAGAATTCTGAAACAGATGGCTATACTGCACTGCAATTTGGCTATGGTCCTCAGAAAAAGGAGCGTCTCTCAAAAGCACTTTCAGGCCACATGAAAGAGCTCGGCCTATTTGCTATCCTCAAAGAAGTACGTGTCGAAGATGCAGCACATGGTATGAAGCAAGGCGATACTGTCGATGTTTCTATCTTTACAATCGGAGATGCCGTGGACGTTGCTGCTGTCTCAAAAGCAAAAGGATTCCAAGGTGTTGTTAAACGTTATAATTTCAAGGGTGGCCCACGCTCTCATGGTCAGAAGCACTCAGAGCGTGAACCAGGCTCAATCGGCGGTGGTCTTCGTACTCGAGTTCCAAAGGGTATGCGTATGGCAGGTCGCACTGGAGGTGTGCGCAAGACAGTAGGCAACCTAAAAATCGTCGATATTGACACGGATAACAATCAGCTCCTTATAAAAGGAGCAATTCCGGGCCGCCGCGGTACACTTGTCGAAATATTTGGCTAAATTCTTTATGGAAAAAACTACCGCAAAAAAGAATAAAAAGACTCCAGTAACTGGCACACTTTCTACGAAAGTCTATGATCAGAAGGGTAAAGAATCCAGCACATTTGAGCTTGCTGCTGAACAGTTCGGTCTTGGATGGAATCGTGATCTTGTGCATCAAGTTGTCACAAGCATGCTTTCAAATGCTCGTGCAAATACTGCACACACCAAATTCCGTGGTGAAGTATCAGGTACTGGCAAAAAACCTTGGAAGCAAAAGGGTACTGGCCGAGCGCGTCATGGTTCTACTCGTTCTCCAATTTGGGTTGGTGGTGGCGTTGCACATGGTCCTCGCAATGAGCGCAACTACACCAAAAAGATAAATAAGAAAATGAAAAGCAAAGCATTCTTCACATTGCTTTCAAAGAAATTTAAGGATGGTCAAGTGCTTTTTGTCGATACACTCTCTCTTTCGGAAATTAAAACGAAAAGTGCTGCCACCGTCGTAGCAGCACTTGCGGGTATTTCCGGTTTTGAAAAAATGAAGAATGCGCGAAAGCCAGCGGCGTATATCGCTCTTGCTGAAAAAAATCAGACAGTAGAAAAGAGTTTTGCAAACTTGCCGAACGTTGAACTTGGCACTACAGCTATGCTCTCGCCGCTTGATGTGCTCAATCATAAATACCTCGTGTTCGTCGATCCTGAAGCAACAGTAAAGTCACTTTCAGCCCGCGCAAAATAAATCACTGCCATGAATACCTCACATACAAAAAAGAAAAGCACAGTACTACTCAAGCCCCGCATTACAGAAAAAGCAGCTATGCTTTCAGCTCAAAATGTATACACATTTGATGTTGCTCTGAATGCGACAAAAAAAGAAGTAGTAAAAGCTATCCAGACACTCTATAAATTCACTCCAGTAAAAGTTAGCGTTGCGATGGTACCAAGCAAGAAAGTATTTGTGCGCGGTAATCATGGTATCAAAAAAGGAGGAAAGAAGGCTCTTGTCTATTTGAAGAAAGGCGATACTATTCAATTTGTCTAATGTGTCATACTCAGTACAAGTAATCATTTTATGAAACAGTATAAACCAACAACTCCATCACGAAGAAAAATGACAACGGTAACATACCGAGGTGTGTTGACACGTGGTACTCCTGAGAAATCTTTGACCAAAGGCTTCAAACGAAGTGTGGGGCGCAACAACCAGGGTCGCATCACAACTCGCCACAAAGGTGGTGGTAATAAGCGCTTATATCGTACTGTCGATTTCTTGTACAACAAGATTGATATCCCAGCAAAGATCACTTCAATTGAGTACGATCCAAACCGCTCAGCATTTATCGCACTTGCAGTCTACGCTGATGGTGAAAAGCGCTATGTTATCGTACCAAAGGATCTTAAACCAGGTAACACTTTTATTGTTTCGGAAAAAGCAAAGCTTGCTCCAGGCAATCGCCTTCCTCTCAAATCCATACCAGTAGGTAATTTTGTATACAATGTTGAACTCAAACCACGCGGTGGTGCAAAGATAGCTCGCAGTGCTGGTATTTTCGCTCAAGTAGTTGCAAATAACGATGGGTATACACACATCAAGATGCCATCTTCTGAAGTTCGTATGGTGCCTGAGAACTGCTGGGCGAGTATCGGTACAGTTTCCAATGATGAGTACAAACTACGTAATTTCGGTAAGGCTGGTCGCTCGCGATGGCGTGGTATTCGCCCGACAGTTCGTGGTTCTGCTATGAACCCAGTTGACCATCCATACGGTGGTGGTGAAGGCGCGCAAGGACGTGGTACGCGCAGGCCAAAGACACTTTGGGGTAAGATTACTGGTGGTAGAAAGACTCGTACACCAAAGAAATATTCAAACATTTTCATTGTCTCTCGTCGTCGCACAGGTAAATCGCGAAAAGCACAATAATAAGTATGCAAAAAAGCCAAGTGAAAACTTGGCTTTTTTGTTAGAAGTGCTAGCATACAAACTAGTCAACTACTGTTCTATCTCATCCACAAAAACCTATACATATGGAAGCTTTCGTGACTACTGTAAAGTACTACCTCAGACATTGGGGAGCACGTATTTGCTTGCACCCCTTTGAACTTACCGGTAGACAATATCGATTGATACTTTGGGATATTATCCTTTTTGCTGGTCTTGGTTTCGTTGCTGGTACTATTCGTGAATTATGGATCACAGAGCCAGCATTGAGTATCTCTGAATGGTGGAGATCACGAGTATTCTCTTTTGTTTTTGATTTCTGTCTTGCCCCACTCTATGCGCCGACAAAAGCCCTTTTCTTTAAAAAAGAAGAAAGGATACAACTTACATTTAAGCAACTCCTTTTTTCAGTTGTGTACTTTGTTTTATTTTGGGGAGTAGTGTATGCGATCAATCTTTACTATTTCGCACATATTACTGATACAGTTGTATTTTTAGGTCATATTAAGATATTTGTTATATGGGGAATTATTGCTGCTGTGGCTTATGAATTGTATAGAAAAGGTATGTATAAACGACTAGGAATTCTCCCTAAGAAATAATTGTGAATAACTGTATTTTAAGAATCACCGCTCTACTGCAGGTGATTTCTTTTTTTATTGTCTGTTTTTTGTAGTAATTGTTCTGGCTATAGGAAAGGTGATGGCTTGGATGCTCCGTCAAAATCTAGTATAGGGTTTGACATTACTAGGCTTTTTGTATAGTATACCGGGAGCTCATCGGAGCTATTTGTTTTTATATGACTCGATCACTTAAAAAAGGACCATATGTTGACGAGCGTCTTCTCAAGAAGATAGCTGGCAAGAAGCCTCTTGAAACAGGGGTTATTAAGACATGGGCACGTGCATCGCAGATTTCTCCAGAAATGGTAGGTTTTACCTTTGGTGTGCACAATGGCAAGACGCACCTTGATGTCCTTGTTACAGAAGATATGGTTGGCCACAGACTCGGTGAATTCTCACTTACTCGTAAGTTTACAAAACATGGCGGTAAGATGCAGAAAGAGCTTGAGCAGAAAAAGAAAGAAGCAGAAATAGCAGCAGCACAGGCAGCAAAGTCTTCTGCTAGTGATTCAAAGAAAAAATAGCTCAATTAATTGATATTTCATGAAAGCAGTACTCGCAAACTATAGACAATCACCAAGAAAAGTCCGACTTGTAGCCGGACTTATCAAGGGAAAGCAGACAAGTTCCGCTGATGCTGAACTTTCGTTTTTGGCAAAGCGCGCAGCTGAACCTATCAGAAAACTACTTGCGTCAGCAATTGCGAATGCAAAGCAGAATTTTTCTGTAAAAGAAGAATTATTGTATGTCAAAGATGTGCGAGTTGACAAAGGTGTCACAATGAAGCGCAGCCAGCCACGTTCACATGGTATGGCGACACGGATCAACAAACGTGCGAGTCATGTCTTGATAGAACTTGAAGAGCGAGCACCGAAAGAGAAGTCTCGCTCTGTTTCAGCTTCTAAAAAAGTGTCGAAAAAACTAGAGGAACCTACATCCGAAAAATAATTTTTTTTATGTCAAAAATAGTCCACCCATACGCACATAGACTTGTTATCCTCAGAGACTGGAAATCTCGTTGGTTTTCTGACCCAAAAAAATTCAAAGACTATCTTCGCGCTGATGTCACTATCCGTTCATTTCTTGGAAAGACACTTCGTGGATCATATGTTTCTTCGATCGAGATCGAAAGAGGCCAGAAGGCAACTCGTCTTATCATTAAGACTTCACGTCCTGGCATGATCATCGGTAGAAATGGTGAAGGGGCAACAAAGCTTCGTGCTGGTCTTGTTAAGATGATGACAAAGCGTGGTATCAAGATGCCTGAAGACTTCAAGATAGATATTGTCGAGGTACAGTCTCCAGACGCCGATGCGCATATCGTCGCCTACGCGATTGCTGAAGGACTTGAAAAGCGTATGACATTCCGTCGCATCATGAAACAAATGGCAGAAAAGGTCATGAGTGCACGCGAAGTACGTGGTGTACGTTTTGTACTCTCAGGTCGTCTTGGTGGTGCTGAAATCGCACGCACTGAAGAAATAAAGCGTGGCTCAATCCCACTTCAGACCTTCCGTGCTGATATTGATTTTGCTCGAGAGAAAGCACATCTTCCGTATGGCGACATCGGCATCAAGGTATGGATTTATCGTGGTGAGGTGTTTGATAAAGATAAGCGAGAGTACACCAAGAAATAATTTTTGTATATTTTATGTTACTTCCAAAGAAAGTAAAACACAGAAAATGGCAGGTTCAGCGAAAGGCAAAGCTCGTCCCTGAAACACGCGGTACTAAAATTTCGTTTGGCTCTTTCGGTATTCGTGCAATTACTGGCGCTCGTGTGAAATCAAACCAGATAGAGTCGGCTCGTAAAGCAATGACACGTAAGTTGACGAAGGCTGGTAAGGTATGGATCCGTATTTTTCCAGATCGTCCATTTACTTCAAAGCCAGCAGAAGTACCCATGGGTTCAGGTAAAGGTGATCTTGACGGCTACTGCTTTGAAGTTCGTCCAGGTCGTATTATTTTTGAAGTGGATGGCGTCGATGAAGCGATAGCACGTGAAGCACTCCGCAAAGCCGGTACTAAGCTTCCTGTAAAGACAAAAGTCCTTTCTCGTGAAGAAGCACAATAATTGACACTACAATGAAGAAATTGAATTTTAAAGACATGAAGGATACTGAATTAGTGAAGGCGCTTACTGAGAAGCGTGACGCGCTTCGCGCATTTCGTTTTGCTGCTTCTGGTGCAAAGAGCAAGAATGTCAAACAGGGATCACTTCTTAAGAAAGAAATTGCCCGCATACTGACTGTGCTTTCATCAAAAAACAAATAGCCTATGAAAAACACCGAACAAAAAAAGAATAGAAAAACACTCTCGGGTGTCGTTACAAGTGACAAGATGGACAAGACAGCTGTGGTATCAGTCACTCGCTTCATTAAGCACCCAAAGTACAAAAAATACATCAAGCGCAGCAAGAAGTATAAGGCGCATGATGCAGACAATACCTGCAAGGTCGGTGACAAAGTGATCATCGAGGAGTGCCGTCCGATGTCAAAAGATAAGTCGTTTATCGTAGTAACGAAATAGCCATGATACAGACAGAAACAGTTGTAAAGATAACAGACAATGCCGGCGGAAAAGTCGGAAAGGTCTTCAAGATTCTTGGTAGTTCAAAGAAGCGCTATGCACAAATTGGTGATGTCGTAGTGATTTCTGTCAAAATCGCAGAACCACGCAAGGCGATTAAGAAAAAAGATGTGCATCATGCACTTGTCGTCCGTACAAGAAATGCTTTTCGTCGTAAGGATGGCTCGTATGTGCGTTTTGATGATAATGCAGTCGTCATCCTTGAGAAAGGCAAATCTGAGCCGAAGGCAGGTCGCATCTTCGGTCCGATTCCTCGTGAAATCGGTGAACTTGGTTATCAGAAGATTATTTCCCTCGCACCTGAGGTACTCTAAACAACAATCCCATGCAGATAAAAAAAGGAGACAATGTCATAGTGGTAACTGGTAAAGACAAGGGCAAAAAAGCAAAGGTGCTTAAGGTCTTTAGAGCAACAGGTAAAGTACTTGTCGAGGGAGTCAATATGGTCAAGAAGCATGAACGTGCGCGCCGCCAGGATGCAAAGGGCAAAATGGTTGATACTGCTATGCCAATCCAAGCTTCAAATCTCATGCTCATCGATCCGAAGAAAGGTGTACAGACTCGCGCTGGGACAAAGATAGTCGCAGGTAAAAAGATCCGTATTAGCCGTAAGAGCGAACAGGAAATCTAACGTTTCAATAACAGAACTCATATGCAAAGCGTAAAACAAAAAGAACAGAAAGCATTCGAGACCCTCAAGGCGCAGTTTGGGTATACAAACAAAATGGCTGCCCCTCGACTCCTCAAAGCAGTCGTCAATGTCGGTACTGGTTCAGGTATTAAAAAAGACAAAAATAGAAATGACCTCATTGCTGACCGTATTGCGAAGATTACTGGCCAGAAGCCAGCACTTCGTGGTGCAAAGAAATCAATCGCGAGTTTCAAGCTCCGCCAAGGTGATGCAATCGGTGTCATGGTGACGCTTCGTGGTGCTCGCATGTACGGATTTCTCGACAAACTCTTTGCTGTGTCACTTCCTCGCACAAAGGACTTCCGCGGACTCAATCGCACAGCAGTTGATGATATCGGCAACATGACTCTCTCTATCAAAGAACATACTATTTTCCCAGAGACAGTTGATGAGGAAATCAAAGATGTCTTCGGTCTCTCGATCACACTTGTAACAACAGCGAAGACTAAACAAGAAGCGACAGCATTTTTTGAACTCATCGGTGTGCCGTTTAAGAAATAACTTCTCTCACAAAAGCCCCTCAAGGGGCTTTTGTGTGTAAATTTGACTTTTATAAATAATATTATATTATTTTACTCAGTAATAGTATATTACATCTCTGGTCGGACAGAGCGCTAAAAAACCGACAAAGCACATTAAAATCCTTAAGCAAAATGAGCAACCAACCGTTCAATGAGACTTCCGGCCACAAAGTGGCTGGGCTCACCGCCATCGCGTGGTGGTTCCGCAACTGACCAAATAGGGCCTTTGCTTTTGTACCTTTTACCCTTTGTATCTCTGGCAGCAATGCCTGAGGTACTTTTTTGTTTATACAAACAAAAGACTTAGTTACTCATTACCATAAAACATTGACATAAATAACTTAATATGGTAATTTCTATTCTGAAATGTTCCACAAAAACAGAAAAAATGAACAAAACAAAAAACGTATGTATTGCTGTATTGTTTGGTACTTCTGTTTTTGCAAATGCAAATACGGAAGCACCAGCTACACTGGCAATTACAAAAAATGACGTCACGTCAGTGTATGTAGATAACGGCAACAACCAAATCTACATCATGCGGAAGCTCTATGACGAAAAAGGCAATGTCTTTGTCGTCGGCGGATTTCGTGGTATAGCGCGCTTTGGTGACACACTCGTGTCGGCAAAAGGCGAGATGGATTTTTATCTCGCAAAGTTTACTCACTATGGTGCTCGCATCTGGTGTGCTATCTCTGGTACTGCAAATAGTGAAATTGGCTATGACATAGTTGTTGATCACTACGGCAATGTAGTCGTCGCTGGGACCTTTGAGCTAGCATGTCCATTTCCAAAAGCAGTATTGTCTGCAAAAGGAGGCTATGATGGCTT
Organism: Minisyncoccota bacterium; assembly: GCA_025453495.1. Classification (GTDB taxonomy): domain Bacteria; phylum Patescibacteriota; class Minisyncoccia; order Phycocordibacterales; family UBA9973; genus JALOQM01. The sequence goes on along the minus strand of JALOQM010000001.1, from coordinate 52,701 downwards.
TGTGGCAAAGTATGACGACAACGGTCACAACCTCTGGGCAAAGGTGATTGCAGGCGGGGCTGGAGATGACGAAGCCTATTCACTTGCTAGCAACGATAGTGGGCATGTATACGTCGCTGGTTCATTTTCTCAAACTGCAGTACTTGGCACGAATACGCTTTGTACAAGCAATGGACAAAGAGATCTCTTTCTAGCAAAACTCACTTCAGATGGAGGAGTCGTATGGGTGCGTATGTATGGTACTGCCGTTGATGAACATGTCGTACGGATCGCGTGCGGTGCATGCCATGGTGACAACAACGCCGTGTGTATTGTCTGGGAAGAGTCGCCAGTAAATAAAAAAAAATGGTACATCTGGTATGGAAATACTGGAATGCTACTTTCCAAAAAACCAAATCTACTTACACAATAGCCATTTCTCCTTTGAGGGATGGCTATTTTTTATTGACAAATTGCTCGTCTAGGATAGACTGCATTCGTGGCTTAAGACAGCAGGCGGTTCCAGAGAAATGGAACAGAAGCCCTGCCGAGGTGTCGCTCTTGTCTATATGAGAGCAACTTCTACGGCCGTTGGTCGATTTATTTTTTTAAGGTTCTCGTTTTGTATCTTGGGTATGGTGCAATATATTTGCAGTCAAACTATACCTACACAACTAACGAGCAACTGATTCTCATGGCATTAAAAAAAGAAGATAAAGTTAAGATACAGGGAGAACTTGCAACTACAATTGATGGAGCACAATCCGTCGTATTTGTAAATTTCAAGGGGCTCACTGTGTTTGATGCAACAAATCTCCGCAAGAACCTTCGTGCGGATAGTGCATCATACAAAGTAGTAAAAAAGACATTGCTCAAGCGCGCGCTCGATGCTGCAAGTATCGAAGGAGAGATGCCCGACCTTACTGGTGAAGTCGCTATCGCCTACTCAGCTGATCCGATTGCTGCGGCACGTGGTGTATACAATTTCCAAAAGGAACATAAAAAAAGCATCTCAATTCTTGGTGGCGTATTCCAAGGCAAGTATATGGATAAGAGTGCGATGGAAGGTGTCGCAACGATTCCTTCACGTGAAGTATTGCTTTCGCAAATTGCATTCTTGCTCAAGTCTCCAATGCAGCGTTTGGCTATCGCAGTCAATGCTGTTGCGGCTAAAAAAACAAACTAGTGTACTGCTTGCCTAATCCGCAAAAGGTGGATTTAGGGTAAGGAGCATACTGTATTATTCATTTATTTATTACATCTATGGCAAAATTTGATTCATTTCTCACAGAACTCGAAGGCGCATCAGTGCTTGAACTCAATGAGCTCGTGAAAGCTATCGAAGAGAAGTTCGGTGTCTCAGCTGCGGCAGTCGCTGTAGCAGGTCCTGCAGCAGGTGCTGCAGAAGGCGGTGCAGAAGAAAAGGATACCTTTACTGTTGTTCTTACAAATGCAGGTGAGCAGAAAATCGGCGTTATGAAAGTCGTCAAGGAAGCACTTGGTCTTGGTCTTAAGGAGGCAAAGGACATGGTAGACAATATCCCTGCAACTCTCAAGGAAGGTGCAAAGAAAGAAGAAGCAGAAGACATCAAGAAGAAGATCGAAGAGGCGGGAGGAAAAGTGGAGTTGAAATAACTTTTAATGGAATCCTGAGCTTGTCGAAGGATTGAGCTTGAATGAAACACAAAAAACACTCTCTTGAGTGTTTTTTGTTACACGTAAGTATGTATTATTGTATTTCATTGGCCACATGATTTCTATGCATCTCATCTTTAAAATAGATTTACCTATCACCGTAATCGTTCATATTTTTCAGTCTTTGTTGTAGTAGTATTGTTTCCCAAAAAAAGTGCTTGTGGGAACCTTGGTTGTTTTTCGAATACTCTAGGTGTAGAGTACTGATAGAACTAAAAAAACAACCATGAGCAAAGAACTCAAAGTATTTTTGAAAGGAGATGAATCTTTTTTGAAGGAGTATCCGTCTCTTATTTTGTTTGTTAAAGCTCTTGTTGCTATTGGTGCAAAGCCTCATTTGTATACTAATAGTGAGAGGATAACAGCAGCAAATGAAATTTTTCTTTTTTCAGCTGCTATTCGACTTCTGGCTAATCCAGAACGAGTTGATGGAAGTTACCAGGGTTTTTGTAATAATGGGACTACAGCAGTTGGGGTTGTTAATTTGGCATTAAATAGTCTTATCAAGAAGCCACACATTGCTGTCGAAGAAGAAGGAATACTGCAGAAGTATATATTCGATCCCGCTACTTTTTTGTTTACAGCCGACGGCATTTCAGTAGTTGAGCTCGATTGATACGTAATCACTAAAATCCCTTTTTATGATTAAGGAGGGATTTTTTTATTTCCAATTTGTGTTAGTATCGAAGTAATTGTGGATCCCGTAGTAGAAAATGGCATTAGAAATTAGGGGTCATTGAGATAAATCACAAACAGCGCTAGTATTAACAAGTAATCATAATTGGTTTTCGCCCTCAGGGGCGATACCATTTTTCACTACAGGATGGAATCACTCGGAAAATTATTTGGCTCTGAAGCACGCGTGAAGATTATGCGTCTCTTTTTGCTCAACTCTGAAGCAGTATTTGATGCCACTGATATTATGTCTCGTAGCAAAGTATCGAAGAAGCAACTTCCACGCGAAATGCGTATTCTCGAAGCAGCAGGCTTCGTAAAAACAAAAACCTTCTTCAAAGAGTTTGAGAAGAAGTCGGGCAAGAAGCTAGTGAAATCAAAGAAGCGTGTCGCGGGCTGGCAGCTTGTCTTCTCTTATAGTCATCTGAAGGCACTTCGCCAACTCCTTATCGAGAATAGTTCTTTTGAACACAAAGATTTGCTTTCGCGTTTTCGTTCTGCAGGGAAGCTCAAGCTGTGCATTGTCGCAGGTGTCTTCATCAAGAATCCAGACAGTCGCGTTGACCTTATGATTGTCGGTGATGGACTCAAGCGAAGTTCAATCGAGGCTGTCTTGCGTTCACTTGAGTCTGAGATTGGCCGCGAGTTGGTCTATGCTCTGTTTACCACAAATGACTTCCTCTACCGTCTTGATATGCAAGACAAGTTGATTCGCGATATCCTCGACTATCCGCACGAAAAAATACTCGATATGACCGGTATTCCTCTTGGTCGCTAAGCGTCATTTTTATCCACATACATCTGTGCGTGTATGCGAAAATTGGTATAATAGATATACGACTGTAAAAGGTCATTTTAAATTTTATTAGCAGTAATATAACAGCGCCATTATGGCGCACCTATTTTCAAAATGTTTATTCAAACATGGGGAGAAGTGTTCAGCTCATCGCTTCAGAATCTCTGGTACGGCTTCATCAGCTTTGTCCCAAATCTTTTGGTTGCGATCATTATTTTCATCGTCGGTTGGGTAGTCGCTGATGTCATCGCCAAGGCGATCGACAAGATCATGCAGTCACTCAAGGTAGACAAGGTGTTCCAGAGTGCCGGCGCAGACGAGATGCTTGGTCGCGCAGGAATCAAACTCAACGTAGGCCACTTCCTTGGTGAAGTTGTCCGCTGGTTTATCCTTGCAGTGTTCCTCATGACCTCACTTGAGATTCTTGGTCTCAATCAGGTAAATGACTTCCTCCGTGAAGTAGTACTCTCGTACTTGCCACAGGTGGTCATCGCAGCACTTATCCTTGTCCTTGCTGCTATTATTGCCAATGCAATCGGTCGTGTTGTCGCATCATCTGCAAAGGCAGCACACATGCCTCGCGCAAATATGGTAGCAACAGTCGCTCGATATGCAGTCTGGATCTTTGCATTTATTATTGCGCTTTCACAGCTTGGTGTCGCACCACAGTTCATGCAGATCCTCTTCACTGGTCTCGTCGCTATGCTTACAATCGCCGGTGGTCTTGCATTTGGCCTTGGTGGTCGCGATGCAGCAGCTCGCGCTATTGACAAGATGAGTGGTGATATGAAAAACAACGACTAAGTCGTATACACCTTTCACACAAAAAAGCCCCATACGGGGCTTTTTTGAATTGCTGACAAAGTATAGAATTTGTTGTAAGATACTTTTTAGTAATATACGTTCTCACCAATACACAGATGCCTATGAAGAAACAATCACCTGGACCTGAAAAAACGTCCATAAAGTTTGATCCCAGTAAATTGACCGTGGAAGAGATCAAGCAGAAAAAACTGAACGTCCAGTATGTGTATCCTGACAATTTCCCATCGGATGTGTCGCTCCGGCGGATGCAGTATTTTACTTCTTTTCCGGAATTACCTGATTGTTATTACCATGGCTTCAGTTTCCGAACCTCTTGGCAAAAAGATGATCTTGAACGCTGGGTGGCTAAAGGACAGATTTGGAAATTGAAGTCGCCGATTATCCTGGAGTATCAGAATGATTTATTTTTTGATTCGCATGGCAATATCATCTCTGCTTGCGGACACAATCCAGTCAATGATCCCAACAAGCAGATTGTTGCTATGCGACAATCATATAAGCAAGAGTAGGTTACAAAATTTTTTTTAACCCTGATGCCACTATGGTGTCAGGGTTTTTTATTTATTGCTTTAATATCTCTGACCCTGTAGTTTTTGGTCCTATTGCTGCTTTGGAAAGCTCAATATGTTTTACACATCAGCAAAATAGAATATGGGGTTGACTTCTTTTTTTATTTCTATATACTTGGGGACATTGTAAATATGAAAACAACTAACAGACAACTACGGCGCAAGTAATAAACGTTCGCTCGTTTTTGCTTGCCGCCGCCAGGCGGTTTTTTAGTTCAGACAATTGACCGGAAGACAGCTGATTGATAATTGCATTCTGTCCAACACACCAGACTTTCTGGGTCTTTGAGCCGTGTTGAGACAGGTAGGTAAGAATTGTATAGCAAGTCGTTTTCTTCATGGGGCGAGCGGTCGCATCGTGAAGAAAACAAACTCCGACCTTGTGTCGGAGTGCAAGTGTGATTTTTAAATTTCCTAATAGGAAATTAAGAGCATACGGTGGATGCCTTGGCTTTAAGAGGCGATGAAGGACGTGGCGTGGCTGCGATAAGCTTCGGTGAGGTGCCTAGCAACCTTTGACCCGAAGATGTCCGAATGGGGAAACCTTCTCGAGCAACCCTCGAGAGCCTTCGTGCGAACGCACGCGGGAGCGCACCCTGGGAAGTGAAACATCTCAGTACCAGGAGGAACAGAAAACAATGATCGTAAGATCGACATTTCCTAAGTAGCGGCGAGCGAAAAGGAAACAGCCCAAACCGATGTCTTCGGATGTCGGGGTTGTAAGGCAGTGATGTAGTTTACTAGAGAAGTCAAAAAATATGTTGTTAGTTGAAGTTGCTGGAAAGCAACGCCGCAGAAGGTGATGGCCCTGTAGACGAAAATAACATATCTTCTTTGTCACTGTTCTTGAGTACTTCAAGACACGAATAGCTTGGAGGAATCTGCCGGCACTAACCGGCAAGGCTAAATACTCTTAAAGACCGATAGTGAACTAGTACCGTGAGGGAAAGGTGAAAAGTAGCCCGATAAGGGCGGTGAAATAGACCTGAAACTGTATGCTTACAAGGAGTCGGAGCGGTAGCTTGCTACCGTCACGGCGTGCCTATTGAAGAATGAGCCAACGAGTTTATGTGTGTTGCTCGGCTAACCCCGCCCCACTTTTTGAAACTCCTTGAAATACAAGGAGCATCAAAAATGTGAGGTCTCATGTTTGTTGTAAAACGAAAGACAAGAGACTTCGAAAAGTGAGGCGGGGGGAGTCCCAGGGAAACCAAGTGTTAATAGCGCGTAATTGGTAGCACACATAAGACCCGAAGCCAGGTGAGCTTGCCATGGGCAGGGTGAACCCCGACGAAGGTCGGGGGGAGGCCCGAACCGGTAGATCGTACAACGTCTTCGGATGACCTGTGGTATGGAGTGAAAAGCTAATCGAACCTGGTAATAGCTGGTTCTCTCCGAAATAGCTTTAGGGCTAGCGTTACGTGATCCTCTTGGGGGTAGAGCACTGGAAGGTTTCGACAGGGAGCAATCTCGCGACACCTATCAAACTCCGAATACCAAGAGTTACAACGTAGCAGTTAGACTATGGGGGCGAAGCTCCATCAGTCAAAAGGGAAACAGCCCAGATCTCTAAATAAGGTCCCTAAATCTACGCTGAGTGCAAAACAAGGATGTAGAGGTTCTTAAACAATGAGGATGTTGGCTTAGAAGCAGCCATCATTTAAAGAAAGCGTAACAGCTCACTCATCGAGAATCTCTGCGCCGAAAATAATCGGGGCTAAGCGTAGTACCGAATTTGAGGGCTTGCAAACTTCACAGAGGAATTGTTCTTTTTATTTTATTCTTGAGGGGGATGGAGGAATTGGCAGACTCGTCAGACTTCAATCTGATGGACTAACGTCCGTGCCGGTTCGAATCCGGCTCTCCCCACGAATTTTTCTGATTCACGTTTAACGTGAGAGTGCCAAATTGGTTCTACGCATCGTACCAACGGTGTGTATTTAGAAAAAAATGTGAGCGACATTCGTACGTCGCTCACTTCCTCTGTGAAGTTTGCAAGCGGTAGGAGAGTATTCCACTCTGCTGTGAAGGACAAGGCGTGAGCCAATCTGGAGCGTGTGGAAGTAAGAATGTTGGCACAAGTAACCGCAATGCGGGTGAAATCCCCGCACGCCGAAAGACTAAGGTTTCCTTGGTAATGTCAATCAGCCAAGGGTTAGTCGGGCCTAAGCGGATGGCGAAAGCCGCACGCGATGGACACACGGTTAATATTCCGTGACTTCTGCGACGTACGATGGGAGGACGAAGGGTTGTATGTGGAGCCCATTATTGGATTTGGGTTCGTGGTGTGAGGACCGATGCGGAGGAAAATCCCTGCATCTGCTTTAGATAGCAGTCTCCAAACACAGCGGAAATGTTCCGGTTCGCCGGGATAGATTTCACAAAGCACGCTTCCGAGAAAATTCTCTAAGTATAACGTCGCAGGAACCGTACCGTAAACCGACACAGGTAGTCAGGTCGAGTAGACCAAGGCGAACGAGTGAGAGGTCCCCAAGGAACTCGGCAAAAAAGCAGCCGTAACTTCGGAATAAGGCTTCCCCATGATTAATTTCATGGGGCGCAGCGAAAGTATGTCTGGCAACTGTTTATCAAAAACACAGCTCCCTGCGAACTCGCAAGAGGATGTATAGGGGGTGACGCCTGACCAATGCCAGAAGGTCAAATATCGGCGGTGAGATTATCTCAAGCTGACTGATATAAGCCCTGGTGAATGTCGGCCGTAACTATAACGGTCCTAAGGTAGCGAAATTCCTTGTCAGGTAAGTTCTGACGCGCACGAATGGCGTAATGACTGGACAACTGTCTCGGGGACTTGCTCGGTGAAAATACAATATCGGTGAAGATGCCGATTACCTGCAGTTAGACGAAAAGACCCTAGAAGCTTTACTATAGCTTGATATTGAGCATGTTGCGTGACTGCGTAGCATAGATGGGAGACTTTGAAGTATCGATCTTGGTTGATATGGAGTCGTCAGTGAAATACCATTCTTTCTCGTGGCATGTTCTAACCCTTGCGGCAAAAACGCAAAGGGACAGTATCTGGTGGGTAGTTTTACTGGGGCGGTATCCTCCTAAAGAGTAACGGAGGACTTTATTAAGGTCAGCTAGGCGCGAATGGAAACCGTGCCGATAGTGTATGGGCACAAGCTGGCTTGACTGTGAGGCGTACATGCCAAGCAGGTGCGAAAGCAGAACCAAGTGAACCGATGGTCCGCTTTAGACGCGGCCGAAGATTAAGGGATAGAAGCTACTCTAGGGATAACAGGCTAGTTCCGCCTAAGAGTTCATATCGACGGCGGAGTTCGGCACCTCGATGTCGGCTCAACTTATCCTGGCGCTGGAGAAGGTGCCAAGGGTTTGGCTGTTCGCCAATTAAAAAGTTACGCGAGCTGGGTTCAAACCGTTAAGGTCATAAGAATGACCTTGTGGGTTTAACAGTTTGAACCCGTTGAGGAACCTGAAGGGAAGAAATTCTTTTTCAGGATGTTTTAATCTGAGATTAAGACCATGGTGCGCGGTATGCGCACGCACGGCGGCATCATATAGTGATATGTGATGTGAAGTACACGTATATCGGTAAAATCCGAACTGAGTAATCAGAGGACAATACCGAGGGAAATTATTTGTATTGGAAAGTGGAATCAATACTGTCGGGGTTTAATATACCACCAATGGCAGTGCCAGATACGCTTGGGTGACCAGGCTTGGATTGTTATGAATCTTAAACTGGCTTCATGCAAAGTCCACTGTGAGTCAATTAGTGAAAACTTATTGACTCCACTTTCCAGTACGAATAGTACCCGTAGAGACTGAATGTGTGCGTTCTTGAATCATAAATCATAATTCGTGAATCAATGAATAAGTTACAGTCCGATCCCTTCAGTAATGAAGGATCTGTTATCCCGTAACGCAGGATGATGGATGTAAAACATAGATGCGTGAGACAGGTTGGTCTCCTATCTACTGCAGGCGTTGATTCTTGAGAAGGGCTGCCCCTAGTACGAGAGGACCGGGGTGGACGAACCTCTGGTGTGCGGGCTGTCGTGCCAACGGCACTGTCCGGTAGCTATGTTCGGAATGGATAACTTCTGAAAGCATCTAAGAAGGAAGCCAGCTTCAAGATTAGGAATCGTTTGAGGATCGTAAGAGATGATTACGTTGATAGGCTTTAGGTGGAAACGCAGTAATGTGTGGAGCCGAGAAGTACTAATTATCCGATTCCTATTAGGAAATTTGGAAATCACCACTTGACAATACAATAATTACTTGAAATAATGTGCTTAGATATAAGATGAACTAACTACTAGAGACCAATTTAGAAAGAAATTTCTGAAAAGGGATGTGCTTACCACGTGCTATCGTAATAGCCATTGCTGTTACGGGCATGTGAGTGATAACAAAAAGCATTGAAAGATTTTATCGAACAAGAAGCAAGCTTGGAATAGAGAGGAAACTCTCAAAACAGGTCAATGACTTCTTGATTTTCACTGCTTATGCAGCGAAATATAATAAAATTGTGATTAAAATTCACCCTGTAGAAAATGTTTATCAAATATTCGAGCGTACTGTTGTGAAGCAGTACGTTTTTTCTTTAGCCATTGAATATTTTGTTCTGGTGATTAGTCGGAGGGGCAACACCTTTTTACATTCCGAACAGAGAAGTTAAGACCTCTAGAGCCGATGATACTCCTTGTGGGGAAAGTAGGTAGTCGCCAGAACAAATTATTCAATCTATTTATTACTTAAAACGCTATAGACACCCCGGAGACAACCACCGGGGTCTAGGTAGTTGTGAGGTGCACTGCTTATTTTTAGAAAACAGTCATCTTTGCTATGATGGCTTTATGGATTGGGCAGTGAAGCGTCGGCTTATATATATCGGAAGCATTGTTGCAATAGGTCTTGTCATTGCCTTTTTTAACTTGTACCCAAAATTAAATACGTCACCGACCTGTTCTGATGGCAAACAAAACGGTACTGAGGCTGGTGTCGATTGTGGTGGGTCTTGTCTTTCGGCATGCTTTTTTCAAGCAAATGATTTGATTGTCAGATGGACAAAGCCATTCAAAGTTTCTGACGGTCTCTATAATGCAGTTGCTTATGTCGAAAACCAAAATGCACAAATTGGCATCCCCTCTATCAAGTACGAATTCAAACTCTATGACGAGCAAAATGTTTTTATTACTCGGAGAACAGGTCAGACATTTGTTGGGCCAAATAGTCGTGTGCCGATACTTGAGCCAGGAATCAGTACCGGGAATCGTATCCCTAAGCGTGTTGCGTTTACGTTTCTAGAAGAGCCGACATGGATACAGATTGATCCGCGTACAGAAAAGCTTTCTGTGTCTGTATCTGATACAATCCTTTCGGAAGATTCAAACGAGCCTCGTCTTGAAGCGCAGTTTAAAAATGATTCTATATATAATCTCACAGATGTGAGTCTCGGTGTTGTTTTATACGATGCAGATGGCACAGCTATTGCAGCAAGCAAGACACTTGTTACCGAAAGTAAGTCGCGTACAGCAACGCCAGTGTATTTTACTTGGCCTGAGAAATTCTCTATACCCGTCGAACGGATAGAAGTTATCCCAAGAATAGATATTTTTGATTTCACTTTCTGATATGCACTATCGACCTTTGAAGATTGATTGGCTTTTGTTTGCGTTTCTTGTCCCGGTACTTGCCGCTGGGCTCATTACTATGAAATCCTTTACCGGCGAGACAACTATCTTTGCAAGACAGCTGCTGTGGATCGGTGTTTTTTTCGTTATGTTTTTTGGTGCATCAATTATCGACTTTCGTTTTCTCAAGCGTACTGATATCCTTGTCACACTCTTCCTCTTTTTTTGTGGACTTTTGATACTCCTTTTTGGAATTGGTACTGTTGCCAAAGGTGCACAGAGTTGGTTTTCGTTTGGTGGTTTTTCGTTTCAACCGGCTGACATGATGAAGCTTGTGGTTGTTATTATTCTTGCAAAATATTTTTCTCGTCGCCATGTGGAGATTGCTAATTTTAAGCATATTTTTATCTCTGCGCTCTATGCGCTAGTGCCATTCTTGCTTGTCCTTATCCAGCCGGACTTCGGCTCTGCGATGCTTATATTTCTTGTGTGGTTTGGCATGATCCTGGTCTCCGGTATCAGCAAGAAGCATCTTCTTATTGTGTTTTCAGTCGGTTTTGCTTGTCTTGCGCTCATGTGGGGATTTGTTTTCAAGGACTATCAGAAGGCACGTATCATAACATTTATCAATCCACTCTCAGATATTCATGGTTCTGGCTATAATGTGCACCAGTCGATGATTGCAGTTGGTTCTGGTCAGATTATTGGCAAAGGTGTTGGCTATGGTACGCAATCACGCTCTCATTTTCTCCCTGAATCTGAGACAGATTTTATTTTTGCGGCATATGCCGAAGAGTGGGGATTCGTTGGCTCACTGCTCTTGCTTGTATTGTATGCACTCATTATCTGGCGCATACTTGCAAATGCACGACTGGGCGCCACTAACTTTGAAGTACTGTATGGTATGGGGGTCGCGATACTTTTTATGAGCCACTTCTTGATCAATATTGGTATGAATATTGGCATGTTTCCCGTCACAGGTATTCCATTGCCACTTATGAGTTATGGCGGTTCGCATCTTCTCACTGAGGGTCTTGCGCTTGGTATATTGATGGGTATGCGCCGCTACGCACGAACAGCGCATCGTGACGATCTCAAACATGAATTCTTGGGTATGTAACACATATGACGACACTGATTGATGGCAAAAAAATAAGAGATAGATTGCTTTCCGAAATCACAGCTGATATTGCGGGTCTTTCGTTTACGCCAGTATTTTGTGATGTACTTGTTGGCGATGATCCTGTATCTGCACAATATGTCCGGATGAAAGCAAAAACTGCATCGTCTGTAGGTATCCACGCGCATTTCGCTTCATTTCCTGATGCAATCACAACTGAGAAACTCATTGCAGAAATACAACAGCTAAACGCATACCCTGATATGTGCGGCTTAATAGTCCAATTGCCACTATCACAACACATAGATACACAAGCAGTGCTTGATGCGATTGATCCATCGATTGATGTAGATTGTCTTTCGACAGAGACGAGCAATGCTTTTTATCAAGGTCAAGAAGTGCTTGCCTATCCGACCGCTCTTGCCTGTCTAGCAGTGCTTGATTCTTTACAACTTGATCTTACAAATAAGCACTTTGTTGTGCTTGGACAAGGTAAGCTCGTTGGTAAACCTGTCTCACATCTTTTGCATGCTCGTGGATACAACGTTTCTGTCATTGATATAAAAACGCCGGATGCACTGGAGCTGCTCAAGAGTGCTGATATCATTATTTCAGCTATTGGTGAGCCAGGATACATCAAAGGAACTATGATCAAGAATGGTGTGATTATTGTTGATGCCGGTACATCTGAAGAGACAAATACAGTGGTCGGCGATGTAGATCGTGCTTCAGTGGAAGGTATTGCAGCAATTCTCTCTTCAGTGCCTGGTGGTGTCGGTCCAGTGACAGTCGCGATGCTTCTTAGAAATGTATTGCTTGCTGCGGGGCAAAAAAATAAAGGTATCACACAGCATGAATGAAATACTATTTCACTTTTTTAATACCCTTGCAGGACACAGTCAGATACTAGATAAAATAATTGTATTTTGTGCTGTTTGGCTTGGAAACCTTACTCTGATCGGAGTGATTCTTTTTGTAGTATTGTATCGTGACAAGCAAACAGAACCACGTACAACAGCATTATTGTTTCAAAAAGCAAAAGAAGTGGTACTAGTCCTTAGTTCAGCATTTGCTGCATGGGGTGCAGCTCAATTTTTCAAATATCTTTTTGCTACTGATCGACCGTTTGTTGTGCGTGATGTAGTGCTTCTTTTTGAACATACAGGCTACGCATTTCCATCTGGACATGCAACATTTTTCTCAGCACTTGCAGTGGCTGTGTATCGTTATCACAAGCGTTTTGGTATGCTCCTTGGCGGTATTGCACTTGTTGTTGGAGTTGCACGTATCGTAGCAGGCGTACATTTCCCAATTGATATTATCGGAGGGTTTGTTCTCGGGCCGGTGGTGACAATTGCTGTCCATCGTATGCTTCGCTGGTTTGGGAGAAAATATGGGATTCTCTAAGTGTTTTGTGTTATGTTGTCTATATGAGGAGTAATTTTAAAAATGATTTATTAGAAGATGTGCAGCCAGGAAAAAGAATTCCTTATGAAGATATTCCAGAAGATTTTGACGATAACAGGATTGTAAGTTTTACTGCAAATGAAAAAGGTATTGCGATAACTACTGAACCAGGATCAATCTCGCCAAAAGGGCAGGATAAAATAAAGCACTCAGACAGTAATTACGCTGGTCTTACTGAACAACAACTACGTGAACTAGCAAAAGGAAGAAAAAAACCAGTTTCTATGACCCCAGCAATGAGCTATAGAAAACCAGGGATCATTGGACCAACTTTTGATGATCGTCCACCAAAATTTGTGCGCTATTTTAAAAACATGACTGCCAAGTTTTCCAAAAGGAAAAAAAGATAACAACAGAAGAACTGGGGTATACACCTGGTTTTTCTATTTGCTATTTCGTGCTAAACCCGCTAGAATGCGGCTTGTATTGCTTACTAAATAACTGATTTTTATGTGGAAAACTAGAGTTTTAGCACTACTTATTCTTATCGCTGGATGCGGTGTTGGCTATTTTGTCTATAGGACTGAGCCTGTCCTCTCAAATACTCCCGTAGAGGAGACGAAGTTTCCGTTTAAGCTCGGACTCGATCTCTCTGGTGGTACACACCTTGTCTATAGAGCTGATGTCTCAGCAGTAGCACCATCAGAGGTAAGTGAAGCGATGGATTCACTTCGTGATGTTGTTGAGCGCCGCGTAAATCTCTTTGGTGTCAGCGAACCAGTTGTACAAGTAGAGTCCGGAGGATTTTCGAACAATGGAGAAGAACGTCTTACTATAGACATCCCTGGAGTGACCGATGTCAACAAAGCAATCACTATGATTGGCCAGACACCGCTTCTTGAGTTTAAGACCGAACGTCCTGAGGGCCCAGAGAAAGATGCGCTTGTCGCACAGTACGAAGAAGCGCAAGCGCTCCTTTTGGAGGGTAAGACACCAGATGTCGCATTTGCTGATCCGTTCTATATACCTACTGATCTTACTGGTAGATTTCTTTCTCGCGCAGCAGTAGAATTTTCTCCAAACACTCGCGAGCCGATTGTTTCTCTCACGTTCAATACAGAAGGCGCAGAACTTTTCAAAAGTATCACGAGCGAAAATGTAGGGAAGACAGTTGCCATCTATCTTGATGGTGCACCAATCTCTGCACCAGTTGTACGTGAGGCTATTACGACTGGTAGCGCACAGATTTCCGGCAACTTCACTCCTGAGGAAGCAAAGACACTTGTCGGTCGGTTGAACTCTGGCGCTTTGCCTGTCCCTATCGAACTTGTTTCAACGCAGACTATTGGTGCCTCACTTGGCGTAGCTGCAGTACATGATGGTATTCGTGCGGCGATTATCGGCTTCCTTGCTGTCGCCCTCTTTTTGATCGTCTGGTACCGACTCCCGGGTATTATTGGCATCATCACACTTGCGCTTTATGCTCTCATTACTCTCTCACTCTTCAAGCTCTTTGGTGTTACATTGACTGCTGGCGGTATCGCAGGCTTCATTATCTCAATTGGTGTCGCTGTAGATGCAAATGTGCTTGTCTTTGAGCGTATTAAAGAAGAGATTAGAAATGGTCGCACAGTAAGCGATGGTATCCGCACCGGCTTTTCTCGTACTTGGTTTGCGATTCGTGATTCTAACTTCTCAGGTATCATTACTGCACTCATTCTCTTTGCATTTGGTACCTCAATCATCAAAGGATTTGCCCTGACATTTGGTCTAGGTATACTTGTCTCTATGTTTACAGCGATTACCATTTCTCGTATTTTTATGCTGTCTCTCGGTATGGACAAATCTAATCGGTTGATCGCGTTCTTATTTGGTAGCGGTCTTTCTTCCGCAAAAGCTAAGAAATAATACTATGTTTATCGTCACTCACAAAAATATATTTATCACTATCTCAGTCACTCTTGTACTTGTCTCAGTCTTGCTTGTCTCTGTATTTGGACTCAATCTCGGTATTGATTTTCTCGGAGGCTCAAGAATGGAAATTTCTTATACCGTCGAGCGTCCAGAGGTGTCTGTCGTGCAGTCAGCGATCGATCCGATCGGTATCGGTGAAGCACTCATTCAGCCTTCAGGAACTGATAGCTTCTTTATAAAGACTCGCTATCTTTCAGAAGCAGAACGCGTTGCAGTTGTCAGTGCACTCTCAGCAAATGACACGCAGGTAGCAGAGAAGAGCTTTACTTCTATCGGTCCTTCTGTCGGATCAGAGCTTAGGAAAAAAGCAATCATGTCCATGCTCTTTGTTATACTCGCTATTATCACGTTCATCGCTTTTTCGTTCCGCAGTGTATCTCGTCCTGTATCATCATGGAAATATGGTTTAATCGCTGTCGTCACTCTTTTGCACGATATCGCGATTCCGATCGGTATTTTCTCTTTGCTTTCTTACTTTAATGGAGCAGAAGTAGACACATTGTTTGTCGTCGCAATCCTGACTGTGCTTGGTGTTTCTATTTCAGATACTATTGTCGTTTTTGACCGCATTCGTGAAAATCTCAAGAACCAAGCCTTTCCTACCTTTAGAGAAACTGTCGGCCGGAGTCTTTCACAGGTCTACCAGCGTTCTATTTCTACCTCTCTTACTGTTATTATCGTTTTGCTTTCGCTTTCGTTCTTTGGTCCAGAGTCAACAAAGAACTTCGCGCTCATGCTCACTGCTGGTATGATTTCTGGTACCTACTCATCTATCTTCCTTGCATCACCACTCCTTGTCTGGGTAGAGGAGCGTCAGAATAGAAAAAAATCTGGCACTAATTAAATCAATTCTACTAATAGCAAGTTTTTTGCTTTTTATAGTATGCGACCGTATACTATAAGAGCTTATTCGCATAATAATTTATAGATATATGTCACTAACAAGCATACTTTTGATTGCTGCGGGAGTCATTGTCATCTGGGCAATTGCAGCATACAACCGTTTTGTTTCACTTAAGAATCGCGCACAAGAGGCATGGTCTGATATTGATATTCAGCTCAAGCGCCGCTATGACCTTATCCCAAACTTAGTAAGTACAGTAAAAGGCTACGCTGCGCATGAATCCACAGTATTTGAGAAAGTAACAGAAGCACGAGCAAATGCGCTTACTGCTGACGCAGGTAGTGATAAGCAGGCAATTGCACAAGCTGAAAATATGCTTACAAGTGCCATGAAGTCTATTTTTGCTGTCGCTGAAGCGTATCCTGATCTTAAAGCAAATACAAATTTTCTTGAGCTTCAGCGTGAACTTTCTGATACCGAAAACAAGATTCAAGCCGCACGCCGTTTCTATAATACAAATGTGATGGAGCTAAATACCAAGATTGATTCGTTTCCAGCAAATATTATTGCAGGCATGTGTAAGTTCAAAGAAATGGAACTCTTCCAACTTGAAGACGCTGCAGCAAAGAATCCAGTTGCAGTTAGCTTCTAGTTTTTCGAATTGTTGTAAATGTTGGAATGTTCTAGCTGTTCAAGATGAAAAGCTTCAAGAATTATCGTTTTGAAGATCTTGCTGTTTGGAAGATCGGCATGCAAATTGTTGGCGAAGTGTATCGACTGACGCAAAGTTTTCCCAAAACGGAACTCTTCGCTTTAACTGACCAACTGAAGCGAGCAAGTACGTCTATCGTTCTCAACATTGCCGAAGGCAGTGCTCAGTCATCCAAGAAGCACTTTGCGCTGTATGCGAATCGTACTAAAGCATCTACGCTTGAATGTATCGTTTGTATTAAAATCGCAATACAGCAGCAATTTCTAAAAATATCCGATTGCGATACTATCGAGGCACTCTTGTAGGAAGAATATTTCAAACTTGTTGCGCTTGAGAAGAAAATGCGCATTTCAAACAATTAGAACGCTGAACAATTTGAACGTTACACTATGTCTTCACTCTATACCCACCAATCAAAGAATATTCGTAAAACGTGGATTATTTTCACGCTCTTTCTTGTTGTGGTAATCAGTGTATGTTATGTATTTGCTCGCACCTATGATAATCCATCGATACTGTATTTTGGCGTTATCTTCTCGCTTTTGATGAATGTCATCGGATACTGGTACTCTGACAAGGTTGTACTTTCTATGTCAGGTGCACGTCCGGTCGCACGAGAAACAAATAGAGAACTGTATACACTGGTTGAAAATTTAGCAATTACTGCAGGCTTACCACTTCCGAAGATATATATAATTGATGATCCTGCACCAAATGCATTTGCAACTGGCCGAGACAAGAATCATGCTGTTGTCGCCGTGACGACAGGATTACTTGAGCGACTCGATCGTACTGAACTTGAGGGAGTGGTTGCACATGAACTTTCGCACATCGGTAACCGTGATATGTTGCTCTCTACAGTGGTTGTCGTTCTTGTCGGATTTCTTACAATCGCATCTGATGTATTCTTGCGTGCAGCTCTATGGGGAGGAGGGCGGGATCGAGAAGAAAACAAAGTTGGAAGCTTCTTTATGGTTGCTGGTATTGTACTTGCTATTCTCTCACCGGTGATCGCGACACTTATGCAACTTGCGATCTCACGCAAGCGTGAATATCTAGCGGATGCTTCAGCTGCACTTTTGACTCGCTATCCTGAGGGGCTTGCTTCAGCACTTGAGAAAATCAGCCAGTACAAAGCACCGATGCGCCGTGTCTCAAATGCTACTGCACATCTTTTTATCTCAGATCCATTTGGGAAAAAATTTTCTGCAGTGCACAAACTTTTTATGACACATCCGCCCACTGCAGACCGTATCAAAGTATTGCGTGGTATGAAATAAGGGTAGTATATCTTTTTGTTTGATTTTTAAAATTCTAATTTTAGTTTCGCGAAGGAAGGAGATCGTATCCCTTATTGCTCTCGTAGTCCAATGGATAGAACACTTCCCTCCGAAGGAAGAAATCCAGGTTCGATTCCTGGCGAGAGCACAAAACAACGTTTTAGTCAGGAATTAAACACTGGAGCGGCTATTGGCCAATACATCTACGGTAATTGTTAACTCTTAATACTAATGCGGTTATTAATCCAAAGATTATCAAGTACTCCGGCAAGGTTGTCACGGATTGGGAAGGATGCCTCAGTCTACCCGGTGTTCGCGCAGCGGTGCCACGTTCGGAGAGTGTGACAGTGTCTTATTTTGATCAAATAGGCAAGAAGCATATGAAGACATTCTCTGGTTTTCAGGCGCGAGTGTTCCAGCATGAAATCGACCACTTAAACGGGGTGCTGTATGTTGATCATGTTGCAGATACGAAAAGCTACCATACGCTTCAAGAATTCAAAAAACGCATTCTCAAATCTGGATTGAAAAGCAAGTAAAACATACTCTATTTTTGTTTCCACTTCTGAAAACGGGTGATATGCGCTAGACTTGGTATCAAACCAAAAATAGTTCTAATGAAAAAAACATATTTCTTCCCATCTGTCATTGTACAGTTTTTGCTGACAGTACTCTTTCGGGTTGTGCCTGTGTTGGCACCTATACCGTATGCTTCGCCGCTTGCCGCAGTCACCCTTGCTTATGCAAAAGCAAACGTATTGTGGGGTTTCGCATTTAGTTTTTGCAATATACTGATCGTCGCCATGGTGCGGTCCTATATATTGCAAATTGAACAATTCTCAGCGAGCGCTACGCTAGTTGTAGCATTTTGCTACGGTATCTGCATGGGCATTGCCGGAGTATTTCTTTTCCAAAAGAGAAATCAAAACTATGTGCGTTCGGTCCTGTATTACCTGTGTATTGGCTTTTTTGCGCTCATTGTGTTTGATTTTTTGACTGGGGTTGTGATCCCATGTGCAAACTATGAGTACTCATTTTCTACACAATTAGCTCTTCAGCTCGATTGGACACTGCGTCATTCGGTATTCAATCTTGTATTTGTACCCCTTGCACCATCTATCGAGCGCTGGATTGAAGAGCATGCCCTACTCAATAACACGATCCAAGTACATGCGTACGGGTAAAAGCACTATACCAAAGCGACACATTATATTGTGTCGCTTTTTTTGTTGATTTACGGTATAACAGATTCGTTTGACGCTTGTATCTGGAGAGGTGCGTGAGCGGTTGAAACGGCAACCCTGGAAAGGTTGTATATCCGAAAGGGTATCGAGGGTTCGAATCCCTCCCTCTCCGCCAAGACAATTTAGTATCGGAGTCAACCCATTTGTCTATGACGAATGTGCGACCCGATTACATAAATTATAAACAAAAATACACGATTATTTCGTGTATTTTTGTTTAACGATTTTCGTATTTACGAACAATTTGTTCGTGAGCTTTTACGATCTGTTCTTCAGTAAATATGGAATCATATTGCCAAATTCTCCCTCTAGCTGAAAAAGCATCCATGTATTTATCGCAGTATATTCTTGGATTTATAATAAGAGTGTCTTCGACCATCTGCCAGCCTAATTCAGCCTGATAATCATATTCCACTCGATGACCTAGAGATCCTATCCATTGATGCGCAATTATATTTCTCCAGTTGTGTATATGTTCAGCAACAAGAGAAAATTTTGTATCTTCAGTTTCTCCATCGATAAACGTACGCATAAAATCCTTATAATTATCTAAATCACTTTTGTGCTGAAAAAATACTTCTCCAATTGTAAGGGCAGAAGCATGGATACCTAAAAACATTAACGATGTTTGATAGTGTGTCGGTGTTAGTAGAATTTCGTTATTGAAAAAATTAGCTATAGAGTTTAGAAGTGTTTCGATAGCTTCAACAGGGTGACTTTTCAATCTTTCTAATCTATGCTCCCTCGACTCAGAATTATGAGTGTTATTTTGTCCCATACACTAGATTATACAATTTATTCAGCAATCAGTATAAGTTGTTTGTCTTTGTATATTATTCTCGATCTTAGGTTGGCTAGCAGCTCTCGTTTCTCTCCAACTGCTCCTTCTTTCAAAATATACTTAGCGAAGTTTCGTATTTCAGTATCTTTGTTGTTTTTAATCTTGTCTGTTGCTCCAAGCACTGATCTTTGGAAGATATTGAACCTTGCGATCTCATCTTCTAGTTTCTTTCGCATACCTAGTTCATTGATGTTTACTTTGTCGAGGATCTTCAATAGCTCAAGTATTAAATCTTCCTCTCGTATGTACATATTCTTGCAGTTTCTATCTCTCGCTCTTGAGCAGAAGTAGTAGATGTATTTCGCATGCGTACCATCTTTGAGTTGTTTCCATTTTTCCTCTGCTGATATTCCACTACCACAGTATCCGCAGGTGAATAGTTTCGTGAATGCGAATTCTTTATTCTCTCGTTGTATATTATCTCGCTTTAGTTGTGCTTGAGCTTTTTCAAATAGTTCCTGTGTGATGAGTGGCTCATGTTTTCCTTGATACCAGTTACCGCTTCCTCTCGGATGCTCAAACACTCCATGATAGAACTGATTTTCAAGTATTCGGTATATTCCGCTTAAGGTCAGAGGTTTGTTGCCACGAGTATAGAAATTCAGTTCGTGTCGTAACCAGTTATATAACTTTCTTCCTGAATAGTGTTCGTATACTACTTTTTCAAATATCTTTTTGATGACAGGAGCACGTTGTGGATCGACTATTACCTGACACTTTTTATCCATATGTTTTTGATTTAAGTATCCAAGTGGTGCTACCCCAGGCCAGAGACCCATTTCAACTCTCGTACGCAATCCTCGTTTTACATTCACACCTCTATTGTCATTCTCTAATTTCGCTTGCGATCCAAGAATCATTAGCAAGAATTTTTCGTTTGGATTGTTTGAAAATTTTTGACCATATATACGTATTTCTTGTAACAATCCTGCATCCATCAGATCTACTATCTTTCCCAAGTCTCCGGCATTTCTACTAATACGGTCAGGTGCCCATGTCAGTATGCCGTTGTACTTCTTTTGCCGTATCTCCTCAATAATCTCGTTAAAGACTGGTCGTTGTCCAGTTTCTTTTGCTGAATGGCTTTCTCGCTTCATTGTTACAATCTCCAAGTTTTCTCTCTCGGCGAGCTGTAACATTTCCTTAATCTGCGAATCTATTGAAAGAACCTGTCTTTCCTCAGATTCCGTTGATTTACGGGCATAGAGGCAATACCTCACTTTTATTGGTGCTTGGGCTGCTTGTGTCATTTCGTAGCCAATTGGTGCTGTTGTTTTCATACAACTACATTGATGACGCAACCCCTCCAAGGAGTCCAGAGCGTCCCATTTCCTAGCTGTTGGTAACTAAATAGGGTAAAAACTTGCTTTTATTTTGAAAATGCAGTATGCTTTTTACATGCACAAGAAATTGAGCCAATTAGCAGACATTGTTTCAGGGTACACATTCCGTGGGTCTATAGAAAATGACCCAAATGGGGATATTTTTGTGCTTCAAGCTAAAAATGTACAAACAAACCAAGATATTCAATATATAACTGGTTTTACAACAATTACAGATAAATCTTTGAGAAACCCCTACTTCCTACAACATAATGACATTTTGCTTGTCTCTAGAGGGTCAGGGCCAGGCTCATTTCGATCCGCAGTTTTTGTATCTGATGAATCAAAGGTGATGCCATCATCTTCGGTTCATGTAATACGAATTCAAGATGTCACAGTCCTCCCTAAATATGTATCGCTATACCTCAACTCAGAAATCGGGCAAAAAGAATTACTTCAAATAGTTACGGGCGGGTCCTATATACAAAGTATTTTAGTAAAAAATTTGATTGATTTTAAAATCCCCATACCCCCGATACATATTCAAAAATCCATCATCGCACTCCACGAAAACATAACAGACCAAGAACGGATACTAAAGAGAAAACAAGAATTACAAAAAAACATTATCAACGCATCGTTTACTAACCTAATTAATAACTAATATGAATACTCAAAAATATACACAAGAAGACCTAAACAAAATCCTCTGGGACGCAGCGGATTCTTCTCGTACTCAGGTAGATGCAGGTATCTACAAAGACTACGTTCTTGCAATGCTTTTCTTTAAATACCTCTCTGACCTCTCAAAGAAGAAGTATGCTGAATACAAAGAGCGTTTTGGTAGCGACACAAAGCGTATCGAAGAAAAAATGAAGCTCGATCGCTTCTATCTTCCCCCAAAGTCTTCATTCGATTATATCTATTCGGTAATCGAGCAAGATAATCTTGGTGAAGAAATCAACAAAGCACTTCATCGAATCGAAGACACAAACAAAGAGAAACTCGATGGAGTATTTTCTGTAGACTTCAACTCAGAATCAACACTCGGCAAGCTCGCTGAACGAAACAAGATGCTCCGCCATCTCGTGCAGGACTTTGCTCAGATTGACCTCGGCGACGTGAAGGACGACATCATCGGTAACTCATATATGTATATGATCGAACGCTTTGGTGCCGACGCGGGCAAGAAAGCGGGCGAATTTTTCACTGTGAGAAACGTTGCCCAGCTCGTTGCAAAGCTCGCAGAGCCACAAGCAGGGGCACGTATTTGTGATCCTTGTATGGGTTCAGGTGGCCTCCTCCTCCTTGCAGGTGAAGAAGTTGAGAAACAAGGTTCAAAAAACTACGCACTCTATGGTCAGGAATCAACAGGATCAACCTATCAGCTCGCTCGCATGAACATGTTCCTCCACGGAAAGGATTCAGCCCGACTTGAATGGGGTGACACATTGAACAATCCTCTCCTTGTAGAGAACGACCATTTGATGAAGTTTGACACGATCGTGGCAAACCCTCCGTTTTCTCTTAAAAAATGGGGTGCCGAGCACGCAGAAGCCGACAAATACAAGCGATTCTGGCGTGGTGTTCCACCAAAGGATAAAGGTGATTTTGCCTTTATCACGCACATGGTTGAGACACTCAAGGCGAAGACTGGCCATATGGCAGTCGTAGTGCCACACGGCGTTCTCTTCCGTGGTGGAGCTGAAGGAAAGATTCGCGAACAGCTCCTCAAGGAAAATCTTATAGATGCAGTTATCGGACTACCTGCGGGATTGTTCCAGACAACGGGAATTCCTGTAGCCATCCTTATTATTGACCGATCACGTGAGAAAGGCGGAGAGAACGAATCTAAAAAAGATGTTTTCTTTATCGAGGCTTCAAAGGAATATAAACCAAATAAAGCTCAGAACATTCTTACCGATGAGAACATCGAGAAGATTTACTCTACCTACAAGAAACATAAGGATGTAGAGAAATTTGCCCGCAAGGTTTCTCTTAAGGAAATTGAGGAAAATGATTTTAACCTCAACATCACTCGATACGTCGATACGTTTGAGGAAGAAGCTCCTGTGGACATAAAAGCAAACCTCAAAGAACTTGAAGCTCTTGAGCCTGAGCTTGCGAAGCTTGAAAAACAAATGGTTGGATATTTAAAAGAATTAGGGATTAAATAATAAACGTATGAATGAAATAATTTGCCCACATTGTAAAAAAGCATTTAAAATTGATGAAGCAGGTTATGCTGATATTCTTAAACAAGTACGAGATCACCAATTTGAAGAAGAGCTTCTCAAAAGAGAAAGTCTTTTGAAGGCTGAAAAAGAGAGTGCCGTAAAGTTGGCTGAAGAGCAAGTAAAAAATAAAATTAAAGACGACCTTGCTCAAAAAGATTTAGAAATCGCAAGACTTAAGGCTGAAAAGGAGCGTGAAGTAAATCTATCTAAGTCTCAAAGTGAACTTGAAATAACAGAACTGCGAGCGAAGCTTTCATCGACAGAAACTGAAAAAAAACTTGCAATCACTGAGGCTGTGACAAAAATTGAAAAAGAGCGTGACCATCTTGCTTCTGAGATAAAGATGAAGGATGCTGAAAAGCAACAAATCGAACTATCTTTAAATAGTAAATTTGAGGCAGAGCTTAAAGCTAAAGATGAAATTATTGAGCGCTACAAAGACATGAAGGTAAAGCTCTCAACAAAAATGCTTGGCGAAACTCTTGAACAACATTGTGAAATTGAGTTTAATAAACTCCGTGCAACAGGTTTTAAGAATGCTACTTTTGAAAAAGATAATGACTCAGCCACTGGAAGTAAAGGAGACTATATTTACCGAGAATATGATGAGGCAGGTAATGAAATTATTTCAATAATGTTTGAAATGAAAAATGAATCGGATACTACCGCTACAAAGAAAAAGAATGAAGACTTTTTGAAAGAACTAGATAAGGATAGAAATGAAAAGAAGTGTGAATACGCAGTTCTAGTTTCGTTGCTTGAAAGTGATAATGAGCTATATAACACTGGAATTGTTGATGTATTCCATCGTTACCCTAAAATGTACGTAGTTCGACCTCAATTCTTTATTCCAATTATCACACTTTTGCGAAATGCTGCTTTAAATTCGATGCAATATAAGGCAGAACTCGCTGTTGTGAAAAGTCAAAATGTAGATATTACTCACTTTGAAGAAAACCTCAATGCTTTTAAGGAAGGATTTGCTCGTAATTACAATTTAGCAAGTCAAAAATTCAAAGCAGCTGTAGAAGAGATTGATAAATCAATTGATCATCTTCAAAAGATTAAAGACAATCTTTTGGCTTCGGAAAATAATCTTCGTTTGGCAAATAATAAAGCTGATGATTTAACTATTAAAAAATTAACAAAAGGAAATCCGACTATGCAAGAAAAATTTAAACGAGCTTCAGAAGAATAATATTCATTATAATGACCGAAATGTCGTTAAACTAATTATTAGTTAGCCAAATATGACATATGGAAACATACGCAAATTTAGGGGGAGATTCTAATGTAAAAGGTTTTGAAATTGGTGTAGATTTTATACGAGTTCAATTTAAAGACTCTAGTATCTATAAATACACCAATCAAAGTGCGGGTGAAATTCACGTAAATGAAATGAAAAGACTTGCCAAAGCTGGCCAAGGATTAAATTCTTACATTATGCTGAATTGTAAAAAAGGATACGAGAGTAAAGAATAATTTGAGGGCAGTAAGAGATATCTAAATTATAGATATCTCAATTAAACCAGTGAAATTATGAAAACTAATCAACAACAAAAAAATATTCATCCAGAATGGCAGCAAGTAAAGATTGGTGTTGTTTGTGATATTTCTGCTGGAGGTACACCTTCGACAGATGTTTTGGAATACTGGGAAGGTGGAAATATTCCATGGGCTAATTCAGCCGAAATCAATAAGAAAAATATTTATCAAACAGAAAATTTTATAACTGATGAAGGTTTTAAAAATTCATCAGCGAAAATAGTGCCAGCAAACAGTGTTTTGATTGCTTTAGCTGGTCAGGGTTCTACAAGAGGAAAGGTTGCTGTAAATAAAATTTCACTTACTACAAATCAGTCCATAGCTTTTTTTATACCAAAGAAAGATATTAGCTATAGTTTTTTAAGGTCAGATTTAGAAAGACGATATCAAGAATTAAGATCTATCTCTGCCGGTGACGGTGGTCGTGGTGGTTTGAATTTGCAAATTCTTAAATCTATAAAAATAAAACTTCCTCCTCTCCCAGAACAAAATCGCATCGTTTCAGTTCTTGAAACTTGGGATAAATCAATTGAAAAACTTTCAAAGAAAATTCAGATCAAGAAAAATATAAGATTAGCCTTAAAACAAAATTTACTTTCTGGCAAAAAACGCTTGTCTGGATTTGGAGATAAATGGCAGACGCTTTTATTAAAAGACGTTTGTAAAATATACGATGGCACTCACCAGACTCCTACATATGTCGAGCACGGGATTCCATTCTATAGTGTCGAACATGTAACTTCTAATGACTTTAAAAATACAAAGTATATTTCAGAGAAAGTTTATGAATCTGAGATAAAGAAAGTTCGAATAGAAAGAGGTGATATTTTGATGACGCGAATTGGAAGTATTGGTGCCATCAAGTATATAGATTGGGATGTTAAAGCATCTTTCTACGTCACATTAGCGCTTCTTAAAGTTAATAGGTCCTTTGATTCAAAAGCGTTATCTTTTTTTCTTACAACTAAGGATTTTCAAAATGAGCTGAGAGCCAAAACACTACACGTTGCTTTCCCTATAAAGATTAATCTGGGAGATATTGGTGAATGCAAAATATATCTACCTAAAGATATAAAAGAACAAGAAGCAATCGCAAAGATACTCAATACTGCCGAAGATGAAATCCAAGAACTTGAGAAGAAACTTCAAATCATTAAGGATCAAAAGAAGTATCTCCTCAATAATTTGATCACTGGCACAATTCGTACACCAGACCCCGCTAAATAATTTTAAATTTTATGTACTACACTTACTTATTACAATCAAAAAAAGACAACAAATTTTATACTGGTTATAGTAAAAATTTAAAATTAAGATTTGAGCAACACCAAAAAGGCAAAGTGGAATCTACCGCACCACGAAGACCACTCGAGCTTGTATATTATGAAGCGTGTCTTGATGAAAATGACGCAATTCATCGAGAGAAGTATTTAAAAACATACCACGGAAAGATGTTTATAAAAAATAGGCTCAAATCTTATTTAGCTGGGCGAGAAACATTATCAGCAATGCCAATCAAATAAATATATGAAAAAACCACAAATACAAAAAAATATAGTACCCGCAATATTTGAGGCAACAGAGGTGCGTCGCGTGTGGCATGACGAGCAATGGTATTTTGCTGTTTCTGATGTCGTACGGGTGCTTTCTGAGTCGAAAGATGTAAAACAATATATCAAAAAGATGCGTACACGTGATCCTGAGCTTTCTGTCAACTGGGGTACAATTTGTACCCCCCTTGACGTAGTTGCTCGTGATGGTAAGAAGCGTGTAGAAAATATGTCCAATTTGCAAGGTATGTTCCGTATTATCCAATCCATTTCTTCACCTAAGGCCGAGCCTTTCAAGCAGTGGCTTGCAAAGGTCGGACAGGAGAGAATCGACGAAATGGTAAACCCAGAGATAGCACTCAACCGTTCGCGCGAGTATTGGAAAAAGCATGGCCGAAGCGACAAGTGGATACAGCAGCGCATGATGGGGCAAGAGACACGCAACAAGCTCACCGACTATTGGAAATCTGCGGGTGTAGAAGAGGGTAAGGAGTATGCGATTCTGACGAATATCATTCACCAAGAGTGGAGTGGGCTTGGTGTGCAAGATCATAAAAAATTGAAAGGCTTGGGGAAGACCGCAAATGTTCGTGATCATATGTCTGAGGCTGAGCTCATCTTTACCGCACTTGCGGAGCTTTCAACACGACAGATTGCAGAGAATACCGAAGCGAAAGGATTGGAAGAAAATAAAATTCCTGCGCAAAAAGGTGGCAAGATTGCAAAAGATGCCAGACTTGCACTCGAAGAAAAAACAGGGAGAAAGGTCGTCACTGGTGAGAACTATCTGCCGGCGCAAAAAAGTAAGAAGAAATTAAAATAACTATATGTTAGAAAAAGTACATTTTGATGAAGCAAAACAATCACAGCTCCCATTCATAGAGCTTCTCTTGAGCATGGGCTATACATATATTTCTGCCGAGGAAGCACTCAGACAGCGTTCCGGTGATACTTCAAACTTCATCCTTGCTGATATTGCTACCGAGAAACTCATGGACATAAACGGGTACGAAGTTGATGGAACTACCTACAAGTTCAGTGAAAAAGATGTTCGTGACGCTATCGATGAGCTTGAGCATATCCAATACGAAGGACTTATTGATACCGCTCAAAAGATCTACAACATCATCATGCCTACCAGTGGTGGCAAGACTATAAAGGTAAGCCATGGAGGCAAAAAGATATCAAAGAACTTCAAGTTTATTGACTTCGAGAACACACAGAATAATGCATTCCATGTATCTGCTGAATTTGTAGCGAGTGGTAAACAGAATATCCGTCCTGATATTGTGTGTTTTGTGAACGGCATTCCTTTTGCAGTGATTGAGAACAAAAAGTCTGGTGTTGATGTGAAAGAGGCCATCAACCAGATGAACCGAAACCAAGGTCCTGAGTATTGTCCAAAGCTCTATACCTATACCCAGCTTCTCGTTGGTACCAATGGAAAAGATTTGCAATACGGAACAACAGGCACACCTAACAAGTTCTATGCTGTTTGGAAAGAAAAAGGTGCAAAAGAAGAAGACCTCAATACACAGATTGGCAAGCTAATACAGAAGCCTATTGATGCCGATGTATACAAGCAGATTCTCGAAGATCTCAACGGCTACACCGAGGGACATAAGCAAAGAACAGACAGATTACCTACTGAGCAAGATCGAGGTATATTTTCTTTATTTGAACCAAAGCGGTTACTTGACCTCACCAAGAATTACATTCTTTTCGATGCAGGAGTAAAGAAGCTCTCACGCTATCAGCAATATTTTGCTATTCACAAGATGCTCAAGCGTATAGAGGAAGAAGAAACTACTGAGCAAGGCATCACTCGCCGAAAAGGTGGACTCGTATGGCACACACAAGGATCTGGTAAATCGCTCACTATGGTGATGTTTGTGAAGGCTCTTATTGAAGACCCTCATATTCTCAACCCTCGAGTGATTATTGTCACCGATCGTCGAGATCTCGATAAACAAATCAAGGATACGTTCAAGAACTGTAACCTTAAGAAAGACGTTGTTCAGGCTACAAGTGGCGAACATCTACTTGATCTTATCCAGAATAAGGAACTCGCAGTTATTACTACTTTGGTCCAAAAATTTCAAACTGCCGGGAAAAAAGGTTCTGTTATAGACAAAGATAAAAATATTTTTGTTTTAATTGATGAAGCCCACAGAACGCAGTATGGAATAGCTAATCTTGAGATGAACCGTGTTATACCGAATGCTTGCTATATTGGATTTACAGGAACTCCTCTTTTAAAGAATGATAAAAGTTGGAATAAATTTGGAGGGGAAATTGATAGATACACTATCGATGATGCTTTGGCTGACAAGGTTATCCTCCCATTAATTTACGAGGGAAGATATGTAGAACTTGTTCAAAATCAGGAACAGGTAGACAGACGCATGGAAAGAATCGTAGAGGGGCTTAATGATAAACAAAAGAAGGAACTACAAAAGCACGCTGGAACAAAGATTATACAGAATAACCCAAATCGAATTTCAGAAATAGCTATTGATATTGAAAAACATTTCATTGAAAATTTTCAGGGAACTGGATTGAAAGCGCAAATCGTTGCTCCGTCAAAGTTTTCAGCTGTTTTGTTTCAAAGAGCATTTGAGACTTCAGGAAAAATAAATACAGCCCTTGTGATTTCTGATGAACACGATGATGGTGATGAAGAAGATACACATAAAAAAGAGGTTGTTAAGTATCTCGAGGACTTAAAGAAAAATTACAGTAGTGTTGAGAAGTTTGAGAAAGATGTTGTTGATAGTTTTAAGTATAACGATGACGGAGTTGAAATTATTATTGTTGTGAGTAAGTTGCTCACGGGATTCGATGCGCCTAGAAATACCGTCTTGTACTTAGCGAAAGATTTACATGATCATGATTTACTCCAGGCTATTGCTCGTGTAAATCGTCTCTATGAAAATACAAAAGAGAAACCGAAGACAGCAGGGTATATTGTTGACTATTCTGAGAACGCAAAAAATATTAAGACAGCGATGAAGCTATTCGGTAACTATGATGAGAACGATGTGAAGGGTACCCTCATCGATGTGGCAGATAAGATTCAGGAACTCGAGCAGAGCTATTCATTGGTTCATGATTTATTTAAAGAAATAAAAGGATCATCTGATGATGAGGTGTACTTACAGTTTCTTGCTGATCAACCTAAACGAGAAACATTCTACAAAACACTCAATGCTTTTATTAAGAATTTGAGTGAGTGTTTTGTCTTGCAAGACTTCGTGCATGAATTTAAACACCTTGATTTATACAAGCGTGAGTTGAAAAAGTTTGCTGAGCTTCGTAAGGCGGCTAGTTTGCAATATGCAGACCGTGTCGATCTATTAGAATACAAGCAGTCACTTATTAACATTCTTGATAAATATGTTGATGCTCGCGGGGTTGAATTACTAACAAAACAAGTAAACATTACAGATAGAAAGCTTTTTGAAGAAGCTGTTGAAAATCTTGGATCTGATAAATCAAAGGCTGAGGCTATCGCCGCACAAACACAAAAAACTATCACCGAAAAACTTGATACTGACCCTGAGTTTTACGAAAAGTTTTCTAAAAAGATTTCAGAAATTCTTGAAAAGATGCGACAAGGTAAACTTGCGGATGTTGAAGCATTGAAACAAATGAAGTTAATTCGTGACGATGTTGTGAACAAGAAGGATGAAAGTCTTCCAGAAAATATTGAGACAAATAAAGGTTCTGATATTTTTTACCGTAACTTACGATCTCAGTTTGAGAGTCTAAAGCTTAGTGAAGAATTATATATTTCTATAATTCTTGATATTTTCGCAATCATTAAGAATGAGGCTATTGTTGATTGGTATAAAAACATGGACGTTAAGCGTAAGATGCGAAATAGTATTGATGACTATCTTTATGATGTAGTTAAAGGAGAAAAAGGTATTGAAATAGACAACGACCACATCAAAGCTGTCATTGATAATGTAATGCTGTTAGCAGAAAATAACTTCGATTTATTCACTTAATCTTATGAAAGAATTCATATTTGGAACATTTGTATATGAATACCAACTTATAAAACAAGATCGTAAAACACTGTCTCTCACTGTCACTCCAGACTTACGTATTATTCTTAAGTGTCCACTACAAACCGATAATGAAAGAATAGAAAACTTCTTACAGAAAAAGTGGTTCTGGTTAGAAAAACAGCTTTCATTTTTCAAAAAGTACCAACGAAAGATTTACGAAAAAGAATATATTTCTGGCGAGGGATATTTATATCTTGGTAGACAATATAAGCTGGTCGTAAGACGTGGCAAAGAGGACCTTGTTTCATTAACAAGAGGACTTCTAACTATTTACACCACAAAAGAGGTTTCAAACAGTCGCCACAATAAAAAGCTGGTTGATGAATGGTTTGAAGTAAAAACAGAAAGTGTTTTTCAAGATAGATTCAAGGAAATGTTAAATAAGTTTGAATATAAAAATACTCCTATTCTTGCTACTCGAGAAATGAAGAAACGTTGGGGTAGTTTTCTCAACAAAGACAAAATATTTCTTAATCCTAAACTAATTCATACTTCAAAAGATTGTATCGACTACGTAATAATTCATGAGCTTTGTCATTTGAAATACAAAAATCACAATACAAAGTTCTGGCGATTACTTGATGAAAAGTACCCTAAATGGGAGAGAGTTAAGGAAAAGCTTGAAACTATTGGGGCTGGTCTTTGCTAAACAAGTTGTTGGTAACTTCACTACACAACGTCTTAAAGTTAAGCTAAAGTACCCAAGTACCTCCTTTTGAGGTATAATATCTTCAACATCTGAATAAAGTCGACCTAACCCCTAGAGCTTCGAAACTTTAGGATATGGACGCAAATCCCAACGAAGACACTGAACCCCGCGTTCAGCTACTCGCGGTTTTCCGCCACACCTCGACCAGAAGTTTGCCTTCCTGCTCTGCATGCTTGCCCAAGAGATCAAAATTACTGATACCCTTCATATTATCGAGATCTCTTACCTGCGCACCGGTGCTATTCTCATAGAAAATGGAAACATTTTGTCTCACATGGCTATAGTTGCACGAGAGTTTAAGAAGCCTTGCATTATCGGTATTGATAATTTAACGAAAATTTTAAAAGATGGCGATTTGGTTGAAGTTGACGCGGATACTGGTATTGTGAGAATTCTAAAATCTAGTCTGATCTCGTAGGGTATTTTTCTAATTGAACATACTATCGCTCCTTAAATACCTAAATATTCCTTATTTTCAAGTTTCAAATTACTTTTTTCATACACCACATGTTACATTTATAAAATGGATTCATTTTCTGAAGCTATTCTCTCTTTTGTCAGTGGTGTTCCACTTGTATTGCAACTTCTTCTACTCGGAGTATTTTCATTTACTGAAGGACTTCCTATTATCGGATCGGTACTGCCGGGTGGCACGATTGCGCTTTTTGCAGGAAGTCTCGCTGCACAAGGAATACTCTCTCCATTTGTTGGCGCACTTGTTGTCGGGACAGCGAGTTTTGCGGGGGATATGTTTGGGTTTTTGTTGGGCAGGAAATTTCGACATTTACCGCGGGTATCACGTTTTGTTACGCACGAGAAGTATCAACGCTCGTGGGATCTTTTTGATAGACATCTAGCTATCGTATCTATCTTTGGCAAGCTGCTCCCAGTCATACGATCGACGCCATCACTCTTTGCGGCGATACGTGGTGTACGGACGAGAAGATATATGATCTATAGTTTCATCGGATCATATTTATGGGGATTTCTGGGTATCTATGCAGGTAATGTTGTTACCAATTACCTCGGACCACGTACAATCACGCTTATCTTTGTTATTCTTGTGACATCTATAGTGATTATATTACTACGTACATTTATCAAGAGAATTTGGACGACTCGTCGCTAGTATGTAGACTAAGGAGTATTGCGTTTGCAAAGTTGGCTCAAAATTATTTTTATTTTTTACTACTTCTTTTTATCTACTGGTAACTCCTTCTTCGTATATATTCTCACTATCACCACTACTTAGGATTCAATAGTATTTCTCATTTTTTACATAAAACAAGTCAATCAAATTCTTAGAATTGAAAATACGATTATAAGTAGCTCTTCATAGTGAAACTGTGTTACTTTGTCGCTACGAATTTTTCTTCATTGAATGATGTAATTACATTCATGAAATGATTTTATCTTTTATAAGATTTTTTCCAAATCTATTGTAAATTAACTTTCTTTTGTGCTATTCACATCTTTTTTAATACGCAAATAATTCTTTGTTTTTTAAATAAAGTATTTCGTCATATATATGTGCACATTATCCCAATATATACATATATTTGACAATTATATTCTATATGCTATAATATAGAAAGATAAAATAATTATCTTCTTTCACAATAAGGATAACCACTATAAAACCAGCAGCTTATAGAGCTTCTGTTTGACTCGTGCTTATCTTAAAACACAACCAAAATCATGAAAAAAATCCTTTTTTCAATTATTCTGTTATTAGCTTTAAATAAGCTACAAACATTTGCTCAAACTGCAAATGACACTACGCTTGCGTTAGCAATTCGTGCAAGTATACAGAACTTTTCAAACGAGTATTGGTATACGTTTGATAAAAAGAAGTTTAATCTAAACAAAGATAGTGTAAAACTCTATCAATTAGTAAGTAGTAAAATCTTAACAAAAGACTACTTATATGATCATGAAAGTTCCTGGAATGCACTTACCGGTGAGGAATATAAACATACTGGAAAGAGAAAATGGGAAAAGTACAACAAAAGCAAATCAGGTGTAGTAGATGAAACAGGCTATTGGTGTAATGTTTTCAGTTATGAAACCGCACTTGAAGAATGGAAAATGTTTCAAAAAACAGGGAATTGCAGGTGGAGAGATATAAAGATAAAAGGAAACAAGATTTCTAAAATTAATTCGATTATAGTAATCGAAACCAGTGACCCAAGTTATCTTCCATGGCATCCTACTATTTTACCAAGTGAAATTTTGATTGGATATACAACCAGTGATTGTTGGAGAACACCAATAGCATTGAAATACAAAAAACCGAGACTGAATATGGTTTTTATTTCAGATTCAATAAGAAAAATGGTTGCTGAACCCGCTCGATTCGCAGTTATTGAAAAATTAGTTAATAATCCTAACTTAGTTGCATCTGTACATGTGCAAGCAGTAGTCCAAGATTCAACTAAGTTTTCATTGATTGTTTCTAAGCGAGATACTATCTTGTTTGGAGATTTTGTCCAAATAGATGGAGACAAAATCTCTGTCTATTTTGATGGAAAAATTGTAGAACACTCAATTAGTATTGAACGTAAACCATATCAAATACCAATTGATCCAAACATTAATGTAGTTGAGATTGTTATTGAAGACGAAGGATTAAAGCCACCGTGCACTTTAGAGATTTTCGTAAATGATAAACAATATTCGTTTTATGTGAAAAAAGGCGAGAAGATTACTCTTTTAAGGCTATAGAGTCTCTTAACAAAGATAGCACCCTCGAGGAATCGGGGGTGTTTTTTAGTTAGTACAAAAACTCCATTTCGATAAAAAAGTAGGATAAAATTAAAATGTGAACTTATAACTGACAATTTTCAGTTCGGTAAGGTTTCCAATTGTGAAATTGTTGTATCGTGAATGATAATTCGATTCGACTCAAACTCTCTCATTTTTTAAAGAGTAAATTTAGACTTTCAATACAGATCTCAAGCTATTTTGGCAATGCCACGATACCGTCTGTCGATATACTTGCATATGCGACGGTCTTTTCTATATTTGCTCCTTCATTTTTGTATACACTTCTATCAATGGAAACGATAGGAAGATCAGCAAATCCTTTGAGCTCGCCATTTTCGTCAGTGTGTCCGTGTAGTACAATGTTGATTCCCGAATCCTTCAAAAACGTCTTGAGACTTTCTTTTTCTTCATCAGAAATGGAATTCGATTCTGAGAAATTTACCCTAGAATAGGAAGACGTGGAAATAAACTCATCACGCAGTAGATTAAAATATTGTATTTCTTGTTTAGTCAAAAGGCTTTCAGGGTTATCATTTTCTAAGTACATACGTAATACTTTTTGATAAAAAGTATTTATTTTTTCTACTCCTTCTTTTAGTGAAGTATCTTTAGAAAACTCTTTGATAATGCCTACCATGCGTGGAGTGAGACTAGTGTGTGTGTATAAACTATCATCATGCAGTGTCAGTAGTTTTTGATTGAGAAAAGCCTCCTTAAACAACGCATGCTTTTGATCGTTGTTTATATGTTCCTTGATTCCACTTCTATTTGCAATAATAGTATTCCCTATCTGGTCTTGGTACTTCTTGCTTAGTGTATCTATAAAAGTAAACAGTATTTTTTTTGCTTCTTCGTAGTTGTTGTTTTCGACTAATCTACAAAACGTATCTAAACTACTTTGCTTATCTAGCATATCTTCATATGCTCTTTCATATGCTTCTACTACACTTGGTAGATATTCAGGATTATTTCTAATTGTATCTAAAATACGTTTCTTTTTTTGAATATCTTTTTGAAACTCTAACCCAAAGACTTGCTCTCTATTGTTTGTGATATCTGCATATAGTTCTTTTTTGTTTTCAAAAGGTAACAATTGGAAGAGCTCAAGATTTCCTGCATACCCTGAGAGTCTATAGGTCATATCTTCTGCTACTGGCTTACCTTGTTCTGTGCTAAAACCGCATAGTACGGCATTGAACATGTTTTCATGATTGCCTGAAATCCATTCTATGTCACCACCTTGCATCTTTGCTTGATTTTGTAATTCTTGTACTTTTTCGTAAATACTCATTCCTTCAGGTGATCTATCTCCCAAAATATCTCCGATAAACACAACACGTTCATTGCCACCAGTCCATACACTATTTCCGTTTTGATCAGTTGCAATAAGATTTTTGTATGTGAGATGGTCTATAAAGCTTTTGTAAGAACCATTCAAGTCACCGATTGCAGTACTCTTTTGTAATCGTTCAATGTCAGGTAATATAATTTCTTTTTCAACAATACGCTCTGGAGATAGGAGAGCCTCAGTGTCTCCCATTTCTTCACTGGTGCCTTCTGTAGCTTCTAGTGTTAGTACGTTGTTATTTTTAGCGTACTCTTTTGCATATGCAATTCCACGTGCTTTCCATGCCTTGAGTTTTTCGTGTTCTTCTTCATCAACAGGAATGGCAAATGTCCACATTTCTTCAAGAAGTTCAGGTTCAGTTATCAAAAATGACCACTTTGAAGGAAGTATCGGCATACCAGAAAGATCAATAGACTTCTCCTGTTTGGATGCACTTAATTTTTCGCGTATTTCTTCAACCTTTTTTTCTTCTGCTTTTTTTGTTTTCTCTTTTGTTCGTTCCGCAAGCAATTTCTCGATACCTTCTTTGAAAGATATGCCTAAATGTTTAAACAGCAAATTTTGATCTTCTCCATTTTCAATACGCTCCACGTATTCTAGGACTTTTCTCTCTCCAGCGGTGAGAGTCTCTTCAGTAGGGTAGAATGTTGGTTCCATATAATGTGCATATTATATCATTTTTTAACTTCTTTGTCTATTTTTGCTTATATAAGGGCGTTTCGTGTAGACATGACTTACATGTCTCACTTTGATATGATTTACATTTTCCTGGACTTTGCGAGTAAAATGGCTATACTACAATGGTGAAAAGTAAAGCGAATGCTATTTCACTTCAGAAATAATAGAGTCTCAAATGGCTTTATATAGTGAAATACATTAACTAATCTTGGTATCTTTTTTATTATTGTATCAAAATATATTTATGCTTTTCGGGTATTCATGGGGCACAAGAGGTATCGTTTTTGCAGCCAATATCGCATGTATTGGGCTTGCTTTCGGTGTTGGATATCTTGTCAGTCATATAGGGGGCTTTGCTCTCCTTCCTTCGGTTCTGATTGCTGTCGTAGTCTCTTTTCCTGTCGGTCAAGTGTTATTACTCCGATATCTTCGTAGGTACGCTTCGCGCAAAGCTGCTTTAGTTAAAAAAGGCGATGATGTGCCTCGAGTATAAATATCTTATCTAATCATAACTATCTATGCCTGATGTCTCTTTAGCACCACATATCATAACTACTATTTACGGCTGGCCGATAACAAATGCTATGCTCGCGTCACTGGTTCTTACAGTATTGCTTGCGCTGGTGGGTCTGTATGCTCGGGCAACATTTAGACTAGTGCCTACAGGATTGCAGGTTGTGTTTGAAAGTATGACTAGTTTTTTTATGAGCCAATTACAAGACGCTTTTGGCTCAGAAAAACGTGCTCGTCGCTTTTTTCCAGTACTAACGTCATTGTTTATTTTTATTCTTTTGGCAAATCAGTTTTCAGTATTTCCGCTGATAACGAGCCTTATCCGTGATGGAGTAGTAGTGTTTCGAACACCGACTACAGATCTTTCGCTTACTATTGGACTTGCAGTTGTTATGATAGGCGGTGCTCATTTTATCGCTTTTTCACGAGCACCTCTTGGTCATATCGGTAATTTTATTAAGATAGGTCCCTTTTTTAAAGTTCGCTCATTTGCTGGTCTCTTTGATGCAGGAATAGGCTTTTTCCTTGGTTTTCTTGATATTGTCGGAGAGCTGGCAAAAATTATTTCAATGTCTTTCCGATTATTCGGTAATGTATTTGCTGGTGAAGTAATGGTCCTTATTATTGCAAGTATTTCCGCAAGTACTGCATATGTATTACCAATACCGTTCATGGTGTTATCTATATTTTCTGGATTTGTGCAGGCATTTGTGTTTATGATTTTGGCGACACAGTTTATTGCTGGAACTGTGGGGTCAGAAGAGTAAACAGTACTTTTTTTTCTCCATATATTGTGTTAGTATTAGCTTCGTCAATTATTTATTAAACATTTATTTTTTTTCTTATGTCAGATGTAGCATTTAAAGTTCTTGCAGCAGCAATTTGTATGGCTATTGGGTCTATCGCACCCGCAATTGCAGAAGGTATGGTTGCTTCTAAAGCAATGGAAGCTATTGGCCGCAATCCTTCACTTCAGGATAGTATTAGTCCGAAGATGATTATCGCAATGGCGATCTGTGAATCGACTGGTATTTACGCCTTGGTCGTTTCCCTCATTATTCTCTTCGTCGCGTAATTTAGTACATATACCGCAATGGATGGCCTTTTAAAATTAGGC
The DNA here is from genome assembly GCA_025453495.1 of Minisyncoccota bacterium. Classification (GTDB taxonomy): domain Bacteria; phylum Patescibacteriota; class Minisyncoccia; order Phycocordibacterales; family UBA9973; genus JALOQM01. The sequence continues at coordinate 15,258 of JALOQM010000001.1, read as the reverse complement.
ATTGATTGGAAAAGCGTCATTTTTTACGTGGTTAATTTTGGCATCATTATCACGATCCTTACTAAATTGGTCTACAAACCACTTTTTAAGTTTCTTGATGCTCGAAAAGCCCTTATACGTAATAGCTTAGAATCAGCAGAGCAGCAGAAAAAGGAATTTGACGAGCTTATCCAGAAGAAGACAACTGATTCTGAAAATGCATTTCGTGAAATTCAAGAAGCACGCAAGAATATCGATCAAGAGAAGAAAAAAATCTTGCAAGACGCAGAGAGCGACCGTATGCGCATCCTCGATCAAGCACGTAAGGAGTCTCTGTTGGTGCGTGAAGATCTCATGGCGCAAGTCGAAGATGAAATGGTGCAGCGTATTACCCAAGTTATCGATACAGGTATGCGCAACAACACTTCATCACAAAATATCCAATTAGCAGTTCGTGAGATTTGGAAAGATATCAGTAATCAGAAGAAGAACGAGTATAAAAATTTATGAACAACATTGATCTTACAGCCATAAAGGAAACACTAGACACTACGGTGGATGTTTTGAATAGCAAAAAGCATGATGCTGATATGGGTATCATTAGTATGATCCGTGATGGTGTCGTTGTTATCGAAAACATGAAAGGGGTTACGATGGGAGAAGTGCTCCAGGCCGTAGAGACAAATGCAGAAATTCTCGTTCTTGGTGTCGAAGAAAATTGTGTGCATGCTGCGGTGCTTCGCACACCTGATGCTGTAAAGACTGGTGATCGGGTACAGCGGTTCCTTCCAAACTTGTCTATGGTTTCTGGCACGGAAGTGCTTGGACGCGTGCTATCACCACTTGGCGACGCCCTTGATGGCCGACCACGTATTTCTACAACAGTACTTGAGCCAGTAGAGCAATCTGCTCCTGGTGTTATTGATCGTGAATCAGTCAGTGAGCCGTTGGCAACTGGTATTTTGGTTGTTGATGCATTGGTTCCGATTGGTCGCGGACAGCGTGAATTGATCATCGGTGACCGCCAGACTGGTAAGACTACTATTGCAATTGATGCAATCATCAATCAAAAGGGGAAGGATGTCTTATGTGTCTACGTGGCTATCGGACAGCGCGACTCAAAAACAGCGCAAGTCATAAAAACACTTACTGAAAATGGTGCGATGGAATACACTACTATCATTTCATCTTCTGCAGCAGAACCAGCTGCGGTGCACTATCTCGCTCCGTATTCAGGCGTTGCACTTGCAGAGCACTTCATGCGACAAGGTAAGCATGTATTGGTTGTGTTTGATGATCTCTCAAAGCATGCCGTCGCGTATCGTGAACTCTCGCTCCTTTTGCGCAAGCCACCAGGTCGTGAAGCATATCCTGGTGATGTCTTCTATATCCACTCACGTCTCCTTGAGCGTGCAGCGAAACTCTCAAAAGAACACGGTGGTGGCTCTATAACTGCGCTTCCTATCGTCGAGACATTGGCTGGTGACGTGTCTGCATATATTCCAACAAATGTTATTTCTATCACTGACGGACAGATTTTCCTTGAGCCAAAATTGTTTTACCGTGGCATTCGTCCGGCGGTGAATGTGGGTATTTCTGTCTCGCGTGTGGGAGGCGCAGCGCAAACACATATCATGAAGAAAGTAGCTGGTAGTGTGAAACTTTCTCTTGCACAATACTATGAACTTGCGGCGTTTTCTCAGTTTGCCTCTGAGCTTGATGAGGATTCAAAGCGACAACTTTTGCGGGGAGAGCGTCTCGTTGAGGTACTCAAACAACCAGCTGGAAAGCCATACACACTCTGGCAAGAAGTGCTTATATTGTTTGTTACCACCAAAGGATTGTTTGATACAGTTGAGGTCAAAAATATCCAAGGACTGCTCGGTATTCTTGTCGAACTCGCACAAGCTCGTTTCTCAGGTTTGATTACAGAGATAGAAACTGAAAAGAAACTTTCTGATTCAGTCCAAAAGCAGCTTGAAGAACTCTCAGTTGCCTTTGCAGAGTTGATTAAGGAAAAATATGCCATTTCTAACTGAAATTAAATCTCGACTGAATTCAACCCAGGACATGAGTAAAATTACTCAGGCCTTGGAGCTTGTCGCGGCAAGCAAAATGAAATATTTCCAGAAGAAAGCACTTGCAACGAGATCATATGCCTGGTCGCTGCTTGATATATTGGAGCTCATGGAAAGTCATATCAATGAGCATCCTTTTGCAGAAAAACGAACCGCTTCAGGTATTGTGTTTGTCCTTGTTACTTCAGATAAGGGATTGTGTGGGAGTTTAAATATTGAGCTTTCACGAAAGTTATTTCAATCAGCTATTTGGAAAGACACTGATCCAAGTGAGCGCATTCTCATCACTATCGGCAAGAAAAGCCAAGCAGCCGCGCTCGCTCATGGTGTACAACCGCACAAAAGTTTCTCTGCTCTTGGCGAAGATATAAACGCACTTACAGCGCTTGGCATTGTCGATACGCTGGTAGATATATGGAATAAAGAAACTATCAGTAAAGTGATCCTCATTTCTCCGCATTATGTAAGTCCTTTTGAAAGTCACGTTACGTTCAAGACATTCTTGCCTATGGACGCTGACATGGTCCGGACACATACACAGTTCAAAATAGCAGTACACGAAAAAACACAGCCCGAAGTAGATTACCTAGAACCCGACAAAGAATCAGTCCAAGAAAAGCTGTTCAATCAATTACTTCTCGTGCTCTTCCTTCAATCATTTTATGAACTCAAAGCCAGTGAATATTCGAGTCGAATGGTGGCGATGAAAAAGGCAACTGATGCTGCGCGAGACATTATCACTGATTTATCACTCGAATATAACAAGGTACGACAGGCGACAATTACCCAACAACTTGCAGAACTTGCGAGTGCGAGCGATGACAATACTTAACACTATATAGTTACTTTTATGAAAGAAACAAAACAAGGATACATAAAGAAAATTGCAGGCGTTGTCATTGACGTTGTCTTTGAAGGTTATATTCCCGAAAAATATACGGCGCTTCAGATAGACGGAACAAATGTTGTACTTGAAGTGCAATCTCATGTTGATGAAACAGTCGTTCGCGCGATTGCTCTTGCATCTACAGAAGGTCTTTCTGTGGGGATGAAAGTTACTTCTCTTGATCAGCCGATTATGGCGCCTGTCGGCAAGCCAGTATTAGGACGCGTATTAAACGTCATCGGTGAAGTTATAGACAATGGCGCCACACTTCCAAATGAGGTAGAGCGTATGCCTATCCACCGTGCAGCGCCGCCACTTTCAGAACAGCAGGGTGTCGTGCAGATTTTTGAAACAGGTATTAAGGTTATTGACCTTCTTATTCCTTTTACAAAAGGTGGTAAGGTTGCCCTCTTCGGTGGTGCAGGTGTCGGAAAAACAGTTATCATCCAGGAGCTTATTCATAATGTCGCTCAGGCGCATGGTGGATACTCGGTGTTTGTGGGAGTAGGAGAGCGTACCCGTGAAGGAAGTGATCTCTTGCATGAAATGAAAGATGCAGGGGTGCTCGACAAAGTTGCCATGGTGTTTGGACAGATGAATGAGCCACCGGGCGCGCGTCTCCGTGTTGGTTTCACTGGTCTTACTATTGCTGAGAAATTTCGAGATGAAGGAAAAGACGTTTTGATGTTCGTCGATAATATCTTTCGCTTTACTCAGGCGGGAGCAGAAGTTTCAGCACTGTTGGGTCGCCTACCAAGTGCTGTGGGATACCAGCCGACACTCGCGACAGAAATGGCACAATTACAGGAGCGTATTACGTCGACCAAGAAAGGTTCTATCACCTCAGTGCAAGCAGTGTATGTGCCAGCTGACGACCTCACTGACCCAGCACCAGCGACGACATTCTCGCACCTTGATGCAACAGTGGTGCTTTCTCGTAAGCTCTCAGCACTTGGTATCTATCCTGCAGTGGATCCACTCGACTCAAACTCAGTTGCGCTCAAATTGGATATCGTGGGACAAGATCACTATGAGGCAGCAGTGGGTGTCCAAAAGGTACTGCAAAGATACAAGGAATTACAGGACGTTATCGCGATCCTTGGTATTGATGAGCTTTCTGATGAAGATAAGACACTCGTTTATCGCGCACGTAAAATTCAGAAATTCCTCTCGCAGCCATTCTTTGTCGCTGAGCAATTTACTGGTGCATCAGGAAGCTATGTCTCTCGAAATGATACTGTCTCAGGCTTCAAAGAAATCTTGAGTGGTGCAGTCGATCATATTGCAGAGCAGCATTTCTATATGGCAGGAACACTTGCTGAAGTCAAGCAGCGCCATGAGGCACAAGGGACAGTAGCGTAAGTAGGGCGTATGGACAAAAAACCACTTTCAATTATTCTCCAAACACCTGAAAAAACTCTTTTTTCAGGAGCTGCTCTCTCTGCAACCGTTCAGACAGAAGAAGGTTTTTTGGAGTTGCTTGATCATCATGCGACATTGGTGGGAAGTATTTTGTCTTCAAAAATAACTATACGAAGAGATGCAGATACAAGAGAAGAATTCCTAGTCCGTGATGCGTTTGTTACCTGCAACAATATTGAGAATAGTATTACAATCCTTGCACTGTGGGGTGAAGTACTTGAAAAAGTAAACACCAAAACAGTAGAAGAATATTTTGCGTTCTTAAAAAAAGAACTTCTTTCAAGCGAAAATCTCACACCATATCAGCTGCGCTATGTAGAAGAGCAAAAGCAGTCATCTGAGCAATTGATTGATCTTATCAATACAGAGTCGAGAGGGTAGGGTATACTGCAATTTGTAGAAATAATAAACAAGCCCAACATACAGGCTTGTGCGAGGGAGGATTGGATGAGTGGTTTAAATCAACGGTTTACTAAACCGTCGTTCCGCAAGGAACCGTGAGTTCGAATCTCACATCCTCCGCTAACAGCAGATAGCACGACATGCTATCAAATGAGACTTTTACACGGCGGAATCTATCATTTGATCAAATTACTGAAAAGATTTATACTCGGAGCAAGATAGTCAATCTATTTTTACGTTTTTATTTATGAGAAATGCCGTGTTTGCTACTATATGTTTATTTTTGAAAGTGTTTGCGCTTCCGGCTTTTTTCTTTGCTGTAGTGCTTTTTTTGCCTTACACACTTGTTCTCCCAGAAGAGTTTAATTTTTCCTCGATTAATAGTGAGCCACTTTTTAAGGAGCAAAAAGCTCATGCACTTATTAATGCACCGACCGATATTTTAGGTTCAGTTTTATGGGTTGATGCCACAGATACAACAACACTCAATACAAATGTTTCGTGCACTACTAGTGTAGTAGCAGACGGAGATAGGGTACAGTGTTGGGAAGATAAGTCTGGACAAAATAATCATATACGACAATCTGTTGTAGTAGACAGCCCATTCTATAGATTAAATCAGCAAAATAGCTTACCAGCGTTAGAATTTGACGATGCTCCTTCGGGTAATGATGATCGACTGTTTACATCAACTGGTGGGACAGTCGCCACTCAAACCACAGGCCAGATTGCTGCAAATGGCTCGTATACTAAATTTGTTGTATTTAAGTATGACTCACTTACAGGGTCAAATAATATGGTCTCTTCAAATTCAACAGGATCAGCCTTTTGGGGTGGGGGTTCTCCAAATAATGGACGTCTGCATGCTTGGAATGTTGCTGTATCAGCTTCAAATCCTGGTCACGTTTCAAGTCCCACGCAACTTACAACGACAGAATATTATATTGGTGCGACACGTTATGAGAATATAGCTGGAAATAGTGTATTGAGTATTTTGAATGTGAACGGAACTGAAGTTGATACAGACAATACTGTACAAAATCATACTGCACAACCAATTTCTATTGGCAGTCATGGTACTGCTACTACTGGATTGGATGGTCGTATTGGAGAAGTGGTTATTTATAATAGAGCTCTCACAGATAGTGAAATAGATGATGTAGAGTGTTATCTATCGGCTAAATGGGGAATTACAGTTACCACTTCGTGTTCAAGTTTTGTAGTTAGTCCAGCTGTGCTTACAGTTGCTGAAAATGGGGGCACTGGCACTTTTACTGTTGTTCTTGGAGGAGTGACTCCTCCTAATTCAGATGTCGTGTTTACTGTTGCAAGTTCAAACACGAGTGAGGCGACTATAAGCCCTTCAATACTTACTTTTACTCCAGCAGATTGGAATACGCCACAAACTGTTACAGTTACAGGAGTGGATGACAATCTGTCTTCAAATGATATTGCTATTATTACTGTGTCTGTTAATGATGCTTTGAGTGATAGTGTATATGATTCACTCGAAGACAGAACGGTATCTGTAACACTAACAAATGATGATGCGTTTGTTTCAAACATCCCGACGGATTTTGCAGATCTCACGTTATGGTTGGATGCTGATGATTCTACAACTTTGTATAAAGAAGCAGCTTGTACTAGCTTTGCTATTGCTGGTGATGATGTCGGATGTTGGAAGGATAAATCAGGGCAATCAAATCATGCGACAGGTACTGCAGAGCCGACACTTCTTGCAAGTCAATTAAATGGAAAGCCGACTCTTGATTTTGCATCTGATTTTCTTGAAGCAGCTGGTAATGATCAAATCACACCAAATGGTTCATACACTAAATTTGTAGTCTTTAAATATGACACGACAGCAGGACCAAACAATCTTGTTTCATCCAGAACTGGAAATAGTAATGGACATGCTTTGTGGGGAGCAAATACTGATTCTGTTAATGCATGGAACCTGGGTTCAATGCCGAGTCCAGGACATGTGACTTCTGGCCCCGTTGGAGTCCTCTCTTATCATGTTGCCACAACTCGTTATGAGAATGTTGCCTCAAATGCAATCTTGAGTGTCATTAACATAGACGGCACGGAAGCTGATACGGATAATCTTGTCCGTACACATTCTGGGACGATTAATGGTGTAAGTATTGGGGCTCATAATGGTGCAAGTTTTCTTGATGGAAAGATTGGCGAGGTCATTGTTTATAATCGAGCCCTCGATGATGATGAGATTGATTGTGTCGAGGCATATTTGGGTGATAAATGGAGCATCCCAGTTTCAAATGGGGGATCGCAGTGTGTAGTACCTAATTCTATTTCTCTGACAACAACAAGTTATCCGCAATACAAAGTTTTTCAAAGAGATATAACTAATCAACATGATTTTGTTTTATCTGGAACATATACAGGAATCTGTAGTGCAGTTGAGGCCTCATTTGATGGAGGAGCATACACTGTCATTGATGCAGCACCGACTGGTCTCGCATGGTCAGGTATACTTTCGAATCAAGGAGTTGGACAAGGAAGACTTTCAGTACGGTGTACAAATGATATCACTGCTGAAGACGGTGTCGATGATATTGGTATTGGCGATGTATATATCGTTGCAGGTCAATCAAATGCGGAAGGAAACGCTCTCATAGCGCAGCAGTATACAACCGTTGCACCAACAGCAACAGTATTTCCGACTGTGTATACAGAATCAGATGTATGGAAAATAGGCAATGATGATACTGATCCAGGAGGAAATGCTGGTTCAGTATGGCCGATTGTAGGTGGATATATTGTGCAAAATACAAACGTACCAGTCCTTTTTATTACAACCGCAACAGGTGGAACAGATTTGCATACTGATTGGCAGCAAGGTAATAGTGCATATACTACTTTTTTAAATCAACTTACTGAAGCAGACGTAAATGACGTAAAAGCAATATTGTGGTTTCAAGGCGAGACAGATGCTAGTGATGGAAGAACGCGGACCCAATATAATGCAAACCTTGATCAATTAATTTTAGATTTTCAGTCTGATACACCTGGAACGCCAGACTTAGTGGCAGGTGTGATTGGTCCATGGATACGATCTAGTATTAATGCAACTCAAATACGTCTTGCAATCCAAGATGCGTGGAATGATAATCCTCTTATCAAAAATGGTCCACAGACATATGATATTCATATATCAGACGATCCTGTTGGTGATGATATACATTTTCAATCCAATGATGAAATTCAAACACTCGGTTTTCGTTGGTGGAAAGCACTTCAAGAGCACTATTACGGTGGATCGGAAGGACGAGGACCACAGATAGTCGCGGCGACTATTGCAACAGGTGGTGCAGTAGTGACAGTTGATTTTGTCACAAATTCTTCTCTACAGGGAACCAGTACAGCGCCATGGTTTGTAGATGATAATGGTATTGATCGTGATGTTGTTGGTGTAACAATCCTCGATACTGATACAATTCAGTTAACCTTGGCAGCGCCGATTACAAGTACAAATATAAAACTAACCTATGCTAAAAATAATACGGGAGAAAACGTTGCAGTGCTGACCAATAGTACAACAGGCAATACAGCAAGTGGAACTAGTCCATTACCAGCAGATGTTTTTAGTGATTTTCCGGTAACAGTAACAAGTTACACAACCTCAATCGCTCAAACAACACATGGAGCAGAAAATGGACTCGGAACACCGACAAATGCAGTGTTCACTATTTCATTGAATCAGATCAACACGACTGGCTCGCCAATCACCGGTACGTTTTCTGTCGCTGGTACTGCAGCAAATGGTGCTGACTACACAACAGCACCGACCACATTTTCTATTGCAAATGGAGCATCGAGTACAACAGTGACCCTCACAGTGACTGAAGATATCCTTGTTGAAGGAACTGAGACTATTATTGCAACTATCTCAGCACCTTCAGTTGGTACGATTGCGACACCGACTGCGACTGCAGATATTATCGATGACGAAACCGCTGGTGTCACTATTACTCCAAACGCTGTATCTGTGACTGAAGGTGGGACTACTGCAAACTATACTGTTGTACTCAATACGCAACCAACTGCAACAGTTACTATTACTCCAACAAGTGGTGCAGAAGCATCAATCAGTCCTGCTTCCCTTACTTTTACCACTCTTAACTGGAATACTCCACAAACAGTTACAGTTACTGCGGTCAACGATAGTGTACTTGATGGCACAACTCTACAAACTATTACGCACGCTGCTAGTTCAACTGATCCTTTCTATGCTGGCGTAGTTATTTCTAGTGTATCTGCCACTGTCACTGACAATGAAGTGTCTCTGTTGTACAACGGCAACACCAACACCGGTGGCATAACTCCAACCGATCCATCAAGTCCATACAATACAGGTGCAACTGTCACTGTCCTCGGTAATACTGGTTCACTTGTAAGGTCGGGCCACACCTTCACTGGATGGAATACACAAGCAAATGGTTCAGGTACACCATATGCACCTGCCGGGACATTTAGTATTACTGCCAATACGACACTGTATGCACAGTGGGCAGCGATAACTACTCCAACAGCAGCAACAACTAGACGTGGCAGCATGGGTGGCGGCACTGTGTATTGCACCGACACTATCACCACCTTCTGTCGCTCACAGACAACACAATCAGTCACAGCAACTTCCATGCAAACAGGATTGTCTACTACACGCTTTATTCGGGACCTTCGCTTTCGTATGAACGGCGAGGATGTACGTACTTTACAAAGATTCCTCAATGCTAACGGCTTTACTGTTGCACAAACAGGTCCTGGTTCAAAAGGAAATGAAACTACTATCTTTGGTGGTGCAACACGAGCTGCGCTTAGTAGCTTCCAACGAGCAAATAACATCACTCCTGCCGTTGGATTCTTTGGCCCTATCACACGAGGGGTGGTCAACGACAGAATAGCAAATTAAAATTATATATTTTCTAGAAAAAAACTGCCGTAGGCGGTTTTTGTTAACATATAATTTAGTATGGGAATAAAAAAAGAGTTTTAGGGGAAGAAAGAATGACGAGTGACAATAAAGAAGAGATAATGGGAGACTATGTTTCTCAAGTTATAAAACCAAGAAAGAAAGCCAAAAAAATAAAAGCACTTATGCTCCTTCTCGTGATTGCGGTTCTCGTTATCGGTGGCTTCGTCTATTATCGGTATACCGAAACTGTTGCGTATAAAAAAACTGCACAACGTGAAGTGCAGACCCTCACAGGGAAGCTCTTCAAAAAATATCGCACCTGATGAGGAGAATCCAGCTCTATTTGACGTAAAGGATCCAGATGTATTGGTTGTACAGTAAGCATTTTTTTAAGGGCGCACAAAAAGGTGATAAGTTGGTTGTATTTCCAACTACAGGCAAAGCAATCATTTATTCACCAGAGCGCGATATTATCGTAAACGTCGGACCAGTTACTTTTGACAATAACGAAAACTAATTTGTATTAGATAATAGTAGTTTGGCTTTGCTTCAGTTTAGAAAATCCCCTTATTCTCAAGGAGATTTTCTTATTATAAAAATACCTCAAGCCTTAGCCTGAGGTACGTAATGAGTGTGGAAGAGTAGATGCGCGACCACGCACCCGATAGTCCCGCCAAGCGAAAATTCGTGTACTGACTCCATAATTCTTTCCGGAATCTTAATACAGAGACTAGAAGCAATAAAGAGTAGAATGCAAACAATCCCACCGCAGATCCATTGAAGCGATCGTTTGTGGACTTGGATTTCGTGCTTGTAGAAGAATATATCCATACCAGCATGCAAAAGCCGACCAAGCCAACCAAGTATTCCAATTGGATTGTGTATCCAGTCGATCCACTCAATGCTCATATGGAGTAGCAAAAAAGAGGGAGTTACTGAATTTCGATAGATATGACCGATAGTTGCTAGTATGAAACCAATTGCCACGATAAAAGAGAATTCATGTACTGCGTGATGTCCTAAGAAACCTAGGTACACGCAAAGGAAAACAGTGAATGCTTTTTCTTTCATATGTATTTAGTTTTGATGTACGTTTTTTAAATGCAAGTTGTTTGCATTTACTGCACTATACAGCACTTATAGAGTATTTGCAACTAGTAGCACAGTAACTCATCGATGATAAAAATTCATGCGGCCTCAAATTATAGAAGTATGTCCGTCTTTGCTAACCTTGCCGGTAGTGTGCTAGCATGCAGATATAAGAGTGTTTTCTATGATGCAAGATACTGGAAAAAACAAGGTATATGAGCGCCCATCATGGGATGACTACTTCATGTCTATTGCTGAGCTTGTCGGTACTCGTGCGACCTGTGGCCGTGGTCGTTCGGGGTGTGTAATTGTGCGTGATCGCCAGATCCTCACTACTGGCTACGTAGGTGCTCCTGCAGGACTTCCGCATTGTGATGAAGTCGGTCATGAGATGCATACGGTCACAACTGATGACGGCAGAGTATCAGAGCACTGCATTCGTACTGTGCATGCAGAGGAGAATGCTATTGCACAGGCAGCGCGACTTGGCGTGTCAGTTAATGGTGGGACACTGTATTGTCATATGACACCTTGCTATGTCTGTGCGAAGCTTCTCATCAATGCGGGTATCAAGAAGGTCGTAGCGCTTAAGGACTATCAGCGAAGCAAACGCAGTAAGGAGATTTTTGCTGAAGTGGGTATCAAGCTTCACATTATACATCCGGTTGTCGAGGACTACTCGAAAGATACAACAACGCCAAACAAATAAGAGCCCTCATTAGAAGGCATAAGATATGAAACTGAAATTCAAAAAAATACATCCTGAGGCACGTACCCCGGGTCACGCTCGACCAGGAGATGCAGGTGTCGATTTGTATACTGTCGAATCTTTTGAACTTGAGCCAGGAGAACGTAAATCTATACCACTTGGTATAGCTGTTGAAATTCCTGAAGGGTATGTTGGTTTGCTTTGGGATAAAAGTGGCCTTTCGCATACATACGGTATCAAATCATTTGGTGGCGTGATCGATTCTGGGTATCGTGGTGAGATCCATGCCGGCATCATGAATCTTTCTGATAAATTTTTTAGTTTTGAAAAGGGACAAAAAATCATTCAACTTATCGTCCAAAAATATGAGCCACTTGTGTTTGAGGAAGTTGAGGCGCTTTCATCAACCGAACGTGGTGATGGGAGATTTGGTAGTACTGGACATTTGTAATTTTTTTGAAAGTATATGCTTTATGTGTTTATGTAAGTATTTTTTTTCGTAACTAGTATAAATGCGCGCCTAACTCTTTTTATTGCGTTTTGTTTTACTATTCCAATGCAGGATTTTTTGAATTCACCTATTGAGATGCTTTCAAAAAGAGTTAAAAATATTCTAAAGAAGCACTAGCCCTGTTTTTATATGTATCTTGAAATTGATAAATAGTTGTGTTATTATGTGTGTAGATTCAAACTGATCATTCATACTTAAAACCTAATATCATGAAAAGAAAACACCTCTTTTGGTTCGTTTTTCTGATTGCTGTATGTTATGCAGTATTACTGATACTTAGTAATAGCGAAACTAACTCAGAAAAAATAAAACCAAATTCTCTCGTATCTACGAATGATAGTGGTAGTGCTCACTCGGATACGGCAATCTATGGTCGCATCTCTATCGCAGATGTTAAAAAGTTATTTAATCAACAGTCTGGCAATACTGAGACTCTTCATCCGTTTCTTTTGGTCTCAGATAGTGCAGCTGTCAGAGTCATTATAAACAACAAAGGTGAGAAATATGTTCTCCCTGGAAGAGGGAAGTATGATATTGTTGCCCTTAAATATGACCTTGAAGGAAACATTCAATGGTTTATTACCGCCGGAGGAAAGGGTAATGATAGAGCACTTGGAGCTCTCTTTGATACTGTTAATTGTTGTGTATATATTTGTGGAAGTTTTTCAGATACCGCATATTTTGCTGGAGAGCAACGTATTTCGCTTGGAGGGACTGATGTTTTTATTTCTAAATGGGATTACAACGCTAATCTGCTATGGGTTATTAGCGGAGGAAGCCCTGGTAATGATTATGCTAATCGTATGGAACTTCTAAATGATTTAATTCCTGGTCACTCTTACATAAATATTGTTGGTAAATGTGATGGAATGATTCGTTTTGATGAAGTAGTGCTTACCAATCCGCCAAATAACTCAGCGCAGAATAAAAATGTTTTTACTGTCGCGTGTTCGACTGATGGAGCAAGTATACCCCTTGCTGGATTTCGGTGGTTTATCGAATAAAATCAGAAAATAACTTAAAGGCCGTTTTAGAGTAACTAAACGGCCTTTTTAATTTAACCTATTTTTTTAGGAACTACTATATATACGTATTATCACAAAAAGTTGACTTTTATAAATAAAATGTTAATATAAATCCAGAACAAAAACATTTCATTCTCACCATAAAACCACCGACTATGAAAAAAAGAGTTGTATTAGGGGCATTGCTAGTATGTGCAAGCTGGCTTCCTGCGCAAACTGTCACTATGATGACAGTTTCAGAAGACATAAATATTTGTCATCGGACAACTACAGTCCTTGAGGCACATCGCGTTTCTGGACCGATTGATCACTTTACCTGGTCATGGACAAGCGGCACACTTACGCCGCTTACCAGTACCAACGATTCAGTGATGATTGCGGCACCGACAGCTGCAGTCACTAGTTACTACATACATGCCTGCGATGTAGCAGGGAATGTATTACTCACTGATTCAATAATTGTATATCAATTACCAAGACCAAATGCGCTAGCCACTACGGATACAACACTTCTCCCAGGTCAACCGCTTGTGTTGACTGGATGGGGTAATGGTATTTTCCTGCATTGGCAGATAGGCATGGATACTATCTGCGCCGATACCTCTTATAGTCCAGGCGTGCGGTCACTTACTATGAGTGATCCAACACCACAAACAGGACAGTATCTTTTTATCGCTCGCGGGTTAAGTGGCTGGCTTTCGTGTATTGATACAGCGATTGTGGATGTAACTATTGCAGATGCAAACAGTGGTGTTTGCGATGCAGTGATGTACATTCCAAACGCTTTTACACCTGAAGGGGATGGAGTTAATGATGTTTTTATTGCTAAAGCAAATGGTAGTATCTCAGATCTTACTATGCTCATTTTTGATCGTTGGGGTAATTTGGTTTTCCAATCAAATTCGCTAGATACGGGATGGGATGGCACTCACGGGGGACGTATTTGTCAACAAGATGTATACGTCTATCATCTTTCGTATCGTGAGTGTGGCTTGCAACTTGATCGTCGCGGCCACGTAACACTCATCCGCTAAATAAAAAGTAAAATAGGACCCGGTAGTATGTCTACCGGGTCCTTTTAGTTGTTTATAAATCTCATCTTAGTGAAGTACTGACTTATATATAGTCTATTGCATGGTTGCTACAAAGGAATTACAATAGAGGCACGACTTTAATAGCTTAGATTTTGAATATTTATACATGACACAATATACATTTAGCTGGATTACTGGTATTCTCTTTATTATTATTTCGGCGATACATCTTGTCCGTTCTATTATTGGTTGGGACATAGTTTTCAATGGCTGGGTTTTACCGATTGGTGTTTCTGTTGTCTTTTTTATAGTAACCGCATTTTTGGCATACACTGCTTTTAATATACAGGCAAATACTACTGATACTAAATAGATACTATGAAACATACAATCCATAAAATTATAATTATTTCCGCACTAAGCCTTTTCGGTGCCCTATTATATAGTGCTCAGGCGCACGCACAGACAGTACCACCACAATCATATCCAGCGCCTGGAAACTATGGCAGTGGTGTCAGAGTACTCTTATCTTCTACTGAACCAGCAACGCACATTATAAAGTATACGACTGATGGTTCGACGCCTTCCTGTCCACCAACTGCAAATGGCACTACTTTTTCATCCAGGATCAATCTCATAGCTAATACAAATATACTTGCTATTACTTGTGTAGTTGGTGGTTTTTCGACAGTTTCTTCATTCACCTACACCTTCGCATCCGGCAGTGGTGGCGGTGGCTCTTCAAATAATCCTACCCGGCGGCCCAGACTGCAGTACTGATCCACGTGTCTGCCCACCTGAGTCACCACTTACAGGTCAAACTACTACACCACTTGCTGCACCAGCATTTGGTAATATCCTTGCAGCTACTATCTCTCCCTTCAGTCGTAACCTCACCCTCGGTGCTACCGGTCCTGATGTTACACTCCTCCAACAATTCCTCATGAGTACTGGCACAGGCACTGCTGCACGTGCCCTTGCAACCATTGGTGCCACTGGCGTCTATGGTCCACGTACTCAAGCTGCCGTTGCTGAATTCCAGA
Organism: Minisyncoccota bacterium; assembly: GCA_025453495.1. Classification (GTDB taxonomy): domain Bacteria; phylum Patescibacteriota; class Minisyncoccia; order Phycocordibacterales; family UBA9973; genus JALOQM01. Next base: position 141 of record JALOQM010000001.1, on the reverse strand, counting down.
GAACCTATGCGATCACTCCTTCTCTTGGCTTCACTGGTCCAAAGACCATTGCCCGTATCAATGCCCTTGCTGACTATCTTCCTAGAACTCCGGTATCTACACCAGCACAGACACCACGCCTTGTAGCGCCAAGTACAGGGA
>JALOQM010000003.1 GCA_025453495.1 Minisyncoccota bacterium | reverse complement strand
TATTACATGATGCACCTACTGTCAAAAGCGCATTCGCTACTTTTGGGTTATGGAAATAATTTATACTACCAAGAACAGCAAGGCCTGCTATTAATAAAAATGCTGCAACATATTTTTTCATAAAAATAAACTAAACTACTTACTTATAAATAAAAATAAATGACTTATACTTATATTGTACAGCATAATATTAATAGGTCAATAAATATATGACCAAAATGACTATTGAATAATTATATTCATTTTATGCTTCTCTATTTCTTAGATTCTTAGAAAATACTATTAAGAAATATTCTTGCTTAAATAAGCTACAAATAAGTATACATCATTCACTGGCCATACATGTTCTTGCAAAAAGTGAGCGTATCTGACATACTCTTCCCCATATGGATACCTTTACTCAATTTCTGCCTTGGTTGCAGATAGTAGTTTCAATCCTTCTAGTTATAACAATACTTCTCCAGCAGACTGGTACTGGCGTCGGTGGCGCTCTTGGCGGAGGTGATGGATCGGGAAACTATCGGACACGCAGAGGATTTGAAAGATTTCTTTTTTATTTCACTATTATTATCGCAATTATATTTACAGGACTAGCAATAGCCGCAATCGTTTTGCGCTAGCTTCTGCTGGTTCTAAAAGACGCGCTTTTTGAGCTTAAGATATATTCTTGGCGAAATAGCTCGCAGAAACGCATGAAAAAAATAATCAATACTTTTAAAAAATGCATCCCCGTACGGGGGGAAATTTCTCGCGCACTCTTGTCCCTTTCAAAAAAAGAGTACTTTGTCTTTCTTGTACTCTTCACTATTCTTCTTGTCACAGCAGTTCTCTTGCTTGTCCGAGTAAATAACTTCTTTACAGAAAAAGTACCTACACAAGGAGGGAGTATCTCAGAAGGAATTATCGGGATTCCTCGGTTTATCAACCCAGTACTTGCTGTCTCTGATGCAGATCGTGACTTAACCGCTCTTATATACTCAGGGCTCATGAAAAAAGGATCAGATGGCGCTATCGTTCCTGATCTTGCTGAGAGCTATTCGGTATCTGAAGATGGCCTCGTCTACACGTTCGTTATCAAAAATGATGCCGTATTTCACGACAAAGAACCTGTGACCGCTGATGATGTCGTCTACACAATACAACAAATCAAAGACAACACTATCAAAAGCCCCAAAAAAGTAAGTTGGGAAGGTGTTACTCCAGAGAAAATTGATGCCCGCACAATTGCCTTTCGTTTAAAAACACCGTACGCACAATTCCTTGAAAATACCACTATCGGTATTCTTCCTTCACATATTTGGAGTTCGGTCTCAGCAGAAGAATTTTCTTTCAGCGACTACAATACCAATGCGATCGGTTCAGGATTATACAAAATTGAAAGTATCAGTAAATCTTCTTCTGGTGTCCCTCGCTATTATGTACTTGTTCCTGCAAAGCGACTTTCGACAGTACCGTTTATAGAAAAGCTTACTATTCGCTTTTATGCAAACGAAAATGATCTTGTGTCTGGACTCACCAGTAAGGAAGTCGACAATATTGGTGGTATTAGTCCTGACAACGCTTTTGAACTTGCTACAAAAGGCTATCGTATAGAAACGACAGTCCTTCCTCGAATGTTTGGTGTTTTCTTTAATCAAAATCAAGCACCAGTGTTCCTAAACAAACCCGTCGTGAATGCACTCTCAATGGCAATCGACAAAGAACGCATAATCGCCGAAGTACTCCGAGAATACGGTGAAGTGATTGACGGCCCTGTACCAAAATCACTTCTTGGTGTCAGTGAGGCTGGTGAGGAACAAAAGAGTACGCATGCGAACCGTGTCGAAGAAGCAAAAAAGCTGCTTGCCAAAGATGGATGGAAAATGGGTCCCGATGGTATTTTGGAAAAAAAGCTTAAAAAAGAAACGCAACGCCTTTCGTTTTCGATATCTACTGGTGATACAGCAGAACTCAAACGAGCAGCTGAACTTATACAACAAGACTTTGCTGCAATTGGTGCTGAGGTGGAGCTAAAAGTCTTTGACACTGGAAGCTTAAATCAAAGCGTTATTCGTCCTAGAAAATACGATGCACTCTTTTTCGGACAAGTTATTGGAAGAGAATCAGATCTTTTTGCTTTTTGGCACTCATCACAAAGAAATGATCCTGGTCTCAATATTGCAATGTACGCGAACTCGACAGCAGACAAAGCACTTGAGAAAAGTCTGACTATTCAGAATCCAATAGATCGTGCTAAACAGTATCTTGCGTTTCAGTCTGAATTCGCCAAAGATATACCAGCAGTGTTTGTCTACTCGCCACAATATATCTATGTTGTCGGAAAAAATATCAAAAATGTATCAATAGATAATATGACTATTCCCACTGAACGATTTGGCAATATCGGCGAATGGTATATCGAAACAGAAAATATTTGGAAAATATTTGTAAAAAATAATTATTAGCACTAAGCATACACAACACAGAATGAATATACTAAGAAAAAACAATCCAGGATTCAGTGCCCTGCGCGAAGCAAGTACAGGACCAAAAGATGGGGCACAAAAAGAAATTACTGCTCACAAACAAGGAGGTGGTCAGGGAAGAAACCGTCGTGGTGGACAAAAATCAAGAACATTTCAGTATCAAAAATTTGGTGGTAAGCGTCCAAACCGTCGACCTCCTACACCACAAAACAAAGACTCACAAAATAGCACGACTCCACAAAAGAATCGAGTACGTATCCCTGATCCTGAGCCAGGTGTCTTACGTGTAATACCGCTTGGTGGATGTGAGCAGGTCGGACAAAACATGACCGCACTTGAGTATGGTACCGACATCATCGTTGTGGATGTCGGTATGCAATTTGCAACTCCTGACACACCAGGTATCGATTATATCGTCCCAAATACAAAATATCTTGAGGAACGCAAAGATCGCATCCGTGGCATTTTCATTACACACGGTCACCTTGATCACGTCGGTGCCATCCCTGCAGTTATCTCAGCTATTGGGAACCCACCAATCTATAGTCGTGAATTCGGGGCGGCGATCATACTCAAGCGCCAAGAAGAATTCCCGCACTTACCAAAACTCAATATGAACATAGTTGGTGCAAATGACACCGTACAGGCTGGTGAAGCATTTACTATAAAAACATTTGCCATTTCTCACACTATCCCTGACTCAATGGGTCTCTTTATCACTACACCACTTGGTGATGTAGCACTTATCGAAGATGTGCGTGTCGACAACATCGCTGGTATACCGACCGAAGAAGAAGCGCTGCAATACGAACGCTTCCATGAAAAGAAAATCCTATTTTTGACAATGGACTCAACTTCTATCGAAAAGCCGGGATGGTCGCTCTCAGAAAACACAGTTATTTCAAATATCGAAAAGATAATTGCAGAAACGCCGGGGCGCATGATTATCGCGACTTTTGCCTCACAAGTAGAGCGCCTTGTTGCTATCATTGAGATTGCTGAACGTTTCGGAAGAAAGATTGTTATCGAAGGTCGCAGCATGAAAGCCAACATCGAAATCTCAAAACAACTTGGTATCCTCAAATCGAAAAACTTGATCGCTGTGGAAGAGATGGCATCATATCCGCCAAATAAAATTCTTATGATTGTGACAGGAGCCCAGGGTGAAGAATTTGCTGCACTTATGCGTATGGCAAATAAGACGCACCGACAAGTCCAACTCTCACGTACTGATACTATTCTTCTATCATCATCTATTGTCCCAGGAAACGAAAGCGCTGTAGATAAGCTCAAAGATAATCTCTATCGTTCTGACGCAAGAATTATCACTTATCGTGATTCTGACATCCATGCGTCTGGTCACGGAAATCGTGAAGAACTCGCATGGATTCACCGTCAGTTTAACTATAAGTACTTTATGCCACTCCACGGCAACCACTACATGCTCAAACAGCATGCAGAGCTCGCTCGCATGCTTGGCGCCGCACCGGAGAATATAATTGTGCCTGACAACGGATCTATTATCGAAATCTATGACGGTGGTGAAAAAATACGTGTTCGCAAAGAGAAAGCACCGGCAGAGCTTGTCATGGTTGACGGATTTGCTGTCGGTAATGAGCAAGAAGTTGTTGTCCGCGACCGACAAATACTTGCAAAAGATGGCATGTTTGTTGTCATCGCAACCGTCGACTCGCAGACCGGAAAGCTTCGCAAATCACCTGACATTATCTCTCGTGGCTTTGTCTATCTCAAAGAGGCACAAGAATTACTCAAGCAAGTCCGCGGTATTGTGAAAAAAACAATTGAAGAAGACGCACGCGGACAACATCCGATTGATTTTGATTTCATAAAAAGCGATCTTGGCGATGCTATCGCCAAATTCCTCTACCAGAACACCGCAAAGCGCCCACTCGTCATTCCCGTTATTTTGAGCGTATAATTGATTCATGAGAAAATTTTTCGGAAGCCCTACAACAGCGATCTATGCATGCGGATTCTTTTTTGCTGTCTTGCTCGCGCTGACCGCGTATGTCAATTCAAGTTTCCTTGGGACGTTCCTACCAGCGGCGTCGATTGGCTTGGTATATTCGACAGCCTCAGTACTCGGAATTATCCTGGTACTTATGATCCCACGCGCTTTTGCGCAAATCGGGCTCTATCGCACACTGGTCGGGCTTTTTGTGCTAAGTGCTTCATGTACGTATAGTCTTTCACTAACTAACACCAAAGGAATAGCAATCGGTCTTTTTGTCCTGTGGCTTGTAACAAACAGTCTCATTGTAGTCTCTTTAGACACATTACTTGAAGATTATTCCGAAAATGAGTCAGTTGGGAGTATTCGTGGAGCTTATCTTACAACAGTAAATATTGCCTGGGTATTTTCCCCACTGATTTCAGGAGCCATAACACGAACAATAGGCTATAGTGGCATCTACGCACTAGGAGCATTTCTTGTGTGTGTGGCACTTGCGATAGTTGTCATACGATTCAGAACATTTCGTGATCCGATATATACTACTCCTTCAGCTCTGGTTGCAGTTAAAGATGTTTTCAAAAACAAAAACCTCTTGCTGATCTTTGCCGCTAACTTCCTCTTGCAAGCGTTTTATGTAGTCATGGTGATCTATATGCCACTGTATCTACATGAAACACTCGGCTACTCATGGAGCACTATTGGATGGGTATTTGCAATCATGCTTACACCATTTGTACTTTTCCAATTCCCTCTTGGAAAACTCGCAGATGCAATCGGTGAGAAAAAAATACTCTACGTCGGATTTGCTATCATTGCTGTGGCAACTATAGTGTCAGGTGTGCTTGGTATTACCTTGCCGCTTGCTTGGGCAGCGGTCTTATTTGCAACACGCGCCGGCGCAAGCTCAATTGAAGTGATGACCGAAAGTTACTTTTTTAAGCATGTTTCCGGTGCAAATCCAAGTATCATCAGCGCGTTCCGTACACTCTCCCCGCTTGCCTATATCATCATCCCCGCTTTGATTTCAGTGTGTGCATTTACTGCTGTACCGTCTACACTGTTTCTTGTAACTGGTATTTGTCTTTTACTCGGTTTCTTGATTATAGCAAAATTGAAGGATAATAAAGCTCCACTGCATGAAAAAAAGTGAGACAAAAAACATATCGCAAGACTTCCCTATGCGAATCAATAAATACCTTGCGCTTCGTGGCGATACAACACGGCTTGGTGCTGATGCTCTGATTCGGTCAGGTCGCGTTACTATAAATGGAAAAAAAGCAGAACTTGGATCAAAGGTTACAAAAGAAAGTGACGTAGTAGTTATAACTGGCGCACAGAAATACAAAACCTATATCGCATACAACAAACCGATCGGTATCGTCACGGTCAATCCACACAAAGGGGAACAAGCAATCAAAGATGTGGCCGGAGTACCTCGGGGACTATTCCCGGTCGGGCGTCTCGACAAAGACTCACGTGGCTTAATTATCTTGACGAATGATGGAAGAATCACAAAACGCCTCCTTGAGCCACAATTCGCACATGAAAAAGAATACGTTGTCACTATTGAAGGAGTATATGATGACGCATTTCTCAAAAAAATGATGCATGGAGTAGCAATTGGTGATTACATAACCAAACCTTGTAAAACAAAACGTCTTGCAAAAGATCGTTTTTCAATTATCCTTACCGAAGGCAAAAACAGACAAATCAGACGGATGTGTCAAGCGCTTGGCGCGAAAGTGATTGATCTTGAGCGTGTACGTATCATAAACATCCCACTTGGAAACCTCTCACCAAACAAACATCGTGTGATAACTGGAGAGGAACGTACAGTATTTCTTTCACATCTTGGGGTATACTCATAAAACATATGAAACAAATACCAAAAAAAGTAGCAATTCTCGGATGTGGTTTCGGTGGTATGTATACTGCCAAAAGACTTTTACCGTATGTGCAGTCAGGACACATCGACCTCTCAATTGTGAACGCGACAAATTACTTTCTTTTTACCCCCCTCTTACATGAAGTAGCAACAGGTGGCCTTTCGCCTACAAGTGTCGTGGAATCTATCCGTGACATATTTGGTAAATACCCAGTGACAATATATGAAGATATTCCCGAAAGTATAGATACACAGAAAAAAAATATCAACCTTGGTGAGCGTATACTCTCATATGACTACCTTGTGATAGCAACAGGAGCAGAGACACACTATTATAATACTCCAGGTGCAAAGCAATTTGGGTTACCACTCAAAAGTATCGATGATGCAAATAAAATCAAAAATACTATCATCGAAAACTTCGAAGCCGCAGCAAGGACTCAAGACGCTGATGAGCGAAAAGCACTCCTCTCATTTGTTATTGTGGGTGGCGGCGCGACTGGAGTCGAATTTGCTGCCGAGCTTCCGCAGTTTTGCACATTACTTCTGAAGCGTTATTTTAAGTACTCAAGCATTGCTGCTGCTGATATCACCATCAAACTTATTACTGCTGGACCAGAATTACTATCGCATTTCGCACCAGCACTCCGCACCAAAGTGATGTCACATCTTGCAGCACAAGGTGTGCACGTCCATCTTGGTATGCCTATTGCTAAAGTAACTGCCACTGGTGTACAGGCGAAAGATGGTACAGAAATTATCTCAAAAAATGTCTTTTGGCTTGCTGGAGTAAAACCAGTTACGCTCCCATTTTCAGACAATACACAGATCGCTCTGAGTCCATCAGGTCGACTGGAGACTGATGCATATCTTCGCGTAGTTGGACATACAAATATTTTTGCATTTGGTGACATGGCTTCAACACAAGACAAAGACAAAAAAGAATTACCCATGCTCGCGCAAGTCGCAGCAGCACAGGCGCCGATTGTCGCACACAACATCATTGCAGCAATTCAAAACAAACCATTTAAGATGTGTGTGTTCAAAAATAAGGGATCAATGATCTCCCTTGGGCAATGGTTTGCAGTTGGCGAAATATATTCGATCAATATAGCAGGCAAATTCGCGTGGTGGATATGGCGCACCGTGTATCTCTTTAAGTTCCCATCATGGCGTAAGCGTTTCGCTATCGCAGCCGAATGGACTGCAAATCTCTTTTACCCGCGCGATATTGCTAAGTCACGCTAATTATTCTGTGGTGACTCCGTCAAACTCTTCTTCTTTTTCTTCAGCTTTTGTCGCATGCACTATGCCATCTTTGTGATGTGCCGGAGAATATATCGTATAGAGCTTGAGTGACTCTGTCTCTGAGACGTTTATGACATTGTGTGTCGCTCCAGCAGGCACAATAATCACATCGCCATCAGAGACAGTGTATTCTGTTTCATTAATCAAGACTTTCCCTTCGCCTTTCTCAAAGCGAAAGAATTGGTCATTCTCAGTGTGTATTTCAACCCCTATCTCTTCGCCAGGGCGCAGGCTCATAAGCACAAGCTGACTATGCGCGGCAGTATATAACACCCGGCGATAGTCAGTATTTTCAGATGTTAGTGTTTCGATATTTGTCTTGTATCCTTTTTTTATTTGCATAGTATGGCTACGATTAGTATAGTTACTACCGAAATAGTACCACAGAATAAGACTTTTTGGGTATATTTGCACTCAATGAAAGGTGTTGCTATCATAGAGCTATAGTTATGGCAAAAAAGAGTGACCCTAAATTCATTTTCGTCATCGGCGGAGTTATCTCCGGGGTGGGAAAAGGGGTCGCTGCCTCCTCTATCGGCCGCATCTTGAAAGATCGCGGCCTTTCTGTTACTGCTATAAAAATTGATCCATATGTAAATGTTGATGCTGGTACCATGAACCCCACTGAGCATGGTGAAGTGTTTGTGCTAGAAGATGGCGATGAGACTGATCAAGATATGGGCAATTATGAGCGATTCCTCGATACAACGCTCACTCGCATCAATTACATGACAACAGGACGTGTCTACCTTTCCGTCATCGAACGGGAACGCGCGCTTGAGTACAAGGGTAAATGCGTGGAGGTTGTGCCGCATATTCCGCTTGAGATCATCCACCGCATCAGAAGCGCGCAAAAGAAAGCAGACGCCGATGTAACCATAATCGAGATAGGTGGCACTATCGGTGAGTACCAAAACATGCTGTTCCTCGAAGCGGCACGTATGATGAAAATCGAGCAGCCGCGTGATGTCGCATTCGTCATGGTGTCGTATCTGCCTGTACCATCAAAGATCGGCGAAATGAAAACAAAGCCAACACAGCATGCTGTACGGACTTTAAATGCCTCTGGTATCCAGCCAGATGTCATCATCGCGCGTGGTACACACTCGCTTGATGAGAAGCGCAAAGAGAAACTTTCTTTCTTCTGCAATACTTCCGCAAACCGTATCATCAGCGCACCTGATGTCGAAAGCATCTATGATGTGCCAGGGAATTTTGAGAAAGAAAAACTCTCAACACTGTTTTGTGACATTCTCTCTCTTCCCTGTCCGGCCAAGAAAGCACCGAGCGCGCTTGCATGGAACTCATTTGTCAGAAGCATTCATCGCGCAAGTGATGAAGTCCGTATCGCTGTCGTCGGAAAATACTTTGATACCGGAGATTTCGTCCTCGCTGACTCCTATCTTTCTGTTATTGAAGCGATAAAATACTCTGCATACGCACAAAATAAGAAACCAATACTCACCTGGATCAATGCAATCGATTTTGAAAAAAATCCTAAGAAAGTCGAGATGCTTTCACAATTTGATGGCGTACTCGTTCCGGGTGGATTTGGCTCGCGTGGTGTTGAAGGTAAGATGAAGGCGATTCGCTACGCACGTGAGCGCAAGATTCCCTATTTTGGCCTCTGCTACGGCATGCAGCTTATGGTCATCGAATACGCACGAAATGTACTTGGCATCAAATCAGCTACATCGCGAGAGATTGATCCCAAATCAAAACACCTCCTCATTGACATCATTGATGAGCAAGAAAAGAAGCTCTCTGAGGGCAATTACGGTAATAGCATGCGTCTTGGTGCTTATAAGGCATATGTACGTCCTGGAAGTATCGCACATGCTGCATATGGTGCAGCAAGCATCTCCGAGCGCCATCGCCATCGCTATGAAGTAAATCCCGAGTACATAGCTGAGATTGAAAATGCTGGTCTTGTATTCTCCGGAAAGTCCCCTGATGGCCGTCTCTGCGAGATTGCGGAACTACCGACAAAGGTCCACCCATTTTTCCTCGGTGTCCAATTTCACCCGGAATTTCTCGCGCATCCACTTGCGCCACACCCACTATTTACTGCATTTATAAAAGCAACTGTTTCTCGTAAGAAATCAAAAAAATAAATACTGCAATAGTCTATGAAGCAAACACTGCCAATACTAATTAAAGAACTGGCTCCAGATGACATTGAAAAGATGCTAGGCATCTTATTGACACCACAGGAATACAAAGCAATTGAGCACAGAATTCATATTCTTACAGAACTTACTCAGAATATACCTCAAGCTGAAATAGCAAAGAAATACAATGTTGGTATCGGCACAGTTACCCGTGGTTCACGAGAATACAAACTACATGCACCATTTATAAATAAATATTTCAAGTAGTATTATATGGTACTTTTCTGTGCCATGAAACAAAGCCGGGTACTTTCTTGAGTGTCTAGCTTTTTCTTTAGCAATACAGGATAAAAATCACAGAATGCATGAATTTTTTTGCTTCCAAAAGAAGCTACTACTTCGTTTTTTTTTATTTTTCTACCCTCTTGAAGCGCTGCATTCGGAATATAGTTCTTTGAAGGGAGTAGTAATGTGTCAAAAAGCAAAAATAATTCTTTCTTTATCTTATTTTTTTCTTTTTTTACTTTGACCATTTTGTATCCACCAAGAATAGAGTAAACATCCCGGACTGCCCGATGCAATGCTTTTCTTTTACCAGTATCGGTATAATATTCAAGTGAAATACCACATTTGACATGATTGATAAGTGTTGATCGAGCGTACGGTATATAGCTAGGGTTGGCGTACAATATCTTCCTGATATTCATCATATTCATAACTTTTTTATTCTCTCTGTTCATCACGGTTGTTATGCATGTATCAATTCCAGAAGAAGCTGATATGGAATGAATATCGATAACAATATCACAGTCACTGAGATCTTTAGTCAAATGATATGCAAGTCTTTCTTCATACGCACCAGTAAGAATACCAGGGAATGAAGCGTTAAGATTTTTCTCTAAAAAATATTTATTCCTCTTATATGCTTTTGGGTTCGCCAAAATAAGACGAAGTATTCCTTTCTCTATCCGGCACTTATGCAGTTTTGAAATAAGTGCTTGTCCGATTCGTTCGCAACCATGCACACAGCCAACAATAGCCACCGTCTTACCTGGCTTACTACCATATATGCGCTGTTCAATATAATCCATAGAGAATACAAATAAATATAATAAAAAGCAGGCTCAAGCTATCGCAAGGCCTGCTTTCGCCGCTTGTAAAAGCGGCTGTGCAATGGCTACCAGTTGTCGCCACCACCGAGAGCCTTCCAGCCCCCGCCGTTGTTGTTCTTGTTCATAACATGAAGTTTTTACTGTTTTGATAAGTAAATCTCATAACTTATCTTCTGTGTCATATACTAACATACTAGTATATTAGTAATCAAGTTATAAATTATACAATCTGTGGATAACTAAAAATACTTGCTTTATTTTTAGTTATGTAGTAAAAATTATATATGAAATCAAATTTCATGATTAAGATTAACTATGTGTTTATTATCTGCCGCTTTACAACGGTCCGGGGTCTTATTCATGAATTCAAATATATCTAAGTAGTAACAAATATCTTTGAAACCATGCATAAGCCCCCGGATCTATCCGAGGGCTTTGTTCTTTTCAAATAAATCACTCACTTAAATCCTATTTTTATGTTTCAGACATCAACAAGTCATCGAATGTGGGTCAATAAAAACCCCATTTTATCTCAAACAAACGCATTTCACTTTCACATTGTTGGACAAGATGAATGCAATCCTTGGCAAGCCCAACCTTACAAACTTACGCCAAAAGATATTGCAAATCTTAGTCTTGACGGTGCTTCAATTATCGCTACACCACATGTCGGTCTACATCCTACTTCAAATAACATGTACCCCCATATGGGTGTTGTTATTTGTGATTTTGCAGGTAATCAATGCGGTCGCGATTATCGAGGCTATCCAGAATTTATTTCACAAGGCGGAAGAAAAGTTTTTGTTGCAAAACAAACAGAATCAGTTCTTTCTCCATATCTTCAATTAGATGTAGATAAATTCTTAGAGGGTAGTTTTGAGTCACTTAGCCGATATTCTCAAAGAATTAATCTTGCACATGTACAACATCAAGCAAAAAAAGACGCAATAGGTGAAAAAAATGTCATTTTAGATTCAGAGTTATTGAAATATAATTTCGTAAGTACTTTCTATGAAGTAATTATGAAAAATGAAAACTATATTCTTGCTGAAAATCAAAAACACAGGAAGATATTTAATCGATACTGTGATTATAATGGCAGAATACTAGATTCTGTTCAAGTAGATACACAGCCTGTTGATTCATTTTTGAAGCTTAAAAATGCTCACGAATTGATGATTACTGAAGATACAATTGTTTCTGCAGAAGGATATCTCCCTATTAAAGAAGTAATGATTGTACTAATTGCGATTGTTTCATATTGGAAACAACTACAATTACTGAAATCACATCGAGAAATCAGATTCGAAATAGGAGATGTATTTACTGTTACAGGAAGAGATATGATGAACTATTTAAAAGGTGATTCGATTAGAACAACAGTTAATCGAATCTACACTACATTACTTGAAAGTGGTAATTTTTCTTGGTTACCAAATCATTTACGGTTTATTCTTATCCCTGGTGGACAATTAAGTTTCTTGCCATGCAATGCAGAGATTGATCTTACTAAATCAGCAGTCCGATTAATTGAAATGCATCAGTTACTAAGAGAACATGATTCGAAAATGACTAGCATAAATGATTGTGAAAAAAGTGAAGCAATCAAAAGAATTAGACCACTACAAAATGATTTCTTGCAAGAAAAAAAGTATTTTCAGGAATTACTAATTACACGCAGAGGATTTACCCAGTATGATCTTCTCAATGGAGATGGAGTAGATCCTCAGATTATAAACGGTTTAATGAATATTTCTTTCGAAGTAATGAAAAAAATATTCGGATAGACTATTTTTTCAGAAAAAGCACTCAGAAATGAGTGCTTTTTATTATTTTAAATGAGATCGTATAACACGAAGAGCATTTAGAGATGCAATTTTTTCTTGCATTTCGGAGGGCATTCGCATAATAAAGTCTTGAAGAATATCAACACTTTCACAGCCTTTTATGAAACCAGAAATAATTCCTCCAAAATCAGACCCAATGGCGATCGATTCTTTTCCAGTGATACTTATAATATACAGTGCATGTTCAAGAATAACTTCTATTCCTTGTTCAGGGTCTCCACCAAGATATTTCTTTGCAAAAAAAATACCGCAACAACCACCAGTCTCTGAGATCTTAATTAATTGCGCATCGCTCAAATTACGAACACTGTCTGCAAGTGCTCTTGCATTGCCGTGGCTAACAAAAATCGGTCGTGTAACTATTCTTGTAGCATCCCAAAATGTTTCCTCATTCATGTGAGCAAAATCATATATTACGCCTTTCTTTTCGCACCATGTAATAAGATCTCTACCGAGAGAAGTAAGTCCGCCTTCATCATTTGTACCACCCCCGAATGGATTATTAATAATCCATACTGGTCCAATCGAGCGAAGTCCAAGTTGATACCACTGTTCAAGTAGTAACCAATCGGTGTTCGGATCAAATGAATTTATACCTTCAATATGTAAAATAAGGCCATATAGACCATCAGTTGAGAAAATTCGATCGAGATCTTCCTTGTTTTTAATAATGACGAATTCCGGATGTGTAACACAGTACTGATTATATGTTTCAAGCTCAGTGGTAATTTGAATATTCGTAATAGGATTAGTGTACTCTTCTTTCTCAGGAACAGGAAAAGCTGACACAATAGCAACTTTGATATTATTTTCCTTTAACTTTTCAAAGCTTGTCTGTACTCTATTCTCCTTAGTATCTGAATATAACTCAGGATGCTTCAGATACAAAAGCAAATCTTGATGTAGATCAATAATTTTTTTCATATTCTTTACCATACCAAAATAGAATGAAAGTGCATAACTACAATTATAAACACTTCTATTTTCACAAAAAACCAAACAAAAACTTATAATAGCTCAAGAGTAAGCAGCAATAGAAAAACCATATTGATGGACCATTAACTTAATAGAGCTTTTTTTGCCTTGATTTTCTGTCCAAAAAAGATACTTCCTAGTCTATCGAATTTCTCCGTCAAATCAGTTGAATAAAAAATACGCTTTCTCCCCTTGCCGAGTGTTTTCTCAATTTCTGGATGGCGTGCGAGATAGTCTTTGAGTTTCTTCGGTACTACCTGCGACTCAGAGATAATTGTGACTTTTTTTCCAACTACTTTTTTAATTTTCAATTTAATTATCCCGTAGTGCGTACAACCAAGAATAAGTGTATCGATTTTTTTTGCTGTAAGAGGTCTCAAGTATTTCTTGAGCATGAGGTCGACAATAATTGAATTGTATTCTCCAGCTTCAATAATAGGGACAAGTAATGGACACGCACTTTGAAATACTGAAATACGTGGATTGAGCTTTGTGACTTCACGTACAAATGCATTTGACGTAACTGTCGCTTCAGTGGCGATCACCCCAACCCTACTATTGACTGTCTGCGCAGCTGCTTCTTCAGCTGCGGGGATGAGTACTCCAAGTACTCGCTTACCAGGATACTTTTTTGGCAAATAGTCTTTTTGAATTTTTCGAAGTGCGTCACTTGAGGCAGTATTACACGCAAAAATGACAAGAGTGCAACCATTTTGAAAAAAGAAATCAATTGCTTGTCTCGTAAATTCATATATAACATCAGTCGAACGCGTCCCGTACGGCACTCTAGCGGTGTCTCCAAGATACATATAATCATATTGTGGAAGCGCTTTGACTATTCCCTGAAGAATGGTCAGTCCCCCAAAACCAGAATCAAAGACTCCAATATACTTTTTGCTAATTTTTTTCATACCTATAAGTCAGTGCCTTCTTTAAAGAGATCAAGCGCACCATCTACCTTGTGTGCATCATTGCGTGCAAGCTGCTTTAGTGCCACTATATCAGAACTCCATTTATTTCCGGTCCAAAATTCGAGTGGCTGATAATTTGCCTTATACAGTGCACCTTCGCCGTAGAGTGTACCGAGATAGTACTTCGTCTCCCCGCGCGCTTTTGCGGCCTCGATGCGATCAAGCATAAGCCACGCACCAAAGGAGAGATGCCCAAGCGATTGATCATAAAAATCATAGTAATGATGCGACGAGTACCCACCTCTGATCTCGATGATATACGCGCGCGGGTTTCCTTCCCCATCCTTGTACTCTATGACTTTTGTCTCGGGCGCCCACAAGAGCACTCGCTTGAGCCGCTCTTTCGGCATCGCATGCGCCGCCTTGAAATTCGACAAGCAGAAATCCATCATCGCATCATTCTCCGCGAAATTCGCGGCTATATATTCAGTGACAGTAAGCGACATTTGTTCAAGCTTGCGCCTGATCCTTCGATTCTCGCTCGAAGGCGTAAAACGAGAAAGATCAACGCGAGTGCTTCTTGTCATGTAGAACATATTGGAACACTCAGAACGCCACTTTCCTGTGTATGTCAAAAATCCTTGTTCCCAAATCATATCGAGAGATTCTCCATTCAAACGCTCAGCATACAGTGTATACCCGAACGTATACGTATCATAGGAATGCACATATTCACTTAAAAATATTCGTGGCATCTCTTTATGATAGTGGGAATTTCTCTTCAGCCAGTTGTAGTATTCCAGGAATCATACCACCAAGATCTCCTGAAGTAATAAGAAGTATAATATCTTCTGACTCAAGAATCGAAGCTACTTTCGCAATTCCCTCTTCTTTACTTTGAATTGAATAGACGAGCGGATGTGTTTCTCTGATTTTTTCAACGATTTCAGTAAGTGTCAGTTGATTGGCATTCGCACCATGCGTCGGCGGTTCAAAAACGAATACTGCATGCATGTCATCAAAAATGTGCTCATACCATGGCAGTGCCGTTCGATTACGCCAAGAAAACGTATGCGGCTCAAATACGGCAATCATGCGACGATCCGGAAAGTGGAGTTTGAGTGCTTCAATCGATGATTTGAGCTTCGCCTGTGATGAGCCGTAGACTTCATATATAAATGGCGAGGCTTTTGCTGGTTTCTGATCCAAACGTCCAGACACTCCTTGAAATGTCCTAATGCCGTTGGCAACCTCGTCTGGAGTAAGTATTCCTTTTGTAAGAAGAAGTGCGGCACAGCCGACGCAATTTTCTACATTATACGCACCAAGCAATGAGGTTGAAAGCGTTGTTATAGTCGTATCTTTATGACAAAGCGTAAAAGTTGTCTCCGCGCCATACATGATATCTTTTGCATACCAGTCAGCAGAAGCATCAAGGCCATATGTGACAACACGGGCATGTGTATGTGAAAGTATTTCTCTTATGTGTGCGCCATTTTTGCTTGCGACAACCAAATCATCAACAGCAAGACCACGCACAAGTTCCTTAAACGGTGAGAGATATTCTTCAAGTGTCGGAAAAACATTTAGATGATCATGCTCTCCAGAAGTAAGGAGCACGGTTTTTGGACGGTAGTAGAGAAATTTTGATTTTTGATCCCAATTTGAAGATGGGTATTCATCGCCTTCTATGACGAAAATTGGATCCTTACCGTGATGTGCGGCAGTAACAAAACCAAATGGGACTGCGCCAATCATATAGGAAGGATCTCGTCCTGCATTGAGAAGACACCACGTAATGAGCGATGTGCATGTCGACTTGCCAAAGCTCCCTGCGACGACAATGTTATCAGTTATTTCCATAAGATCATGGAACACTTCCGGCAATGATTTGACTGGTGCACCACTTGCAAATGCCGCAGCAACTTCTTCGTTTGTTTCTGGTACAAGCCGTGCATGCTTGCCGATAACTATAAGAGATACATCAGAAGGTATATTTTCTTTGCGATAGCCTTCGCTAAACGTAATTCCACGCTCTTTCAGATACGTGTACACTGGATCATAAAATCCTTCATCACTACCCGAAATCTCCCATCCTAGTTCACGCAAAATGACCGCAAGTCCAGCCATAGCCTTGCCACATATACCGATAAGATGCACTTTCTGCATTAAAAAAGTATATCATATATGATATAGCAACCACTAATTAGTGTTTTCTGATTTCGTCTGATACGACAAGCCCATCATCAAGATGAATTATACGATCACAATACGTCGTATATTCTGGCTCGTGTGTCACCATGACAATCGTCTGTCCTTGCGCATGTAAATCGCGGAAAATTTCTATAACTACTTTACTTGCTGCATTGTCGAGGTTTGCTGTCGGTTCGTCAGCAAAAACAATCTTTGGCTTATGCGCTACAGCGCGTGCAATAGACACACGTTGCTGCTCGCCACCAGAGAGTTGACTTGGGAGGTTGCCGTGTCTATGTCCAAGACCAATTTTTACAAGTGCTGCGAGTGCATCACGACGAGCGTCTTCTTTTGAAAGACCCTGCATGAGTAATGGGACCATGACGTTCTCGAGTGCGGTGAGTTCTGGCACCAGTGCGTAATCTTGGAAAATATATCCAAGACTGTTGAGTCGTAATTTTGTACGTGCATTTTGTGACAATGTATCTGTATGTATGCCATCAATCTCAATAGTACCTGCGGTCGGATGATCAAGGAGGCCCATCTGATACATAAGCGTAGACTTACCAGCACCTGATTTACCCATAATAGCCACAAATTGTCCTTCGGGTATTGAAAGACTAATACCCTTCAAGACAGAAGTCTCGACATGTTTTGTGACAAATATTTTTTTTAGATTTTGTACTTGTATCATGACATTATCTTCCCAAGATAGAATCAAGGGTATTTTTTCTGACAATCATTCGTGCTGGAATATACCCAGCAATTAAAGTAATACACAAAAGCAAAACAGCACGGGTGGTCGTACCAGACGCCGTCGCCACGAGAATACCGTCAGAAAAAGGGAAATCAAGTGGATTTGCAGCAAATGCAGGCACAAGTAAGCCATAGATGATTATGGTTCCGATAATTGCACCGCTTAATGCAAAGAAAAGTGACTGCAGGATATAGGCACCTTGAATTGCTCTCCCTGAGACACCGATTCCCTTCAAAATACCGATATATTTTCTTCTCGTGATGGCATTAATGAATATAACGATAAACATAGTCACTGACGCCACAATAATACCGATGCCGCCAATGACGTTTCCAAGCAAACTAAATGCAGTTCTAATGTCATTCAAGAATTGCGGTATGGCCTCAGTTGCTGTCTGGATCTTTGCACCGGCACCAAATTCAGACACAAGCATGTTCTTAAGTACTTCATCACTAATAATACCATTATGCACTATTGCGATTTCACTCGCATTAAGATCAGTACTATTTGCAAGTGTGCGATAGTCATTCATATTCATGTACGTACGAAAAGATACTTCTCCAACTTTGGATTTGACGATACCAACAACACGGAATTCTTTTGTACGATCTTCAACAGTAATTTTGACAGTATCACCAGGATACACACCATCAAGAGAATCGAAACCATCACCAAATGCAGAAGAAAACCGTCGAAGCATATTTGCACCAATCACTACTTCACCGGTCGAGTCAGGATCAAGAAATCTCCCTTCTACTACATAATCTGAAATACCTGAGAGAGCGTCTTCTTTTGCAATATTGATACCGGCGATTTGCGCACCGACAGTATCTGGCAGAGCATTGAAATCTTTGCGTGTTTTGTAATTGGCTTCAATACTACCCCCTTTGAGATACCGTGCGGAGTACCGCTCAACAGCGGGCATATTCTCAAGTGTCGCCAAGAGCTCCGGAGTTCGTTCTATTGAAGGTTCTCCTGCCCGTTTGGTAATAATGACATCACCAGTATACTGTTTGCGATTGGCAATATTTCCTCCTTCAATCAAACCGACAAGAATACCTGAAATAACAACTAGATTAAGGAATGTCAGTGTCATGATAAACATAATAAGCACTGTCGTCCAAATACTTGAACGATACAACTGTCGCAGTCCAAGGAAAAATCCGACTCTGCAATCGATGAGAAACGACTTCATACTAGTCTTTTGATGGTAGCTCTATCTTATCTCCTTCTGAAAGACCACTTATGACTTCCACCATACCCTCACTCCCCTTCAATCCAAGAGTAACTGGTCTTTTTTCTGATCCATTTTCTGTAATTACAGATACGAGTGTCTCGCCATTTGCAGATACAAGAAAACGTGTTGGCACAGCAATTACGCCAGATTGCGAAGCTGCCCCCACAATAACTGTCGCTGTCATACCAGAACGAACTTTCGGATCAAGTGGAGAAAAGAGTATCTTTGCTTCATAGACTGGCACTCCGTCGACAATTGTTTCTGCAGGGTTTATAGAAAGTACTTTTCCTGGAAATGTCTCACCTGGATACGCGTCAAGGAGTATAGAAGCTTCGGCGCCAACGGTGAGTTTACCAATATCAAGTTCTGGTACTTTTGCGACTACCTCATAATCAGTATCTGAAATAAGTGTAATAGTTGATTCTGCTCTTGCTGTCTCTCCTTGTTCTACATTGACTGATGCGACAATACCATCAAACGGCGCGACAATCATGCGCTTAGCGATCCGTGCACGCACCGCAGAGACTTGTGCTTTCGCCTGGTCAATTTTCGCTGCGAGAAGTGAGTTACTGCTACTACTTTCCAAAAGATCATTTTTCGCCTCAGTAATTACGCGATCTCTTGTCGAAACAGCCGCCAAGTACGCATTGTAATTTTTTGTATAGGAGCTTGATCGCTTATTTGGTATTGAAACAATCCATTCTGTATTTCCATACCCTGATGCTTCAGGAAATTGTATATAGAGACCCTTTGTCCCAAGCGGTACAGCTTGTTCAGTAGTTACATTATCAATAATATTTTCTTCTATACCACTCACCTCAAAAGAGTACCCACTCTTTGAGCCAGAGGTATATATACGGATAATGTATTCTCCTTCTTCACCTCTGTAATTTCCTGAGATAGTCGGAGCGGTCCTGTCTGTCGAAGAGTCTTCTGCGACAGCTGCAAGATCATCAGAGAGGAGTGCTTTTTTGGCATTTGCAACAAGCGTATTTTGTTCATTTATGATCTTTTCGAGACTCGCGGCACTACCAGATGCTTGTGACTGCGCAATCACAACACTTGCTTGTGCTTCGGAAAGGTCAGCATACAGATCACTGAGTTCAAGCGATGCAAGCAGTGCGCCCTTCCGAACACGATCTCCTTCTGTCACTGTCACACTATCAACTCGACCATTATCGGCAAAGCCAAGTGCCACTTGGCTGCCTGACTTTGTCCTTCCAGTGAGCTTCGCTTGTAATGACACTGTTTCTTTTTTTACTGTATATGTTTCAGAGACCACCTGTTCACCTCTACCCACCAGCATAAAAATGACAATACAGACAACAACAACTATGCCAACATACACTTTTTTACTTTTGATCCACGCCACAACGGCTTGCATTTTTTCTTTGAATTGCATCTGAGTTATGAATATATCTGATAAAACAACTATGTTACTATGCGCTCATTATATAGCACTCTGGCTAATATTCAATTTACGCGTATAAGTATCTAGTAACTTCTCTTGGCTATATATATTATTGATACTGAATATAGATAGGCTTGGGAGATAGATCAAGAATTTCTGAAGGCGTCAATAGACGTGTAGACGGTGGTTTAAGATCGTTTTTGTAAAAAATCTTGAAGCCCGTAAATTGCACCGGCTCACTATAGATGACATGCTTGTAGGTATTTATTTTCTTTGCACCAAACCCCCAACCGTCCATTTCTATGACAATCTGCACTTCAGGTAATGGGCGAATATCCTGATAGTTAGTAAGCATTTTACTGGTGAAGCGATGCACGACTAGTACTTTTGGTGGCAAATTATATTCGCGTACAAGTGAGGCAAGATACTCAGCAGCCCAGTTTATATCTTTTGCATCCAAAGTGCCGATCATAGTACCAGGTACTGCCCCGGTCTTCATTGCAAATTCTGGATCAAGCCCTAGATGTACTTGTGGGAGTGAGAGATACTTTCGAAGTATAGGAATCTCGCGCTCAACTGTCGAATGGCCAATTTGTAGATCAAGAAACACCACTCCATCAATTTCTTTGGCAAGAGCAATTGCTTTTTCAATATGTGCGTCTGGCATTCGTAGACTATATATACCATCTGCGCCGGGATTTTTCTGTGCTGTGGAAGCAATATAATGTAGTGCTGGTATAACGGGTGTCGTTGGATCAGCTGCTTCCCATGCAGCTTTTTCTGCTTTGAGCTTTGCAAGCATTACTTCTGGCTCATACTCGCCAAGCGCTCCCATCTTCGTTGAGTAGAAATTACCGTAATATGCAACGATACGATGAAACGGGAGCAATGCACCAGGATTTGGATACGGCAAGCCTTTGACTGGCCAACCTGTTTCTACTGGTGGCACTTCTGTAATCGTCCCATCTGGGTTTGTAATCGGTACTGGTGGAGGCGGGTTGTTCGCAAGTGCAAGCATGCGGCGATCGTAGTCGACAGTATCGAGTGGAGGGAGTTTCTTTTCTTTCGGAATTTCTTTATTTGAAACTTCACCGACTGCTGCATCATACTGTACAGAAAAATACTCTGCATAGCTCATTGCATGCACTGCAAGCAACACAAGAAGTGCGATTGCAAGCAATATCACTATGGGTTTGTAGTGATGCTTATTTTTCATAAACATGTGGAAGACATTTCTTTGCATGCACGCATTATACACAATACACAGAAGGGTATATAGAGAAGAAATATTGACTTCATGTATACATATAGTGTGGTTTTATAAAATGTCAAAGCGTAGCACTATAGCAACAATGTCTTGCTCTCACAATCCCAGAATAAACAAAAAGCGAATTCCGTTTCGGAATTCGCTTTTTTATTTGCAGAAGTGACTACTGTGACGAGGAGTTACAAGTACCATCTTTGCATTTATCACAACAAGCACAGACACCTGTACCTGAACTCAAACTCCAGCGACCTGGACCGAGAAGTGCAATACCAAGCGCTGCCGCAAGAATCACAAGATCAGACTGATACGCCATAAATCCCATCTTTCCTTTGACGAGTACGATCGCAAATACCATAATTACTGCAATGGCGATTCCAGCATAGCGGGTAAAAATACCAAGCAAAAGAGATACGCCACCGACAAGCTCAACAAGAGCAACGAGCCATGCAAAGAATGGGGTAAGACCGATCATTGCAAACATTCCGATAACTTGATCCATAGACGCAAGCTTCATCCAACCCGCAGTGATAAACACAGCCGCAAGTGCCACACGGATAATAAAGAGACCAAGATTTTGCTGATTAAGAAACTTTACTAATGTATTGTGCATGTAACTATAAAAATTAAACTTATTCATAATAATGGCTGTAGTATACCATGCGGCGGCAGTATCTTTGAATAGTACCCGAATTTCTTATATAGTCAGTATATATAAAGATGTTATGCGCGGAATCTTTCCCTTCTAAATACATATTTCGCTCCTTCAACAAGCAAAACGTTTAGCACAAGCCAACCCAGTACAAACAACAGCCAGAGTAGCGGAATCGCCGCGAGGCCAAATAGCTCACGAAATACTGGTAGTGTCATTGTTGCAATAATAAGCCCGAAAGCAATAAGGACAGCCTGATTGAGTTTTTTGTTTGAAAACAGTGGGTACGAAAAGAGTGGCTTTCGTAAACTACGAAACGAATATGCTGCAACCAATATATATGAAGAGAAACAAACAAAGAATACTGATCGTGCAAGTGGTAATGCTACGCCATAATGAAGGAGTAGCGCATACATGACAAACAAAAGCAGAGAACTTACCGCACCAATGCCAAATGTTAGTAAATTAACCTCTCGTGTAAATATCGATTTGAGCGTACGATTTTTTGGCGCGACATGGTCGAAATCTTCATCATACGCAAATGCAAGCGCAGGAAGACTGCCCGTAAAAAGATTCACCCAGATAATCTGAAGTGCTGAAGTCGGAAGCGGAATACCAAGCATGAGACTGCCACCAATGACAAATACTTGATCAAGTGAGTTTGACATAAGGTAGACAAACGTTTTTCTGATATTGACCAAAATACGCCTTCCTTCTTGCATTGAGTGACTAATCGTCTGGAAATTATCGTCAAGCAAAACAAGGTCAGCAGCACTTTTTGCGACATCACTTCCGGAACCAAGCGCAATACCAATATCTACTGCTTTAAGCGACGGCGCATCATTGACTCCATCACCAGTCATTGCAACTACTTCGCCAAGCTTCTGATAGAGCGTACCGATACGCAATTTATCCTCTGGTGTTACTCGTGCAAAAATTTTTACCGACGGCAAGATAGCCAAAAGTTCGTCGTCCTTGAGTGCTTGTAAATCTCGCCCTGTTAAGATAGCACTTTGTTCTACTTCCCATCCAAGCACAGACGCCACAGAACGCGCAGTACCAGGAAGATCACCAGTAACCATGACAATCTTTGCACCAAGCGCCTCAATATGGGCTATCGCAGCTGGCACTTCAGCGCGTACCGGATCATGAAAGACAAGCACTCCGGCAAATTGGATATTTTGGACATCTACTGCTCTTGTGACAGGAGTCGTCATGGTAGCAAGCGCAATAAGGCGTCCACCTTCTTCACTTTTCTTTGCAATCCATGATTCCACTGCACTATAGGTCTTTGCAGTGCTATCTGACAGCGAAAGTAAGATATCTGGAGCACCCATCACGACGTGCATACCGTCAGATGATGACACAGAGAGTTTGTGTGTTGAATTAAACGGGACGACAATAGGTGATGGTTGACCTGCGCGAAAACGTGACACATCAATACCGGCATCGCGCGCTGCTTTTGCGATATTTACTTCAAATGGTTTACCTTTAAATACCCATTCAGCAGTGTGGGCCTCCGGATTCTCAATGATCACGTCTATATTACCAATCGCCATTGCAAGCAATTCTTTGCTTTCTGACAAAGCATCTGCCGCAGTGTCACTGACAATGTCTTCAAGTTGATACATACTAACAAGCCGCATATTAGCTTCCGTAAGCGTGCCTGTTTTGTCAGTCATGATGAGACTTGCTGATCCGAGTGTTTCTGCTGCCATGAGTGTCCGAGCAATACCGCGTTTCTTTGCAATGCGCTCAGCACCGATCGACAAGATCACCGTAAGTGCCATCGGGAGTGCTTCTGGGACAGCACTGACAGCCACAGCCGCAGAGAGCACAAGCATTGTCAAAATAGATTCTCCACGAGTGACACCAAGGACAAAAATACTTACCACAAGGACAACCACAAGTGCAAAAATAATCCAGGCAATTTTTGAAAGTCCTTTTTGTATAGGTGTTTTTGCACGACGCGTGTTTGAAACCAAACTGGCAATCTTGCCAATCTCTGTCCTATTTCCTGTCGCCACGACAACTGCAAGCGCGGAGCCGTCGACTACAAGTGTGCCCGCATGTACCATATTTATCCGCTCAGCAACAATTGCAGTCACTGGTACCGGTGTCTCTGTTTTAGCGACCGGTACTGATTCTCCAGTAAGGATTGACTCATCAAGCTTTATAGAAAAAGCTCGAATGATACGCATGTCTGCTGGCACACGACTACCATATGACAAGCGCACAATATCTCCTGGCACGACGAGCTCGGAATCAATCTCGATTTCAATGCCATCACGCACAACACGCGTACGGTCTTTTATAAATGTTGCGAGTTTTTCAAGTGTGTGCTCTGCATGATACTCACGATAAAATCCGAGCGAAGCATTCACAAGGACAGCAAAAGCGATAACTCCAACTTCAATCCATTCACCGAGAATACCTGTCACGATCGCGGCAGCAATCAGTATAAAAATGAGCGGGCTAGTAAACTGCGCCCCAAGAATTGCAAATACGCTTTTACTCTCTTTGTTTGCAAATGCATTTTTGCCATATAGTGAGTAGCGCTTCATTGCCACCTCCTCCGAAAGACCAGTCATAGCACTTCCAAGCACAACAAGTACTTCTTCGGTTGTTTTTGCCCATGGGTGGTCTATTACTACCCTATTGTTTTCTTTCATTATTCGACAGTATAGCAAATAGCAATGTTAGGACTAAGAAAAATCTTTGTGAGATTCAATTCTGATTTATCAAAAAATACCAAGTGCAAGACCGGTCCAGATAATCACAAAGCCGATCGGCAAGAGAAAGAGAAACCGCCAGAGACCGCGCTTGCCTATAACATACTCGCGAAACAAGTGACGACTCCGTCGCTTAGTACCCCACATATGGAAACGCTCTTCATAGCCGAGCTCTTGCTCGATCATTTGTATACGCTCAACCCAATTATTGCGCCACATGCGTTGTTTGCGAATAATTGCAAACCAGTACAGTGACATCAGTATTCCTGCGACCTGTGCGACTACCATATATCCAGGAGCAAGCTTTTGGATAAACACTGCACCAAGCAGTGCAGAATCAATGACAAAAAAGAAATTGTATAGCCAATACAGATCTCTTGCTTCCGTACGCACTTGATCAATATAGCGATCATATTGCGAAATAAGTTCCTCTCGGTGCATAAACGCTGTACCAGTAAAGTGTATTTCTACTGCTCTCGATAAAACTTTTTACCGATATAGTATGGCCAAACGAAGATCGCAAGAACGCCTTTCCAGAAAGTGAGACGAAGATAGCCGATAGTAAATAGCCATCCGATTGTCCAGAGCACTCCAAATGTATTTTGAGTTATAAATATATTGTCCATGTCTAGAGTATACCATTTCTATCGGAAATATGTAGCTATCAGCAATTCTTCGCTTTTTGCCATCCAGCATCAAGTGCTTCTTGTTCACTACAAAACCACCTTTCTCCCCTACTCTCATGTATTTTTGTGGCGTCGTAGGAATCGCACCCGAGCATATGATATATTTTTTCGCCACTTGTGTTGATATTTCCTTTTATAGTACAAGAATCGAAAACCACATTTGTCGACATAGGAACGATTTGCACCGTCGGTAGCACTGACGTATCAGCTTTATCCTGACACACAGCTCCCCATAAACCAGCGCTTGCATCCTTTGCCTGTTGCTGTGCTTCTTTGAATGCAGCCTGGTAGGCATATGGTGTTCCGTAGGTATACTCGTATGCATATCCTTCTTTGATCATTTGTAGATTAAAATTCGTACCGTCTTCGAGAAATACATATCTGAGCAATCTATCATACTTGTCTTTTTCTCCTTGCGAGCTATCACTGACAAGAGACACTTTTTTGCCAAGTAATAGTGATGTTGCTTTTTGTGATGCTTCAGTGCCAAAGCATTCAACAGGCTTTCTTGGATCGACTGTTTCAGGAGTATTCATGCCGATCAGTCGTAGCCGTACCACAGCACCATCCATAGAAACATCGAGCGTATCACCATCTATCACTCGCATCACCTCATATGTTTGAGAATCACTTCCAGTAGGTGTGACAATTTCTTGGTTGGTATCTTTCACTTCGATATCTGTGTGAGATGTATCAATAGATGCAGAATCATTTACTTTTTCTTTTTCGGTTTCGGCACTCTCAGGTACAAGAAGAAGCAAAGATATCAAAGTCAGTACGATAGACAAGAAAGTTAATATATATTTCAGACTTTTTTTCTTAATCAACGAAAAAGAAACAACCGCTGCAAGAGCATAGATAAGCGCATTTGGGAAAATCACTAGACCAAGCACAAAGACAAGGCTGGCAATGCCGAGTTGATACTTGGGTGGGAGGCTCTTATATTTTGCAAATAAATTTTTCACAATTACTTCTATGTTTTGAATAAAGTATTTGTTTTAGAGCTATAGTATACGGCAATCATAAAGCATTGCGAATAGGTGTATTTTGGTATATAAATAGCAGGTCAGATTTGATATTGCGGGTTCGTCTAATGGTAGGACACATGCCTCTGGAGCATGGTATTGGGGTTCGAGTCCCTGACCCGCAGCCAGCGTGAGCGCTAGTACGAAGAGCATAGTCATAACTAAAAGCACCTTTCAATGGTGTTTTTAGTTATGACTTCAAAATGCTACCATTTGCTCATGGAAAGTAGAAAAACAAAGTTTATTCTTCACGGTGGTGGTTCCGCTGGAAAAATAGATGAAGATAATACAGATTTCTATAAGGAAATTCTCAAAGATACTCCTGAAAGCGCAAAGGTCTTGCTTGTACCTTTTGCGAAAGATACTGAACGTATTCCTCTAGCTATTGAAAGGGTTACTGTTGAATTTAATAAGAATAGAGAAAGCAAGAATCTCACTATTGAAACAGCAACTGAGGATAATCTCATAGCTCAAATTAGATCAGCTGACGTTGTCTATTTTCATGGAGGCACAAGCTTGAAACTACTTGAAGTACTCAAAAAATATCCTGATTTGAGAGAAGCAATAAAAGGTAAAGTTGTTGCTGGCGAATCAGCAGGTGCGAATGTCTTCTGTACCTACTTTTATAGTCCGAACGCAGATGGTGTATTTGAAGGACTAGGTTTTTTGCCATTAAAAAGTATTCCTCACTACAGAGAAGAATATAAGGACAAGCTCAATAATGTTGGTTTAAATCTTGAATCACTTTTACTGAAAGAATATGAATTTAAGGTTTTTGTAATATAAAAAGATTGTTGATTTTAAAAATGGATTTAAGATTACACACCAACTGCAAACTCCTCCTCTCCGCATTCAAATCCGGCAAGCTCGGCCAAACCGTCATGCCTGAGGATGCAAACCCAGGCTTCAAGGCAAATGAACAAGAATTGCGTATCGCATACTTCACACTTCCAATGGCACTTAATTATCAGCGTGATAGTTATAAACTCTGGCAGGCAGCTCTGAAGACTTTCAATGATCCAGAAACCAAATTCGTCTTTGATATAAAAGAAGTTTCTAAGTCGACAGAAGCCAAAGTCAGAAAAGCACTTTTAAAATATAAAGTTGCGTTACAGCCGAACAAACACATAAATACATGGCGAACTATTGCAAAGACTATTAATGATAATTGGGGTTCATTTGAGAAGTTTATTGATTCAACCAATAATGACTTCTTGAAACTCAAGCAAACAGTCAAAGTGGATTACAAGAAAGGATTTCCATATCTTTCGGGTCCCAAAATATTCAATTACTGGTCATTTATTTTAAGTACTTATGGAAAAGTAAAACTGAAGAATCGAGATCAGATAGAAATCGCGCCTGACACGCATATTACACAATGTTCAATAAAACTTGGTGTTATTACCCAAAAAGAAGCTACTGATCTCTCCAGAGATCAAATCTCTGAACGCTGGCGAGAGTTGCTTAAAGACAGTGGCATTGATCCTATTGATATGCACCCACCGCTGTGGTTTTGGAGCAGAAATGGGTTTTTGTATGAGCTAGAGAATAAATTGAATTAATATCTATGCTACAAATTCTCAGCTACATTTTCTACTTCATCGCCGCAAGCGCATCGCCACTCCAAAGACGCTGGCTTGCAACAAGAAAGAATCTTGAAAATAAAGGACAAATTTATTTCGCATTTCAAGTCACGTTAGTACTTGTTGTCCTAAGTTTGTTCTTGCCACTTTTCCAACCTCTATATTTTCATGGGAATGCGTTTCAATTGATTGGACTTACTCTCTTGTGTGGAGTCTTCGGCGCAGGATATTTCATGAGTTCATACACTGCACAAAAGCACGTTGAAGCTGGTGTCACTACTTTGGTCAGTAATATCTATACTCCAATAACCATTATCCTTGCTACTTTCTTTCTGAATGAAAAACTAACTGCAATTCAGATATTCGGTACCGCTTTACTGCTTGTTGGTATCCTTTTCGTGTCAAAAAAGCACCGAATCGGAAGATTCAAATTCGATAAGTATTTCATGTTGATGATCCTTTCCGGTGTTATGCTCGGCGTAGCTCTTACCGCAGAACGAGCGCTTCAAAAGATGACCGGTTTCTCCGCAGGTACGATGCTCTCATGGTGGTCTCAGTGTGCTTTTCTTGGTCTTGCCGTGTTGATTACCAAAAGTAGAAGCCTTTATTCTAAGAAAGATATTGCTATCACAGGTGGTCTTCGTTTCCTACAATCCCTGTCATGGGTTATTCTCATTTTCATCGTGGGTAATCTGAGCCTTGTATCAGCCATTACCACTTTTAAAGTGGTAATTATTTTCGTAGCGGCGGCGATATTCCTCAAAGAACGGGAAGATATGCCGAGAAAAATTCTTGGAAGCATTATTGCGCTCGTTGGGTTATTGTTGATGAAGTAAACTAATTTTCTTTTGATTGAGTGTGATTCTGCTTGTAAGACACCCAAGCAACTCACGTTTTTCTGTAATTGATCCATCTTTCAAAATGTATTTTGTATATGCTCGAATATCAATATCATTCACATCAATATTCTCTTTGATGCCAAGCAAGCTTTGCTGAAACCGCTTAATCTTCTTCACCTCGTCTTTTATCTTTTCTTTGATTCCGACCTCGTTGATATCTATCGTATCCATTAGCGCAATCAGTTGTTCTATAAGTTCATCTTCCGATATATACCCGCACTTGCAATTTTTGTCTCGTGCTTTTGTACAGCCATAATAACAATGTCGACTGATACTGCCGTTCTTTAGCTTTTTAAACTTCTCGTCAGCACAAATACCCGATCCACACAGACCGCAGAGCATCAACTTGGTAAAAGCGAATTCCTTGTCCCACGTCCTGCTAAATTGGGCTTTCATCTGTTGCTGTACCTGATCAAATAATTCTTTGGTTATTAATGCTTCATGTCTGCCTTTGTACCAGTTTCCGCTTTTTCTCGGAAACTCGAACGCACCATAGTAGAAAGGGTTTTGGAGGATAAGGAATATCGTACTGAGATTGAGACCCTTATTGCCCTTAGGAGACTTGAAGTTCATATCAAATTTGAGCCAGTGATAGACTTTGCGTCCAGACCATTTCTGATAGGCCACCTTCTCGAACATCTGGCGGATGATATGCCCTCGTTCTGGATCAACATAGACATATCCCTTACGATCAGCCCGCATTTCGTTTAAATAGCCCATAGGCGCAGGAGCTGGCCACAGACCCATCTCGCATCGGGTTTTCAAACCTCGCTTCACATTGATGCTTTTATTATCATTCTCGAGCTTTGCTTGACTACAGAGGATCATGAGCAGAAACTTCTCACTCGGTGAGTTTTGAAATGATTGTCCGTACGTCCTTATCTGATGAAGTCTCTTCTCGTCCATTAAATCAACCAGTGTTCCAAGATCTCCTGCATTTCGAGAAAGGCGGTCTGGTGCCCATGTCAAAATGCCAGTGTACCTGCCACTGTTAAGATCACGGATAAGCTCATTGAATACAGGACGTTGTCCCGAAGCCTTCGCTGAATGCGATTCACGCCGTATGTCCACAATTTCAAGACCCTCACGCTCCGCTATGGCAAGCATTTCTTTCACCTGAGAATCAATGGATAGAGCCTGTTTTTCATCCGATTCAGTCGATTTACGGGCATACAGGCAATAACGCACCCTCTCAACAGGTACGGACTCTGGAACCCCTATTTGGGCACTTACGCTAGTTTGCATACTTGATTGATGACGGACTGGTTGGGGAAGTCAAGGAATCCAGATATTGGTTACTTTTCCTCTGGAACAAAGCTTTCCTTAATTGCTTCCTCTCTCGTCTTTCTGATTCGCCATTCCTCGTATGATGCGTTGCATAGCTCAATGAGTTGGGTGTCATTGTTGCAGAAGAACTCGACCATGAACTTTCCTAAGTTCACGCTAACTTCCTCTCCGTACGTTTTATTCAGTTCATCGAGCAACTTGAAGAGTGTCTCAAAGTTCGCTCCGTCATACTTGATTCGCGACTGCATGAACCTCACCTGGTTGTCGAGCATCTTGCTGAAGTGTTCGCCCTTGTCCTTCTGCATGTAGTTCGGGTCATTATGTGTCAGGTAGAAGGTGGAAGCTTTGAAATCACCGTTCTGTACACCTTTAATGATGGTTGCTTCGGCAGTACCGCACACAGCACGCTTTCCAATGAATGTTGCCTCCATCACACGCTTGTTAAAGCTCGGGTACTTTATAAGCCACCTGTAGAAGGTGCTATGGTCTATGCCTACCTTCGAGCTCACATAGCGGATATTCGGCACCTTCTCGAGTTCCTTGAGGACTTGGGTTACTATCTCGCTACTAAACTTCATGCGAGCTAATCTTTACAGCTTTTTCACCCGTGAGAGCTTCCCATCGCCTGATGATGAGATCTACGAAGACAGGTTCGATCTCAACCATGAAGCACCTTCGCTTGAGCTGGTGCGCCGCAATCAGCTCACCACCACTTCCGCCAAACAGAGACAGGATGCTTCCGCCAATCTTCGTGCACCTTTTGATTGGTTTGTCGTGGAGCGTGACAGGCTTCTCGGTAGGGTGCTCGTAGGCGTTTCCTCCGAGTCTCTGAACCGCCCACACATTCACCATCTCAAGGAAGTTCTCAATCATCTCCACGCCAGTACCAATGTCTTTGTTCAGCACCTCGTCATAGTTGGTGTGGTTGCCCGAAAGGTATGGTTTGCCGACTGTCCCGTATACACATGGTTCGTATACCTTTGAGAAGGCAACTTGAGGCACTGGGTTTGCTATACCTTTGAGCCACAGACAGATACGCTTGAAGTCTATTCCGAGCTTCTGGTACAGGCTCGCAACCATCGGGACGTAGGTCTCGTCACAGTAATAGAATATGTGAGCGTCCTTGTTGCAGACCGACAGGGCGTTCTCCATCGTCTTGGTCAGGAAGTCCGCATACTCGTCGTCCGTCTTGTTGTCGTCCACCGTACCACCGTAGTTTTTCTTTCCACCGACACCAGAGCCGTACGAAAGCCATTTGGTATTGTAGATTGGGTCGTTGTAGACCATATCGATCTTCTCATCACCGACAACTTTCTTTACCGATTCGATATCCGTTGAATCACCGCAGTACAGTCGATGGGGTCCAAGCTGGTACAAATCACCTCGCTTGCTCTTGGGCTTCCGTATCTTCTTCAGCTCTTTCTCCGTATCGAATTCGTCTTTTGATGTGTCGAGTTCGGTAAAAATATCTTCAAGTTCTTCTGCACTGAAACCGACATCAGAGAGTGTTGTTTCGTCAAAGAACTTGCCAAGAAGTTCAAGGTCAAATTCACCTTGGTTCTTATGAAGTCTTACGTTTAATTCTTTCTCGCGCTCGATGTCGGGAATGTTCACGTAGACCACAGGGACGGTCTTCATCTTCAGTCGCTTGGCAATCTTGAGACGGCCGT
Organism: Minisyncoccota bacterium; assembly: GCA_025453495.1. Taxonomy (GTDB): domain Bacteria; phylum Patescibacteriota; class Minisyncoccia; order Phycocordibacterales; family UBA9973; genus JALOQM01. The sequence goes on along the minus strand of JALOQM010000003.1, from coordinate 26,179 downwards.
GACCACCAATCAGAATATTCTTTCTGTTCGGAGCGCTGTTGCAGATGAGCGGGTCAACGAAGCCGAACCGCTTTATCGATTCCTCGATTTGGTTCTTGGCACGGTCGTCAAAAACCTTGGGATTGTACTCGTTTGCTTTTAATTCACTAACCTTAACGTGCTCAATAGTAAGAGCAGAGGATTTCTGATCCATAGGTAACAAAAAATTATTTGATTAAAACAATTTAGGTGTCAGTCTAGGGATCCTATAGAGAAGTGTTCGAAGTTCCTCGTTCGGTACTTGAAGTCTAGCAACCTGATTTACTCTGGCAATCGCAAAAACCATCTCATTTTTCGAGAATTTTGTAAGTACTGTAAATTGAACTTTTCTTGAGATTCACAGTAGCAATCTTGTGGATGTCAGGGTTGTAAATTGAAGCCAGAAAGTCGCTTGTGGATATCTCGAGAGTGGGAAACATATGGATTAATTTGTCCATAGTCTGGAGGCTTCGCAGAACCCCCGAAGTGCGATAGGGTGCCAAAGGGTACTGATTTTGGTATCATGTACTTACACAACTGAATATGCAGACCTAACCCTTAGAGATTCGTCCTTAAGGTATGGTCAAAAACGCGATCAACATAAAAACCCCGGCATCAGGGGCGTTGATCGCGTTGCGTAGGGAAACTTACGTAGGGGCCGCAAGGCTCACCTTGGTGTCCGGGTTTTTGTGTACCCGAACATCGAGTTTTATTAGAAAACGCGATCAACAAAAACATGTCACAAAAACTTATATGCTCCGCTTGCGGACATATCGGCAGTTCGAAAACTGCCATCAAAGGGAACGGTCTCATTGAGCTCGTTCTCTGGCTCTGCTTTATTATTCCAGGAATCATATATTCCATCTGGCGTTCGTTTTCACGATATAAGACGTGCAAGAAGTGTGGTTCGACTAACCTCATTCCGCTCGATTCGCCAATTGGACAGAAAGTTCTGGCTGAACAAGGCAAGACTCTCGAACAAGCACTTGCCGAAAAAGAGCCTCCCCGAAAGTATTCCCGAGGAGAGAAAATAATGATCTGCGTTGTAGTGGTCGTGGTGATAGCTATCATCACGCTCATCGCAAATGCAGTTTGAGTTTCCTGAAGATCAGGAATTCTTCTCACACTTACTTGCAAACGGAGATACGAATCAACTAGTCGTTGCATATTCTGATCTATTTGATTTTCGTCACCCTGCAATTAAGCGGTGGGAGTTCGATAAGACCAGCAAGAATGTCCTGCGTGATCTCGTTGAAAAGTACAACGGCGAATGCCAATTACGGCTTCACCCCGAATGCAGTCCATCACATGGTCTCGAGCCTGATCACATCATTCCACTCTCATCGAACATCCTTAACAAGGAGCTTCGTAAGCTCACAGGCACCGCTGGTGCAAAAGTGCTCTCGCAAAGTTTTGGTTCTAATCATCCACGCAACCTGACACTGGCATGCAGGAAGTGCAACGGTCTGAAAAAGCATAAAATCCTGAGCGGCGTTGCCATTCATAGGCTTATTGATTAAGTTCCAAAATGTCGCCTAAAATGGTAAGATTTTGTTGATGAGGTAAATTCTTCAGCCGAATACTTCAGACTTCAAATATGCCCAAGGAAAACCATAAAATAAAGTCTTTTAGTATCGATGCTCGTACGATTATTAACCTTGGGCGAGACAGCATAAAGAACCCTACAACAGCACTGCTTGAGCTTGTTAAAAACAGTTACGATGCAGATGCAACTATTGTTGAGGTTGAAATAAACAAGGACGGTATTCGTGTTGCCGACAACGGGATCGGAATGACCGCAACTCAACTTGAGGAAAATTGGTTGCGTATTGGATATTCTGAGAAGCGATCAAAAAAGGTTAGTAAGAAGTCGCGAAGAAAAACTGGTGAGAAAGGTATCGGACGACTTTCCACAGATCGTCTTGGTGAGAGGCTTGTTCTCAACACAAAATCAGAAAAGACAAACCCCTTGAAGCTTTCAATTAATTGGGAGCAATTCAATGTTGACGGTAAGAGTCTCTCTGATATCCCTGTCACAATTGCTGATACTGATAAGATAACAACTCCTAAATCTGCAAGAAACTCTGGCACTGAAATTTTGATTTCAGATTTAAGGCAGGATTGGTTGAGGACAGATATAGAACAGGTATACAGCGAACTTTCCGCCCTCATTTCTCCATTCTCGGCTGTTAAGGATTTTGAAATTAAATTCACTAACCATTTACTAGAGGAGCTAAACGGTTCCGTAAGATCGTCATATTATGAAGCTTCTGAAATAGCCCTCCAAGCAACCTTTGATGGTAAGTCACAACAAATAAAATATAAAATAATTGAGAAGACCGATTCAAAGACACGAACATATCCGAACACAATCTCTTGGGACAAGCTTTCTCAAAGAGTTAACACCGATGTCGGCTTCAATAACAAACTAAGTTGCGGTCCTGTATCCATTGATATTCTCTTTTTCGGACGTACAAAAAATAATCCTCTTCTGGCTGAAAAGGGACTAAGTCTCAAAGGTCTACGAAACTTTCTAGATAAGAATCTCGGTATAAAAATATACAGAGACCAGATCAGCGTAAAGCCTTATGGTTATAACAACGAACCGTCAGGTGACTGGCTTGGTCTTGCTCAGAGAAAAGAAAGAGACCCAGCAGGTCTCTCGAGAGAAACCTACAAGGTTTCTTCCCACCAAATGGTGGGTGCTGTTGCCATTGGGAGAGATACTAATCCTCAGTTAATTGACGGTGCTTCTCGAGAGGGATTGATCGAAAGTGAAGCTTTCTATGATCTAAGAGCATTAACGCTCGCTTGTGTAACTTTAATTGAAAAACACCGACACGAAGGAGCTGTAAAGAATAAAAAGGCTGAGGAAAAGAAAAATAAGCCCGGATTGATCGAAGAGGTTGATACATATCGGGATGATCTCGAAAATCTGCAAAAGAATCTTGAAGAGTTGCAGGCTAAATTAGGAAGTAAGGACACAAAGGAAAGCAAAGAGTCGGTAGGACAAATTGCAGAGGTAATTAAAAAGACCGAAGAGACCAAACGCAGATTTGAGGAGTTGCTTGATAACAATCGTGTTTTAAGTGGTCTTGCAACGGTGGGTATAGCAGCCGCTGTATTTGGTCACGAAACACAAACTGCTGTTTCTCTTTTTAGATCTGGTGTATCCGCAGCTCAGTCATCACTTTCTTTGAAGTCGCCTAACGTTAAAAGGGCTTTGGAACAGCTTGAGACTTCACTTGGTTATGCGAAGCAGGTTTCCTCATGGGGAGCATTCGCTATGGCTCGAGTACGCAAGGATAAAAGAACTCGTCAAAAGATTAGTGTGAAAAGTGCAATTGAAAGTGTGATCGCTGAAGTTGAAGGTGCTTTCAAGGCAATCAAGATTGATTTGATAAAAGAACTCAAAGAAGTGGATGCAAAGGTTTTTGTGATGGATATCGAATCTATAGTTCTTAACCTCCTAACCAATGCTTATAGTGCTTGTGGCCAGGTTGGAAAGGATCGAAAAATTCGTATTGAGCTTTACGAGAAAAATCAGGGTTCAAGAAAAGGTTTTGAGATTGTGGTTGCTGATAGCGGACCAGGGGTCGATAAAAGCATTGCTGACATGATTTGGGTGCCACTTTTCACTACGAAAAAGGGCAAGACAGGAAATGAAGAAGGTACTGGGCTCGGTCTCACCATTGTAAAGAATACTGTAGAAGAGCTGGGCGGTGATAAGGAGGTGACTAAAGATCAGAAACTTAAAGGAGCGCGCTTCCGTGTTTGGTTACCTGCTAATTAATTATGAAAAAAGTAAAAATCGCAGTAATTGATGATAACGTCGACGCAAGAAACTTTGTCACAAGTGCTATTGAAGATGCAATCACGAATTTGGAAATAGGAACTGAATGGTCAGTTCTTAAATCAGCACCCTTCCCAAAACTGAAAGATTACACTGACTGGGTAAATAAACAGCAGGTTGGAGTTCTGGTTGTAGATGAACGTCTAGGTGAGGTTCCTGATGCTGACGGGCAAACAGCAAATTACAAAGGAAGCGATCTTGTTGGAGTACTTCGCAAGCAGTTTAAGGACATGCCCATATATGGAGTTACTTCTCATCCTGCTGACCCTTCGCTTAAGGAGCATTTCGCACTTTTTGATGAAGTAGTAGAGCGAGACATATTCATGTCAAAAGCTAGTCAGTATGTTGAGAGATTTTTGCGTACCTATAAGAACTTCTTAGATCTTAATGAAAAGGAACTTTCTGAGCTTTCAGTAATTTCCAAAAAGATCGCACAAGGCAAAGCAACGAATGCTCAAAAGAAAAGAGCGGAAGCTATCCAGCAGAATCTGGAAATTCCTGTTACCACATTAGCTCTATCCAGCAGAAAAGAATTGTTAGACGAATATGAGAAAACGATCAAAGAGATAAAGAAGACACAACAGGAAGCGAAAAAGCATTTGAAGAAAAAGAAAAAATGAAATGGTCATTAATACAAAAAACAGCAAATCCTACAATTGAATCCTATGGTTGCCGTGATTCAAGAGTAAAAGAGTTTCTTCGAGAGGAAGGGGGCTTTCGATGTGTTTACTGTGCAGTACATGAAAACGCACTAGGGGGTATTCAGGCATTCCATGTTGAACACTATCGACCTAAATCAAAACCAGAATTTGCACATTTGGAAAACTCCTTAAGTAATCTTTTTTACGCATGTCCAATATGTAATCGCTTCAAGGCCAATGATTGGCCTGGCGAACCCAAAAAGAAGCATTCTGTTAGTTCATATCCTGATCCGTCCACTGTTGATTACTCAACACTTTTTAAAGTAAGCGAAAGTACAGGACTTGTATCTGGTCCTTATGTTGCCTCTAAGTACATGATTGAAAGACTGTATTTCAATCGACCCCAGCTGATTCTAGAAAGGAAAGAATATTTTTTAAGACAGGCATTTGAAAAACTAAATGCTGACCATGCCGTTTTGATTGGCGAACTTGTGACTAAGGGCGGTAAAACATCTGGAAAATTAATAAAAAAGCTTACAGATTTAAATACCAAAGTAACGAAACATTTGATGGATCTGAAGAAGATCCCAGCTTACGAATTAGCTGATGTTAGAAGAAGGCGCTCATGATTAATCAAAAAGAAAACGGATCATACTATACGCCCGAAATAATGTCCGACTTTATAGTCAAGCGTATTTTTGATACCAAATTCTATAAACTTCCAAAGAAAATCAGCGTATTAGAACCAAGCGTAGGAGATGGCATTTTTATTCAGTCATTATTGAATAATGCGGTTAGTAAGAAGACGGACACGGCTTTAGATATTGTGGAAAGAGATTCGGAGGAACTTGAAAAAGCCGTAAGTCTTTTTAAAGGCTCAAAAAATAAAAAGATCAAATTAGAATCCCATTTACAGGACTTCCTCGAGTTTCAAAGAACAAATCAAAAAAAATATGATTTGGTCATTGGTAATCCACCGTATATAAAGAAAAATCACTTAACCAAAAGACAATTGGAACTTTGTGAAAAGATCCATCAAAAAGCAAATCTTTCTGATAAGAAGATAAAGAATATTTGGACAGCTTTTCTGATAAGCGGAGTAGAGTCCCTTACAGAGAACGGAATCATATCTTTTGTATTGCCAGCTGAATTGCTTCAAGTTTCTTACGCTAAGGAATTGAGAGATTACCTTAGAAAAACTCTTCATAAAATTGAAGTCTTCGCTTTTAATGAGCTGGTTTTTGATGGTATTGAACAAGACGTGATTATCATAATTGGAACAAAGTCTTCAAAACAAAAAGGGGTATCATTTTTCCAAGCAAATAAACTCACTGATTTAAAGAAGCCTCATCTTATTCCGGGTAATACCAACATAGATCGAGATACGCTCGATAAGTGGACCAACTATATCCTTTCAGAAGACGAACTAAACTTTCTTGATAGTTTCAAGAAAGATATTAAGGCTGTTAAGGACTACGCAAAAGTCCAAGTAGGTATTGTTACTGCGGCAAACAACTTTTTTATTGTAGACAGGTCTGTGGTCGATAAGTTTGAATTAAAACCTTATGTCAAAAAGATCTTGCAGAAAAGCTCGTTGATACCTCAGTCGCTTTCAATAACTCAAAATGATTTTTCAGTTTTAGAAAAAAAAGGAAAGCCAGTATTCCTCCTTGCTTTGCCTGACGAAGGCGGAGAATCTCTACCGAAGAAAGTAAGAGAGTATATAAAAGCTGGTGAAGAAAAAAAAGTACACACGGGCTACAAGTGTGTAATTAGGAATAATTGGTTCCATGTTTCAAGCGTTTGGGCTTCGGAAGGCTTATTCATTAAGCGAAGTAATCTATTTCCTAGAATCTTAGTGAATAGTGCAAAGATCATGATAACGGATGCCTTCTACCGTATTTCAATGAAAGATGGTTTTGATATAAAAAGTCTCGCTTTCTGTTTCTTCAATAGTCTCACTTTTATCTTTACAGAACTGGAGGGTAGATACTATGGTGGCGGAGTTTTGGAATTGGTGCCTAATGAGTTTAAGAACATATCAGTGCCGTATTTCAAGATCAAAGATAAGGACATTGAAAAGCTAGACGAGATGCTAAGAAATAAGAAGCCTCTGGCAGAAATCCTAAAATTTACAGATAAAGTTGTGCTTAAGGAGAAGCTAAAACTGTCTGACAAGAAGATAAAGAATATAAATCATATTTACTCTAAGCTCGTTAATCGTCGCCTCAAGGTTTCTGCTGATGAGTAAATATTTAAAATCAAAACAGGAATACGTTGATCTTTATGATCGACTAACCGTCAATGATTGCCGATGGCGAGAAAATTTCCATAAGAACTCTAAACCCAGTGAAGAACTTGCGGAGAAAGTAAGCGAGAAGTTCTATCAAGGAGTGTCAGAAATTGCTCTACATTACGATCTTTTGTATGCCACCGTTAGATGGTGGGAAGACAAGGATAAGACTATCAGCGAATGGATTTCACGAGATACGAAGAAAGACGAATTCTATGAAAGTGCACAGGCACCTCAGCTTATTAGATGCTCCAAATGCCAAAGTCTTACTACCGAAAGCAGTAAGATATTCATGGACGGGTCAAGTGACAAGCCAGACAGGATACTTTTTATGTACGACTGTCCCAATGGGTGTGTTCCGCATCGAGCTTTCTATAACAATGGAGAAGAATATAAGATCAAGCCCCACATTTGCGTAAAGTGTGAGGGAGAAATGCAGCGTACTAGCGAGAGAGTTGATGAAAAGAAAATAATCACCACGGAAACTTGTGGGAAATGCGGTCATGTTGAAACAGACGAAATGGACATCTCTCATAAGGAAGAGATTCCAGATCCCGATTATGAAAAAGATAGGGAGCGTTTCTGTCTCTCAGGGGAAGCTCTAAGAAAAAATTTAGATGAGAAAGCGAATCTTGAGGGAATCGCTAAATTCATGGACGAGCAGAAGGAAAAGGAAAAGCACAAAGAAGAATATGACAAAATAAACAACCTTAAGAAACTGACCGTGCCACAGTTAAAGCAGTTCGTAGTGGACACTCTAAAGGATGAGCCGTATTCAAATCTTATTTTTGAACAGCCAAGTATGGAATCAATTGTTTCTATTGGCTTTACGATTGAAGATCCTGCCGAGAGTAACGAATACAACAGTAGAACAAAGCTTGCTCGTATCTTGAAGAAGAATCTTGAGGAGACCAATTGGCGTTTGATGAGTGATGGAATCAACTATCGTCTCGGAATACTCTCGGGCAGGTTCCGTATATATGAGCGAGAAGAAGACCTGCTGAAGCTGGTAAAGGATAAGTCCAAGTAGTGTCGCATTTGTCGCTTTCGGCCCATTCCGAGGAGGGTCAAAATGCTAAACTTTATTTAGCCAAAAAACCTATATGGGGCTTGGTGGAGAAAGTTCCGAATCCGAGGAGGCCAGCTAGCTTGAGATAGGTTCAGACTCCGAAGAGGGTCGAATTTACTCAGGAATCTATTCAGTCATTGCATACCTGCTGAGGGTAGTATTCAGAACATAAAAGCACCCACAATTGGGTGCTTTTATGTTCTGGGAAAAAGATTTTATTAAAAAAACAATGTTGTAATACAAAGTTTTTTTATTAGTAATCTAAAAATGTTAAAATGAATTAACCATTTATGGCGAACTTTAACGATAAATTTTTACTTTCTTTTGAGAAAGATTTTAATGTCAATTATCCGAAAATTAACTCTGTAACATATAAGAGTCTTGTTAATTATGCCTCTGACTTAGATCTTCCAATTCAAAGATGGTATCGCTATAAGGAAGGATATTCAATTAAATTAGTTGATCAAATTCTTACTAAGTACAACGTAAAACAAGGCGACCTAATAGTTGACCCTTTTTGTGGTAGTGGAAGCACTCTTCTTCAAGCAAAGATAAATAAGTGCAATAGTATTGGTTTTGAAATAAATCACTTTTCTGCATTTTTAGCAAAAGTTAAGACTCAAGACTATAAGAAACAAGATGTTGCTTTATTTATAAAAGAGATTGCTAATCTCAAAAAAGTTAAAAGTAAACAGAAGGTTAACATACCCAAACTCTCAACGATTGAGCAATTGTTCGATAATGATGCTCTACTATATCTATTAACCTTGAAAGAAAAAATTAATCAAATAAAAAGCAAGAAAGTATCAGACTTATTAATGCTTGCATGGCTGAGTATATTAGAAGAATCATCAAACTACAGGAAAGCTGGTAACGGATTAAAGTTTCGTAAGACAATTAAAAAAACTATTAGAGATCAGGAATATGTTAAAAATTTATTTTTTAAATCAATTAACGATATTCAGAGTGATTTAAATTTTGCTGTTGAGATTTCGGGTAAAGTAAATACTTCAGTCATTGAAGATACTTGTTTTAATTTAAGTAAATACACAAAAAAGAACTCAATAAAAGGTGTTATTTTTTCACCTCCTTATGCTAATTGTTTTGATTATACTGAAATTTACAAAGTAGAACTTTGGATGGGCTCATTTGTAAGCGAATACTCTGATTTAAAAATTCTAAGGAAAAAAGGTATAAGATCTCATTTAAATGGTTATGAAATAGAATCTAAGCTTGCAGTGGAAAGTGTCCCAGAATTAGGGGCTTTAGTTAACAAACTTTCATCAAAGAAACTTTGGGATAAAAGAATTCCTAAAATGGTAGAAGCATACTTTAATGATATGTTTAGATCAATGACAGAGATTTATAATGGATTAAAGAAAGGTGGCTTCTGTGTAATTATTGTTAGTAATTCAGCATACGGAGGCGTTATTGTTCCAACAGATCTACTTCTAGCAAAGTTTGCCAAACACTTGGGATTTAATGTTTCCTCTATTGAAGTTGCTCGCAACATTATTACTAGTTCACAACAATATAAGGAAACTGAAAAATATCGTGGATATCTTAGAGAAAGTATTATTTATTTAGAAAAGAATTAAAGATGGAAAATGATAAGAAAGAAAGAATTATAGAAGTATCTGATATTCCACCTAAGCCTAAAAACGGGGATACTTTTTTAATTAAAGCTTCAGGTATTTCAAGTTCCACTCATGGCATTTTCAAATATCCCTGTAAGTTTATACCGCATATCCCGCGTTGGTTTATAAAAAATTATGCTTCAAAAAGTACAAAAAAGTATGGTGTTTTGGATCCATTCATGGGTTCAGGAACTACATTAGTAGAAGCATCTATTTTAGGCTATCCAAGTTATGGTGTTGATATTGATCCTCTTAGTAAATTACTAAGTGCCGTCAAGACAACCCCATTATCTTCTAAAGAATTTTCTATAATCAATGATTTCATATCTAGTTATCATATATCAACAAAAAACTCACATAAATTTAAATCTAAATGTAGTTTATATATTCCTGATAAGGATTTGATTACTTACTGGTTCTCAGAATCAAACATAAATGACTTAGCTCTTATTCGTTTTTTGATTCATGAAAATTTTGATAAGTTTAAAAATAAAAAGGTAAAAAACTTTTTAGAGATAGTTTTATCATCAATAATACGAAAAGTTTCAAAAGCTGATAATCAATCACCTAAACCATATATTTCTACTAAGATAAAAAAAGACCATGTGGTTGTTTTTGATGAGTTCTTAAAAAATTTATTAAAATACATAGATGCAGTTAAAGATTTTTCTGAAAATCATAAGTCTGAGGTTAAAATAATTGGTTTTGATGCTAGAAAAATAGACAGTAAATCGCTAGTCTCAGGAAAAGTTAATCTAGCAATGACATCTCCTCCATACATAAATGCTTTTGATTATGTTAGATCTCTAAAGTTAGAGAATTTTTGGCTGGATGGTTTTGATAAAAAAAAATTAGATGCACTTTATGATCACCAAATAGGTTCAGAAAAAGTTAAAACATTAAATGAAGTTCCTGTGTATGGATTAGGAGAACTTGATGAAGTTTTGTCTAAAATATATTCGTTAGACAAAAAAAGATCTTGGGTAACGTTTAAATATTTTCAGGCAATGAAAGAGAATTTGGAATCAGTTTATGACTGTTTACAGACGGGAGGGTTTTATTGCGTTGTTGTGGGCAATAGTAGAATTCGAGGGTTTGAAGTTGATACAGCAAGTATTTTGTTGAAAATAGCAAAAGATGTAGGATATAAAAAGAGACTTAATTTTTCTTACATTATTAGAAATCGCTATCTCCGTATCCCAAGATCTGGTCGAGGGGGTTTTATACCAAAAGATTATATATTAGTTTTAGAAAAATAATTATGACACGAACAAGAAGTCTAGAAATTTGGCATATACCAAAAAGACAAAACATTCACCAAATAATTGGTTCTGTTGAAATTTTGTCACAAGATAATTTTAATGGTAAATCTTGGACTTCAATGAAACAGGAAGCTTTTAATACTTTACTCGGTAGACATGGTCTTACTGAGAGAGGAAGACCATTATCTCCATCTGCAAGAAGAACACTTGAAGCTTTAATAAAATATCTAGGTTTTATTGTTATTGATAACTCTACAACGCCATCAACTATACATGTAACAAATGCTGGTTTCGAGTTACTTAAAAAACATGGGTCAGTTTTAGGTTTAGGGAAAAATTTAAAAATAGTTTCAGATAATGGAAAAGAAATTTTACAATCTGAAGTTGTAGAACACCAAATGAATAAGTTGCAGATTTCAAATCCTGTAATAAGAGAAGATTGTGTTAATATCTTACTTTTTCCGTTTAGAGTCACACTACGTTTATTACTTGAATTACAATATCTTTCAAAAGAAGAATTAGGCTATATTGTTTTTTCAATGAAGAAGGAGGACGAATTTAATTTAATAGTTGAGAAAATTAAAACCTTTAGACAACTACCAGAAGAAAGAAGAAGAGCAGAAATTGAAGCCTTTAAGAGTACTGAGATTGGTAATCTAACTTTGGTACAAGCCCCTACTGCTGGGTACTACATTGGTCTTTGTGTTACAACTGGTTTATGTGAAAGAAAACTAGGTGATCTTTATATAAAAGATGAGGCAAAAAATGAAGTTATTTCAGTGCTTGATACATATAAAAATGTCCAACCTTTTGACTTTGGTGATAACTTAAGACTTTGGGTAGAATATTTTGGTGATTTTAACAGAACACACCCTCCTTTGCTTGTTGAAATTAAAACTAACATGTCTGATAAATGTTATGTCCGTGTATACAATACCGAAGGTAAAGAAACTTCTTCTGGTGTAGCTTCTGCTTCATCTATATTTAACGTTGCACTTTTCGAAGATGAAGAATACAAATTCGACTTCTTTAGTTTTTCTGATGCAACCTTGTTTCACTCTGAGAAAAGAAAAATCGTTTCAGATAAGATAGACTTTATTTTACCTAATACTAAAGTAAATCTTAGAGAAGAGGATAATCAGCAAACTCTAGAAAGAAAAATACTGGAGTTAATAAATAGTAAGGATTATGATCCTCTATATACTCATCATGTTAGTATGGTTAGTTCTATAACAGGTAAAAACGACTTTAATACCGCTCAACTGAGGGGTGGTAGATTAGAATACTTATTTTATAAGTTACTTAAAACATATAAAGATTCTGGTCAGATTGATGATGTAATATGGAATGGTAGGGTTGATGATTTTGGGATCATGTACCCAGCTTTGGGTGGAAAAGAAGGATACCCAGATGTGTATTTCTTTATTAAGAATAATGTTTATGTTTTAGAATTAACAACAATTAGAGCAAATGCAATGCAATGGTCTGCTGAAGGAGCTTCTGTTCATGATCATATTATGAATCTTCAAAAGAAAATTGGTACTCAATATTCTACTCATGGAATATTTTCTGCACCGACAATAGCACCGAGAGTACAAGAAATGTTTAAACATATTGCGACGAAAGAAAAAATACCTCATCACACAGTATCTATTGAAGATCTGGTAAAAGCATTTAAAAATTTACCTAATATTTTCTAAGTTTAAGCTAATAACCTTGTTATTTAATTGTATTCTGCTTTTAAAACACCCCAATTATTCTCTTTTTTCAAGATATTATCCTTCTCTTAAGAAAGGGGTACTTTTCAATCAATAAAAATTTTCTTAATTCTCTGCAATTGCTATAATACCGGCGTATGAAAACAAACCATTCCCCTTGGTTGCATCAACTCAAAAAAGACCGTGTATCTGAAATACTGCGTAGCGATATTCAAACTGAAGTTGTAATTATTGGTGCAGGTATTGCTGGTATGGCAACCGCATTTTTTACCCTCAAGAATACTGATAAAAAAGTCGTTATTCTTGAACGGTATAAACTTGCACATGGTGCAACCGGGCACAATGCAGGACAAGTTACTAGTTACTTTGAACGTGGATTTACAAGTATTGTAGAGGAATTCGGCCTTGCGCTGGCATCCTCAGCACAAAAAGCTATCGAAGATACTTGGCTTCTTCTTGATGAAATATATACTGATATCAAGTCAGATATCCCCTTTTCACGTTTTATCGGGCATGCTGGACTCTCAAACAAAGAGCAGGTATTACAGCATCTCAAAAATAACAGCTTGCGACGCACAGCAAAACTCAACATTGAAAGTATGATTATTTCAGATACCGCTGATTTTCTAGACACTATCCCGAACGAATACGATGGGTTATATACTTTGGCTCCCAAAGAGGAGATACAATCAATCCTTGAAGCAAAAACTACAGAATTCATCGCTGTGCTTTCTTACCAAAAAGGCTGCATAAACAGCGCGCTATTTTGTCAAGAAATACTTTTCTATCTTGAGAAAAAATACCCAGATAGGTTCTCTTTGTATGAATTGACACCTATCTCAAAAATACTCCTTCGAAAAAATGAAGTACTTCTTGATGCTGGGCATCACACCGTCGCCGCAGAAAAGATTGTACTGTGCACCAACGGCTTTGAAGGTTTCACTATCATCAATGATGGTGGTCTTGAGGTAAATACACGGTTCCATCACATGCTAAGCGGGACTATTGGCTACATGTCAGGCTATCTTGAAGCAGCAAACAAAAGCCCAACTGCAATCAGCTACTTACTAAATGCACACAAGCAGCCAACCGATCCCTATTTCTACCTTACACGACGACATTATGACTACGGAGACAATGTACAGTACAACCTCATCTCAGTCGGCGGACCTGACTCTGCACTTGAAAATCATGCTCGCTACTCACATGAACATGAGTATTCTGACGAGATGACAAAAGAAATAGATAGATTTGTGCGTCATATCTATGACATTGATCCGAAGAAAAATATTGAGTATATCTTCACCTGGCATGGACTCATGGGGTATACCAAAAACAAGATTCGTCTCATAGGTCCTGAACCAAAAAATTCTGTTTTACTCTACAATCTGGGCTGCAATGGAATTGGCATACTTCCCTCTGTCTACGGAGGCAAAAGAATAAGTGAGTTTCTGTCTGGTAAAAAAATGGAAAAGTCTATCTTTGATATACCAGTGCTCTAGTTGAAACTACATACAAAAAACTCACACAAAATTGTATGGGTTTTTTATTTATTCAAGTACTTTCTCACTGCAAGGAAGGAAGAGATTGAGCCGAGAATGACACCAGATGCAAGAACAATCAAGAATATCTGGAAGAAGTTAGCAATGTAATAGTCAAAGAGATTCATGCCAAAAAATGCAGTCATTTTGTTACCCAACCAGTACGTAATTGGCAGGAAGATAAGCGTTGTTGCACCAGTAGCAATCAATCCATAAAGTGCACCTTCTACCATAAATGGTCCTCGCACAATGTGTGCACCTGCGCCGACAAGTCGCATGACACCTATCTCCTCTCGCGCCATATAGATATTGAGGCGAATAGTATTAAATGTGATGATAATTGAAATGATAACGAAGATAAGTGTGACAAGAAAGCCAAGCGTATTTGCTGAATCAATAATAGAAATAAGCTTGTCAATGACGATTTTATTCTGATTATAATTTATCTTCTCAATGATACTTGCTGCATCTTGAATAACAGGACTAGAACCCTCAAGGAACCGAGCAATGCTCTCATACTGCGAAGCTTCTTTGGCTTTGATATTGAGATATGCACCAAGTGGATTCTCATCAAGCTCATCAAGTGCTTGCAGTGTGAGATAATCGTCTTTGTGTTTTTCTCTAAAATCAGACAGGGCCTTTTCGGCATCAATGTATTCTACAGTAGCAACTTCAGGTAATTGCTCAATCGATGACTTGAGAGACAAGATGCTTTCTTCTTGTGCAGTCGGTATGAAATAGATGGACACATCTACCTTACTCTTGATCTCATTGAGTGATGATTGGAGAATCGCCTGTAGGAATATGAGTCCAGCAATAACCGAAAGAGTAATCGTCACAACCATGATGGACGAAAACGAAACAAAGGTATTGCGAGAGAAATTGTTTAAACCGGATCGTATGATGCGGCGTACTGAAAGCCAAAACATAATTAGTTATTATTATAGCACATAAGAGCCTGCTTTATCATCACGTACTATCTTACCCTTCTCCATAGTAATCACACGCTTACCGATAGAGTCGACAACTCCTTTGTTGTGTGTCGTGAGTATGACAGTTGTACCAAGGTCATTGATTTTCTTGAGTATCTGGACAACTTCGTAGGTGTTTATCGGATCGAGATTGCCTGTCGGCTCATCTGCAATAATCATCTCTGGTTGATTGATAATTGCGCGTGCGATTGCAAGACGTTGACGCTCACCACCAGACATCTCATGCGGAAAACTAAATATTTTGTGTCCAAGATCGACAAGATCAAGCACATGTGGGACATCAGACTCAATCTCTTCATCAGTCTTCCCTGCTGCCTCCATAGCAAAAGCGATATTCTCATATGCTGTTTTATTTGGGAGTAATCTAAAATCTTGAAAAACAGTCCCAATGCGACGACGCAGATTGATAAGATCACGACCACGCAATCTACCAATATCCAATGATTCAAAAAAGACAGACCCTTCGCTTGGCTTCTCATCAGCAAGAATCATCTTGATCAGTGTCGACTTACCGGCACCAGAGTGGCCGACGATAGTCACAAATTCTCCCGGCGAAACGACAAAATCTACCCCCGCAAGTGCCGGATAGCTATCATTGTAATATTTTGAAACTTTATTGAAATAAATCATTTAAATACAGTTTTAGTGAATACTATATAAATAGTAATTATGAGACAACACCAGTATTTTACTACACTCTGTCCCTCAAACGCTATACCTTAGAGATTCTTTTCTGCTTCGATAAATGCATCGAGCTCACCGTCAAGTATGCGATCGACATTGCGCTCTTCGACACCGGTACGGTGATCTTTGACGAGCTTATACGGGTGCAGTACATATGAGCGAATCTGATTACCCCACTCAATATCAGTTGTTTTGCTGATATACATTCCTTTTTCTTTGGCTTTACGCTCATCTTCTTCACGTTTATAGAGCTTAGCCTTAAGGATTGAGAGCGCGACTTCTCGATTATCCGCCTGCGAACGCTCATTGTCAGCATGCACCGCCATACCTGTCGGTACATGTACGATGCGTACCGCTGTCTCACGCTTATTGACGTTTTGCCCCCCAGGACCGCCTGAGCGAGCAAATTCTATCTTCAAGTCGCGTTCTGGCACATCAATATCTGAAGCATCTACCTTCTTGAATTTAGGAATGATCTCGACAAGAGAGAATGATGTGTGTCGGAGATTTTTTGCATTAAATGGTGACACACGCACGAGCCTGTGTACACCAGACTCATTTTTAAGTATACCATAGGCACGTGGTCCCGATACCTCAAATGAAATATTGCGGTAGCCGCCGTGATCATTTGTGTGTTCATGAATAATTCTCATCCCCCATCCTTTACGAGAAATGAATTTACTATACATAACATAGAGTATTCGCGAAAAATCTTCTGCATCGTCACCACCAGCACCAGAAAAAATAGTGACAACCGCGTCACCTTTGTCGTATTTACCAAGACCTTCAAGCATATCTTTGAGTTCACCAAGTTCTTTGATCGATGATTGTGCTTTTATTTTGTCAGACCAAAAATCTGGCAACTGCATCGCGCTCTCAAGTGCATCTACTTTCTTTTGGATTGCGTCTTTATCGAAAGACATATAGATATCCGGTAGTATACCGTACTTTAGAGGAAATAAATAAAAAAAGCCCCGTGCTCATCGTCAAGGGGCCTCTCTAAAAATCAACAGGATTGTGATTTTTAAACAAACAAAAATCTATGGTAGGTCTATTATGCCCCACAAACACAGCGAATTTTGCTATTTCGCCGGAAAGAAATTGCATACTAATGCTAATCAGTATTGATAAGTACTAGTTTGCGGCTAGAAGTACTCAAATCCCCGACTTAAATAAGTGTACAGTTCTTTAAATATTCCTACAGTCCTTCCATTATTCTTTTCCTACATAAGAGCGATGACTTGTGTAGAAGCGAATCTTCACATACACAATAGATACCTGAGAAGAATACTACTATATAATGATATTTTGTCAAGTACTTCTAAATATAAGAAAATTCCACAAATACGCGCTCATAGAGACCGAGTATTCGGCGCGCTTCATCTTGGTCAAGCTTAAAATCAGAACCCTCATGAGCTATTTTGTTTCTCACAAGATGTGCTTCCCATGCCATTTGTAGTGTTTTGAAATCTGCTTTGTCTACTGCTTTCAATCGCTCGCCGAGATTCTCTCCTTGGTATCCAAGCACCTTCAATAATTCATCAAGCATCGTATCTGCCTCAATAATCGCAAACCGCCAATCAGTGGGATTCGCGCTAAAGCCAAGCGCAAGTACGTGTTCCCATTTCGGATTCTTTTTTCGATCAGGAATATCCGCCTGTGCAACAGTAACACCTTTTGTACTATGTCTACTACCGCCGCCCCTATCCGCTGCCCATAGTTCGCGCAGGCGCAATTGTGTGTAAATGATAACAGCGATGCAGAAGATAGCAAAAAGAGACAATACGATTTTGAGAAGACCAAGCCAACTAATATCCGAAAGTCCCTCGACAATAGCTTGTACAAGCTCAAGTATTTTGTTGAAGAAATACTCAAGATTCAAAAAATTCGGATCAAATGCAACGCGTCCCAAAAAAGGCAACAGAGCGAGAAAGAGAAATACACCTATGGTTGCGATAATAAAAGTTGTCATGTAAGCGATTCAAAAAGTGAAGCTATTTTAAAAAGTGTATGCTCACACGCATGTGCTGTCATAAGCTGGAAATCAAGCGGCAATCCATCATTTGTTTTCCCGGCAGGAATAGATATTGCAGGTATTCCTGCAATATTTGCAGGTACAGTAAATATATCCGAGAGATACATCGCAAGTGGATCACTCGCCTTCTCGCCAATCTTAAACGCTGGAAATGGTGACGTCGGCGTTGCGATTGCATCAACAGTTTCAAATACTGTCGCGAATTCTTTTTCGATCATTCTGCGCACCGCAATCGCTTTGTTGTAATAGGCGTCATAATACCCATGTGACAATACATATGCGCCGAGCATAATGCGTCGACGAACTTCTTTTCCAAAACCTTGACCTCGTGTTTTTGCAAACGCTTCATCTGGTGTTTTGCCAGGGACTGAGTACCCAAAACGAATACCATCAAAACGTGCAAGATTAGTCGATGTTTCTGCTGGCATCAGTACATAGTAAACAGCAAGTGAATATTGCATAAGTGGTAGATCAACTGGGACGACAACATAGCCTGCTTTTTCAAGCTTAGCAAGCGATAGTTTGAAATTCGCAAATACTGCAGCATCCATACCTTCTCCAGACATGATATCTCTTGGGACGCCGATCTTTCTTGTCTCTGTGTGAGCAACAGTGCGCATGTCATCTGGAAGTGAGGTACTGTCCATAGGATCATGAAACGAAAGTGCAGAAAAAAGTATTTCAGCATCACGCACTGTCTTTGTAATAGGACCAATCTGATCAAGCGATGAGCCCATGGCAATGAGTCCCGATCGAGAAATCGCGCCATATGTCGGCTTCATACCGACAACACCACAAAAAGATGCTGGTTGTCTGACTGAGCCACCGGTATCGGAACCAAGCGCAGCAAGTGCCCCACCCATAGCAACCGCAGCGACAGCACCCCCCGAAGAACCACCGGCGACTCGCGAGAGATCGTGTGGATTTTTCGTCACACCAAATGCTGAGGTCTCTGTAGAGCTACCCATTGCAAATTCATCCATATTGGTCCTGCCGAGGAGTACTGCACCTTCTGAGAGAAGCTTAGTAACGACTGTGGCAGTATAAGTCCCCACATAACCATCAAGTATTTTTGACGCACAGCTAACACGCTTACCGGAGACAAGGATATTGTCCTTAAGAGCAATAGGTATACCAGTTAAAAGGGTGGCAGTGCCATCTTTGAATCTTTGATCAGCAGCATCTGCCTGCGACAATACATCATCATACACTTCAAGATATGCATTGATGGTGTCGTTTTTTTCTTTGATGCGTGCAAGATATGCTTCTACAAGCTCACGGGCAGTAAATTCTCCGGCTTGCATTGATGCATGCGCTTTTTCTATTGTGAGTGTAGCAAGATCAATCATACTGAAAGTGGTATGTCATCAGCTATAACCTGGGCAACTTTAATATATCCTGCAGCACTCTCTGGAGCTGACTTGCTAAGTACTTCCGTATATTCACCACCTGCATATGCGTTTTTATCCGCACGCATGACATTTCGAAGCAATGGAAGCGCATTTTCTGTCTGAGTGGTAGTGACTGATTCAAGCTGCGCAACATATCCGAGAATAGAGTGCATATCGGCAAGTAGTTCTTTTTGTTCAGTTTCGGACATGTCTATACGAGACAATCGGGCAAGCTTTGCTATATCTAATAGTTCCATATAAGGCATTATACTCGTGGTAAACAAATAAAAAAAGCCCTGTCTTTGTTTAATAAAGAAAGGGCTTAATCTAGCAGTTTACTTTTCAATTATAGTGCATGTGAGAAGCTTGCATTTTTCCGGAAAGTCATATTTCAGGCAAGATACTATCTCATTATTTCTATACAAAACAATAAAATAGCAGCCATGTGAGCCGACAATAGCAACTGCTTGATTTGAGCAATACTCTTTATTTGCGTAAATGAAGTCCGCTAACTCATCGTAAGTGTACGAACGCTTTCCTGTCGGAATGCGACCATTATTGGAGATCACAGGTGTGATATGTTTACAATGATATAGCGGTGTATTAAACCTTGACTCCATTTCAGAAGAATTGATCGGAGTAAAACCAAAATATGTTTTCCATTTTTCTGGTGTGTTTGAAAAACGAACAACACTATGTGCAATTGGCACAAGAGAAGAAGTGGGCAGGAGTGTGGTATGCATACTGGTAAACGGTTAAGGGTGGAACATTGAGTGAGAGTATTGCAATAAAAAGAACGATACGTAAACCATACACCCGAAAAAATAAGTCGTCAATAGTACCCAAGCAGAGCCTTAAATGCACCCTCATCAAGCACTTTTGTGCCATGCTTTGTTGCTTCGGTCAGTTTTGAACCAGGATTCTCCCCTGCGACAAGATAGTCAGTTTTGGCTGAGACTGAACCAGCGACTTTCCCTCCGCGCTCTTGTATCTCTTGTTTTGCTTTTTCTCGTGACATAGACGAGAGGACACCGGTAATAACAAATAGCTTTCCAGACAATACACCGCCAGTAGTTTTTTTTTGGTTTTCAACGATGATTCCATTCTCTTTCAGCTTTTGGATATACGCTATACCTTCTTTGGAATGAAAATAGCTATAAACACTCTCTGCAACGACTGTGCCAATGTTTGCGACTTCTTCGATCTCTGTAAGTGATGCACACATAAGCTTCTCAAGACTCCCAAAATAGAGTGCAAGCTCACGTGCTGTCTCTTCACCGACATGCGTGATGCCAAGCGCAAAGATACATCGAGCAAGTGGTATTTTCCGATGCGCTTCAATTGAAGCTATAATATTTTCTGCACTCTTCTCGCCAAAGCGTGGCAATGAGACAAGGTCATCTTTACTAAGTGTGAACAGATCTAGTGCGTCGGAGATGAGTCCTTCGTCAGATAAACGGTCGAGAATCTTTGGACCCACGGCGTATATTTCAAAAGCGTTTACAAAATGCTGTATTCTACGGCGGTTCTTTGCTAAACAGTTAGGGTTTGAGCAATAGTGCGCTGCTGATGACGCACTTTTACTTCCAACTTCACGTTTTTCTACACGACTAGCACAGACAGGGCATGTTTTGGTCATTGTAAATGCTTTTTCTTTGCCAGTACGCATCTTTGTGAGAACTTCGACAACTTCTGGTATAACATCACCTGCTTTCTGAATGACAACAGTATCACCAATCTTTATGCCAAGCCGTTTGATCTGATCCATATTGTGCAACGTTGCTTTGCTGATGAGTGATCCAGCGACACGAGTTGGATGAAATTTCGCAATAGGCGTCAAGACACCGGTACGACCAACATTGATAGTAATATCCAAGATAGTCGTCGTTGCCTTCTCTGGTGGGTATTTGTAGGCTGCCATATAGCGTGGTGCTTTACCGACGATACCAAGACTCTGCTGCAATGCGAGATCATCGACAGAAATCACAATACCATCAGTGCCATATGGAAACGACGAACGCTTCTTTTCGAAGTCATCGATAAACACAGCAACATCACTAAGAGTGCGACACTTTCTTTGACTCTGTTCGACCATGCAGCCAAGTGTAGTAAGTAGTGCATGCTCATCACTGTGTGTAGTAAGCACAAAACGGTCACTATCGTCACGGATCTCTGCAATATCATAGGCGATAAAATCAAGCTCGCGTTCTTTGGTGAGAGCGGGATCAAGTTGGCGTACACTCCCAGCAGCAGCATTTCGTGTATTTGCAAAAAGTGGCTTCCCTTCCTTCTCGTTTTTTTTGTTGAGCTTTTCCCAGACGCGTTTTGCCATGACTACCTCACCACGTATTTCGATATACTCTGGAAACGGTGCGCGCAGTGTCAGTGGGATAGAATGAATCATTTTGAGATTCTCAGTGATATTCTCACCTACACGACCATCTCCGCGTGTCGCGCCGCGGACAAATACACCACCTTCATAGATAAGAGAGACTGCAAGTCCATCAAGTTTTAGTTCTGCAAAATAAGAGAATGCTCTACCTGATGGAAGTAATTTCCTGATGCGCGTCTCCCAATCTGCGAGCTCTTCTTTATTGAACACATCATTAAGCGACAGCATAGGTACTCTGTGTGCCACTTTGGAGAATTTATCAAGTGGTTTGCCGGCAACACGGTCAATCTCAACAAGAAGTGCAGAAAATTGCGGATATTCTCTCACAAGCATTTTGAGTTCTTTTGTGAGCGAATCGTAGACATCATCAGTGACAGTTGGATTGTTGCGGACATGATACTCATAGCGCAAATCATTGATTTGTGTGATGAGTTTTTCTATTCTTTTTTTTGCTTCAGCTAGAGTTCTCATACCTACTGCCCACTTACTGCATCACTATCAGATGGTCGACTTTCAATCCTATCAGACACAGCTGTTGGAACTTGTACCGTAGTTTGATTACCAGTTATGGTGATACTTGGATTTTGTGGTTGGTTTGGATTAGCATCAGGAGCCTGGCCAGGTCCATACGTCACTCGGATTGCACGCTCAGTAATGCGAGAATTTGATGGATTTGCGGAAAGGTCAGCACAAGAAATATTGTAGCCAAGCGACTCGATTTTTGTTGTTGTCGGATCATCTTTGTCGACAGTGACAAGTGCACAGCCAGCAGGTCCAGTATCAAAGCGGAAGACAAATGGTGATGACGATGCAAGCATCTCAACAGGTTGACCACCACAGGAAGGAATAACAAGTGTCTGAGAAAACGCTGCTTGTTGGATATCCCAATAGAGTGCGCACTCTGCTCCAGTATCAGCAGCAAAAAAAGAATACTGTGCATCCTTGGATGTTGCTGAGAGCAATACTTCACGATACGAAACACTCGCAATACCAAGCGCAATGGTAAGTGTAATACTTGCAATAAGCACAGTGAAGAGTATAACGAATCCTTTTTTATTTGCTGTGTATGGCATATATAGTTTCATATTTTATTGACCTGTTTGTGAGAGTGGAGTGACTGTTGCCCAGTTAAACAATGTCTCAGTCATTGTCACAGATTTCTGGTTTGTACCTTGGTCCCATGTAACTGTACTTGTCACTCGTACTTCTTGTGGAGACACCTCAGAAAGAGAGATGACACGATTGAAGGCAGACGCAGGAAATGATTGTCCGATAGATGCAATCCGGAAAGCACCTGTTGCCGAATCATAATGCAGCGGTCCACAACCTGCGCGCGAAGCAGTTGCGCAAGTATCAATCGCAAGTGTATATGCATCAATATCACAGCCGTTAGACTGCGCTGTTACAGTACAATTGCCAAGACCAGTAAGTGCATTTGTAGAAAAGATTGCTTGCCATGACTCTCCAGCAAGCACACGAGAATCACGGATAGAGCGAACGGTTTCTATACCTTCTTGTGAGAGATATGAGGCAGTCAATTTATTTTTTGCGAAGTTCACATCAGAAATACCTTGTGATGTGATAACGATAAGTCCGAGAATTGCAAAAGTAAACAGCGACAGCGCGACAAGCGTTTCAATAATCGTGAAACCAGAAGCAGTGTTTTGCTGCTTACGTGTTTGCCATACTCCTGGCAACAGTGGGCTTTTTGTTTTTTGAAAAAAAAGTTTTTTGTTTTGCATAATATATTAGAGCTCAAAGGAAAAGCTTTTTACAGATCGATAAGCCGCTGCGTGACGACGGTTTGCAGATTAAATTCTGACTCAATATTGCGGTAGACAACTTTTCCCGAAAGGCGGATGATCACGCGTGGCTGTGCTCTATCCCCTGATGCATATGGTGCTGCTCCTGTGACACTAAAACCCGAGCGAGCAGGATCGATGAGCACTTCTGGTGGAGTCAGATTCTTTGCAGTTGCACCGGAATCAGTAGATTTGATAATTGCGCCGTCAGAGGTAATGCCGTAGACGACTTGATCAGAGGCATTACCTGCCACCCCAGTCACCGACTCAAATGCAAGTGTCTGACCAAACTGACAATCAAGTGGATCCTCAATTCCTACACTAACATCACCACAATGGTAGGCGCTTCCAAGACGTAGATTGCGGCTCATGTCCTCCATGATAAATGAAAGATTGTCGATCACTTGACGCTGTGTTTGGGTCTTTTTGTGATTGCTATTTGAATTGAGTACAGCACCGATACCTACTGTCATAATAACAGTAAAAAGCGCCACCGCGATCATGACCTCGATAAGTGTAAACCCAGTAGCTATCTGTTGTATGCTTGTCCACCATAGCTTTGGTGATAGTGAGAATTTTTCTTTTGAGATGTGTTTGGTTTTCTTTTGCATATGATTTTGAAACTACAAGCTGATTCATTGCACACTTATTTGTCCAGTTGGCCAAACAGTGATGATTTTCTCCTTGCCTTTTGCTGAGACAATTTTTATCTGTACATCAGAAATACTTGTGCGATTCGGCAATGAAAGTGTCGAAACAATCGCATCAGGAAACGGTCGTTTAAATGTCACCGATACATCATTAATAGGAATCCCGCAATTTGGAAAGCCAGACTGTTCATTGACACAGAGCGCCTGTATGCGATCTCCACTTTGTATTGAAATCTGCTCAAGACATTCAGCTCCTGGTGTACCACATGCACTCACTCCTGTCAGGAGGCCATCATTATCAAGATCAGCGAAATACGTAAACATCGAAGGTGTAGTACTATCAAAATGTACACCATATGACGGCACGAGTGGAGTGGTAAATCCTGGAGCAAATTTCCCTGAGATGGATTCTGTCTGCGCATTTTTGATACGCAATGCGATGTCTTGCGCGAGATTATCGACTGAGATATTTGTAGAAAATCCAGTGAAATTAAAAAGTACAACACCAGCGATCGTCGCAAAAATACCGATCACAACTACAAGCTCAATGAATGTCATGCCACTATTTCGTGAGGGAGTATATATTTTTTTTATTTGAGAAAATTGCATATGTACTAAAACCAACTAAAAAGCAGAGATAGCCGGGCGATATCAATATGGAAGAAAAGTGTCAGTGCAGCTCCAAGTGCAAGAAATGGTGCAAATGGAAGCTCGCTTTTTATTGTAAGTGTGTACTTACGCAAAAGCAATAAGATAACACCAAAGACTGCACCGATCCAAAAGGCAAGTAGTATCGCTGCAACGCCACTTGAAAGACCAAGCAGTAGTCCGATACAAAACACAAGCTTCGCATCACCAAAACCCATCAAGCGTCCTCGAGATGCAAACCATATACCAGCAAATGGCGCCGCAAGCACAAGAGCTGCAACGACATGATCAATCCACGGCGAACTAAAGTACGTTCCTGTTGCTGTAGAGAAAAGAGGTGCAAAAAGCGATAGTATAACTAGAAAATAAAGTGGCCCACTAGGGATAATCTTGTGCCGTATGTCATAGACAGCGATAATGAGAAAAGTCGAAAAGACTGCGACGTAAAATGAAAAATAGAGCAGCCACTGCCATAATGTATCTGTAACCAAATTTGCATACATACCTGAGAGCATAAATAAGATACCAGTAAGTGCTTCTACTAGCGGGTATTGTAAAGCTATACGCTCACGGCAACGCGCACATTTCCCACGAAGGAGAAGGAAGCTCGCAATCGGCACAAGTTCTCGCGCGCGGAGTATCTTGCCACACGAAAAACACATTGATCGTCCACCAAGTCCCCTACCGGTACGCATGCGCAGTATGACCACATTGAGAAAACTACCAATAATGGCGCCAAACACAAATAAGAAAACAGTTGCAAAGGGAATATATAACACAGTAAAAGTATACCATGCTGCAAGAACAAAACCGCCCAAACGGGCGGTTTTGTGTCATACCACCAAATGGTGACTATAGACAGATACCTCCTGAGATAGGAGCATTTTGACTTGTTGAAGCACCAGACGAATCAACACACCAGTGTGTATTTGAATCAGTCTTCAGTGGTACCGAAATCGCCCACTCTGTTCCGTTTGAATAACAGGATGCACTACCACCACTTGCTGATTCTGCCGCGTCAATCGCTTTGGTCATTGTCGGATCACCAAACATGACTCCAGTGCCGCCACAGCCGTTTGTATTTGAACCATAGTTGCCGTTTGAATCATAATAAATCTCTGCTTGTGCGCGTGTGTTTGCAAGATTTGCTTTGATCGCCGCATCAGCACCTTTTGAACGAGCTGAATTGAGCGACGCAAGCACAACTGACGAAAGAATACCGATAATTGCGATCACGACGAGCAATTCGATAAGCGTAAAACCTTTGTTGTAATTTCGCATAAATGAAAATTATACACCGGAGCCCGGTAGTCTATTAGTAATGACATTACAAGTATACCACGAGACTGCTGTGCCTAGGAACGTGTGTGGATAAATAGTATTACATGAAATCATTCATCACCTCTCTTCAGAGACTATTGCTTGATTTGGCGCAGTAAGTAAATCACAAACAGTCCCTGTACTTGGCGCTACAAGGCGTGGTGTCTGTGCTGGTGTAGATACCGGAGTTCTAGGAAGATAGTCAGCAAGGGCATTGATACGGGCAATGGTCT
>JALOQM010000012.1 GCA_025453495.1 Minisyncoccota bacterium | reverse complement strand
TTTTGTTCGCTTATATAAAGTGCGCTAAAGCAATCATTCATTCACAACCAAAACCAACGTACCATGCATACACCGCAATATTACCGTGATGCCCATGAGGCGGGCCACAGTCGTAACAGCAAGGAAGAAGCAATAGGCAAAATTGTATTTGCTGCCCTTAGTATTCTTTTCCTTTTCTTCTGCTCTGTTTTCTCAAGCTGCAGTAAGGAAGAAATACCACAACCGAAACAAAACGCACCCGTTTCTGTTTCGGCTTAGGTAACAAGCAATGCAGGAGGATCTGCTTCGGCATCCTACCCGATCATGACATTTCTAACCGGTGCCAAATTCAGAATTACGTACTATAGAAATGAATGCAGTCTGCGTTTCATCTCGTGCGTACCGCAAGGTGCCCAGTTTAGCGGAACTGCTGAACTTGACACATTGAGCGGAAATTTCATTATTTATCCGAACAACCCCGATACCTTTACGGTATCATCACCGGGCGGATCAATGCAGTTTGCAGTACACAATGTTGCTGTTGACACGGTAATGATTACTTTTGTCACTTCAGGACAGTCCGGGATCAATACCCAAGCAAACCTTGTTTGGCACCATGTATCATGTTGCGACAAGTACTAGTGAACAATTCATTGTTTCTTGGGTGCGCCCATGCAAAAGCGCCTTCCGTATGGAAGCGCTTTTTTTATTTTTCGTGCGACAGCGCTATGTTAACGATCTCGCGAGCGATCGTCTCTGCAGCGTCACCGCGAGAAAACACTTTTGCCGCTTCTGCCATTATTTTGCTTTTTTCCGGATCAAGCAGAATATCGTCGATTTCTTGAAGCAAGACATGTGGGGTGAGGTTTGTCTCCTCGACAACCGAACACGCTCCAGCACGGGCGTACGCAAAAGCGTTGTCTGTCTGGTCGTGGCTCACTTCCCTTTTGATCGGGATGATGATTGATGGTGTCCCCCAAGAAGCTATCTCAAATATCGTTGAGCCTGCGCGTGATATGACAAGTGCTGCCGCGCCGGCTGACATTTTCATCGCAAGCGGATCAAGAAAGGGAAATGGCATATATCGCTCTGGATACGGATGGTTTTCAAGGGCGAACTTCGCACGAAGCTGTACTTCTTCGAAATTCATTTTTCCCGTCTGGTGGATGATTTGATAGTTGTCACAGAGTGTCGGCAGTATCTCTAGCACGGCATCATTGATAGTGACTGCACCCGATGATCCTCCGAGGATAAATATAACTGGTACCGCCGAATCAAGCTTAAGATACTCATACGCGCCTTCTTTTGCAGGTTCGCGCAATGCCTTCCTAATAGGCTGCCCCGTCCAGGCAGTCTTTTCTTTTGAGAAAAATTTGACTGCGTCTTGGTACGAGACGGCGATGCGCTCTGCGAATTTCGCTGACCACAGACTGACGCGACCTGGTACAGAATCAGATTCGTGAATCACAACAGGAATCCGGAGTATTCTTGCGGCAAGAACAGATGGGAAACTTGCATACCCGCCTTTTGAGAAGACAACATCCGGGTAAATAACAAAAAGTATACCAATCGCTCGGAGAACGCCGAAAAATGTTTTAAAGAGATCCGAAAAATTCTTCAGTGAAAAATATCTGCGCAATTTTCCAGTTGTAACCTCTCGGTATTCTATATCGTTTTCAAAAAGCGCTTGTTTATCATACGGAGAATCAGATACAAAATAGAGGGCTGTTTTAAGCACTTTTTCTTTTTCTGCAAGCTCATTTATTTTTTCGGCAACAGCGATAATCGGATAAAAGTGACCGCCGGTACCACCCCCAGTAAAGAGAATTTTCATTTTTTTGACTGCCCAACCGGGGCTTTTTCCCGTTTGGAGACATTGAGTATTATACCTAGTGATGCCAAAGCAACCAAGAGCGACGTGCCGCCTTGGCTCACAAACACAAGTGGTACCCCTGTCAGTGGAAATAAGCCGATATTTGAAGCAATATGCAGGAAGGATTGTGCAATAAAGAGAGTGATAAGACCCGTGACTACTAATCTCCCAAAACTATCCGTCGCTGTATTTGCAATTCGCATTCCTCGAAGCATAAAAGCGATATACAGAAGTATCAATAGTGTGCTACCAAAAAAACCGAATTCTTCTCCAATGACAGCAAATATTGAATCTCCTTGGGGTTCTGGAAGATAACTAAATTTTTGAATACTTTGACCAAAGCCTCTGCCAAAAGTTTGACCTGAACCAATAGCAATAAGTGACTGTTGAAGCTGATATGAGGAGCCTGAAGGGTCACGTGAAGGATCAAGAAAGGTATGTACGCGATCAAGCAAGTATGGCTTGGTAAGAACAAGCCCGCCGAGTGCGACGACGCCAATCGCAGCCATGCCGAAAATATATTTCCATGGAACACCAGATACAAGTAGCATAGCAAGACCTGCTATCATGATAAGAATGAAACTTTTTGTATCGGGTTGCTTGAAGAGTAATCCTGCAATAATCGCAAGTAATATAATAAGCGGCAGTATGCCGAATTTAAAATCTTCAACCTTTCCTTTCGTCCAGGAAAGCCAGGCTGCAAAATAAATTACAAACCCGATTTTTAAGAATTCAACTGGCTGAAATGTCACAGGACCAAGGGCTACCCATCTGGTCGCACCGCCATGCGAAAAACCAAGTTTCGGTACAAAGACAAGTAAAGTTAGAAGTATTGATCCGAGGAAAAGATAAAAAGCGTGCTTGCGCCAGAATCGGTAATCGATCTTATAGACAAGAAAAAGTGCAATACTGCCGCCGGTGAGACCAAGTAGGACTTGATTGAAAAGAATACCATAGAATTTTGCTTCACTTTTTGCGAGCACTCCAAGTGAAGCAGAGACAAAAGAAAAAATCCCAACGATAAGAATGACTGAGACTATACCGAGAAATACTTTATCAAAGCTCTTTTTTGACATCATAATTGTCCGATAAGGGCTATGATAATGCCTGCGACGGCAAACATTGTAGAAATAATCCAATACCGCATAGTTACTTTATATGGGGGCCAGCCTTTTGCTTGAAAATGGTTATGCAGTGGTGCTACCAAAAATACTTTTTTTCCGTTACGAAATTTTTTGGACAACACTTGAATGAGGCTTGAGCCAGCGGTAGCTATAAGCGGAAAAGCAATGATAGGCAATACAGCCACAGAATCAGAAAGAAAAGCTACAACGACGAGCGTCGTGGTGAGTGCCATCGATCCCGTCTCAGAAAGAAAAAATCTGGCAGGCGGAATATTGAACCACAAAAATGCTACAAGTGCACCAACAAGCACCATACAAAAAGCAGCAAGGTCAATCTGGTTATTGCTATATGCGAGTACCGCATATGAGGAAAACATGACTGAAAACACTCCACCCGAGAGCCCGTCGACGCCATCGATAATGCCTCCAGCATAAATACCAATCATGAATATAATAAAAAAAGGAATAAACCAAATACCAAGCTCCGATTGTCCCAAAAAAGGGATGCTTATAGCTGAGAGATCAAGCTTTGCATAGAACCACCACGAGCACGCTAGTGCAACTAAAAATACAGCACACAAACGTTTGGTGAGCGATAATCCACTTCCGATATATGTACCGCTATCACGCGTGACAAGATAATCATCAATAAGCCCGACACCTGCGGTGATAACAAGTGCAAAGAGTGGTACCCATGTTTGATTCCGAGAAAGAAAATCAAGCTTTATCGTCGCGTCACTAGGAAATAATTTAGATACAAGGTACACGATAAGGATAGTGATAAGCGCACTTCCCCATACGAGGATACCGCCCATGCGCGGCGTTTTTCTTACTTCATCACTGTGAATGGCTTGTGTTATAGTTGTCTCTCCGCCATCAAAAGCTCTCTTGACACTGAATTTTTTCCAAAGTTTGTATTTGTAGAGATAGTGCGAAAGCACTGGCGCCAGTAACATTCCGGTGACAAATGATATAAGTGCCGGTATAAAAATCTTTGCCGTGCTTGAGATCATAATACTAGTGATTGTACCCTTATTTGAGACTTTTGTGATGCTTGACTTTATTATAAAAAATTACATTCCAAATTAAAGTATAGCGTCAGATAAGATATTTTTATTTTTGCAATTTCGAGAGTTCTTCTCGTACAACAGTTGCATCATCCCATGGTATTTTTGTACCATGTGGTCCCATTATGTATGGATCAGTACCTTTCCCGGTAATCAGTACAGCGTCGCCAGTAGTTGCCTCTTTAAGTGCTTCTCTGACTGCCTCTCTCCTATCCATAAGTATTTTCACTGGTTTTTTTTGTATATGCTTTGCCATATCAGAAACGATAACAAGTGGATCCTCATCGTATGGATCCTCATTAGTCAGTATGATAGAAGAACAATACTGCTCTGCAATAAGTGCCATATCTTTACGTTTCCATGTATCACGACCACCTCCAGTATTACCAAGCACACAGATAGATTTTTTCGCATGTGCAAAAGCTTGGTAGAGGTTCATAAGTGAGTCAGGCGTATGCGCATAATCTACAACAGCAGTAAAGTCTTGACCCATATTTATTTTCTCTACTCTTCCTCTAATTCCAGAAAATGATTCTACTGCAGATTTGATTACATTTGGTGAAATACCAAACGCTTTTGCAAATGCGGCAGCTGCGAGAATGTTGTAAAGATTAAACATCCCAGATAATGGTGAGTGCATTGGGATAGAGTCAAAAGTAAAATCGATTCCTTCGTTTTTTATTGTATATGGCTGACCATCTTTGAATGAAAAAGGGATGTGTTTCGTATTTGGTGTCGCAGCAAAAAACTTCTTTGTTTCTTTATCATCTGCATTTGCAATCATATAGAGTGTCTTCTTGGAAGAAGTATTGAGTGCTTTGGCAATCAGTAATTTTGCCGCAACGTAATTTTCATATGAGCCATGAGATTCTATATGTTCTTTAGCAAGATTCGTAAATATAAGTGCATCAGCCTCTACAAAAGCATGACGGTGCAGTATTGCGCCTTCGCTTGTCATTTCAAGTACTGCCCAATCACAACGTGCTTGCACTGCCCGCCGCAAAAAGCGCTGAACAAAGAATCTACCAGGGATAGTCATCTTATACATATTTGAGCGAGAATCTTGAGCAATCTTAAAGCGGAGCGTACCAGCTAGGGCTACTCGATATCCAGCAGCTTCAAGTAAGGCAACTGCAAGTTCCGCGGTACTTGTCTTCCCTTTCGTTCCAGTGACAAAAAGCACCTTAATGTGATGCGAAGGAAAAAGATATATACACGCAGCCGCAGCAGCTAATAGATAGTGATATGTCGGCTGAAGTGCCAAAAAAAGACGTTTAGGAATATATTTTTTTAGTATGCGAAGTACAGTTTCCATATATTTATTGAGCAGTGATGTAGCGCATTGTTGCGGCAAGCAGCGCAGCAACATCAGTGAATCTTCCATTCTCGGTAGATCCGAGCACTGTTATTGCAACGGGACGCCCCGGACCTGCTTGAAAGACAATTGAGAGGTTGCCACCTGCAAGATCGGTAAAACCAGTTTTTGAAGCGTACAGAAGTTGCGTGCTATTAGCATTCATATTTGTATTTTTCGCTGTATGCAAAAATCCGTCGAGTGAGCGCACAGAAATTTTATTTATGGAAGTAGCAGTGAAGACGTCGGGAAACTGCTTGAGTAACGCCACTAGTAGTACAGTTATATCCTTTGCTGAGGCTGTACCGCCAGTTGATAAAAGATCGGGCGCATCTAATCCTGTTGCATTACTGAAGGTAGCAGATGTCAGACGGAGGTCAGCAGATTTCTGATTCATAAGAACTATGAAAGGATCTATGGTGGTTGCTTCAGGAGAGATGATCTTAGATACCGCAAGGGCAATTGCTTCTGCAGCATCATTTGAAGAGTTCACGAGCATAAAACGCGTAAGGTCAGAGACCCTCCAGCGCTCGCCAATACGAAGACCAGTATCTCCCTCTTCGTTTAGTGCTTGAGCTGTAATTGGAACAATGGCTTTTTCGGGAACTGTCTCAAGGGCAACAAGTGCGGTCACTACCTTAGTTAATGAGGCAAGTGGTAGTGGTGTGTTTTCATTTTTAGCGAAAAGAGCTGTATCATTTTTGATATCATAGACATATACTGCTTCAGCTAACAAATCGATCTCACCAAAAGAAGTAAGAAATTGTAAATCCTCTTTTGTCGTCATGACTTCTATTTTCTTTTTTTCACTAAGACCCTTCATGTAGAGTGCTCCAAGTACAAGCACACAGATC
>JALOQM010000011.1 GCA_025453495.1 Minisyncoccota bacterium | reverse complement strand
TATTTATATAAATTTGTCAAGTATCATATTTCGCAAAAATCACTAGAAATGCTAGTATATAAGCCATGGAAAGCGCCAGAAAAGCAATAACTCGCTTTGCTCCGAGTCCGACAGGCTTCTTGCATGTCGGTGGCCTTCGTACGGCGCTCTATTCATACCTTTTGGCAAAACAGACCGGCGGGAAATTTCTGCTTCGCATAGAGGACACCGATCGTGAACGCTTTGTGACAGGCGGTATAGAAAATATCCTTGCGTCGCTCTATTGGACGGGAATCGTCCCTAACGAAGGAGTTACTCTTGCGGAAGATGCAACTGTGATTGAAAAAGGTGATGCCGGCCCATACATCCAGTCAAAAAAGCTCGACGAGTACCGGAAATACGCAGAGCAACTTGTCGCTCTACAAAAAGCCTACTATTGCTTCTGCACACCAGAGCGGCTTGAGGAGGTGCGTAACTATCGGCAAGCAAACAAGCTTCCGCCGGGATATGACGGTCACTGCAGATCGCTTCCAGTAGCAGAAGTGACTGGGCGACTTGCTCGAGAAGAACGCCATGTCATCCGTCTCTCCATGCCTGATGAAGGTGAGACGACATTTTATGACCTTATCCGAGGGGAGGTTACATTCAAGAATGCCGATGTCGACGATCAAGTGCTTCTAAAGTCTGACGGATATCCGACATATCACCTTGCGGTTGTGGTGGACGATCATACCATGGGAGTGACGCATGTCATTCGCGGAGAGGAGTGGATATCAAGTACGCCGAAGCACATCACTCTGTATCGCTATTTTGGCTGGGAAATACCACTATTTGCCCATCTGCCACTCCTTCTCAACAGTGATAAATCGAAACTCTCCAAACGACAAGGCGATGTCGCCGTACTTGATTACCGTGACAAAGGGTACTTACCGGAAGCACTTGTGAACTTTGTGGCTTTCCTTGGCTGGAATCCAGGAACGGAGCAAGAGTTTTTTTCACTTGAAGAACTTGTGACTTCTTTTAGTCTGGCCAAGGTGAACAAAGCCGGCGCGGTCTTTAATCTTGAGAAGCTGGATTGGTTCAATAGGGAATACCTTAAACAGAAACCTACGGAAGAGCTTGCTCACTATTTTGATATGTTTATGCCAGAAGACATAAAAAACTTACCGAGTTACACAAAAGAATATGTCGCACGTTTAGCTCCACTACTTGTCGAACGTGTTTCAAAAGGAATCGATCTTACTGATATGTATGTGTCGGGTGAACTTATATATTTCTTTGTGAACCCAACGTACGATACAAATAATCTTTTCTGGAAAACAATCAAAGATAGAACAGATAGAAAAGAAAAAACTCGTGAGTATTTATTGCACTTACTATCACTTCTTGAGGCTATTAGTACTACTGAATTTACTGATGTGCACATCAAAAAAGTAGTATGGCCATTTGCTGAATCGCTTGCAAACAAAGGAGAAGTACTTTGGCCAATGCGCTATGCACTCTCTGGTAGAGATAAATCACCAGATCCATTTGTGCTTGCAAGTGTTCTCGGAAAAGAAGAAACAAAAAAGCGCTTACAGAAAGCCATTGCGTTGCTTGTATGATTGGCTTTATGCAAGCCGTGACAAGCATCTTGAGGACGATTTCTTGATAGTATCTATGTCCGCTCGAAGTCAAATAGCAAAAGTTTCTATGTTACAATAACAAACACATGAAATTACACGCAGGACACCTATTACTGCATCTTGCCTCTTTGGCACTTCTTATGCTGATTATTGCACCACAGACGGCACGTGCACAAAGTGCAAATGAATTAAAAGCGAGAATCGAAGCTCGCAACGCTGATATTGATGCATTAGAACAAGAAATTGCTACGTATCAAAAGCAACTTATCGCAGCGGGTAGACAGGCAGGATCATTACAAACAGAAATCAAAAGACTTGATCTAACAAAAGCAAAGTTTACGACTGATATAAAAGTAACAGAAAATAAGATTGAAACAACAAATCTTACTATACAAAAACTGGCTCTTCAGATCGGAGACAATGAAGAAATTATAGATAGCAATAAGAGCGCAATTGCAGCATCGATTCGCCAGATTGACCAGCTCGCATCTGACTCACTGCTTGAATCAATGCTCGCGAAAGGCAAGATTTCTGATCTATGGAATCAAGTGGAAAATCTGAAAGACTTCCAAGATAGTGTCAGGCGACGTACTGAAGAATTAAAAGGGGTAAAACGAAATCTTGAAAATAATAAAAAAGAAACAGAAGAAGCAAAAGTAAAATTACTCGACCTCAAATCAAAACTGAGTGATCAAAAACTGATTGTTGATCAAAATACAAGAGATAAGGCACGGCTACTTTCAGAAACAAAAAACCAACAAGCAAATTACACTAAACTAGTTGCTGATCGGCAAGCACGCAGAAGAGCTCTCGAAAAAGAAATTGCTGATTTTGAAAGTCAATTGAGCTACATTCTTGATCCATCAACACTCCCGAAATCTGGTATTCTTTCATGGCCACTCGAAAAAATTACCATCACGCAGCAATTTGGGAGAACAGTTGATTCTAAGCGACTCTATGCTTCAGGTACGCATAATGGCGTAGACTTCGGTACTCCGACAGGCACGCCAGTTCGTGCAATGTCGTCTGGTACAGTAGTCGGTGTGGGTGATACTGACCAGACATGCCCGGGCGCATCTTTTGGTAAATGGATACTGATTAGGTACGGCAATGGACTTTCAAGTACGTTTGCTCACCTTTCTCTTATAAAAGTAGCAGCCGGAGACAAAGTCACTGTCGGCGAAATAGTAGGGTATAGCGGTAATACCGGGTATTCGACTGGACCGCATTTGCATGTCTCTCTGTATGCGTCAGGAGCGGTGTCAGTCAAACAATTCCCAAGTAAAGCCTGTGGTGGACGCACGTATACTATGCCTGTTGCTCCTATAAATGGTTATCTTGACCCACTCTTTTATCTGCCAGTACTCAGATAGGGTGTGGTATACTTAACGCATGGTACAGTACTCACAAAATGGTGGTTTTCTCAGATTGATTCTCATTATCGTCATAGGACTTCTTATTCTTGGCTATTTCAATATTGATCTGCAAAGAACAGTTGAATCGACTACTACCCAAAAAAATGTGTCGTATATCAAAAACGCGGCTACAACTATCTGGGAAAACTACCTAGAAGGTCCAGTTATGTATTTTTGGAATAATATCTTTATTAACTTACTATGGAATTCATTTACAAAAAATCTAGAGAATATACAAAATGAACAACCTACTGATTTCCAAATAAATGCTCCGACAATTAATGTCAGTTATCCATGAGAAAAAAGATTGAAGCTATTTTCTCTGATTGCTATACTATATACACAGTGACACTGTAATCAAATAGGGAACTAGCAGAAGTCGGAATGGTAAGTTAACTAATTCTAATTATAATTTATATATGGCAAAAGGAATTTCACACAAAAAAGAAGGTAAGAAACCAAAAAAAGCTGAAAAGAAAGAACATAAGTTCTAATATCTTATACAAGCACCGCCTTTAGAGTAGTGCTTGCATAACGAACGTTCGTTCGTTATGCTACTAATATGCAAAAAAAGAGAGAACAGCAGCTCGAGAAAAATAAACAAGCTCTGTCTGTGTTCTATGCCAAAGAACGAAGAATGCCTTCATATGCTGAAGCAGCAAAGCTATTTGGCTACAAATCCAAAGATTCTGCGTATAAACTGATCCAGAAACTGCTAAGTATTGGGGTTCTTGATCGTGGCCGTGATGGTACGCTTCTACCAAAAAAAGATAAGTTCTTTGAAGCAACTGAAAGTTTTGGTATCAGAGTACTTGGACTTGTTGAGGCGGGTTTCCCGACACCAGCAGAAGAAATGGAACTTGATAAAATTACACTTGACGAATGGCTCATACAAAACAAGGACGCAAGTTTTATGCTCAAAGTCAAAGGTGAATCAATGCGAGATGCCGGTATTCGATCTGGAGATTATGTGATTGTCGAACGGACAGACAAAGCTAAAGAAGGTCAGATTGTGATAGCTGAAGTTGACGGTGCCTGGACAATGAAATATCTACGCAAAGACGCACGAGGATTATATCTTGAACCAGCAAACAGCGCGTTTAAGAATATTCGTCCCAAAGAAACACTCTCGATAAGTGCTGTCGTCAAGACAGTAATTAGAAAATATGACTAATAAAGGATTTATAATACATGCAGATGGAGATGCGTTTTTTGCAGCATGTGAAGTGGCACGACGTCCAGACTTACGTGGTAAGGCAGTTGTTGTTGGAGAAGAACGCGGTATTGCATCAGCTATGACGCAAGAAGCAAAACAGCTTGGTATTCATCGGTGTATGCCTATATTTGAAATACGAAAAACATTCCCTGAAGCTGTCATTTTATCTTCCCATTTTGAGTTGTATCAGAAGTATCATGATAACTTTATCAGTAGTATGAAAAAACATTTTTTGTATGTTGAGTCATATAGCATTGATGAATGTTTTGCCTGGATACCTGAAGTGTCTGAAAAAGAGTTACTTGTACGTATACAAAAAATAAAACAAGAAGTAGAGCTGTCTCTTGGTATAACATTTTCTTTTGGTGCTGCAAGAACAAAGACACTCGCGAAGATCGCTTCAAAACTGAAAAAGCCGGACGGATGCGTCATACTGACACAAACATCCGAAATAGAAAAAGTATTGAAGTCCACCGACATCCGTGCTGTGTGGGGTATCGGATACAAGACGAGCGAACGTCTCGAAAATCGAGGGTTGCAGACAGCGTATGATTTTATAACTACATTGTCGCTTGTTGAAGTACGGAAACATTTCTCGGAACCAATAGCAGAAACATGGCAGGAACTTAGCGGAGTGCG
The DNA here is from genome assembly GCA_025453495.1 of Minisyncoccota bacterium. Lineage (GTDB taxonomy): Bacteria > Patescibacteriota > Minisyncoccia > Phycocordibacterales > UBA9973 > JALOQM01. Next base: position 1,794 of record JALOQM010000011.1, on the reverse strand, counting down.
AGTGTATACAATCAATACAGAGTTTGATGATCAAAAATCAATTCAAGCAACAAGAGCATTACTCAAAGCAACTGATAGCCCAGAAATTCTCTTTTCAGAACTTTCTCGCAATATAGAAATTGCGTGTCGAGAACTCCGCGCACTTGACCTATATGCAGGAATGATCCATGTTTCTTATAGCTACAAACTAGGTATGAGTCGTCACAAACACAAATGTGGAATACGTAGACAATTGCCCATCTATACTCAAAACACTGAAGTGCTACTAAAAGTGGCTTTTGAGCTTGCAAAAACCATATATACCCCAGGGTATATCTATAAATCCACTGGTGTGGCACTATCAGATCTAAAACAAGGAAAAAGTATTCAAAATGACCTTTTTGGAGCTCAAAAGAGAGAAATCAACGTATCCGACCAATGGCGGTGCATTGATGCCTTAAATCGCAAATTTGGTGATTTTACAGTGATGTATGGATCAAGTTTAAAATCTGTCAGCATGCGCCAAGAAATGGCCACGCTACGTAATGCAAAAGATACTTATATATACGGACTGCCATTACCGTATATGGGAGAAGTATTTTAAAAAGGTTATGTGTACTAATTTATATAGGAATATTAGGATTATACTCCATTTAATGTCGCAAAAGATATATTGTGCGACATATATAATATAAAGGAAATAAATACCTCTTTCCCTTTAGAGCTACATATAGTTAGTCAAAGTCTGTCAAAAGTTGAAACAATCAATACTGTCTTTATGATAGTGTTGATTGTTTCAATACCGACTGCAATTCCTTTGTTATATACTTTTTGATTTCTGGCTGCAGCTCAAGATCAATTACGATTGCTGGCGAACCGATTTTTTGTTCTCGTGCCATATCAAATAACGATATGACTGCCACCCTCTCATCAAAAAGAATGATCGAATAATTCAAAGTATGCGGAAAATAGTATAACTTGAGTCTTTTGCTATCTGCACCGGCTTGTACTAGTAACTGCTCAAATATGTTTTTTGTCGCTGCTATCTTGCTTTTGAGAATGTCTTTTAGTGCTCTGGATAGAGTCGTTCAAGTGTCCGCAGTACCTCTATTCTTTTTGGATCAGAGAGATACATAGTGATGCGAGTACCAGGCTTGGATAAAAATTTACAAAGGCTTTCGGAATATTTCTTCGGCCATGAATTGAAGTAATACACAAGAATATCTATTGATTCACTGCTTTTTTCAATTAAAGTAGCCCAGTCTACTTTGTTAAACTGGCTCTGAAAATCTATAATTTCTGGAAGACGCTTTAACGATTTCCTATTACTACGTCTTCCCTTCTGGGTATTACTTATTTGTCGCTCATATTCAAAGAACCTGTATGAGTATTTTGTAGAGAGGATCTTTCGTCAATAAATGACATATTTAATCCTAAGCAGAGAGTTTTCTGGTAATTAAAAAACCCGGCTACACTGTAGCCGGGCACCGAAAGAAAGTCTTTCGGATTTTTCCCAAAACAAACTCATTCTGAGTATTACATAATAAAAGATTTTGTCAATGTACCTACTATTGGAAAGCATGTTACTCACGATGTCTAATTTTTTCCAATAGTTCCGACGTAGACGAATAATCATACTGTCTATGTGGTTCATTGGCTTTATTGTGTACTTTTGCAAGACGTATGGCTCGTTTAGCTTCCTTTTTAGCGTCCTGTCGCTTCCCTTGTTTGTATAAGAGGTGTGCGTAGGTATCTACTGTGAGCCAATCTTGCAAAAGCTCCGTGGAGCGTTTACTCCAAGACACTGCCTGCGCA
>JALOQM010000007.1 GCA_025453495.1 Minisyncoccota bacterium | reverse complement strand
TACCAAATGCTGGTGCAGCAAGTGGTGTAGTAGTTTGACCTGTAAGTGGTGACTCAGGTGGGCAGACACGTGGATCAGTACTGCAGTCTGGGCCGCCGGTGAGATTGGTGGGAAGAGAAGAAGTGGTTCCTCCACCGGCTCGCTTTCCGAAAAAATCAAACGTGGCAATTGCCACTTGTGATGCGATACCCACGACACAATCAAGTGCCTGCACTGTTGTATGAGTTGATAACGTAAATGGCCCACAGTATATAGTGCATATTCCCTGCACTTTGGTGTACTACCGTCCGTCGCATAGTAGACAGTAGAAGCGCCTCGACCAGGAACAATTGAGATTTTTTATGCCTCTATCGAAAATCGCACCGTTTGGCATAATAAATAGAACACTTACTCAGGGATCTCGCGAGTCCTGCTGCACAGGAATAGTGTATTATTGTTGCTCTAAGTATAGTGTAGCTACTCTCTAAAAGCGAAAACATCATTTATAGCTTTTTGGCCTGATCATTTATTGAGTACTGCTCGGGTGAGTGGACCAACACGACCTACACTAGGAAGATTGTTACGTTTCTGAAACTCTTGCACACTCACGCGCGTCAGTGGTCCGAAATAGCCAGTTGCATTATCCGCGGCGAGAAGTCCTTGCGTGATAAGCACAAGCTGGAGTTGTCTGACTGCTTCACCACGTATGCCAAATTCTAAGTCAGTAGTAAATATATATTTAGTTCCAGAAGACGTATTTGGAACACCAGCATTGATCGCACCACTCCCGACAGAATATGCTTGATAGCCAGAAGATCCTTGATTTACTTGTGACGTAGTAGAAGAATTTGCATACGTACCTGTCGCTGATTGATTGGTACCCGAAGCATTGTAGACACTCGCCGCTGAAGAAGGAGTGGTTGGCGTGGTAGGTGGAGTAATAGTAAATGGTGCGTCACTGTAATCAGCCTGAGTCTGAGTGACTGACCCTCCGACAATCACTGCAATCTTATAATGATTGTCACCAAATACACCGAGATACTGTGTGGGCCAATTAAACTGTGACGGCACAATAAATGAATATTCATAATTGATAACACCAGCAGCTATCGATGTAGCTTGTGCGTGGTTGAGTGCTGGCACAAATCCAAAGAGTGTATGTATCCAGCCGACGACACGATCATCATTGATATCAACTTGCGTATTGATGTTTAATGGAAAATTACAGGTCTGCCATTTGATTGTAGTAAGTTGCCCGACACCAAGCACCTCTCCCCCATTTGGAGACACAACTTTCACCCATGGTGCAGTCGTGTCTGTGCAAGCACCAAGTACGGGTGTTTGTGGTGCAGTACTTGTTGTAGTAGACACTGGCGTTGCAACCGAAGATCCGCTATTTGCTGCTTGTGTATACTGCGCGAGAGAACTGAATGGAGTGATCAATATAAGAACAAGAAATAGTGATGAACTAAATAGAATTTTTTGCATATGCATATATGTTATTGGATACCGCCGGCAATGTTGTAAATTGGCACGAGTACTGACGTCAAGAGCACACCAACACCAAGACCGAGAAGGACAATCATGATTGGCTCAATCAAGCCAACAAGTGTATCAACTGCGTCATCAACTTCACGTTTATAAAATTGTCCGAGCGTCTTTAAAATAGAACCAAGAGAACCTGTTTCTTCACCGACTTTGACCATCTGGACCATGATCGGTGGCATTTCCTCATGTTTTGCAAATGCATCAGAGAGTGAACTACCTTCCTTCACACTCTCACCCGACTTCTTAAGAATACTGCCGTAGACCTTATTGCCCACAACATCTGATGAGATATCAATTGCGCGAACAATCGAGATACCAGAAGAGAGCATGGTATCGAGGTTGTCAGAGATTCGCGCAAGATAGAGCTTGCGATACAGATTGCCGATGACTGGCGTTGAGATCTTGAGACTATCGAGATATGTCTTACCACTCTCTGTCCGTGACATCCGCCAAAGGTATAAACCAAGGACCACAAAGAATATGACGACAAAGACACCGTAGTTGACGAAGAAGTTTGAAATACCGATGACAATCTGTGTATAGACCGGGACCGCCTGACCTGACTCCTGAATAATTGAAGAAAGTTTCGGGATAACCATAGTAAACATGAGTACCATGACAGCAATAAACACAAGGACCACAAACGCAGGGTAAATAAGCGCATTTTTGGTCTTTTGCGTAAGCTCGTATTCTCTATTGAGATAATCAGCAAGATAACTAAACACTTCGTTTAATTTTCCAGATTCTTCACCGGCGCGCACCATGTTGACATAAAAATTAGAGAACGTATCGGGATGCTTTGAGAGTGCGCCTGAGATTGAAGTACCAGCCTGGAGATCATCTGTAATCTGTCGGAGTTTGCGCGCGAGTAGTGTATTCTCAGCACTTGAAGCGAGCATCGTAAATGCCTTGAGCGCGGATACTTGTGCGTTAAACAGTGTCGAGATTTGACGTGAAAGTATCACAACATCCTTGAGCGGTATCTTTTCAAAAAAACTCATCTGAAGAATCGATGTTTTCTCTTCTTCACCCACAATCGAGGTCACAATAAAACCGCGTCGCTGCAAGGAGCTGATGGCAAGGTCTTTTGTGGCCGCGTCAATAGAGCCTTCTTTTGGCGCCCCTGTCTGATCTACAACTTTGTATTTGAACAACATATATTTTAAAATTATCCCATGAGCCCCTCAAGTCCGCGAGGATTGAGAGAGTTTTGCATCGCGACCTCAAGACTGATCTCGCCACGGCGGACAAGCTCTGCGAGTGAACGATTCATATCTATCATACCGCTCTCAGTACCAGTTTCGATGATGACATCGATCTCTTTTGTGCGATTTTCGCGGATAAGATTTGCGACAGCACTGTTATTGATAAGAAGTTCATATGCTGGCACGAGGCCACCAATGATGCGTGGAACAAGCCGCTGAGAGAAAATACCAAGCAAACTACCAGCAAGCTGATTTCTAATCTGGTCTTGTTGTTCTGGTGGAAATGAATCGACAATACGATCTATTGTCTGTGATGCATTGTTTGTATGGAGTGTCGAGAGCACAAGGTGCCCTGTCTCAGCTGCGGTTACCGCGGTCGCAATCGTCTCCGCGCTACGCATTTCGCCAATCAAGATGACATTGACGTCTTCGCGGAAAATGGATTTGAGCGCGGTATTAAAATCTTTGGTATCGATACCTACTTCACGCTGATCGATAATGGATTTATTTGGCTCGTAGATGTGTTCTATCGGATCCTCAATCGTGACAATGTGCACAGCACGCTCGTTGTTGATAAGACTGACCATGGCTGAGAGTGTGGTTGACTTGCCCTGACCAACAGGACCCACCACCAAGAAAAATCCCTGCTTCTTGTGTGCAAACTCTGCAAGAATCGGTGGAAGATTAAGCTCTTCGAGTGTTTTGACTTTTGGAATAAGGCGAAGGGCGATTGAGATATTGCCTTTCTCGATGTAGGCATTGCCACGCAAGCGTGATGTGCCATTAAAATTATAAGAAAAGTCTATTTCATCGTTTTTGAGAAATGCATCGAATTTTTCTTGGCCGACCATCTCAAGCAACATAGCAGCAACAGCTTCTTTGGAAAGCTCCGTATGTGTCATAAGAAAGACAAGCTCACCTGCAACGCGAATAGCGGGTCGACGGCCAACAGAAATATGCAGATCCGATCCATTCTCACGGATAAGTATTTCTATGAGTTCTTGTAGTTCTTTTTTTGGATCCATACATTTAATATTTTAATGGCTTCTATTTGATATATTGTAGAGAAAGCTATAATGTAGTCTGTCTTCTATACAAGATACAGTATACAAGATACGAGATACTTTTGACACTAATCATAGGTAGCGAGGTTATACACATCGGCAAATGGGATTTCGCCACGAAGCGCTTTGAGAATGGCATCCTCGCGCATAGTAAGCATGCCTTTCTGGCGCACTGCTTTGTAGATATCTTGTTCACTTGGACTCTTTAAGATAAGGTTCTCAATATCTTTATCTACCTTAAACATCTCATAGGTTGCAACACGACCTTTTACACCTGTCGGACATTCTGGTGTCGGTACAGTCTCAAACATCTGTGTGCCTATTGTGACATTTTTCTTGAACTCCGTTGGTAGGTCAGCAAACTGGTTTTCGATCATCGACTTGATACCTGGATCCATGGGTACCGCCTTAATACCATTTTGACAAGTAGTGCGCACAAGACGCTGCGCGACGGCAAGTGTGAGTGTCGGTGCAATCAAATATGGATCGACACCCATATCGATCAAACGCGGCACGACACCGATTGCAGAATTAGTGTGCAACGTTGAAAAAACGAGGTGCCCTGTGAGTGCTGCCTGGATAGCAAGTTCTGCTGTTTCTTTGTCACGAATTTCACCCACCATGATAATATTTGGGTCCTGACGAAGAATAGAGCGAAGTCCTGCCGCAAATGTGTAGCCGATCTCAGGCATCACTTGAGATTGGTTCACATCAGGAATATGGTACTCCACTGGATCTTCAAGCGACACAATATTGTGCTTCTCGCGATCGAGTGAATTGATCATCGAATAGAGCGTTGTCGTCTTACCAGAGCCAGTCGGACCGGTGATAAGAATGAGGCCATACGGTCGCGCAAGTGCTTCTTTGACAAGAGCAAGGTTCGCTGGAGAAAGTCCAAGATCGTCGAGCCCTTTTACTCCCTTTTCAGTATCGAGAATACGGAGTACCACTTTCTCACCGTAATATGCCGGGAGTGTCGAGACACGAAAGTCAATCTTACGCCCTTTGAAACGAATCGAGAAACCACCATCTTGTGGCTTTCTCTTTTCGTCGAGGCGGAGTTTGGCGAGAATCTTGATGCGCGCGACAACACCTGAGTAGACATTCATCGGAAGCACAAGACTCGTATGAAGAATGCCGTCAACGCGAAAACGAACTTTTACCTTCTCACCTGTATTTTCGATGTGAATATCGGAAGCACCACCTTCGATCGCAGTATTTAAGATGACACCGACGATCTTTATAATCGGTGCATCCTCAACAATTCGCTCTTCTTCACCTGGCTTTAGTGTGTCTTGAATCTTTGTCTCTTCGATTGTCATTTCTTCTTCACTGGTGCCATCTGCGTCAGTGTCAAACTCAGAGAGTGCCTCCCCTACTTGCGTTGTCAATCCTTTATATGCACCAAGCAATTGATCAAAATTTTTTTTAGTGATAAGAAATGTCTTGTACTGCATATTTGCCTTACCGGTGATAAATTGGATTGCATCCATTGCGGTCGTGTTTTCTGGATCAGTAATGCCAATTTCGAGAAATCCATCGCGTAGTCCGATCGGCACAAATTGATACAGGCGGGCTGCATCTTCTGGTACATACTTAAGTACATCAAAAGAAACAGACTTTTGATCTACAGTGCGCTCAGGCATACCATAGTACTGCGCCTTCAACTGAAGAATTGATTTCTCAGGCATACCAGCTTCAATAAGCGCAGCATCTATGTCGCCACCATATTTTTTTTCAGCGAGACGTTTGATCTCAGAGGCTTGCGACTCCTTGATAACACCACGCTTTGTAAGTTCTTCAATGAAGCTCATGATTGTATCTATTGTAGCAAGTTCATGGCTGATGCAAAAGTAAATAAAAAACGTTTCTCCATAGGAGAAACGTTTTTTTAAATTACTGTGCAGTAGTTGTACTCGTCGGAAAGCCAGCTGATGGAGTGCCAGCGGCTTGCACAGTTCCTGTAGTTGTTGGCGTTGTCGGTCCAGTAACGGTCGATACTGTAGGAATCGCTGCAGTTGTGCGAATATCACTACCAAGAGGAAGAAACGGATTAAGTCTACCTGGATTTGCTTCAGGAATAAGCGCAAGCTCAAAGTCTTGTAGACTTCTAAATGCTGGATCTGAAAATATCGAGTCATCGAGCTTAATGGTACGCAGATTGAGTAGTGTCGCGAGAAATTCCTTGCCTACATCGCTCGTACCGGTCACTGTTGTCGCCGTTGAGCTTCCAGAGATCCCAGCAGTGCTCGTCAGCGCAGGTGTTTCAGCTTTGTTGCCAAAAAACAGTACATATCCCACCACAAGAAGAGCGAAGATTGCGACAAAAATTATGATGTTTTTTATTTTTGGTTGCATATAGTAGTTATCCTCTAAACCAATAAGTCGTTATCTTGAAGTCATATTTATAGGTATCACTTCCCGCCTGGGCATTTTGTGAAGTAAATGAGATCGACTTCACATCGACAATGCGCAGACTCCGCTCAAGATCAGAAAGGAAACTTACGAAATTCGCATACGATCCTTGTGTCGAGAATTCAAGATCAAATGTACCGAAGTCCTTTTTGGGGCCAGACTGTGCGGCACCAGAGGTGACAAAGCCTGCCTGGTTTGCGGTTTGTGTTGGCTTTTGTTCTGTATCAAATTTCACATTCTGAAGTGTCATACCGTAAGTCGATGCAATACGCTGTATCTCAAGGATGAGCTTGATATTGTCGACATTGTCTGGAAGTAACTTAGAGAGTTTAGCGATATTGTTTGGATCAATGCTTTTGTATTTATCCGAGAGCGAACCACGGATCGACTGGAGAATTTTGGAATTATTGAGTGCCGCATCATACTCTGCTTTTTCAGCACGAAGCGACTGTACTTCTTGATATGTCGGATTAATGTAGAACGCAAATGTTCCCACTGATACAAGAAGCAAAAGAATTGGTATAAAAAGTCTCATACTAGTTGTTTGATTGCGGCACTGTGCCGGAAGATGGTGCCGATTGTGCACTTATCGTATTTGAATAATTAAGATACGCCGGATCAACAGAAAAGCCAAGATCAAAACCGACATTTCCAGCCGCATCAAGTTGAAGATTTGAAAATACTACGTCTCGGAAATATTTATTTTTACCAAGCATGTCTGACTGAAGCGCAATTGATGTGTAACTGCGTGCAGTACCTGACATTTTGACAGTGATACGGTTTGTGTCTGGATCGACCTCATACCCAAACTTAGTAAAACGAACTGACTTTAACGTTAAATCTTCAAGAGATCTGAATATAGGGGACACTGTTGTATGCAAGGCAAGGACTTCCTTGGAAGCATTTAATCTCTTGTCGAGTGTCTGGAGAGTTTCGACAAGTGATGGCTCAAATGCCGCACGAGCACGTGCAAGCGATGTCGAAAGCTCAGCAACCTGACTTGTGAGAGAGGACTTATAGAGATACACTCCTACCCCAGCAAGCAATGTTGCAAAAAATATAACTCCCGCTATAAGTGACACCAAACCAAACGAACGCGTTTTGACTGGCACGCGTTCTTCTGCAAGTGGTTTCTTCGGTATAAACGATGTTTTGAAATCTGAATCCATCCTAATTTAGAGAGCCACTGGAAGGCTTGTAGTATTAGCTTGTAATTTCCAGTTTTTCATATTTCTAGTATACCAATAGTATAACAAAATAAATGTCGATTGGCGTGGCTATACAAGTGTCCACCACTCTATTATGACACTTATTGTAATTTTCTCAATGCAAGACCAATAGCAACCGAGAACTCAGGACCAATTTTTGCAAGAACATCTTCAAGAAACGCTGGTGTTTCAGTCTTCTGAAATGGATTAGCAATCACTGTATCGTAGCGAAATCGATCACGGGCAAGATCGACAAATCCTGGAAGTAATGCACCACCGCCAGAAAGAATAATCTTACTTATCGGTTTATTATACTTCTTTTCATATGCAAGTACGACGCTTGCAATTTCCGCAAGGATGAAATCAAATGACGATCGTATACTCTCAGAAATCTGATCTGTCGCACCTGGTGCCATGCCAAGTTCTTGCTTCATCTCTTCTGCTTTTGCAAACGGCATATCAAGAGAGGTAGCAAGCATTGTAGTGATATCAGCAGCACCGCGACCAATCGCATGGAACTGCTTGACAATACCGCGATCAACAATCGTAAGCTTTGTTTTGGAAGCACCCATGTCAACAAGAAGCACCGAGCCAAGTTCGTGCATGAATGTCGAACGCACCGCAGAGAATACTTCTATTTCAAACGGTGATGGCTCAAGCGCCGCGAGTTTAAATATTTCGTTGTACTTGGCAATCGTGTCATTGTGAATTGCAGTAACAAGTACTTCTGTTTTTTCATTTGCCGACTGCACCCGCTCTTCTTCTACACGCTTTGGGATCACAAGCCAATCAAGGGTGACCTCGTTGATCGGCACAGGGATGTATTTGCGTGCTTCCGTCGGAATGATAGTAGAAAAATCTTTTTCTAGGGCAAGTGGCGGTAACTCAATTGTGAAGATAAGACTTGCTGATGCAGGAATAGAGAGAATAGCAATCTTTGTCGTCACACCTGACTCCTTGAGTACATCAGCAAGCGCAGTAGCAATTTTCTCCGCGGAGAGATTCGTCACTTGACCAACTTGACCTCCGTCGGCATAAGGACCAAGTGATAGTGCACCATATGTTTCAAGCACCGCCTTGCCTCCCTTTTTTTTGATTTGGACAACTTTGATCGCTGATGAGCCAATGTCCACACCGACAACACTATCGTTGGTCTTGCCAGAAAAAAGCTTGAAGTCACCAAAGAGTTTTTTGAGTAAAGTATCCATATATGTGTTAGAAGTATAACATAGTGTGTGCGTTTTCATCTTTTTCCACACGCACTCGACATTTTCTTGAGTCTCGAAACGTATGATTTCGTACATGCACTATGTATATACTATTTTTGAAATACTTATTGGACTAGTGTTTCCTCGTTGCTGTGTCGGATGCGGGAAAGATGGTATCTCTATCTGTCCGAACTGCCTTTCGCGTTCTCCGCTCTCCACAAGAAACGGCACTATCGACAAAGATATCATCTCAGTATTTGACTACCGACATCCTATCATCCGTGAAGCAATCTGGCTTCTCAAATATCGTCGGCATCGTGAGATATCTCATAACCTTGGCAGAATACTCTATGACTATCTAATTGAAGAGATGGCTGAACGAACACTCTTTTCTCACTTCACTGACCCTTTGCTTATAGCCATACCTTCTGCAAAAGCGCGCAGAAATTTTCGCGGCTTCAATCAAGCTGAACTTCTCATGCGTGCAATCAAAGAACATGACACCGAGAATCGGTTTACAATTGTTCCAAGCGTGCTCACAAAAAAGAAAAATACACCCCCACAAGCAAAGATAAAAAATAAGCAGGCGCGGCTGTCGAACCTCAGAGGCGCATTTAGTGTTTCTGATACTGCAAAAGTCGAAAATAGAAACATCATCCTCATCGACGATGTCGCAACTACTGGCGCGACCATCACCGAAGCCAAGCGCGCGCTTCTTGCTGGAGGCGCAAAACGCGTGATCGGTCTGACCGTGGCGCATTAACCATTTAGTTCAACTCATCTGCCTTTTTGGGTGGCAGCGGGAAAAATACACTTACTCGCTTTTTGTAGGCTGCAAAGTCAGGATGGGCTGCCATCTTTTTCTCAAGGAGTGGAATGCCAGATATTTTCAAAAGTAAGACAGTGATTGTGAGCGGTCCGATAATTGTAAGGTGCCCTAGTGGTGTTCCTAGTGCGACGAGCCAAATCCCCCACCACTGCATGACTTCGCCAAAATAGTTTGGATGACGAGTATATGCCCAAAGACCAGTCATGATAAGTTTGCCTTTATTGTCGGCATTTTTTATAAATCGCGCCAGCTGCAAGTCACCGATCGCTTCAAAATAAAATCCAATCGCCCACACAAGAAGGCCTATAAATGTCAGCACCCTAAACGAGAGATCTTGGCTAGCATGTATGATGAGTACTGGAGAAACAATCAAGAACAACAAAACTCCCTGTAGTATATAGACCTGGAAATAGGAACGAATATAAAACCATTTCCCCCACTCCTTGCGCCACTGAAGATACCGATAATCTTCTATCTTGTTTTTATTACGAGTATAGATATGCCATGCAAGGCGAAGTCCCCAGATGCTCACAAGGACAGATACGATAAGGCCAACACTATTTCTAAAATCAGCCATAAAGAAAGACACCCACGCAAGGAGCACGAACCCAAGCCCCCATGCGACATCAGCAACATCATTTCTCTTTTTTACCAAAGAGACTACAAACCAGAACTGCATGTAGACAAAAAGTATAAGCGCAAGGGTTGTGAAATACGCAATCATAGTACTTCAGCAATAAAGTACGTTATCACCGATACAAGAGCTCCAAGAGTCGCACCCCAGGCAAGATCGACAATAGTGACAACAAGTGGCCAGTCTTTAAGTGTGGCGAGATTAGTGAGATCATAGGTTGCATACGTGATAAGACCAAACAGTGCACCAAAAAGAAGTGCGTGCGTCCACATGCCTTTTTCTACAGCTGGTGCGATAACGAACAATACCAAGCCAACTATAAATAGTAGATAAAAAATAATTGCTGCCGTCCAATTGATATCTGACTTCATTAAAAAACCGATTTGGTTTTTGTAAAAATTCTTTGCTATAAATCCAAGCCAGAGCATATCAATGATAAAAAATATCGGCAGCGCAATCGCGTATAGTTTTATGAACATATGTAGTATTTTATACTGAATGGGTTTTTTAACCAAAAGAACAATTTTTTACAATAAAAAATAGTGATTCAAATAAAGATTCCCATATTTACTTATGCGTAATAGATGTAATTGCAGGTACAAGAAAGCTAAGCAGCAAGTGCCTCCGTTAACTCTCTCATAATAGATTCCTTATCCATATCGATTCCTATAAATATAATCTTTTGTTCTGCCTCTGGTGTTCCATCGTCTCTTTTTTCATAGTATGTTTATATCTTTATTTACTGCACTCATCACACATACCTCGTACGGTGACATCATCGACTTTTCTTCCTTGTATAGATACATGCGGGATATCTATAGACTCGATAAGGCCACAATCATTGCAGATAAAATGGTCGTGACTTTCATGAGATGATTCATATACGACAGACTTATTGTCTACAACGACTCTTTTTATCTCTTTTGCTTTTAGCAACTGCTCTACGTTACGAAACACTGTCGAATAGTCCGCATCAGGTAATGCTTTGTGAATTTGAGCGATACTCAAAAGATGCTTCTTTTTGAGTAATTTCATTATTTGTTCTTTGTGTATATTTGTTCTCATATTATGCAAGTATATTGCATAATAACCTAAAAAGTATCCTGAGTAAAGTACCCTCCTCTATTCATAGCAAAATGCTTTAATCAAAAAAACTTCAAAACAGAATCAACTTATTGGTGATGGTGATGATGGAAATGCTGTAATGCCTTTTTTTCTTGCTCTATTGTCTCTACTGAAACTGGTTCTTTCTTTTCTTTCATGAGCATCCACGCAGATATAGCAGTTGTGATCGGCACTGCAAGTACAAGTCCAATACTTGCCATAAGGATGCGGATGATCTCAGTTGCGAAAAATTGCCGATTCGCAATCTGGGCAAATGGAAGATCAACAGAAGCCATAAAGAGAAGGATAATCGGAAGCGATACGCCGACATAGGCAATTGCGATAGTATCTACAAGCGCGCCAATGTGTTCACGTCCGATTCGGATTGCACGAGCAAATATCATCTTTCGATCAAGATGCGGCGCAACATGGTGTAATTCTTCGACTGCAACTGCTTGACTAATTGCCGCGTCATAGAGCACGCCAAGCAATCCGATCACCATTCCACCGAGCAGTAATCCCATGAGATCGATATTTCCTGCAAGCGCTCTAACCAGATAAAAATCTTCTTCAGTCGAGATGCCGTTGAGTCGCGCAGCATCCACCACAAGATATGATGCGATGCCGGTGATCGTAATCGTAATGATCATTCCAATGACTGCAGCAGTCGTCGTCTTGTTGAATCCATGCGTCACATATGAACCGAGAATGATGATGAGTGCAGACACGCCGATTGTCACCAATAAAATCGGATACCCTTCGAGAATTCCTGGCAGAAGCAAATAGCCGATCAAAACAAGACTCCCTCCAAGTGCAAGCAATCCGCGCACACCTTGTATCCCACCAAATACGACAACAAGGGCAATAAAAACAATCATGAGAAAGTACATCAATGGGAGGCGGTCCGGTTCAGTCAATGTGTAGCGCTCTCCGTCGTCAAGTACTACTTTTGAGACAAATGCTCTATCACCGGCTTTGAGCATCACATAGTCGTTATACATTTCAATAACCTCTCCTTTTTCCGCTCCAGTGAGGATGTGTAGTTTGAGTGTCTGCGTCTCATAGGTATGACCACCTTCAAAAGGATTTTGCTGTCCGCTTGCAAGTACCTCTAGTACTTTTACTCTGATCTGACCATTTTGTGTTGACTGGTGACGCAGTGCAAGCCATCCACCCGCAAGCAGTACAATAGCCAAAATAGCTACTATTTTTTTCATATTTCTTATTTTATCGCAAAAATAGCTTTACTCCTACGGTCTTTTGTTGCTAAAGTATAGAAGTATAGTTTTATAAAAATAAACAGCTATACTTAGCACATGAAAATAACCATCATTTCTTCTTCTATGCGACGAGAGTCGCAGACGAATAAAATTGGAAAGACGATCAAGGTACTTCTTGATCGTAAAGCAATTTCTGAAAATATACCCTTAGAAAGCGTCCATGTGGATCTAGTTAGCTATGGATTGCCGTTTTTTGACGATACAATTGAAGATACTCCAGAGCTTCAATCGCTATGGAAACCACTTTCAGAGCATCTCGCAACCAGTGATGGATTTGTATTCATCACCCCCGAATGGAATGGCACCGCTTCGCCAATGCTTAAAAACTTTTTTATGTATGTTGATACAGAATTAGCACACAAACCAGCATTACTTGTTTCAACAACCGCTAATGCAACCAATGGTGCATATCCCATAGCAGAACTTCGTAGTGGTAGTTATAAAAATACTCATATTATATATATTCCGCATCATGTCATCGTGCGAAACGTCAATACTGTCTGCAACAGCGATATTCCCAATCAAGAAAGCAAAGAAGACGTCTCTATCCACGGCAAAATCACTCATTCGCTTGATGAGCTCATCACTTATGCAACATATCTCTCGCAGATGCGTGCCGAAAAACCATTTGACTTAGAAAAGTTTCCGTATGGGATGTAAGTAGTAGTAACAGTCCTGGGCTATTTTTAGTTTCAGTAAGCAACAAGAAAAACTGGATACAGCAAGTATTTCTCTACTACTATGTCTTACTGCTTGAGCATGCTTGAGATATCTTCAGGGAAACAGAGTTTCCATTCAGTGCTTGCTATGCATTCATTTGCATACATCCACACGCCTGGAAGTGGTACATCTGCTCGAAGACGAGATTCTTCTGCTCTATTCCAGGTCGCTGTCGATTCATCAGGTGTTGAGCCAGTGGTAAAATAAAAAAATGGATTTGCAGAAGTCACGCTATCACCTTCTGCTACCCCGACACTAATGACACCACCAAAAGAAGCATCAACCGTACATGGTGATACGAAGTATTCTTTGTTTCCTATAGAAAAAACGCACTGTTCATACCTTCTGATTTTTTCTGCTGTACTTACTACTTGCTGTGCGGTGTGTAGGAGACATGAGAAACCTTCTATGTTATCGCCTGGTGAAGATTGCACTTTTATGTCATCGACAACACAAGTGAGAGGCTGCACTGTAATCAGGGCTATATCATCTGTCACATACTCGACAATTCCTGCTTTCTTGAGCGCACTGTACATACCAAGTGCATCTTCATCAGATAATTGGATAGAAGTTCTATCAAAACGCACACTACAGCGTGGAGTTGTGGTATCTAGTACGTTTTTCTCACAACTGATTTCTTCTGCGGTAACCGTGTGGACACGTGGAGCAGTGGCAAGTGGTGCTCCAAAATAATTCTGGGATATTGCCTGCTTCTCGCTATCAGCAAGAAGTGGACTTTGTTGTGCGACTACTGTTGCGATAAATCCTGCAACTTCAAGGTCAGATACCATAACTGTATTGAGCACTGAATCAGTCAGTACCCTTCGTTTGGAGAAAGAACGACCATTGAAGTAGGTAATACCAACTGCAATGACATACAGACACAATGCTATACCAAGCAAATATATATTCTTTTTATTCATATAAAATAGTGTATTCCAGAATCTCGATATGCACAACAAATAGCGAACAAGTGAGTACAAACTTTTATATTAAAATAAATAACTAGATCTTTCTATAGATTTCAAATTACTATTTTTCAGTTTTCTTAATTTGGTATATATTGATCCAAATAAATTGTATAAATGCAATTTATTTGCATATATTACAATATAATTATATATTTTGCTTATGAAAATAGGATTTGTAGGCAAAGGTGGAAGCGGTAAAACAACTATCGCCTCTCTTTTTATCAAATATCTTGCATATAGCAATCAACCAGTCATTGCTATTGATAGTGACATCAACCAACATCTTGGTGAGTCAGTCGGTTTTACTAGAGATGAAATCGAATCTATACCGCCACTAGGAACACAGATCGAACTACTTTCTTCTATATATAAAGGCACAAATCCAAGACTGCAAAATACTATTCAATTCAAAAGAACAACCCCTCCAGGAACTGGCTCGACACTTATTAAATATAGTGAAGAGCATGCGGTTTTAAAAAGTTTTGAAATACAAAAAAATGGTATCAGGCTTTTGCGTGTTGGCATACCACAAGACGAAACGCTCGGCGAACAATGCTATCACGCAAACATGTCTGGAGCTGAAATATACCTTAATCATCTAATTGATAAAGAAAACGAATATGTAGTCGTTGATTTGACTGCTGGCATTGACACACTTGCTTCTGGCATGTTTGTTAGTTATGACATTATCTATATAGTTGTAGAGCCGACTGCTAAGTCTCTAAGTGTCTTCAATGATTATATACGTATTGCAAAAAGTACTAATATAGAAGCAATGATTTATCCTATAGCAAATAAAATTACTACTCAAGAAGAACTAGAGTATATAGAAAAAAACATTGATCAAAAGCCCATAGCTGTATTTCCCTTATCTTCATACATACGTAAAACAGAACGAGGTGAATATATCTCTTTTGGAGAAATAGAAAAAGAAACACGCACAGAATTAGAGAAAATACATACTCACATACAAACTCATACAAAAAATTGGGAAAAATTTTATAAAAATCTTTTGTATTTTCATAATAAAAAAGCTTCAAAAGAAAAACATTTACAACTACAAGACCAGATAGATCCTGAATTTAACATGCTTGCCTTTTTGTAAGTAACTCAATTATAAAAAATACCCAAATGCAAAAGTCTTGCATTTGGGTAAAGCTATTGATTCTTAAGCAGATGATCCAGGAAGACTAATCCTCGTTTCTAGAAAAGCACGATTGTAATACCTGTAGTCGAAATTAAATCCTTCTGACAAAACTTTGAAGTTTTTATCATCCAGATTTGTGTCAATCCACCCACGAACCATACACCCATCAATGAATGAACGTATGATATTATAATGGTCTTCACGACACCCTAAATAATACTCTTGATTATCGCCCTTTTTTTTAATATCGATTGCGCAACCACCACCACAGATAGTAGAGATATCACAAGTCGCACATATTGGATTTTCTGATATAGGATTAAAGTAGCGACTGCGTGTTTTCCAGGAACTTGGGTCAAACACTGACATTTCTTCAAAGCCTTTTTGTCCATCCATCCAATTGCAAGCCCGCATCACTCCGTCTGGATCAATATTAAAACTAGTACCCTTTGTAGGATTACAAAAACCCTGATAGGGGTAATTGTCAAAAACAACTTTTCCATTACGGACAACATGTGCTTCTCGGATAACCTGTGGACCCAATACATGAGCAAGATACCCAGTTAGCTTCTTACCCTCAAGTCTTAAGATAGGAAGAAAGCATTGATACTCAGTACGCGAGAAAATATCACACAAAGCAAGTATTAATGCGTCTTCAGTCCCCTTAGAGCCTTTAGTACTAATGTTACCAAAAGATTGGATAATATTGGTCATAAGAACAAGATCACCATCTCTCCATTTTGTTTGGTTTTTCACAAAATCAAGAAACTGTGGGTACGTGGTAATGTTGTTTACACCAAAATTTGTTTTTACTAGTACTGGTACTCCTTCTTCAAGCAAAGAGGTAATATTTGATACAATTGTTTGCCATGTACCATTACCACCCTTAAATGGGCGAAGATTGTTGTGCTCTTGTTCAAGACCATCAAGTGTAATATTCAACTCTTGAAGATTATACTGCTGATATTCTTTTATCATTACAATATCTTCTTTTTGAATTGTTGCACCAGATGTGACTGCAGCCCAACACCATTGATTTTTTCGCACAATTTCAAGTATTTCATACCAAAATGGACGAAATTTTGTTTGAAATGGTTCCCCACCGAAAAGCTGAATACAAATACCTTCATTCGATAAACCATTTTCTTTTTGATACCAGTAAATAAAATTCTCGATTTCTTTTACTGATCCTTTTTGGAGGAGTTTCTTTTCTTTACCATCGGCATCCTTCTGAAAACAGTAAACGCAAGACAGCGGACAACCTTTCGATTGTGTATCTGGTGTAACAAAAAAAGTCGTTTGACGTTTTTTCTTGAAAGTTTCAGCAAAAGCGCTAATTGCACTTAGTCTCTCTTGGTAGTTGCTCTTTGTTAAAAAAAAGCCAAGTTGCTTAAGAGTAGTCCATTCAATTTCTGAGCAACTGTTTGGAGTACACTGCACAAGTCCAGATGGATGTCGTCCTACTTCACCTTTAAGGAGTTTGTAATCGCAACCACAAGAAGGAATAGTGTCTATCGCTATAGGTTTTTCAACCCAAGATAGTCCGAGCTTTTGCCACCAATCGTTATTTACCAACAACATGGCGCCTGTTAAGGGATTAAGAATTAACGAGCGTGTTTCACTAATTTTTTGTATCATCTTTGTATTTTTTTTGTTTGTTAAAGAACAGTTAATATGCAATTAACTTGCATTTCAATTCAAATATAACATATATTGCTGCAATTGCAACTAATTCTTATGTGTATCTTTTTAATCAAAAAAGAAATAGTTTATGATCAAAATTACAACACTGAGAAACAAGGTTAGCGTTATTTTACAGACAGCGTTTCCTGGTAGTAAAAAAGTTGCCATTTTACATGATGACTTTAGACAATATGCTCCAGAATAACCCGCCCCTGCGCATTAAAAGAATTCCAGCATCTACATTCAAAATGGTACAATACACTATCATAGATTTAGTTATTTTTACTTTCTATAAAAAAACTAAACTACTAGTAATGATTTATTTCTTGAGTTTCGAGCATAGAAAATCCGATAATTAAAAAGTGCTCCTGTTTCGAAAAGAGCTGTTTTAAGGATATTGCTTCTACTAAATCCCGAGCAATGTAAGAACTAACGGCGCAAGCGGATCAGCAGATGTTCCATGCACCATAACACCACCCAAAAGACCAGTCAGTGAAATAGCAATAACACCAGCTATTGCAAGGATAATGGCACGCGCCCTGTTCGCAAGTACTCGCTCCACAAAGACAAACACTTGCAATAATTGGAGATTAGGAAACCATTGTGCAAGATATGGATTCAAAAATACCAACAATTCTCCAGCAAGAAGCAACCCGTAGATCCATGTCGAAGTTGCCGCAAAGAACGAGTGCGTTTCAACAAGACGATGATCAGGTCGGACTAAGTGTTCGGCAATTTCTCCTGTCGCATTTGCTGCGATCGCGCCCAATACACCAGCGAGCAAGATGACAAAACGTATCTGACGCCATGCGATATGTGAAAACCAACGCTCAAATGGAAGAATTCTCAAGAGAGAATACAAGAGAAAAAACGCTATAGGGAAATGAACAAATAATGGATGAATATTGTAACTCATATTAAGAGTATATTATTTTTTCTTGCAATGTAAAAACATTACCATAATAGTATTGGTGCAGATCATCGCGATTGAGTGAAACATTGTCGCAATATTGTATGTCTGTAATGAAAAAAGTGTGAGTACGTGACGTATAGCATTCATTTCATACAGAAGCGGTTTTTCTGTCACTGGGCATTGCCATGTTTTCCTAAGTGTTGGAATAAAAGCGATAATATCGATAAGAACAACGATCACCACCGAAATAGTCGGATCCTTGGTGATCGCCCATGGAATCAATCCAAGTAGACAGATAACTAAAAAGTAATTATCAGTCATGCGGATATCTGCTGCGTTGCCTTGAAACAGATATTTCAGTGAAAAAAGAAAAATAATGATAGTAAACCCTTCCGCGACTCCAGTCGGCAGGGCACCAATACCCGCACCTTTGGCAAGTCCACCAAAAAACGTCGTCATCGAAACGATTGACCAGATACACCACGTGTACGGATGTGGCCGCACTCGCCCCTTGAACACATCACGAAGGTATGAAATATTCCCCACAAATGCGAGAAGTGCGGCGATAATAGCAACTATTTCTTTCATTACTATAATGATAGCATTTTGGGGAAATAGGGTCAGCCCCATCTTTTAAAGATAATCCATAGTCTTGATCATCATCAAAGGTTTTGATACAAGCATTTAATCTATTGATAACATGATAGGTGATATCCCCCACATCAATCCTATATATACGTAGGATGAGGACGACATCGCAACGCGCGAATATGCGAAGTATGTCTTGTCCAAAAGCAGGTAAAGAGCCAAGTATTGCGAATCGAGGGAAAGGAATTCGCTTTCACGAAGATGATGGTCTGCGGACTATGTGGATCGGGCATATCTGCTGATGGGAAATTCAAGAAGTATAAAAATGGAACAGTCCAACGATTTGTCTACAACGGATGCACAAAAGCCAGAGGGGCTGATTGTAAATGTGGCTACACGGAAGAGAAAGAAATACTCAAACAGTTTGAAGAGCTGATCGACAAGATCAATCTCAATGAGATCGAAGTCAAAGAGCGAATAAAAGCCGATGTCGAACGATTCTTGAAGATGCAGAAGCTCTTTGTTGAAACCAAGGATAAGATCGCTGTACCGAGTATAGATATTCGAGGATATGCAAAGTATGTCTTGAAGGAGGGATCGAACCTTGAAAAGCGCGAATTGCTCGGATGTTTGAAGAGCAAGATCCTGTTGAGTCAGAAGAAGATTAGTTTAGAATAAGCCTCTCTTCTAAAACCAGATTTCCTACTGTTCTTCAATTTCACTTGGCAAGAACCCTCCCGCTTGCATACTCCAAAGTGTTGCATATTTGCCACCTTTTCCTAATAATGCAGCATGTGTTCCGTCTTCAACAACGTTTCCATTTTCAATATTGCTTATATACGCACGGTCAACCTCAAGCTTTCTACATAAATCTACTTGCATCATACCTTTTTCTTCTCGTATCTTTCGGATGTTAACACCCAACTTTTTCGCTGACGTACTCATATAGCTTGTAGAAATATTATATCACAATAATTGTATTATAGGACAACAAAACACAAAACCACCTCATTGGTGGTTTTGTGTAAATACTACTATTTATCCTTCGATGAACTCTTTCTTAAATCGTTTATACGCCTGTTGGAAAATATTCACTGCATACTCCATATCTTCCTCGTTTTTTATATCCATTCGTGTAAGATTTTGCCCTTTATTTTTTATTTCAAGTTCTGACTGGGTAATTAACTTCTTTTGAGGGTCTTGATAATCAGTGTCCTTGCTTCTAGTAAACGTACATCTGAGTTTATCCGTATATGCATTGATATACACAATAACTCGCCAATTATCACTACGCTTTACATTGATTGAGTTTGATTTCGGATCAAATACAATTTCAGGATAAATATCGGTTATCTTTTCTTTGAATGGTAGGTAAAGTTCCTTTGCTCTGTCACGATTATTAAATATGTGATCCTCACTATGTTCCTTGGACTCTTTCTTAAATTCTTTAAGTTCTGGTTTGTCGTCGATACTTGGCATTAACTCTTGTGAGTTTTCGTTCTTTATCTGATTGAGCGATACTGTATTATTTTCATATTGTTTAATTTCCCACAGTTCAAAAGGTGCATTCTTGAAATTTACCGCATTAATTTGGTGCGTCGTGTAGTTCGGAGAAATGAAAATAATGCGTGCTTGTGACCAGTCAACATCTGTTCGCTTTAATTGCTCTTTGTTTTTCTCGTTGTATTCAAGAATGAAATCAGCCTTATTATTCAAGAGAAGAGACAAGTATGAAAATCCTTGATCTACGACACTAAAACTGCTCCCTCGTTTATATTCGATGATAACGAAGCTTTTTGTCTCCGCGTCAAAACCGAGCGTATCAATACGAAGACCATTGATGATTCTTTCGCTTGCCACAAATTCAATCCCAAAGAGTTCAGTGAGGTTTTGTTCAACAATATTCTGTATATCTTTTTCGAGAGAGAAAGGCTTTTCTTTTATAGAAAGCAGCTTATTATTTGTAATCTTGTAAATTGCCATATTCTGAATTATAGCAAAAAACTGCCTTTTCAGACAGTTTTTTGAATCGTTTCGAGTGCACGAATTACATAACGAACTCGGGCTAGCTCGACTTGGCGGGGTCTTTGAGATTCGAACGCATTTAGAGCTAGCTCTAAATACCTAGCTAACGACACATGTCGTGCTAGCTGTCAATAGCGGAGAGGGAGGGATTCGAACCCTCGATACGGTTATTACGCCGTATGGGGGATTAGCAATCCCCTGCTTTCAGCCGCTCAGCCACCTCTCCGTACTCTATGTATTAGATATGAATCAACTACAACTCTCAAAAACTTCTTCAGACTAGCACATCCGAAATAAATTTTCTACCGGTTTATGCAGCAATTGTTTTAAGCAAACTCTGTTCTTGTTCAGGTGTCAAAATACCACCAAATATGCCTTTAAGAGTAGCAATCCGTGTTTCTCGAGAGAGAAACTGCCACGGACCTGATACCGGCTTACCTGCTTTCTCCCAGGCAGCCACTGCTCCCATTAGTATCTTGCTATCAATCGCTACATAGACAATATCATCAACCTGCGCCCCACGCTCTTTTGCCTTTGCAATCTGCTCGGCTTTATGCTCCGCCTTTTTTGTATTGATGGTAAATTGCACCCCAATCGAACGAGCTTCTTGTGCGACTTCTTCAGTCACTGTACCAACACCACGCCGCTTCTCACGAGTTTCAATAATAAAATCAATTTTCTCTTCGACGTCCTGATACGCATTTGCTGGTATCACAGAGACACCAAGATCAGGACGATCAAGGGTAATTGTCTCGACGACGCCGATGATTACACTTTCTGCAAACACTCCCGCTTGAGCGCTTTTTTCCATACTCCGCTCCGCTATTGCTTCATATGCTTTTGACTTCAGGAGGTCCTGCTTTCGAGTATCTACTGAGAGCTTCTCTGCCAATGCTTTGTTGAGCACTCCATCAAGGTAGTCTTCCCGTTCACGTTGGGTAAGTATCTTGGCAAAGCGTTTACCTTCACCGGAAGAAAGTAACTCTTTACTGTATCCGAGCGATACACCAAGATGCCGTGAAGCGACAAGCTGTCCAAACGTCGCTTGTGTACCATTGATGAGAAATGTTTTTTTGTATTTATCATAAGAGACAGTGCAATCTCCTACACGTTCTTCATCTGGTTCTTTTTTTGTATATGCTTCTACCTCTGCATAGATAGCAAGCAGTGTTTCCTCTGACAAAGACGTTGCTTGCTCGCCAAGAAAAAGCTCTGCACGAGTGACAAGCTCTGGTGCAAACTCTTTTTTGACTAGAGAAGATTCAAGAGCAAGCGACTCCATAAAATTATTTATTTGCTTTCAATAAATCGCGTATTTCGACAAGTAGTTCAGCTTCTGTCGGGTGTACTGTCTCAGGTGCTGGTTCTTCACGCTTCATGCGATTTGCAAGTTTGACGATAACGAAAACAAAAAACGCGATAATAAGAAAATCGACAGTTGCCTGCAAAAAAGTGCCAATCATAATAGGACCCCATTGCCACTCAGTAAACTGTATACCGCCAAGAAGTGGTGTAATAGCTGGAAATGCAATGTCAGAAACAGCTGAAGACACGATCTTCTGGAACGCACCACCAATGATAATACCGATTGCAAGATCAAGGACATTACCACGCATGATAAATTGCTTGAACTCTAGTGTAAATTTTTTCATAGTGTCATTATACCAACATTACACACGCTCGCCTATCTGTTGGCGCCACATTGCAAAGTAGAGGCCTTTTTCAGCAAGCAATGCCTCATGCGTGCCTGTCTCCACGATCTTTCCTTTTTCGAGAACGTAGATACGATCGGCGTGCATAATAGTCGAGAGTCGATGCGCGATAAGCACTGTAATACGTGAATCGATAGCCGAGACATCACGTATTGTCTTTGTAATCTCTTCTTCTGTAATTGAATCAAGCGCCGATGTCGCTTCATCAAAGATAAGCATAGTTGGTTTGCGAAGCAGCGCTCTTGCAATCGATAAACGCTGTTTCTCGCCACCTGAGACTTTGACTCCTCCTTCACCAATCAACGTATCGAGCCCTTGATTTGCACGGGCAAGCAGTGGGCCAGCAGCAGCTTTAGTCAGCGCTTCATGACACTCGGCATCTGTCGCTTGTGGATTAACGAAACGTAAGTTATCACGAATTGATCCAGCAAAGAGCTGTGTATCCTGTGTCACAAATCCAAACTGCGCACGCAGTGCATTCATATCGATCTCTTCTGCTCGAATAGTGTTGTATCGGACACTGCCTTGACTTGGCGTATAGAGACCCACGAGAAGCTTCACCAGGCTTGTCTTACCTGAACCGGACGGTCCGACAAATGCAATTGTCTCCCCTGCTTTTGCAGAAAATGAGATATCTTCAAGTGCGCTACCGACGGCACTTGGATATCGGAAAGATACTGAGATAAATGATAATTGATCTACGTGACTGATCTTTTTTGCATCTTTTGGTATTGGCTCACGCGGTGTTGCCATAATCTCGCCAAATCGCTCAAGAGCTGCTTCTGCTTCGCGATAATTATTAATGATTGTGCCAAGCTCCTGAAGTGGCGTAAAGATAAAAAACGAATAGATATAGAGCGCGAAAAATTCTCCGTAGGTAATAGTTTGAGTAAAAATAAGGTAGAGAAGAAAACCGACAATAGCAGCGCGAAGTAAATTGATAGCTGTCCCTTGAACAAAACTGATACTCCGAACATAGCGAAGCTTCTTGAGCTCAAGTGTAAGGATACTCTCTGTAGTACTCTGCAGACGCCCTACTTCCTGTCCGATAAGACCGAGACTTTTGACAAGCTCAATATTGCGAAGTGATTCTGTCGTCGATCCAGCAAGAGCCGTTGTCTCGGCAAGAATTGTCTTTTGTATCTTTTTTATCTTACCTGTCAGTACATAGCTCAGTATTCCAATGATTGGGACTGTCAGCGCATACACAAGTGCCACACCCCAGTAGATATACCACGCGTATATCGTGACAAATAAAAAGCCAATGAGTGAGACAAATACAATATTGATGAAAGACGCGAGAAGTGTCTCACTTGAGGAGCGGACTTTCTGCAGTGTCCCAAGTGTCTCACCGCTACGCTGATCTTCAAATACAGCATACGGAAGCGCAAGTGAATGCTCGACACCATCATTGTACATGCGAGCGCCAACTCGCTGAGTGATGGTATTGAGATAATATTCCTGGAAATTCTTTGCTACTCTTGAGACAAATGCGACAGCAATAGAAAGACCGAGAAGAGAAACTACTCCCCGGACAAATTCGGCTCGTGTGTACACACTTACATTAACTATATACTCATCGATAATATGGCGAAAAACCAGCGGATCAAGCAGCGAGAACGTCTGATTGATTACTGCGAGGGAGAGAACTACGAGGCATAGTTTCCAATGTTTTTTGAGGTAAGAAAAAAGTATCTGCATATACGTAGAAGGAGGGGTCTAGTATACCAAAAGTCACACTAATGTGCATCAGCCGAGAACTTTGACAAAGTCTCCTTCAAGAGCACCGATAGCACGGAAAAGCATACGCATATCATCTGTCGCTACCTTTGCAGAATCGGTCCGCAAACCGATGTTAAAAACATTTTCAGCATTGTCATAGACACTCTGATCGATAAGGATAGGGACAAGTGTCTTATGTCCAAATGGCGGCACTGAACCAATCTCACACCCAGTGATCGTAAGCACTTCCTCGACTGTCGCCATGCGGATATCTCGTCTCGCCCATCCAATAGTATCTGCCACTTTCTTCTGATCAGCCTTCTTGTCACCAGGTATACCGACAATCACCCAAGCAGCACTGCCGTTAGTAAAAAGAAGTGCTTTGATGCCTTGTTTGAGTGCAAATCCTCTCGTCCGCGCTGCATCTTCGCTCGTAATCACTGGCTCATGCTCGATATACTCAGGCACTATACCAAGCAGTGCAAATTCGCTTTTTATTTTTTCACGTTCGACCGCAGACATACTACACGGCAATTAGTGACTACGCGCGCCTTCCGTAGCACCAGGACGATATATTTCAAGAAAAGCAAACAGTAGACTGATAGTAAGTGGTCCAGCAAAAAAGCCGATCGGGCCAAAGAACGACAAACCTCCGATTACACCGAGAAATACAAAAAATGGATGCATGTGCGTTTTCTTGCCAATAAGTGTCGGAGCAAACAGATTATCAATAAGACCAACCATAAGCACTCCCCAGACAAGTAATCCTACTGCTCCACCGAGCTGCCCAGAGAGAAAGAGAAATACAATCGCAGGCGCAAGCACAAGTGCTGTGCCAACTGTTGGGATAAGTGCTGCAAGTACCGCAATGCTTCCCCAAAGCACAGGATTCGCAATTCCAAAGATCCAAAAACCGATACCTACGAGAGTACCTTGAATAATGGCGATCATAAGTGAACCTACCACCACGCCACGGATAGCACTTTTCATATGCTCATAGATTGTCCTGTCTTTATCATCAGGAAGTGGTGAGAGCGAGACAATCAAACGCTTGAACATGCCACCGTCTCGAAGAAAATAAAAGAGAGCAATGAGTATGATAAAAATCTGGAAAAAAAGTTGCGCAGTATTCGCAAAAATAGTGCCAAGATGATTTGAAACAAATACTGCTACCGTGCGGATATATTCATCAGCACGAGCAGTAATGTCAGGGAACTCTTTTGCAAATGGTGCAAGTGCTGTCTCGATCTGATTGATATACGTTTCAGGAGCACTGTTGCTAAGTAGTGCAAAAAGTACTTTTGATTCCTTAAAAAGCTCTGTGGCAATAAAAGCAAGAGGTATACCGATAATCACGGCAACACTAAGCACAGTCACCAAAGATGAAACAGTAGCCGAGCGTATCTGCCTGACATACCAACGATATAGTGGTTGAGAGACGACCGCAATAATGCCCGCAAGAAAGAGTGGTACAAACAATGGTCGAAAGATAAAAAACGCGATAGCCAAAAGTATAAGCAGTACGCCATAAAAAAACGGTTGGTGTATAGTAGTTGATTTCATAACATGGCTATTGTAACAGACGACGCTATAATTGAGAATGATTTTGGCGATGTGACACAAAGCGGTATACTCTCTCATATACCTATGAACTCAAAATCTATAAAAAAACTACAGGAGAAAAAATATCGCACCGAAAGTGGACTATTTCTCGTCGAAGGCGAAAAAAGTGTCCTTGAGCTTCTTGCGTCAGATTTCATTATACGAGAACTCTATGTCACCAGAGATTTTACACAAAAGCATTCGCGCGCTATAGCAGCCGGTACTTTTGAAAGAAAAGGTACAAAATGCATTACCGTAGATAAGACAGAACTTGCAAGTTTCGGAACACTGCAGTCAAACAATGCGGCACTTGCAATTGTCCTACAGAAAAAAGAATCAAAAGATATACCAACACTGTTGCCAACAGATAGCTCGACAGAATGTGTTCTTGCACTTGATGGAGTAACTGATCCTGGCAACCTCGGCACTATTATCCGTATCGCTGATTGGTTTGGTATCACTACTATCGTCGCATCCCGAGGAAGTGTCGATTTCTATAATCCCAAAAGTATTGCCGCAAGCATGGGTTCGTTTGCGCATATTCATTTTTCAGAGCTTGACCTACCTGCATTTCTTTCTCAGGCTCAAAAAAATAGTATTCCAATTATTGGCGCGACTCTCAAAGGGAAAAATGTACACGAAGCAGTATTTCCACACCGAGCAATCATCGTGATGGGCAGTGAGTCTCATGGTATCAGCACAGAGAATGAAAAATTACTTACAGAAAAAGTAATGATCCCGCGCTATGGTAAAGCAGAATCACTCAATGTCGCAGCAGCCACAGCGATCATGCTTGATTCGATCAGAAGAAAAGATAGGTAAAAGAAACCCTCTCGTTTATAGCGAGAGGGTTTTACTGTGTGAGCTATGAAACTGAAAGCACTTTTTCTGAGAAATGTGCAAACAAATCATAAGAGATTTTCAGAGATGGAATTATTTTGCTCGTATCCGCGGAAACTAGTATTCCTGAGTCGCCACAAAGGAAATCAATAAAACTTTCTTTTACACTTTCTGTTTTTGGAGTGAAAAGATCAGGATCTTTTTCTCCATCAAAATTAAAACCGAGCACTTTTTCAAAAGTGAACGGATAAGACGAGTCGCGCTCCTCTTTGGTAGTAAAAGTAAAAATCTTTTTGGTAGAAGGATCCTCATTTTTTTTAAGTATGTAGCCAGTGCCTTCATACCAATACTTAAAGCAAGTCTCATCTCCTCTTTCAGAATTACCGGCCATCCACTTAAAAGAACGAAGAGTGGCTTCAAGGCGGAGAATGTAGTGCATCCCCTGGACCTCAACAATGTGTAGATCTTCCATGATCTTTAGTTTTAGTAAAAGATTTTGTGAGTTTCGTATTCCTTAACAATTATACTCCCAAAAGGAGCCTATGCAAGGACAAATACTTACCTCTTTTTAAAGAGTGTCTATCCTATATAAGTAAATCTTTCTACTTCCTTTCCATCCACTAGCACTGTCTCGAGAAACATTGCTTTTGGGCGTGCCCATAACTCTGGCATTCCTTCTGCATTTGCATGCCAGTACACGACAAGCTCTGTAGTGTGGTCTTCGGAGTGCTTCGCGACACCGACAACATCACAGATGAAGCCCTTAAAATGTCTATATTTTCCTGGGATGATTTCTCTTTCCATAGCTTATTGGATTCTATCAAATAGTAATGGAGCTGTAATCTCTGACACACTACTTCCCTCTTCTTCAGTCTTAGTTTCTGTTCCTCCATCAGTTACCGGCGAGAGAGCAGCGCGTGTCTGCACATTGAGCAGTATCGCTTTTTTCTCTTCAATAGCTGTTTCCGTTGGCTGTGCTTCAATCGCTTTCTCAAGACGTACTTCGATTTTTTCGGGAGTATCAAGTTTTATTACCGCGCTTGTCACTGTATCTCGCATAGAGGATTCAGCTATTTCTACTGACTCAGTAATCGCGGTATTGTCTTTGAGTTCACCAAGGAGCTCGACATGGCGGAGCGTTTGCTTGGTAAGTGTGTTGAGTAATTTGTCGACACGCTCATCTTGTGAGGTTTCATTGATCGATTCAAGGCGAACCTTCAAACGAGCGACGTCTTCATTGTAGTTTTGTATTGCTTTATTAAGTGCAGGTGCATTATCAGGACTGATCTTCTCAAGCTCACGCACCTCAAGTGCTTTCTCATCAGTAACTTTGAGCTCATAGATCGCTTTGTTTACTCTACCAAATGTAAAAAACCTGCGGACGTCACGGACAAGCTCTTTCGTAAAATAAAAAGGATTAGTAGGAAGTATTACTGGTGTCTCTTCTAGAGCAGTAACTTGAGTAGTCGCCTCAGCAGAGTTTTGCGCATGAACAGCTACTGTAGTAAGCAGAAACACACCGAACACTATAGAAAACACCAAAAAACGCATTTGTTTCATAACAGACAATAGTATAGCAAAAATAGCAATAAAAGAAAACTTTAGTTTCGACGAGTGCGATACGTCGCAAAACGTATTATACTGTCCTATATGTTCAAAAAAGTACTCTCCTTTGTACACCTTGCTCGAGAAAACAAAAAGCTCAAGGAGGAAATTGCTCGACGCAAAGATATCGTTTCGGCAAATGTACACCAACTGCGCACTTCTCTCACCGCGATAAAATGGGTACTCAAAATGCTTCTCGATGGTGATATAGGCACGCTTACGCATGATGAAAAAAAGTATGTCCAAAAAATCTACGATCGTACAGAGCGAATGATCTATCTCGTATCAGGTGTACTTGAAGCAAATAAGAATGGCAATCTCCGTGATACATATACTTTTAAAGAAGGCGATATTGTCGCGTTGATACAAGACACACTCATTGATTTCTCTGGTGAAGCATTTAAATACGATATACACATCGAACTCAAAAAGCCGACTGAACGAATACCAAAAGTACTCATGGATAGTGACAAGATACGCATCGTCCTACAAAACCTCATAGAAAATGCTCTCAAATATGGCAAGAGCGGTGGCTCTATCACTATCACTGCAAAGCAGTCTGGAGATTTCCTTGAAATACAAGTAGTAGATACCGGTATTGGGATCAGCGAGCACGACAAAAGCAAGATATTTGAGCGTTTTTTTCGAGCAGAAAACGCAAAATCAAAGTCAAAGACTGGCACCGGTCTTGGGCTCTACATGACAAGACATATTATTGAAGAGCACGGTGGCTCTATTTGGTTTGAAAGCCAGCAAAAAAGAGGCACAACATTCCATTTTACTATTCCAGTAGCCCGGTAGTGATTGCAGGGTCTCTAATACTTGCTATACTTCTTGTATATGGCAAAACAAATTCTCATTGTTGAAGATGACAGTTTCCTTCAAGGACTTGCATCACGCAAACTACAAAGCGAAGGATATGCCGTCTTTGGTGCGCAAAATAGCAAAGAGGCTTTTGCATTGCTTGATGGTGGTCTTGTACCAGATCTTTTTCTTCTTGATCTCCTACTCCCTGGCGTCGATGGATTTGAAATACTCAAGGAAATCCAGGCGCGTGAAAATGTAAAAGACGTTCCAAAAATCATCTTCTCAAATCTCTCTGAGGAAAAAGATATCAAACGTGCACAAGATCTCGGTGTTAAAGAATTCATGATCAAAGCAAATTTCACACTTGATGAATTGTCAGAAAAAATAACTCAGACTATCGGGAAATAAGTGGAGCTACATCCTGAGCTTCTTGTGGTGAGCTTAGCCAAACCAGCCGAAGGATAATACAATACCGCTTAGGCGGTTTTTTATTTCCGTGATAATTGACGGAGAAGCAATAACTGTGCTACATTTGTCGCAGTCCTAGCTTTTCTGTTTCTAAGTGGTAGGTAATTCTTTTCAAGCCCGAACGATTCGTCGTTCGGGCTTTTTTATTCTAAATCCCTCATAAATCTATTGTCGTTTGGTGTAGTACTATGCAGCACTCCTGTGCAACAAGACAATCCCAACTTCCTTACTCATAATTACAGGATACTAAAAAACCATACTTTGATTGCTATACTATTCCTGTGCAACTCAACGACTTACTTATCAAAACCTTTCGCATAGATGATATACAAAAAAAGGCATTGACTAAACTTTGCCTTTTTACCGTGCGAGATCTTCTCTTTTATTTCCCAGCGCGGTATGCGAGTGCTGGTGACGCAAAGCAGATCGGAGAGCTTGCTGCAGGTGACACCGCAACAGTATTTGGCAAAGTGACAAAGACTGGACTACGTAAAGCATGGAAAAAGCGGATACCAATGGGAGAAGCGACGATTGAGGATGCGAGCGGCAAACTCAAAGTACTATGGTTCAATCAAGCATACATGAGCAAAATGCTCACTGTTGGCGCTATTGTGAAACTCTCTGGAAAGATAAGTGGCAATACAAATGGTATATACATGGCAAATCCTGAACTCGGGGGCGCGGATACATTGATTGATGAGAAAAATTCACTTTTTGCGAAATCAGATGATCCTTCGGGAAATGAACTACTTGCAATCTACCCTGAGACAAAAGGTATTAGCTCAACCTGGATTGCACACAAAATCAAAAAAATACTTGCCGCAGAAACGCAAAAAGAGCTCGAAGACTATTTGCCTGAGTCTATCGTAGAAAAGTACAATCTTCCTTCTCTCACTGCAGCTATCGTCTTCATACATACACCCAAACGACAGTCTGATGCAATTGCTGCACGCAAGCGTTTCGCTTTTGAAGAAGTATTGTTCATGCAGCTTGCCCGCCAAAAAGAGCGTGCGCATTTTAGAAAAAACAAAGCATTTCGCGTCAGAGCCGAAGATACAGAAACAGCTGCTTTTATACAAAGATTCCCTTTTGCTCCCACGAAGGCACAATATAGTGCTGCAGAAACGATACTTTCTGATCTCAAAAAAGATGTTCCTATGTCGCGTCTCCTTGAAGGTGATGTCGGATCTGGGAAAACACTTGTCGCTGCTATCGCTGCACATGCTGTGGTCAGTGGTCATCCGGAGAGCAATCGCTTTGGCAATCTCCAAGTAGCATATATGGCACCGACAGAAATACTCGCAGCGCAGCATTTTGAATCATTCATCAAGTACTTCAAACACCTCGGTATCTCAGTCGGTCTCATTACCGGCAAAACAGCACGTAAATTCCCCTCAAAGATCAATCCAGATTCTTGGACTGATATCTCTCGAACACAGCTCTTAAAATGGGTCAAAGGCGGAGATATACCCATCCTCTTTGGTACGCATGCACTCATCCAAAAGTCAGTGCAATTCAAACATCTTGCCCTTGTCATTATAGATGAACAACATCGATTCGGGACAAATCAACGCGCCACACTTGCAAGAAAAGAAGGATTCGCTCCACATTTTCTTTCTATGACAGCGACACCGATACCCCGTACACTTGCACTTACCGCATACGGAGACCTTGACCTTTCGCTCATAGACGAGATGCCGGCAGGGAGAAAACGAATCATTACTGAAATTGTCACACAAGAAAAAAGAAACGACGCATATGCAAAAATCCGTGCTGAGATAAAAGCCGGCCGGCAAGCATATGTGATTTGTCCCCGCATTGATGAACCAGATCCCGAAAAGCAGAGTACTATTCTTGCAAAATCAGTCATCACCGAGGCAAAGCGCTTACGCGAAGACATTTTTACAAGCGAGCGCATCGAAATACTCCATAGCAAGATGAGTAAAGAGAGGAAAGAAAAAGTGATGAAAGAATTTGTCGAAGGTGACATAGATATACTTGTGGCGACTTCAGTTATCGAAGTTGGTGTGAATGTCCCAAATGCAACAATTATCATAATCGAAGGTGCAGAACGATTCGGTCTTGCCCAACTACATCAACTCCGTGGGCGTGTCGTCCGTAGTGAACACCAAGCGTATTGCTATATCTTCTCTGATGCAAAAACAAAAAAGTCACTCGAGCGATTGAGTGCGCTCGTCAAAGCCAAGAACGGATTCGAGCTTGCGGAGCTCGACCTTGCACAACGTGGCGCGGGTGATCTTGCGGGCGCGAAACAATGGGGTATATCAGATATTGGCATGGAAGCACTCAAAAACTTAAAACTCGTCCAAGCGGCGCGCAAAGAAGCAGAGGTGCTCATCTCAGAAGACGAGACACTTAGCCTCTATCCTCGACTACACCAAGAACTTGCAGCCAAGAAAAAGAATATACACTTTGAATAAGAGTTGATTTAGAAAAATAGTAAAAACAGAAACCCACATTAAAGCGGGTCTATATATTTCTCAAAATATATTTATTTTTGATTATCATAGAAATCTAAATTTGGTTTTTCACCTCCGATATTGAAGATGATCCTGAGATAAAAGTTGCTGAGATTTGTGAAAAATACACTGAGGAATTAAATAAATTAGGAATATAAGAGTATATACCAAAACGTTTTTTGACATTGACATTTAAATCAATTTGTGCTATATTTGTTAAGTAACGATACCCGACCTCTATCTAACTTTCTAGGCTGGGTGTCGGGACCCAGTTCTTTCAAATCAAAAGGAAATAAGATGATGACGACTAAAAAGTTGATCACGTCAGATGACCCTAAGGGTCTTGATGCCACAGCGAAATGGCGTGCTGTGTACAACAAACAACAACTGACTGACGGAGCTGATGGTTCCGCACAACGCCTTAACGAAAGCCGTGAGTTCTGGAAAGAGCTTGGCGATCTAATTCAAAAGCATTCGGCTACAAACCAGTACGCCAATGAGGTGGTGTCCTCAAACTACACCTACCCCAAAGAGTACAAGGGTCCGAAACCGATTGCAGAACAGGTGAA
Organism: Minisyncoccota bacterium; assembly: GCA_025453495.1. Lineage (GTDB taxonomy): Bacteria > Patescibacteriota > Minisyncoccia > Phycocordibacterales > UBA9973 > JALOQM01. Next base: position 1,652 of record JALOQM010000007.1, on the reverse strand, counting down.
AACCATTGCTACCATGTTCGGACTTGATCCGACACAGGCATTGGAATTTGCCAAAAACTTGCCTACGCTTCCCGAAGGCTCTGAAGGATGGTTCGCTATCCCGAAAGTGTCTGCAGTTGCCACAAAGCAGTTTCCTGCAATTACGGACAAAGCCGAGCAGTATTGCGAAGCAGTAAAACTGGTACACATGAAATTAACCGACAGCCGTATCTTTACAAACTACCGCAATGGTGAAATCGTACCCAACAAACTCCGCCAGCATGCACGCACTGTTGACTTCCTGGAACACCTGGAAGCTGAACAAACAGGCGACATTCTGATTATCGCAGTACAGTACGGTATGCGTCACCGTGGCAAATCCGTTCGCAGGGCAAGGGAAACCTTCGCAAGCAACGAATTTGGCTTAGGTGCATTCGCTATCGGCTGTATGGCTCTGATTCACCCCGAACGCTACGTTCGTTGGGAAGAACTGGATACCGACTGTGCAGGTGATGAGTTCGCTCCGAATGCGGATGGCGGCTTCTCGGAGTCTCCGATCTTCCGCTTCCATGACGGCGGGCTCGGGTTCGGCGCCTACGATGTGTCGATTGCCAGCGCTTACTGTGGCTCTGTGTCCGCTTTCGTTCCGCAGAAGTGATGTTTGAACTTTGAGGTCTTGAGTCTTTTGAATTCTTGATCCTTGAATCCTTGAGAGGGTTTGCGAAAGCAAACCCTCTTTTTTATGGAGATGCCCTATCCCGTATGGAGCTTTGCTCTCATACTGGAATTCTCTCCACAGAAAGCCGACCAGTGTCTGCTCCCCGACTATCGTCGGGGCTAGGGTGTCTCCGGCAGGAATCGAACCTACAATTACTCCTTAGGACGGAGTTGTTATATCCATTTAACTACGGAGACAAACTATATAAAAAACGCCTCGTTACGGCGCTTTTTATCATACAGTATTTGAGAGGAAATTACAGCCCAAGCAGTGCAGACACCTGTGGCTTATTGAAACCGACAACAACATCCTCGCCGATCATAATGACCGGCACTCCCATCTGTCCACTTTTTTCGACCATCTCTTTGCGCTTCTCCATATCGGTAGCGACATTGTACTCTTCATAGGCAATATTGTTTTCCTTAAAGAAATTCTTGGCAATATTGCAATAGATGCATGTTGGAGTACTGTATATTGTGACTGGTTTCATATAACGATACGATTATTATTACTAAGTGCCTCGAGTATACCACAGAAATCTTTCTCAATATAATCAAACAAAAAAACACCCCTTTGTATCAGAAAAGTGGCGTTTTTTGAAATTCTTGCAGATTATTCTCGAGGTAATACTTCGAGTGTACCAAGAGGCGTCTGTGCATTTTGAAGTTCAAGTGCAAATCTGCCGGTTGTCGCTGCGTAGAAAATTATACCGCCTTCTACATTCTTGACGAGATCAGTAGAGACATCATAGCCAGATACGTAGAGTGTATCAGGAGCATCTGATATGACTTTTATTATGACACGATCTCCTTGTCCCGCAGTAAGGATAGTTGGACCAGATACCACTACACCCTCTTTGACAGTAAGCTCGCCCCACGATGCCTGCCCTGAGCCGCGTCGCCATCGTCGGCCCCGGCGCAATCGGCGCCTCGCTCGCGGCCTCGCTCGCGGGAGC
>JALOQM010000006.1 GCA_025453495.1 Minisyncoccota bacterium | reverse complement strand
TAGTAGCTATCGTATTTGACCGTTTGGCCCCATCGTCTAACGGTTAGGACATCGGCTTTTCAAGCCGGTAATCGGGGTTCGATTCCCCGTGGGGTCACCTTTTAGAGAGCGCTCGAAAAGCGTCAATGCAATAATTCGGTAGTTCTGCATAGCTACAGAATTTCGAGATACGCGATATAATTATCAGGATGAATGTATATAAGATACTCAACTTTTTAAGAAGAATATATTGGTTCTTGGTAAGACCAAAAACCACTGGTGTGAAGTGTCTTGTCCAAAATCAAGACAATGAATATCTCCTTATAAAAACCACTTACTCTGGCGACTATTGGACAATCCCAGGCGGGGGATGTCACAGAAATGAATCGTTGGAGAATGCGACAATGAGAGAAGTTAAGGAAGAGGTTGGAATTGATATTTCAGAACTAAAGCAACTGGGAAGCTATACAAGTGAAGCGGAATATAAAAAAGATATTGTCCATTTGTTTTTTGCCAAGACACACCAAACGGATATCATTAAGAACCAACGAGAAATTTCTGAGGCTAAATGGCTTAACAAGGACTCTCTTCCCCAAAACAGATCAAGATCGCTCAATGAAATTCTCTTAAAGTTGTAGTCTCTCGAGAAGGGTCGAAATGATACACTGAAAAATCTCATAAAAGCCTTACAGGCCAACAAACCACAGGGTTCTATCTCAAGAAGGCTCAGTACTTCGTGCTAGCACGAAAAGCATACAAAAACAGCTCCGTCTACCTGACTAGGTCATCGGTGCTGTTTTTTGCGAAATAAAGTATGGAATTATCTTCACTATATAAAAAGAGATGTTAAGCTACTATGAATTATTCAAGCATGGCTTCAACTTTTAAGTAAATTTTGAAAGACTACCAACGGAAGTACAAACTTATATACGCTTGCAAAAATAACTTAGTGCCGTGAAAGTTATATTGGTGGTATAGTTATTTAGTGAAACTTAGTGAAGTAATTCGCATCTCGCGCCCGCGCTTCTGGCTCTATGAAGGAGCAACTTTTGGACTTGTTGGCACCGTGGCAGCACTCAACGGCTTTGGATTTTTTTCTGACTGGCGATACTGGGTATTTGCATTCTATTTCATTCTCCCGGCCAATATTCTCATTTATGGCATCAATGACATCTATGATTACGAGACTGACAAACTCAATCCTAAAAAGGGTGATAACGCTTATGAAGCCCTTGTAACTCCTGAAAAAAGTCGCACTCTCTGGAAATGGATCATACTGACGAACATCCCCTTTTTCTTTTTGGTCCCGCTTACCACCCCTCTCATCACCTCGTTTATCGTATTCGTGTTCTTCGCAAGTATGTACTCAGCATACCCGATCCGTGCAAAGGTCCGTCCTGTGATCGATTCACTCTTCTCTGCAGGACACTATGTCGCAACAGGAGTATTTGGTTATTATCTTGCAGGAGGAGTACACTTCCCTGCGCTCGGAGTTATCGCGGGTATACTTTGGGCTGTAGGGATGCATGCCTACAGTGCAGTGCCTGATATCAAGGCAGACTTCCAGGCAGGACTTCGTACTATCGCTATCATGATCGGTGCGCGCAACACCATATACCTCTGCTGGTTCCTCTACCTCCTTGCGGCATATCTCGTACGTGACATCATTCCCGTTGCAAGTATCATCGGCGCGATCACATTCTCATACTTCATGCATCGTTCAACTAAAGCAGAGACTGACGAAGCGCTTTTCCGACTCTATACATACTTCCCACTCATCAACACGCTCATTGGTGCAGCTGTATCTATAGAGCTTTTTGCGAAGAATATTTGGTAGGCTGTAATATTGCTATATAGTAAAAAATATAAACCTCTTTAAAAGATAGTTTTTAATATTTTAAATACGCTCCAATGGAAAGGGATGTGGTATACCTTCTATTCGCTTATAGGCAAGTTCGGCTGAGATAAGGCAAATTGGCATGCCAATGCCAGGATTTGTCCCTGCACCAACATAAAACAGATTTTTCACTTTTGGATGCACATTATTGGGGCGAAAGATGGCAGTTTGTGAGAGTGTATGCGCAAGTCCGAGTGCGGTACCCTTAAATGCATTGTAGTCAGACATAAAATCTTTGACGCTATAAGAACGCTGTACCACGATACGACCAGCAAGGTCAGGGATATTGTAATAAGTTGCAATCTCAGCAATCACTTTGTTGGCATACTCCTGCGCAAAATCTTCTGTATAGGTAAGTCCTGCTGCAATAGGCACAAGAACAAAAAGATTCTCATGTCCTTCTGGGGCGACAGAGCGGTCGGTCTTAGATGGCATACAGATATACATTGAAGGATCTTCAGGCCAAGTTGGTGTAGCAAATATCTCACCAAATCCTTTTTCCCAATCTTTGGTAAAGAGGAGATTGTGATGTTCAATACCAGGAAGTGCACCCTTTACTCCGAGATACAAGATAAATGCACTTGGTGCGAGCGTACGTGAATTCCAGTATTTTTCAGATTTCGTTTGATAGGCTTTTGGGAGCAGGGTAAGGTCGGTATACGCTACATCAGCGTTGGAAACTACAATATCTGCAACAAGTAATTCATCAGTTGCAAGCTGTACCCCTTTTGCACTCCCCTCTTCGATAATGATACCTGCAACTGGTGCATTCGTACGAATTTCCGCTCCGTATTTACGCGCGATCGTCTCAAGTGCTTTTGGTACTGCGTGTATACCACCATCTGGATACCATTCTCCAAGCACAAGATCAACATAGTTCATGAGCGAATAGATGCCTGGCGTATCACCTGGTGCTGTACCGAGAAGGACAGTTTGGTATTGTAATGCCTTGCGCAAGATTTCACTCTTGAACTTTTTGTTTATGATGGCACGCTGTTTTTTAAACAATGGAAGCTTTGCTCCTTCGGTCAGTACGCGCCAATTAAAGAAATCAAATACAGTATCATAATTTTTATACATGAATGCATGTTTTGCGATTTCGTATTGCTGTTTTGTCTGATTGAGAAATACTTCAAGGACATTACCAGCGCCTGGTTCAACCTGATCAAAAAGCGCCTTATTGCGCTCCATATCAGAAAAAAAACAATAGCTTTTACCGTCACTTTTGAGAGTAATCTGATAAGAGGGTGAGAGCTTTTTAAGCGCATAGTAGCTATGAATATCCTCGCCAAGAATCTTGAAATAGTGCTCAAATACATCAGGCATCATGTACCAACTTGGTCCCATATCAAATGTAAAGCCATTCTGACGAAATATACGCGCCCGACCACCGACTGACTCATTTTTTTCCAAGACCGTGACTTTATAGCCAGCTTTGCCGAGCATTCCAGCAAGTGCAAGTCCACCAATACCGCCACCAATAATGATTACAGATTTCTTTTGCATAGCGCTTTCAATAATAGCACTGTTTTTTGAAAAGGGCTCACTATTGCGCGACACGTGAAGACATCATACTCATTCTTTTCAATTGTATCGAGGATCTGCTTATATATAAGAGCTGCTGCATATACTGCTCTCCTTCCCTGTGGATGTAAGTATCTGATACCTGCGACTCCTGTTTCGTACAATGCGCGGGTACGCGCAATCTCAAACTGCATAAGCGCACGCCATGCAGCATCTACTCGCTCTTCGCGAATATGTGATTCTGTGACAGCATATCGCACCATGTCTTCGACTGGCAGATAAATACGCCCGCGTCTATTGTAGTCTTCTTTAATATCTCGAAGAAAGTTGGTCATTTGAAAGGCCTCTGCAAGAGCTCGCGCATACGGCAGTGCACCATCCTGAAATCCAATAATATGACTCATTGTATACCCAACTACAACAGCAGAGCCGTACATATACTGCTTGAGATCTACATATGTTCGATATCGAGAGACGGTAAGATCTTGTTCCATGGATTTCAAAAAATCAAATGAGTATTCTGTCGGGATTTTATACTCTTGCATAACCTGCCTGAAAGTTATAAGTGACGCATCTGGCGCCTCATTTTCTCCGTGAAGAACAGCAGTCCATGCGCTGACCCATGCCGAAAGACCAGCAGTAGGGTCAATAGATTCTCCACTGTCGACGATTTCATCTGGTACTCGGACAAATCTATAATACGCCCACGTAGCCTCCCTGATTTTTCGAGGGAATAAAAACGTTGCGCGATAATACCCTCTGCCGTACTTTTTGATACTAGACTGCATACGCTTTACCAGTGGTTGTTTCGCCATAGTTATTTTTTGCGTTGTCGAACGAAATTGAGTATCTCTTGCCATAGTTGCGCATCTTGTCTATCAGTATGCACTGCTTCAAAGGCTTGATTAAAATACTGTTCCGATTGCGTACGCACATACGGCAATGCACCAGAAGATTCGAGAAGTTCTGCCAAATCATCTTCAGCAGCTGGAGACAGGTCAGCTACACCAAACACTTTTAGAAACTTTTCTTGATAAAGAGTGTCTGCATGATGACGCATATACCATGAAATCAGCGTCTGTTGCCCAGATCGTATGTCAACAAATCGTGTTTTTCCAGTTTGAGAACCAGGGAGTGTGTCTAGTACGTCATCTTGCAATTGAAACCCAATACCGATCGATATACCGTATGCTTCAGCAAATAATTGATCAGCGGCATGGTCGCCGGAAATGATAAATCCTATGCGCATCGGTTGCACAAAAGAGTAACGTGCAGTTTTCAGTGTCATTTTCTCGACAATTGCTTTTATACCAAGTGGCTGTTGCGCAGGCGAAAGAATATCTAGTAGCTGACCATGAGTAACCTCTTGCAGAAGCCTGGTATATTCTTCTATGATACGAGACTGAAATTTCGGAAATGCCTGCATATATTCAAAAAGACACTCGTACGCCCATGTAAATGCAATGTCACCAAGCAGTATACCGATCGAACTGGAGATTGTATCACCATATAATTTGGTAAATTTCTTATGAGCAGAGACAATACCATGTCGAGTGTCTGCTCCGTCCATTATATCGTCATGAATCAGCGCAAATATATGCAGGAGTTCGATAGCTGCAAATAGCAAAAAATGTTTGTCACGTTCATCGGTGGTGAGACCGCTTGCACAATATGCCAAAAATGGGCGGAATCGCTTTCCATCTTGTGCGATCGAAGCAACATAAGAAGCAATAGGCAAGACATCAACACCGCTTCCGATTGCAGAAAATGCATGAGCTTTTTTGAGTAATAAATCAGAAAAACTGCTATTAAACCAAGTACGAAATTCAGAGAAATGCATTTCAATACTATACCACGCTAATGGCAACCAATAAATGCAAAAAGGTGCTACTGCACTAACTTAGAAACAGTACTGTGTGTGGTGTGAAAACACACTGATGCAACATAGCTTATATTAATGTATACTAGACTGCATTACACATAACATAGTTACTATACATGGCAAAAAAACTCACAATCTGGATCATTATTCTCGTACTCATCGGTGGCGGCATATACGCACTTGTTCGCTATTCACAAGCACCTGGCCCACTTGATGGCTTTGCAACCTGCGTCAAAGATTCGGGTGCACAGTTTTATGGAGCATTCTGGTGTCCACACTGCCAAACCCAAAAGAAGTCATTTGGTAAGTCACAAAAACTCCTTCCGTACATTGAGTGCTCTACCCCAGACGGCCGAGGTCAGACAAATATTTGCAAAGAAAAAGGTATCGCAAGTTATCCGACATGGACATTTGCTGATGGGACAACACTAAACGGAGAAGTCCCACTTACTGTACTTGCAGAAAAGACATCCTGCGCGCTCCCTCAATAGCCAACCATGAGTCCATTTGCACAAAACTTTAATGTCGTTGTTTCATTATTTGGTATTCTCGCGCAAGTAGTCACCCTGCTACTACTTGCATCTCTTATCTTCAAAAAAGACTGGTATGTGAACCGTGTGGCAAAGCGGTATAGCATCATATTGGCATTTTTAACAGCGCTTTTTGGTACAGTGTTTAGTCTTGTGTATTCCGATGTCATCGGCTTTGCACCATGCACTCTCTGCTATGTTCAACGATTCTTTCTCTACCCACAAGTAGCCGTACTTGGTGTACTGCTTTTTAGAGAAAGCATACTTGCTCGAAAAATTGCACTCGGACTCTCTAGTATTGGGGGTGGTATCGCTCTTTATCACTACTACGGTCAAATGTTTAATGTGGGTGCTCTTGCGTGTGATATAGGTGCGGATGGTATTTCAGTGTGCGGTCAAATCCCATTTATTGAGTTTGGCTATATGACAATCCCGATGCTCTCACTCACATCATTTATACTCGTAATTGCACTGCTTCTACCTAAGCGGAAATAACTTAAACACAAAAACGTCTTCGTATGAAGACGTTTTTTATTATGAGTTATTTTTTATACTTTTTTACAATATATTATATTTCGAATAGATCAAAACAATTATTTACTCAGGATCAGTTCCGTGCTAGAGTACCTTTTGTATTTGAAAACCAATACAATTTGCGCGGTTAGCTCAGTTGGTAGAGCGTCCCCTTGACGTGGGGAAGGCCAGGGGTTCGAATCCCTTATCGCGCACCAATAAAAATGAGAGAGTATCTAGACTCTACATTAGTTCTCTAATTGCTGCCACTTCTTATATTCTTTTACAACTAGTTGAATAACTTCTTCGAGAGTATTGGTATTTGTATCAACAACAAGATCATAATTATTCTTATCAGTGTGATCAATATTATACAGCTCTTTATAGCGCTTTTTTTCGCTTGCCAAACGCTCAGTGATTTTTTGATAGACCTCGTCCCTTGTTGGTGCATACTCGCTTCTTTTGCGAAGCTCATTCTCCTTGAGATTATTGAGGACTCGCTCTTTTGCAATCTCGGATGGAAGTACCAAATAGACTTTAAAAGACTCTGGTATCCAATGAAATGCTAATCGTGAATCAATCACCAAATTTTCCATAGTTCCTGCACGTTTCACTTCCGCATCGATCATATAATCAATCGAAGGATCTTTTTCTGCCATACTAGAAAATGCATTGAGAGAAACACCTTTTGAGATAGCAGCATTACGCATAAAATCACCCGACGAAAAACGTTTATAGTCGAGTGCTTTTGCCACACCATTTGCTGTGCTTGATTTACCACTACCAGGAAAACCATTTATCGAAATAATAGATTTTTTCATTTTTTATGCATGGTAGCAAAAAAACACCATAATAAAAAGAAACCGGCCACTTGGGCCGGTTTCGAGGGTCTTGCGCAGAACACACACTACCGCGCAATACCAAGAAAAGAACAGCAACTGCTACTTAGTATACTACAGTCAAAACGAATTGTATAGAGCTGTTCCAGTACTCTCATATCAGCGATTAGCAGGCTGTGCATTTTTTTGTGTAATTGCATTAATAATATCAGTAGCTAATGTGTGATACACCATACCAGGCGTAAACGACAAAATAGTAACTTTTTTATTTTTTTCTGCTTCTCTGATGATTTGCTGTTCACCAGCAATATTTACAACAAAAATAGTAGCGACACGTTCTGCAACATGCATAGAAATCACTTGCATACCATCTGCACTATTGATCGAGCTTGAAAGAATAATACTCCGTGAAGTGTGTACACTTTGTCCAATCCACTCATCAAGCTCACTTACAGTTCCAAAAACAAGTGGCTCAATGTCCGACATGTTAGAAATTGCATCAATAATGATTTTTTCGCAAGCAGGTGGTACACGACTATCGTTACCAACAAAGAGTATGGCGATAGGTTCGAAATCTGATTTATCCATAATTGCTGAAGTTTTTTTATTTTTTGAAAATTCCTAGCCAAGAATATAACACCAAGAAGGTGATGTCAAATAAATTGAAATACTGCCTATTTCTGCTAGTATATTTGCATGCATATCCTCTCTATTGAGACATCTTGTGACGAGACAGCACTTTCAGTACTCAAAGCTTCAGGCAGTTTAAAAAAGCCGGCATTTACCATCCTTGCCAATGAAGTCTCTTCGCAGATCGCCATTCACGCACAGTTTGGTGGTGTCTTCCCTATGATGGCCAAGCGTGAGCATGCCAAAAACGCTATACCGGTACTCAAAAAGATTCTCCATACTGCACGCCTTGAGAAAAAGAGCAAAAAAGAAACACTTACAAAAGCGCAGATCAAAAAGATACAAAAGATACTCATGCGTGAACCAGAACTCCTCGAGCAATTCCTTGTATACATTCCAAAAATAAAAAAACCAAAAATTGACCTCATTGCTGTCACAAATGGTCCCGGACTCGAGCCTGCACTCTGGGTTGGAATCAGCTTTGCCAAGGCACTGGCGATCGCTTGGAATATCCCAGTGATGCCGGTTAACCATATGGAAGGACATATCGTCTCATCCATCATAGCGCTACAAAAAAAGACATCAGAGAAAAATAAACGCCCTTCTCAGAGAGAGTCTATTCAACCAGTCGCCTTCCCTGCGGTCTCACTTCTCGTCTCAGGCGGACACACAGAGATTGTGGTTGCTAAAAATTGGATGCACTATACGATCGTCGGTGAGACTGTCGATGATGCTGCTGGTGAAGCATTCGATAAAGTAGCGCGTATGCTTGGACTTCCCTATCCTGGTGGCCCTGAGATATCTCGCCTTGCAAAAGAAGGAAAAGAGAATCCAAAGATCATACTTCCCCGTCCCATGCTCCATACGCAAAACTTCGACTTCTCTTTCTCGGGACTGAAGACTGCTGTACTCTATCTCATACGAGACCTTGGTACACTTGATACACAAATAAAAAAAGATATTGCCTATGCATTTCAAAATGCTGTTGTCGATGTCCTCCTAAAGAAAACCATGCGTGCGGTCACAACATACAAGGCAAAGACACTCCTACTTGGCGGTGGTGTCGCAAGTAATAGCGCACTTGAGGATGCATTCCGCTCAGCACAAAAAAAAGATTTTCCAAAACTTGCCCTGTACTTCCCACGCAAAGATCTCTCAACAGACAATGCGCTTATGATCGGGATTGCGGGGTACTTTAGATTTCTCAAGCGCAAAACGCTTGGGAAAACCTCTGGGCGAGAAGGTGTACCACTCGCATCAATCAAAGCGGATGGTGGTATGCGACTACAATAAAACAGACGACCAATAGAGTATATATTGATCGTCTGTGGTATGAAATTCAATTAACCATCAAGCCATACAGCATGCTCTCCTTTAGTATGAAGTTCAGCCGGAACTTCTTCTAAAAAAGAACGTTTCATAATTTCTGCATCGATATTTTCAATAATTCCCATTTCAACAATGAAGTTTTTTTCAAAAGAACCTACAAAAAGAGAAAAGGTAGACTTATGTGTACTGATGCGAACACTTCCTTCCCATAATTTAACCAACTCTTCGCCTGTTTCCTTTTTGAAAATAACCAGGTCGTCATCGTTTAAAATTGGATACTTATGACCATTATTGGCTCTTAGCATTAAGCGCGGTTTGAGAGGATCATTCCATTCAAGGAAGAGTGTTCCACTGTATTTCATTTTTTCACTCATGGTAGTAGATTTAGTTTATACTAAAAAATACTTTACCATAAATTATTTATAATAGCAACATAGAAAAAACCGCCCCAAAATTAGAAGCGGTTTTTGTTTGTGGAAAATTTATTTCCCCTTTGTACTGGGGTTCTGAACAGGAGCAGGATCAGCATCTGATCTTTCTTTGAGCAGCTTGTGAATTTCTTTCAGGTAAGCATTCTCGCTGCGCAGAATTTCAAGCTCTTTCTTGGCGGCATCAAGTTCGCGCTGGAGTTCCATAGCGGTCATTACCTGAGCTTTGCCGTATGCAGCCTTGTCTTCGTGTACAACAAGTGCAGATGAAGAATAGTATTGAAAGAAATCGTAATTGAGGGTGCGCGAAATTTCACGCAGCAGCTCGGTATCGATCGACTTGCGTTTGAAAATACCATAGATATTTTGCGGCGAACTGCTGATACGACGAGCAAACTCGCTTTTCGTCATCCCCAATTCCTCAAGATGTTGGCGAATAATTTTTCCAATGTGTAAGGCCATTCTTATTTATTTTTATGTGGAACATTATTTTAATATTGATAATAAACTATAAAACGATATTTGTCAAGTATACTCTACTATGCCTATAACTTAGAATCACTAAACTGATATAAAACATTAAAAATGACACATCCCTACCTTTCGACAGCTCTACGTGCACATAGGCGTTTCCTTTTAAGACAGGGGTTACTTGGGTAATTAAAAACAGCACACTGTTATGTGCGCTGTTTCAATACATGATGAGTTCTTTTTATGCTCTGTTAATTTTCACCCGTGTTATAGCCCTTTGCTCACAAGAGCCAATTTCAAAATATAGGTGCACGGCAGCCTCTCCGACATGCTCCGGTGTGACACCGACAAGCTCATGCATGCTTTTTACGGATATATTTCCGCCCAATGCCGCATTAACTGTTTTCAGACTGTTTAAACAGTTCATAACTGATTTGAAACCGGCTTCTTTGAGCTCGGTGAGGGTGAATGTGTATATCGTAATCACTACTGGATCACCAGAAAGAACCAAAGCTTCCTGCATGTTCCACTTTTTATCAGCCGCACTACCAGGTGACTCAAAAGAAAAAACACTAGCAAACAATTTTTCCCATTCACCAGATAGAGACGCGCTGAGTTCGTCAAGTATCGGCTGAAGTGCGCTTTTTTCGATACCAGCTATAGTGTTTTCGGTGATCGATTTCAATCGACTGATATTATTCATGCCGGCAATATACGTGGCAAGCGACGTATCTGGTGTACTCTTTTCCATGCGTTGCAGTTTGAGATTCGTGAATATATAGAAAGAATAACTAGTCAAAAATTACTACAGAACAGTGATTTAGTCAAATACTCTGTTTTGAAAAAACCCTTCAAAATGCTACTATTTTCTCATATGGAATTGGATAACACACCAAAATTAACTACGCTCCTAAAACCCTACGATCCCAAAGAAACTGAAGCGCGTATTTACAAAGCTTGGGAAGAGTCCGGATTTTTTAATCCAGATGTCTGTATAGAAAAAGGAGTGACCGCATCAGATGCAAAACCCTTCACCATCATCATGCCACCACCAAATGTCACCGGCGTGCTCCATATGGGTCACGCAATGATGCTCACGCTCGAAGACATCATGATCCGCTACCACCGCATGCGGGGCGACCGCACGCTCTGGATCCCAGGCACAGATCATGCCGCGATCGCGACACAATCAAAAGTTGAAGGCATTATAAAAAAAGAAGAAGACAAGTCACGGCACGATCTCGGACGCGAAGAATTTCTCAAACGCGTCGAAACATTTGCGCAAGCAAGCCACGACAGCATTGCTTCACAGATTCGTGTCATGGGCTCCTCTTGTGATTGGTCACGTGAGGCATTCACCCTTGATGAAACTCGCACAAAAGCAGTTCGGACAATGTTCAAAAAAATGTACAATGACGGCTTGATCTATCGCGGCCACAGGATCGTCAATTGGGATCCAAAAGGCCAGACCACGATTGCCGATGATGAGATCGTGTATGAAGAACGCAAGGCGAAGCTGTACACTTTCAAATATTCCAAAGACTTCCCTATCTCCATATCGACCACCCGTCCTGAAACAAAAATCGGCGACGTGGCAGTCGCCGTGCATCCTGACGATGAGCGCTACAGTGCGTTTGTCGGCAAAGAATACGATGTGGTGTTCTGCGGTGTACCGATTCACATAAAAGTTATCGCTGATCAATCCGTCGAGAAGGAATTCGGCACTGGCGCGCTCGGTGTTACTCCCGCGCATTCGATCATCGACTGGGAAATAGCTGATAGGCATAATTTACCACGCCCCCAAGTGATCAACGAATACGCCAAAATGACTGTTGGAGATGAGCGTCTTCTTGGCAAGAAAACGACTGTTGCTCGCGACGTCGTCGTTGCATGGCTAAAACAGGAGGGTCTTTTGGAAAAAGAAGAGGAAGTGAATCAAAATATTTCTACCGCAGAGCGCACCGGCGGCATCATCGAGCCGCTCCCGAAGCTCCAGTGGTTTGTCGACGTCAACAAACCATTCACTATTGCCGATTCACAGATCAAGGGTATCGAATCAGGATCACAGGTCACGCTAAAGGAAATCATGACGAAAACTGTCGCTGGCGGACAGGTCGCCATCATTCCGGATCACTTCAGCAAGACCTATTTCCACTGGATCGAAAACCTCCGCGATTGGTGTATCTCGCGCCAAATCTGGTACGGCCACCGCATTCCTGTCTGGTATAAGGGTGATGAGACATATACAGGCGTTGAAGCACCAACTGGCAATGGTTGGGTACAGGACGCAGACACGCTTGATACCTGGTTCTCGTCAGCACTCTGGACATTCTCAACACTCAGCTGGCCCGAAAAAACAAAAGATTTTGAAATATATCATCCGACCGACGTCCTCGAGACCGGCTATGAAATTCTTTTCTTCTGGGTTGCACGCATGATCCTCATGACCGGCTACGCGCTCGGTACTGTCCCCTTCCATACTGTCTATCTCCACGGCACTGTGCGTGATGCGCAGGGACGCAAGATGTCAAAGTCGCTCGGCAATGGTATTGATCCGATTGACGTTGCCGACAAATTCGGCGCAGACGCGGGGCGCATGGCGCTCATCATCGGAAACACACCTGGTACCGATTCGAGAATTTCCGAAGACAAAATCAAAGGCTACAAAAACTTTGCCAACAAATTGTGGAACATTACACGCTTCGTGCTTTCGAGTATCGACGAATCGGTTATAGATACTAAACCTACAATTAATGAAAATGACAAATCACTCCTTGCGGAAATGTCTCTCCTTGAAACAGAAATGACAAAAGACATCGAGGAATATCGTTTCTATATGGCGGGAGAAAAAGTCTACCAATACGTGTGGCATCGATTTGCTGATGTCATACTTGAGAGCAGTAAAGAGATAATGAAGAACGGTACTACCGAAGAGAAACACTCAAGACAGCGTATCCTCTATGAAATCTTAAAAAGAAATCTCGTACTTCTGCATCCATTTATGCCATTTGTTACCGAAGAAATCTGGGCACTGCTTCCAAAAGAACAGGGCGATAGAGCGCTACTCATGATAGAGCGCTGGCCTACACAATGACGCATGATCCAAACATACTCATAGTATCATTTTTAGGTGGTCTAGTTCCGGCATTGTTGTGGTTGTGGTTTTGGCTCAAGAATGATGTACACAAAGAACCACGAGGTCTTCTTTTTCTTGCATTCGTCATCGGTATGGGAATTGTCATCTTTGTAATTCCGATGCAACGCCTCGCAACAGCATATTTCAGTGACACACAGACGCTCATCGTTGTCTGGGCTGCTATTGAGGAACTGCTAAAGTTTGCTGGAGTTACACTACTTACTTTCCATAGCCTCTATCTTGATGAACCTGTTGATTATCCGATCTATTTCATGACAACCGCACTTGGTTTCGCAGCATTTGAAAACTCTATTTTTCTTATACATCCAATTATGACCGAAGGTACGGCGGCAGGTCTTTTGACTGGTACACTCAGATTTATGGGTGCAACTCTTCTCCACGCTGTGGCAAGTGGAGCAATCGGTGTGTTCCTTGGGCTTGCTTTCTACAAAGGAGTCTTTACCAAGATCCTGTATCTACTCATGGGTATCGGAAGTGCAATTGCCTTGCACAGTATTTTTAACTTTTTTATAATGAACGAGAGCAGGAACAGCTTCCTACGGACATTTGGTTTTCTGTGGGTGGTCACTATTATCATTATGCTTCTTTTCGAAAAACTACGTCGTATGAGTAGCAACCGTAGTATACATATCTAATATATGAAAAAATTGTCTTTTTTTGAAAAATTAAAAGGTGGGATACGTATGACTGAGACCGAAGAACCGCTCTATGATGAAACAGTAGAAATACCAACAGAACGTGAGGAATGGGTAGAGGAAGAAGGGCAACTTTCTGTCGATGTCTATCAGACACCAAAAGACATCATTGTTAAAGCAATGGTTGCTGGTGTCGATCCTGAACATCTACAAGTCAATATCACTCGCGACATGATCACCATCAAAGGCAAACGCGAAGGAAACAGAACTATCAGCGAAGAAAACTACTTTGCACAAGAACTCTACTGGGGTTCTTTCTCCCGCACTATTCTTCTGCCACATGAAATCGAACCCGAAGAAGCAGAAGCGACAGAGTGTAATGGCCTACTCACAGTCAAACTACCAAAAATAGATAAAGACAAGAAAGCGACAGTCAAAGTAAAATCAGTCTAACAAACTAAAATCCCCGTACAGGGGATTTTAGTTTGCTTTTGCTTGAAGAAGTATTTGCTCACGTCTGATAGCAGCAATCTCATCTTCTATTTCAGACTGTAATTGTGCCTTATCTAGTATCGTCAATAAATGCTCTGCAATATCGTATGTCATATCACCAGCGCTTTCAGCCTCAGTACGCAAAATAGCTGCATAATGATACTTTATCTCTTCAAAATCACTAGTAGATGTCTTAAGAAGTCTCAAAATACTTTCATAATTCTTTTCTAACATTGAAAGCTCTTCATAAGACCGACGCTCATAATCACCAAGTATAGAGCGGATTGCATTTTTATTTGAAACACGTGAAGTGTACACGGAGTCGGTTGCCTCTTGCCTTCTTATTTGTGTATTTAATATTTCTGGATTAATTCCTTCCATGTGCTTGGGACCGGGGTCGAACCGGTGACCCTTCGCTCTTCAGGCGAATGCTCTACCAACTGAGCTACCCAAGCAATACACACAAACAATTATTTCACAAAACCTTGAATGTTCTGGACACTATCCCAGATGCCATTGTAGGCACTGATGAGATTCTTGAGATACGGTTCCAGATATATATAAGCTCCAAATGCAAGCGCAGCGATGAGCACGTAGCGAAAGATCAAAAACGCCCTACTCCATCTGCCTGCTCTCTGGATCTTACGCAGTATTTTATTGTTCTCCCTGGTAAGCTCGGCTGTTTCAAGGAGAATCTGACGCATCTCAGAATCCATGGGCATATACTAACACAAAAAAGCCAAAAATCCAGTATTTACCGCACTTCCCAACCTTTGGTGACAACGGTTGCGTGTATACCAGACATAATCGCATTTGCTTCTTCATCGGAAAGCGTCTTTTCGTATGACTGGAACACCAGACGGAAGCCATAGGATGTCTTTTGCGTACCGTCCGGGAATGTCTTGGTGAAGATATCGAAGAGCCGGAGATTTGCGAGCAATTCCCCTGCTTCGCTTCGAAGTACCGTCGCAATGGCATCTTCGGATGTGTCGACTGGAACGAACATCGCTATATCACGCACAATGAAAGGATAGGAAGAAATTTTCTTGTACGCGACAGTGTTCTGTATATAAGGTTTCAAACCCCAAGAAAGAGCTTCAGGCAAGGTGGCGACAGAGAGCTCTGCCTCTGCAATCGTATCCATACCTGATTCAGTTATCGAGAAAGAAAGATCTAACTCAGGTAGCTTCGCAAGCATTTCTTCGAGTATAGTCTTACTTGTTACACCTTTCTGTTTTTTCAACTTCCTCACGCCGACACATACCTTTGTGTGTTCTCCGTCCGCATTAAAGGTTTTCCCGATCTCGAAAATCTTTATATCATCCAATCCCAACAGATCCGCATTGTATCCATTCTTCTCAAGCGCCTCTGCCATATTTGACCGCAGTCCGGCGCGCAAGAAGTTCTTGTCAGACGCAAGCGATTTCTCAATTTCAAGAACGCCGGATTTCATAAATGAATAGGTAAAGATTTCAGAATACCCTTCTGTGACAAGCGCATCACGGATCTTCTCTTCATAGTAGATGGACTTCAGCGGTGCGAGCGCATGTGGAAGCTTCGGTGGCGCAATCGGCGGTATATTCTCATAACCATAGAGTCGTCCGATTTCCTCGGCGACATCTTCGGGAGTTGTAAGGTCGAGCCGTTCCGGCGGAATCGCAAGCGTATACAGTTCCCCCTTTTTTGTGGCAACAATACCGAGCGCAGAGAATATGTTTGCCATTGTGGCACTATCAATCGTCTCTCCGAGCATCGATACTGCAAATGCAGGATCAAAAACGATTGTCCGTCGCGCATCTTTCACTGTATACAGATCGCTTATTTCTCCAACAACAGAATCTGGAGACAGTTCTCCGATAAGCGCTGCTGTAAGATCACTCCCAGGTGCTGCCCATTCTGGCGTAATCTCGTTTTCAAAACGTTTTGAAGAATCAGTACGAATACCAAGAATACCACTTGCTTTACGTATATATGCTGGATCAAAATGTGCTGCTTCAAGAATAATATTTTTAGTTGCCGAATCTACCTCTGCGCGCTTTCCGCCCTTGATCCCAGCAATGGCAAGCGGTCCAAGAGCATCAGCAATGACGAGCACTTCGGGCGACAATAGCACTTCTTTGCCATCAAGTGTTGTTATCTGCTCACCCGAGAGAGCCATGCGTACAGTGATCGTGCCTTCTACCTTGTCCGCATCAAATGCATGGAGCGGCTGCCCCATGTCAAACATGATGAAATTGGCCACGTCGACAATGCTATTGATCGGGCGCTGACCGATTGTAGCAAGTCGCTCTTTGAGCCAGTCTGGTGATTCTTGTACTGTGACATTGTGTATATAGCGCGCTGTATAACGTCTACAGAGTGTACTGTTTTCAATATTAACTGGGACTTTTTTGTCCGTGCCGATCTTTGGCACATACTCGGGAATGGCGAGAGGCAATCCCATGATCGCACTTGTCTCAATGGCAATTCCCTGATGGCAAAGCGCGTAATGCGCACGATCAGGAAGCACTTTGACATCGAGCACTGTATCCTCACCCACTGATTCAATAGATTCTACTTCTGCAAACCGAAATGTAAAAAGCTCTGCGAGTTTCTCGGGTGACGGCAAAGGATCTTTGAAATATGACTTGAGCCAGTTATAAGAAATTTTCATAAAATTTTACTTTTCTTTCGCTACACCAAAATCATCTAATTCTGCAAAAAATTGAGATTCTGGAAATTTATTTACCCAACTAACTAGATCATCTTTTTTATAACCACCAACTTTTGAATGTCCATAAACCAAGCCATAATATTTACACTTTCCATCAGTATTTAAACCAATCTTTCCAATAAAAGGAAAATCATCCAAGAGCGAGATATCATTAAATGCAAAACCTACTTTAAATTCAGGCTTGAATGGTAGATTCCAATAACTATTCCAGTACCAAAATCCATCTGGAGACTTTTTGAATTCCTCGTGAATCAAAGACTTTTGCTCTTTCTTTAAGAAAAAGTTTTTAAAAAAAGTATCCATAAAATTAAAATTGATTGACTAGACGCAGATCACCATTATAGAGTAAGCGTACATCATCAATCCCATGCTTGATCATAACAAGACGATCAATCCCACCGCCAAAAGCAAACCCACGCCAGGCTTTGTGATCAATACCTGCCACCTGCATGACCTGTGGATGAAGCATCCCCCCACCCATTACTTCAAGCCACTTGCCCTTAAATTTAATATCTACTTCAATCGACGGCTCGGTAAATGGGAAATAGCTGGGGCGGAAACGAATTTCGATATCATTACCGAGAAGTTTCTTGAAAAAATAATCTAACGTGCCTTTTAGATGTGCAAGTGAAACGTCACGATCCACATATACCGCATCAAGTTGATAAAACTGCGCTTCATGTGTGGCATCTGTCGCTTCGTTTCGAAATACTTTGCCGGGAAAAATCTTTCTGATTGGGGCACCTGTAAATGCCGTAAGTTCTCGTGCGGTTACTGATGTGGTATGTGTGCGAAGGAGACTGCCCGCGCTTTTTGGTTTGAGCCAAAAGGTATCTTGCATATCACGAGAAGGATGCTGTGCTGGCACATTGAGCGCATCAAAGTTGTACTGCTCAGTCTCAAGCTCAGGTCCTTCACCAACAGTAAATCCAAGCTCACCAAAGATAGTGATAATATCTCGTATCATTGCGGTAATCGGGTGCAAGTATCCTTTTTGTAGTTCAGATTCCATAGAATATTCTGATTATACCAAAGCAGGTGCATTTTTTTCAACGGCGGTAGTACAGCCAAGTGGACACAATAAACTACCACCTGCAGCACTCTGACAATTTTCACACGCGATAAAATGCCTGTGGCACGTGGCACCAGTGCAGTTTACATACTGCTCAGAAGAAGTCCCGCATTGTTCACAGCGACCGATGATTTCATGCTTCGGATTAGTGACATCAAACCCTATCGTCACACGAGTATCAAATACATAGAGCTTACCCTTGAAATCCATGTTTGGATATTTTTCCATATAGCTGACGATTCCACCGTCGAGTTGATAGACATCTGTGAATCCTTGTTTTATGAGATAGCCAGATGCTTTTTCACAGCGTACACCGCCAGTACAAACAGTGAGTACCTTTTTGTTTTTGAGTGGCTCAATTTTATTCATCACTTTCGGGAGATCGCGGAAGTTTGCAAGTGGTGGACAGACCGAGCCTTCAAACTTTCCAACTTTATGCTCATAGTCATTGCGCATATCGACAATCGTAAACTCTTCTCCTTTTTCAAACCATGCGCGAAGTGCTTCTGGTGCTAGATGTACACCTGTTGTCACATTGGGATCAAAATCCTCCTCACCAAGATGGAGACTTACAATTTCTTTGCGTGCTTTGACAGAAAGTTTTGGAAATGCAGTACCAGTACCTTGGGAATATTTATAGTGAATATTTTGGAAGCGAGGATCTTTTTCAAGCTCAGCGCGATAGAGAGCAACGTTTTCTGCAGTGCCTTCACATGTAGCATTTATACCCTCATGAGCAACAATAATCCGCCCCTTCAAATCAAGTCGCTCGCAAAGTACGCGCTGACTATCGCGAAGTGCTACAGGATCAGCTATATATACATATTTATAGAAAAGCAGAACTGTATAGGTATTATTTTCAGTGTTGTTTTGCATGATATACTAAGCGGGTATACATATTGATTATACAGGACAAATAATGCCTAAAAAATCATATACATCACTCATACTACTGATATTAGCACTCATCGCAATAGGTGCGTATCTCGGCTGGCTTGATAACGGGCCAAGATGGTAAAACAAAGACTACTCATTGTGTGTGATAGTTTCTGCTATAGCAGAAACTACTAGATTTTATTTCTTCTTTGATTCCCGCCACTCGTTTATCTTCTTGTGATTCCCCGAAAGCAAGACTTTTGGCACACGGTACTTTTTTCCTTTATAGAGTAACACTTCTGGACGTGTGTAAAATTGAGATGAAGAAATACGCTCTTCTTCAAGTGACGCAAATGTGCCAAGCACGCCTGGAATCTGACGTGCGATACTGTCAAGGACAACCATTGCTGGTAATTCCCCACCCGTGAGCACATAGTCACCAATCGAGACAAGTTCGGTCTTGAGTATCTTATCAACACGAGAATCGATACCTTCGTATCTGCCACAGATAAGTATGACGTCTGCGTATTTTTTTGCTGTAGTTTTCGCGTATGCAGTTGTAAACTTTTTTCCAGAAGGAGAAAAATGTATGATCTTTGGTTTCAATTTTTTATTTTTCAGTTTCTTTTCTGCCAAAGCTACAGCTTTTAGAATTGGGAGTGCTTCCATTACCATACCAGGACCACCACCATATGGCTTATCATCAACACGCAAGTATGGCTTGTCTTTGTCTTTTTGACTTTTACCAACTACGACGAAATCACGCGGGTTATAAAAGCGCACGTCAATCTTCTTTTCGCGTATTGCTCGTCCAATAATTGACTCATGTATATATGAATCCAAGCTTTCGGGGAAAATAGTTATGACATGGAATCTCATGAACGTGATTTTATTTCTTTAAAAAAAATAAGGCTCGTTTGCCTATTATACAGCTTTCCCTGGTGTACGCCATCAGGATAGAATTCAGATTTTGTGTCTTGCAGATCTTTTATGTTTTTCTCAATATGAGTTATAACTTCATCAATAGGCAACCACACAAGAGTCACTCCAATTTCGCGCTCTTGATCTGTAGTAAGTGCAATAGGCATCCCGACGTAACGAACGACATATGCCCGAAGCTCATATCTCTTTCTAAGAACATCACGATAGTGTATCACCATTCCTAGTGAGCTTTCAATTTCTATTAAACAGCCGATTTCTTCCAAACATTCACGATGCAATGCTTGCTCATCGGTCTCTCCTTCTTCAACACCACCAGGAAGAAGTCCACCAAACAATGCAATGTGTCCATCTGCATTGAATACAATTGCTTTCACTGTCGGGTGAACTTGCTGTTCTTCAGACCCACCATTGTAGTGTTGCCAATAAATTCATGAGCAATATTAGGCACTATAACACAAAACCGCCGTACGGCGGTTTTGTGTTACTATTTCAGATACAAAATACTATTTAGATTCCTTTGAGATCCTCCATTGCCTGATCTACTGATGACGCGCTCGGGCGACTTGCGCCTTCCGGCTCGTTGATCTTCAAGTTGACGCGAGCATTATTCTTCATACCGATCACACGTAGAAGCGTGCGGATTGCTTTTGCAGTATTGCCTTGGCGACCAATGATCTTACCCATGTCAGCCGGGTTGACTGAAAGGGTGATCAAGACGCCCATCTCATCGACCTTGCGGTCGATCTTTACATCGTTTGGATTGTCAACCAATGCTTTGACAACATACTCGAGAAACTCTTTATCCATGTCTGCCATATGTATTTTCTTTTTTCGGCGAGCCTTTCGGTGCCGAGGAATTCTTTTTGTAATAGCGCAGTACTCGACGTCACTGCTGCTATAGAGAATAGTACTTTAGACAAAGTGGCCTGTCAACGCAAGACAAAAGCACCCCAACCAATCGGTCGGGGTGCTTTTTACATTAGGAATTTTTCGCTTCTTTGCGCTTTTTTGTTGGAGCTTTTTTGGAGAGGACATTTCTCGCCTTACCTTCGATCACTTTTTCCTTAACTAGGAAATTGTGCATTGTGTCAGAGAGCTTAGCTCCATGTGACAACCAATACTTGATGCGATCGGTCGCAAATTGAGTAACGCCTTTCTTGGGCTCATATGAACCGACAACCTCCAAAAACTTGCGGCTTTTTGCCGCATTTTTTGAATCAGTGACAACAGCACGAAAACTCGCATTGTTCTTTCTGCCGGTTCTCTGTAATCTGATAGCTAACATGCGAGGAATATTAGCAGAAACAACTAAAAAGTCAAATAAAAGGCTATTTCATGCTATAGTGGTGAGGTGAAATCACATACACCCGCGCAACAGACAATCGAGGGCACTATTTCCCTCACCACAAAAGGTATTGGCTATGTCAGAAACAAAGAGCTTGCAACCTCGATTGAAATTGACACACCATTTCTAAATACCGCATTGCATGGAGATCAAGTCCGTGTACAACTACATAGCACTACTCAAGACAAAGAACTCACTGGAGAAATCATCGAGATTATACAGCGCGCTAAAGCAGGATTTGCTGGTGTGCTTGAAAAAGACGGTCCTTACTATTTCCTTGTGCCAAGTGACACAAAAATGTATACCGATATCCTTATTCCCGAAGATAAACTCAAGGACGCACATATTGGACAAAAAGTGTTTTGCGTTATCACTGACTGGAAAGACCCGAAGAAATCACCCATCGGCGAGATTGTTGAAGTGCTTGGCATACCTCGAGAAAACAACGCCGAAATGCGAGCGATCGCCCTTGAAAAAGGCTTTAGTACAGGATTTCCAGATGATGTAGAAAAAGAAGCGGCAGAATTACTTTCCGAAGATATGGAAGTCGCAGCACAGGGGCGCAGAGACTTCAGAGGGACGACTACTTTTACCATTGACCCCGAAGATGCCAAAGACTTTGACGATGCATTGTCTTTCCGTGTACTTGAAAACGGACACTACGAAATTGGTATCCATATTGCCGATGTATCACATTATCTGAAACCAGGGAGCGCGCTTGATCGCGAAGCAATCAAACGACAAACATCTGTGTACCTTGTCGACCGCACTATCCCCATGCTCCCAGAAATACTTTCCAACGACCTCTGTAGTCTCAAGCCAAACGTTGATCGACTAGTAATGAGTGCAGTATTTATTATGGATGTAAAAGGAACTGTGTATGATGCATGGTATGGCAAGGCAATCATCCACTCAGACAAGCGCTTTACGTATGAAGAGGCTCAGGCAGTACTCGATACTGGTGGAGGTGCCTATCACAATGAACTCACACTACTGAACACGATCGCCAAAGCACTTACAAAACAGCGTTTTGCTGCTGGAGCGATTTCTCTTGATCAAGAAGAGGTGAAATTCAAACTAGATACAAATGGGGTTCCCATCGCTGTCTATAAGAAAATTAGACAAGATACCAACAAACTCATCGAGGAGTTTATGCTTCTAGCCAACCGAAAAGTGGCTGAATTCGTAGATACTGAGACAAAAAAAGAGCGTATCTTCGTCTATCGTATTCACGATCTACCAGATAAAGAGAAAACAGAAAATCTCGTCACTTTCCTTAAAAAACTTGGGTACAATGTCAAAACTCATGATGGCATCATCCCCTCTTCTGAGATCAACATATTACTCGAATCACTCGAGGGCAAAGAAGAGCGAGAAACGATTCATACCGCCATCATCCGTAGTATGGCAAAAGCAATCTATTCGACAAAAAATATCGGCCACTTTGGATTAGCATTTGAATACTACACACATTTCACTTCTCCTATTCGTCGATATCCGGACGTGATCGTCCATCGACTTTTCGAAGAGTATTTACATGGTCGCGATATCGACAAGAAACAGTGGGAAAGTTACGAGCAGATGTGTACACTTGCCAGTCAGAGAGAAAAAGAAGCAGCTGACGCAGAACGTGCATCAGTCAAATATAAGCAGATTGAATATATGTCATTGCGTATTGGACAGGCATTTGATGGCGTTATCACTGGTGTTTCAGAGTGGGGTGTCTATGCTGAAGAAAAAGCGTCCAAATGTGAAGGTATGATTCGCATGAAAGACCTCGGTGATGACTTCTATGAACTCGACGAGAAGCATATGCGTATCGTTGGCAAGAAAACAAAAAAAACATTCCAGATCGGCGACAAGGTCAAAATCCGTGTCACCAACGCCGATCTCAACAAAAAAGTGATCGATTATGCATTTGTATAAAACAGCGATACTACGAGTACTTACTATCTGTATTGCAATTGGAGTGGGTATTGGTGTCACAGCGCTTGCTGTCGATGGTGGCAGTCGCGCATACTCTTCTCTATTTGGGAAAGAAGCACAAAAAGGAGCTACAGAATCTCTGGAGCTTACCAAAACTGAAGTGACTGAAGGTCCCTCATACCTCATCAAGCGTGATGTACCTTTACCAAAAATCTCCGCCGAAGCGTATCTCGTCGGTGATATTTCATCTGGAGAAATAATCGTGGAAAAAAATCCAGAAACACCCTTCCCTGTCGCCTCAATCTCAAAACTCATGACAGCACTCGTATCACTAGGAACCTTCGACCAAGAGAGGATAACAACTGCATCAAGACGCGCACTTGCAACCTATGGCGAAAACGGTAATTTCCGCGTGGGAGAAAAAATAACACTTGGTGCACTACTGTATCCATTGCTCATTGAGTCTTCAAATGATGCGGCGGAAATCATTGCTGAGACAGATGATCGAGAGCAATTCATTACACGAATGAATGCAACTGCGGCAAAACTTGCCATGACAAATACCACTTATGTCGAACCAACAGGTCTTTCTCCCGAAAATATATCTACCGTTCGTGACCTCTTCATTCTTGCTTCCCATATCACAAAAAACCAGCCGCTTATTTTTGATATCAGTAAAGTAGCCAAATACAGCTACAAACAGCACACCTGGTACAACATCAGCCAGTTCCTCCGTGCGCGAGGCTATAATGGCTCAAAATCGGGCTACATTGACGAAGCACGGCAGACAAATATCGGACTATTTACCTTGCCACTTGCAAACGGTGAAGAGAAAAAATTGACCGTCATACTGCTCAAAAGCGCTGATCGTAAACGTGATACCGATGCACTGCTCACTTATATAAAAAATAACGTCTACTATGGCGATACAGATGCATATCCATTTGCTGCGCCTGCTGAAGATTTGTATAAGATTCCAGATGATGAGATAGATCTTGTGTTCGCGGGTGATATCATGCTTGATCGTGGTGTGAGACAAAATGTCTATGCATACTTCGGTGGTGACTATGGACGATTGTTTACACATGCTCCAGAGGTCGCGCGCGCTGATATCGCTTTTGCAAATCTCGAAGGTCCTGCATCTGACAAAGGTGCTGACGAGGGATCTATCTATTCATTTCGCATGGAACCAAAATCTCTCATTGCAGTCAGAGATGCTGGATTTGATGTGCTCTCAGTTGCAAACAATCATGCTGGCGATTGGGGTCGCGAGGCATTTAGTGACACCCTTCTTCGAATACAAAATGCTGGTATGGAATTTGTCGGCGGTGGCGGAAATAGAGCAGAAGCCAAACAACCAAAAATAATTGAGAAAAAGGGGATAAAAATTGGCTATCTTGGCTTCTCTGATGTCGGACCAGCATGGATTAGAGCTACTGAGACTTCACCTGGTATCCTACTTGCAAATGATCCACATTTTGAACAAAGCATCAAAGACGCGGCGGCACAATGTGATGTGCTTGTCGTTTCTTTTCATTGGGGTGAAGAATATAAAACAGGTGAACATACAGAAAGACAAAAGGATCTCGCACACCGTGCAATTGATGCTGGGGCAAAGCTCGTCATCGGTCACCATCCGCATGTAATCCAAGACACAGAGCACTATAACGGTGGCTATATCGCCTACTCGCTTGGTAACTTCATATTTGATCAAGCATTTTCAAAAGACACAATGGAAGGACTTCTCCTCTCTGTGCGTTTGAAGCGTAGTGAAATACTACAAGTACAAAAAAACATCGTGAAACTCAATCAAAGATTTCAAATTGAAAAAGTGTTGGAAGAGTAATAAATAAAATCCCATACAGCACTAACACTGTACGGGATTTATATTCATTTTTTAAATTGTGGATCAGTAGCATCAAGAGCATTCTCCACACTATCGAGTCCAGATGAAAGAGGTTCTAATTTTTCTGTCTCCCCAAAGTGACTAAAATCACTCGTTACATAAAAGATAATTAAGGTTATCATTATAATAAAGAGTGCAAGAAAGCGGGAGTCGTCATTTATTATTTTCGACATGTGATTGAGGTTTAGATTGTTTTTACAAAATCCAATCAGAATCTATAAAAACAATCCAAACTATGTCCGATAACAAATTACAATATATAGATAATAAAGTCAAAGAAAATAGTGAAAGAGTATTTAAATAAAAAAGCTACTGTCTCCAGCAGCTTTAAAACTAACTTCATTCCATATACAGAAAAAAATGATGACTACCAGGACTAAATGTGAAATCTGTTCGATTTGCATCTATTGAGAGGTTTGCATCAGTAAAGCTGGCGCTCCATTCTCGGAAAGTGTTCCAGAACATAACAGCTTGCAAACCTTTTGTTTTACTTTTAACCCAAAAAAAAATTATATTTACCGTCTCCTTTTACTAAGAGTTTTTGATTTTTATCTGTTTGACGATACAGAACCTCCGCAATGTGAGCAAGGTCTACTTCTGCATAAATTTTGAGAGCTTTCGCTTTCAAAAGTAAATCTTCAGCAGTAATTTCTTTTCCAATAAGGTCATAACTTGCGAGAATAATTTTTGGTGAAGAATACACAATAGGTGTAAAATCATGCTGTATGTCTCTCCATACTTGCTGATCACTGTTAAACTCATCACAGAAAAAATTAAGTGCATGGAAATTATGCACTGCCTCTACTACGATTCTTTGTGTTGCCAACTGAAAGCAGTCAAAAATTGGTTTTTTCCCATTTTTCTTTGTTTTTTATATTTTATTTTTATTGTTCAATTCAATAAAAAATATAGTATATATATTGTCAAATTTACCATACTATCCCAACACCATGGAAAATATCTAGTGGTGCATACTAATTTTATATGCCGTACAAAAAACCACCCATGTGGGTGGTTTTTTGTACTCTTTTTTCTTTACTATCAAGAATACTATTCTTTCTTTTGTTCCGCTCTATGGGTACTTTCCCTCATGTCAGCGTACTTTTAAGTCCATCGCACGCCTGGACTATTACGTGCTCAATTGAGGCACATAATATCGACTCCGTAAGTTTACTGTATGCCGAAGCGATACAGATAACGGTTTCAAATTGAATTAATCCACGAGCAGCTTCCGCTACCCGTGCCTTGTTACGACTTAGTCCCTGTCACTGATCTTACCTTAGGCCCTGCAAATGCAGAGATTTCGGGTACTACCAGCTCCCTTGACTTGACGGGCGGTGAGTACAAGACTTGAGAACGTATTCACCGCGGTTTAGCTGACCCGCGATTACTAGCAATTCCAACTTCATGTGGGCGAGTTGCAGCCCACAATCCGAACTGAGGCCATTTTTCTAAGGATTAGCTCAGCATTACTGCGTCGCAACCTGTTGTAATGGTCATTGTATTATGTGTGTAGCCCAAGGTATCAGAGGGACATGCTGACCTGGCGTCATCCTCCCCTTCCTCCCAGCACTTTATTCACGAATAGTGAAGTATATTTACTATTCCTGCGCAAAGTGCTGGGCAGTCTCGCCTGACACGTATAACAGACGACGAGGGTTGCGTTCGTTACCCCACTTAAGGGAACAATTCAAACCACGAACTGACGACGGCCATGCATCACCTGTCCAGCGGCCTTGCGGCGGTACATATTTCTACGTACCTTCCCCTGGATTTCTAACCTTGGTAAGGTTCTTCGTTTATCGTCGAATTAAACCACATAATCCACTGCTTGTGCAAGTCCCCGTCTATTCCTTTGAGTTTTAGCCTTGCGGCCGTACTTCCCAGGTGGATCACTTAACGCGTTAGCTACGCCTCTCAGAGGGTCGATACTCTAAAAGACTAGTGATCATCGTTTAGGGCGTGGACTACTGGGGTATCTAATCCCATTCGCTACCCACGCTTTCGTGCTTGAGCGTCAGAAATGTGCCAGTGAGCTGCCTTCGCCTTCGGTGTTCCCCATGATATCAACGGATTTCACCCCTACACCATGAGTTCCGCTCACCTCTCACACTCTCAAGCAATGCCGTTTCCCTCGCGTTTCCCAAGTTGAGCTTGGGGCTTTCACGAGAGACTAACATCGCAACCTACGCACCCTTTACACCCAGTAATTCCGGATAACGCTTGGGGCACTCGTATTACCGCTGCTGCTGGCACGAGTTTAGCAACCCCTTATTCTTGAGGTACCGTCAATAAACTTCTTCCCTCACAAAAGATGTTTACAACCCTAAGGTCTTCATCCATCACGCGGCGTCGCTCCATCAGACTTTCGTCCATTGTGGAAGGTTCTTGACTGCAGCCACCCGTAGGTGTATGGGCCGTGTCTCAGTCCCATCGGTGGGGGTCACCCTCTCAGGTCCCCTAGACGTCATAGCCTTGGTGAGCCATTACCTCACCAACAAGCTGATATCCCGCAGGCTTTTCCCTAAGCGATAAATCTTTACTCCGGAGAGACTATCGCGTATTAGCGTACCTTTCGGTACGTTGTTCGCGACTTAGGGGGAAATACCCACGTGTTACTACCTCGTTCGCCACTAACTTTTAGAGAAAATTGACCTTGATGTAATCTCAATCTCAATTCAAAAAAGTCCGTTCGACTTGCATGCCTTATCCACGCCGCCAGCGTTCATCCTGAGCTAGGATCAAACTCTTCTAAAAAATCCTGCCTATAAATAAGCGAATTCGTACTAGAAGCGGAACAAAAGAAAAAATAGTTTCTCATGCGATCCGTAGCTCTACTCAAATTACTACCGACTATTGCTATTGTCGGTGCCCGACCGGAAGGTCGGGGCTGGGAACTTGTTTCAAGTTCTTGTATGTTCTTAATTCAATTTGATTGTCGAGGTTCTAAATGAAAAGCGACTCCTTTCAGAGACGCCAAGACAGTATAGTCATATATACAAAGAAGTCAAGCACTATTTTATCCATAAAATAAAGCAATATTGCTCCCTTGGCTATATACCTATACAATAGAGTTTATCTATGGAAAATAAGGCAATTCTTAAAGAAATTCATTCAGAACATATACCCATCGAAAAACGTCAGGAAATATTTACCACTGCTATTATCAATTTCACAGAACGTCTGTTTAGTGAGAATGAACCGATTGGTTTCGGAAACTTTGCAAGTGTCTACGAAGATCCAGAAAATAATATTTGCTATAAATCAGTAACTCGAAACAAAGACCATCTTTTTAATAATGTGGAAGATGAGGTTGATTTCCTGGAAACACTTCATGAAATTGACAACACAGTTAAAGTACCTATCCCCCTGTTTACTATCATGAAAGGAGGAAAGCAATTACTTGCTATGGAAAAAATCAACGGCCCCACACTTGGTGAGATTTTACGAGATAAAAAAGAACTTCCTGAAACATATAACAGCGAATTCTTCTGGAAGAATCTAAAAAAATTTGTTGAGAAAATGCATAATGAATATCGTATTTATCACCGTGATCTCCGCGAAGATAATATTATGATTGAGGCTGAAACAGGGAAACCTGTTGTCATCGATTTCGGCGCTGCGGTAAAACTTATTCTCACTGATGAGAATCCGTATGCACGCGAACCAGGGATGGAGAAAATCGCTCCGTTCTTTGATGACGAAGCACAAATCGCATCACTTGAGCGTGAGATGCAATATCACTTGACAAAAGATAAGTAACAGTATATTATAATAATTAGGATAATACTCTTTCACGCATGGCGATAAAATTTACAGAGAATCTTCAACGAAAAATTCAAGAAGCAGCAGCAGAATTACTTCACAACCATGAGAACGATTCCGTAGATATTCCTGAAAGTTGTGGACTTAGACTTGTGAGGGAAAGCTCTGTTGTTGGTCAAGAACTTCTCAAAAAAGAAGATACTATCTTGGCAATATACGCAAATGAAGAAGAAAAACAGAACTTCTTGGTTTGTCGTATTTAGATTCGGAAGAAATTCAGATAGCTCCGCTAATGTGCGGGGCTATTTTTTTATAATAGCTAACCTTTTAATACCTATCGCAAGGGCTGGAACACCAAGTTTTTGCCCAATATCTGAAGCAAGCACACGCATATATGTTCCGCTCGAAGCCCGGACGCGGAGTTTGGCGACCGGAAGCAATGCAGGAATGTTTTGTTCAAAATATTCCTGCCACTGTGCGAGAATTTCGGCTTGACGAAAATCGCCACACACAAGCGCAATGCGTTCCTCGATTATCTTTTGCAAGACCTGTTTTTCGATCGTATAAAAATCAAGAAGTTTAATTGCATAGATTTCGATTTCTTTTTTTGGTATTTCTATATCGCCAATCCTCCCCTCGCGCGCCCATACATGTAATGGCTTTCCTTTAACTGGTTTTGATGAATAGATGGGGTATTCTTGTTGACGTTTGCCGAGAAATAGTTTTATGTTTTCTGCCACAGTATCTTTTGCAACAAAATCCGCGATAGCATTTTTTGTTACCAGACCAAGTAAATCGCTTGTGTCAGTCGAAACACCAAACAGCACCTCACACTCATACTCCTTATCAAGTCCAAGATATGCCTCTCTGTTCTTATTTTCCTCTCCAACAAGCACAAGCATCACACCTTCTGCCATCGGATCCAGACGGCCTATATATGAGAGCGTCTCATGTGTAAGTTCAGGTCGTTCAAGTCGCAAGCGATCAAGCGCCGCAAGCGGTGTTTCTCCAAGATTCTTGTATATACCAATAGTCTTTTGATCCATACACTAACTAAAGCAGATTATGGAAAATAAAAAAAGGTGCAAAGTTGCGCTACTGCATTTACTTTTCTCGAGAAATACACTATTATCAGCCTATTGAGAGAACGAATAAACAACCAAATACGCGCAACTGAAGTCAGAGTCATCGGTCATGGTGGTGAAAATCTCGGTATTATGGCAACACGCGATGCCATTGAGCTTGCTCGAAACAGCAATCTCGACCTTATAGAGATATCACCAAATACCACTCCCCCGATTGCAAAAATCATGGAGTATGGTAAATTCCAGTACGAGCAGAATAAGAAACAGAAGAAGGCGAAGTCAGGTGCAAAACCAACTGAGACAAAATCCATCCAGGTCAAAATCGCTACCGGCGACCATGACCTTACACTCAAAGCCAAAACCGCTTCAAACTGGCTCAAAGAAGGTCACCGCATCAAAATAGAGCTCTACCTTTCCGGTCGAGCAAAGTACATGCAGGAGGCATTTCTCAAAGAACGACTGGAGCGCGTACTTCATCTCATTACCGAGAATTACCGAATCGCAGATGGTTTCAAGAAGGGACCAAAAGGTATCTTCGTCACCATCGAACGAGACAAGAAATAGTTTGCAATCTCACTACACATAGCATGAAAACAAACAAATCATATACAAAGAGACTCAAGATCACAAAGAACGGCAAACTCATCGGAAAGAAGCCGGGCTTTAACCATTACAACGCTAAGCAGTCCCGCACAAAGCAGCTTGCGGGAAGAAAGGGTAAGGAATTTACTATCTCTGTCAAAGCAAAGAGTCACTTGCTTCCATTTAATTAATAAACAGTCCCTAGTAGTTACAAGCTAACACCACCCATATGACACGAGTTAAAAGAGGAACAATAAAGAATAAGCGTCGTCGAAAAATACTGTCGCAAACGAAAGGCTATCGTTTCGGTAGAAGTACCAAAGAGGCACAAGCACGCGAAGCAATCCGTCACGCTGGCGCACATGCATTTGCACACAGAAAAGACAAAAAAGCTGATAAACGTGCTCTTTGGCAGACAAATATCAGCGCAAGCGCAAAAGCACTCGGTATTTCCTACAGCAAGCTCATAGGTGCACTCAAAAAGAAAGATATCCTGCTTGACCGCAAAATCCTCGCTGATCTTGCAAAGAATCATCCAGAAGTATTTGCTCGAATCGTCAAAGCAGTCATGTAATCCTCCACTAAAAAATCCCCAGATTGGGGATTTTTTAGTGGAGGAATGGTTTTATTTCTAGTGGAGTATTGTAGGAATGATCGTTTCCTTCTACCTTGATAAGTAAGTCATTTTCTTTTAGTAATTTTTCGAGTGTATTTTTTGCTTCGGTAAAAGGACAATAGGGATCATGCGATTGTTGGATATATACTGTCGGCACCATATTCTCATGAAGGAGTTTTGCGCCTTCTGCATCAGAAAGCATCGCTGTGAGTGGAGTGCCAAGTAAGATCATTTTTTCTGGCTGTATATACCTCTTGGAAACTGCAAGAAGTGCCAAAGCTACACCAGCAGACTTCGCTACAACTATATCAAATCGAGTATTGAGATTTTTTATTTTCTCAACTTCAGCCGAGAAATCCATTTGATCTAAAGTAGTCCAATGATCGTATGCAATAGCTGAAACATGAAAATCATTTTCAAAGGCGTTACGCATACAAGAGAGCCACTCTTTATTACGAATACTATTTCCTGGAAGCAGTAAGAGTGATTGCATAGTTTATATATTTTGTACTTTTTGTAAACGGAGCTTCCCAAGCTTCACATACAAAAGCTTTGCACTCTCTGTGACGACAAAATAGATAGCTACTACAAAGAAAATGAGTCGCAGGTCAGCCATAGTTGGTGGAATGAATGTAAAAAGTCCCATAGCAAATGGCAAAAACGGCAGAAACACTGCACACACAACTCCTGCTATCGAAAGCAGCGAAAGAGTCCGACCTGGACGGACTGCACGCCAAAACGGCAACATAGTACGCATAGAGTAAATAAGTGCAAGCTCTGTGAGTGTAGAGCCAATAAACCAATTTGTCTGGAGTACTGCTGTGTCGCGCTGATAAAATAGTGAAAAGATGATGAGATCAAAGAGTGTTGAGAGGAGACCAAAGAGTATTGCGACGCGAATGATTTCATGTGATTGATACTTTCTCGGACGCGAGACTTCAGAACTATCCACAGTGTCAGTCGCAATTGCAATCATCGGAAAATCAGAAAGCAAATTGAGCAAG
This sequence comes from Minisyncoccota bacterium, assembly GCA_025453495.1. GTDB lineage: Bacteria > Patescibacteriota > Minisyncoccia > Phycocordibacterales > UBA9973 > JALOQM01. The sequence continues at coordinate 3,537 of JALOQM010000006.1, read as the reverse complement.
AGAAGCTGTATTGGCAACATTGGGAGAAATGGAATAAGGAACGATGCGATAGCCACTGAGTAAAAATTGCCGAAATTCGATGTGAGTGTGATCTTGAGATATTTGATAATATTGGCAAACATCTTGCGACCGTTCTCAACACCTTCAATGATAACAAGCAAGCTTGAATTAAGAAGGACAATATCGGAAGCATCTCGAGCAATATCTGCTGCTCCTTCAACAACTAATCCTACGTTTGCAAGCTTGAGTGCCAATGCATCATTAATACCCTCTCCCAAAAATCCAACCGAATGGCGTTCACTCATGTACTGTATAATTTCATATTTTTGTTTCGGATTTAAGCGTGTGAAAACATGTGATTCTTCCAACGCTTTTCGTTTCTCTTCTGGAGTCAAGCGCTCAAAAACGTCACCAGTGTACACAAGCTCACCATCATCGACAAGTATACCGGCTTCTCTTGCTACCGCGCGAGATACTTCAGGACCGTCTCCAGTCAAAATCTTTACCTGAATACCGAGTTCTTTTGCTTTCCGTATTGCCTCCTTGGCGCTTGATTTCAAATTGTCTGCAAAAGAAATAGTACCAGCAAAACTGAGGGTATACTCATCATCAGCACAATGTGCTCTGTCAAAATCACACTCTTTTACTGCAATTGCGAGAGTACGTCTGCCAAGTTCTCCTTCTTGAGCTACCCAATCAAGTATTTCTTTTTTACTTGCATTCGAGAGTTCTGGACACACATCAACGACTACTTCTGGGGCACCACGCACAATGAGTATATTTTTACCGTCTACTGAAAGAAGGACACTATTTGTTTTTTTCTCAGGATCAAACGGGCGCTCGCTTATATAGCGATACTCTTTGAGCGTCTCTTGTTCAGTAATAGAAAGCTTCTGCCAGAGTGCAAGATCAAAAGCATTATTCGGATCACGCTTCTTGGCACCAAGAAATGATGAACCAAGTGTCGCATACCGCTGACAGAGCGCTTTGTCGGAAGCATGTATCCCGACAACAGTTAGCGTGTTTTCGGTCAATGTCCCTGTCTTGTCACTCGCAAGAACTTCAATACTGCCGAGATCTTCGATGGCAGAGAGTCTGCGCACCACCACTTTATCCTTTGCAAGAGATAACGCACCGCGCGAAAGTGCTATAGTTGTCACCACTGGCAATGCTTCAGGAATTACTGAGATAGCAAGGGCAATTGAGAAGAGTATGGTCTCACCGAGATCATTACCACCTTGTATATATGTGTGTACGACAAAAAGTAGCGTTGTAATAACGACAACCATTCTGAGAATAAAGCGACTAAAGCGTGAGATTCCTTGCTCAAATGCACTTGTACGATGTGTTTCTATTGCAAGTTTCGCAACGTCTCCCATGCACGATGCCGACCCAGTCGAGAGCACAATACATTCAGCCATACCTCCAACAACAGAAGTTCCCGCAAATACAATATTTGAAGCAGTATGCACCGCGGTCGCTGCCACATGCAGAGCATCTGGAGACTTGAATACATGCTTTGATTCTCCGGTTAGTGACTCCTCGTTAACACTGCAGTTGTTTACTGAGATGACACGTGCATCAACAGGGACAATATCGCCAGTCCCAAGGATAAGCAGATCACCAGGGACAAGCTCTTCGGTGCTGATAAGCATTTCATTGTTATTGCGGCGTACACGAGAAAGTGATTTGACGAACTGCTTGAGTGCCAAGAGTGAACGTTCAGAATGATATTCTTGGAAAAAACCAAGTATTGCATTGATAAGTATAAAGACAAGAATAATGATACTATCAATGACTCCACCTGTTACAAACGATAAAACTGAAGCAAAAAAAAGAATATATACAAAAGGGGATGTAAATTGCCTAAATAATACCTCATACCAGGTCGTTTCTTTTGCAGCAATAGTATTCTTGCCGTAGGTAGTGAGTCGTTCATGGGCGACAAACTCGCGAAGCCCTCTTACACTTGTATCTAGTTCGGAAAAAGTCTCTTCAACTGTCTTTGTGGTATAGACTTCAAAAGACATACACTAACTAGTTAGTAATGCTAGTTTCGGTGGAGTTTGTTCCGACACGGTATTCCTCCACTTTATCTTTTTTAACTAGTTCAATGACACGTTCAACAAGGCGTTTTGGATCAGAATCAAAAACAATTTTTGGATTCGGACGATGCCCCTTTTCAATAATCATCTTAATCACTTCATCAGTGTGCGAATCACCTTCGAGGATACCGATTGGCTTTGCATCTTCAAATGCTATGGTAAATTCATGAATCGTGCCAATTCTACCACAACCGATAATGACAGCGTCAGCTGAGCGAACTAGGAGTAAATCACGACCCGGATACCCAAAACCGGTATAGATAATAAAATCCATATAATCAATAGGAAGGCGATACACATTCGTGTGCTCACGTTCATTTGCTGCAGGAGAAAGGCCTATAGAAATACCATTTACCTCCTTTGCTCCCATTGCGCTCCAAAGTGGAAAGCCTGTTGTCGCTCCAGTCACAAGAATTGCATCCTGTAGCACTATTTCACGTCCCAATGTTTTTGCATCAGCGAGAGCATTGCGACCGCAGTGTCCAGTCTCGGCGGCACCTGAAACACAAATTTTTATGCGCGCATGACCATGCTTTTCTGTATTTTCAAGAGAATTATTTGTATGCATAGGGTAAGTATAGCATAAACACCCTCCCCATTAACATTCAATCTCAACACTTTCTCCTGCCATTGGTGCTGACGCATCAATGGCAAGATGATCACGAAGTTTCTGTACAAAAAATAACGATGATTTCGGCTCACCCATCACAACAAAGACTTTTTTTAGTGTATTTGCTGAGTCTTCAACAAACGAGAGAAGATTTTGAGAATCTTTATGTCCTGAATATCCTTCAATTGTGAGTACTGTTGCGCGGACTGGCACTTCTTCTCCCATGATCCGCACCCCTGTATCACCTTGTTGAATCATGCGACCAAGTGTCCCTGGTGTTTGATAGCCGGTCAAAAGAATTGTGTTCTTTGGATCTGGGAGATAATTGCGTTCATGATGTATGATGCGACCACCTGCAGACATACCCGAACCTGCAATAATAATCTTTGGGTCTGGTGTACGAAGTATTTCTTTTACCCTGTATGAAGTCATGCACCGGCAGTACAAGGACACGTACAAATAATATTCTCTCCCTTGTTGATATGGAAAAAAGGAAAAAATGGGATGATAGAAACAAGACAACAAAGCAATCATCAAGCACCATATCGGCGTTTATAACGAATTTGTCTTACCACCAGCGGTTTGATTGTCATATGTGACGAAACTTTGGAATACAACATCGTGAAATACTCGCGGTTTGGAGTATTTATTTGTTTTCACATTGACAGTGATGAGATTGTGAATACTTTTAGTGAAAAGTCATTTTGTCGTTGTGTTATGATGTGTTTACTCTTTTATAAGAAGATACGACCGTTCCACTTGATTTCATGAGGACAACAACTACTATGAAAACACGTCGTACTACCCACACGAACATTGAGG